>NZ_JAFLHE010000030.1:0-372 GCF_017307035.1 Halobacillus sp. GSS1
CGGGGTCTCACCTGTCCCACACGTCCCATAGGAGTCTCACCGTTTCCCTCCGCCCCTTTACCTTATAAGTGTCTCGAAACCACTTATAAAAAGGGCACCTTGAATTCCATTAGTAAGGTTTTAATTCTTCTCCTCCAAGCGGGCATATAGTTCGTTGTATCAAGCATTTGCGTATGCTAAACGTCAATGGGGTAGAGTTTATATCATTCACTTCCATAACCATACGAGTTAATTTTTTAAGTAGTGGTTTCGAGAACCTTCCATGGTAAAGGGGCGGAGGGGAATGGCGAGACTCCTGCGGGAAGAAAGTGCTTGGTGAGACCCCACAGGACGCAGTCCGAGGAGGCTCACCGCGCTCCCGCGGAAAGCGAG
>NZ_JAFLHE010000031.1:0-345 GCF_017307035.1 Halobacillus sp. GSS1
CTACTATAAGGTGAGTTCGTTTGATTATGAGAAATGGATGATAGAACATCTCCCCCAGCACTGAAAAGCTTGATCCAGAGCGCTTTATACCTCTAACAGTTGGACGGTGGAAGACCCTCCAACTTTGTACAGGGGTTCGTTTTTCCCTTACATCGAAAGGGGTGGTTGGGAAGCTGCGAGACTCCCGTGGGAGAAAGGAGATCGGCGAGATCCCGCAGGGCGGTAGCCCGAGGAAGCTCGCCACTCCCCCACAGGAAAGCGAGTAGCTTCCCAGCCACCCCCGACGCCCAATAAGGTAACGAAACCTGAAAACATCTCGAAACTGAGTCTTCAACAATCCTGCCA
>NZ_JAFLHE010000032.1:0-315 GCF_017307035.1 Halobacillus sp. GSS1
CCTGCGGGATCTCGCCGATCTCCTTTCTCCCACGGGAGTCTCGCAGCTTCCCAACCACCCCATCCGATAAAAGGGAAAACGAACCCCTTTGACAAGTTGGAAGGTCTCCCTCTATTCCGATTGTTGTAGGCATGAAACGCTCTGTAACAAGCTTTTAGGGTACAATCACCCCGGCATGGGAGTTTCATCCTTATACTCCCATCAAACTGAAAAGCGGAAGGTTGGAAAGTGGTTTCGAGATAGTTATATAGCAAAGGGGCGGAGGGGAATGGCGAGACTCCTGCGGGAAAAAAGTGCTTGGTGAGACCCCACAGG
>NZ_JAFLHE010000033.1:0-300 GCF_017307035.1 Halobacillus sp. GSS1
TACGGAAACGTACTGTGTTGGTTGTTCAGTTTTGAGAGATCAAACTATGAATATATGATCTTCCTTCAATTGGATGGGCCTGTAGCTCAGTTGGTTAGAGCGCACGCCTGATAAGCGTGAGGTCGGTGGTTCAAGTCCACTCAGGCCCACCATTCAAAAAGGGGCCTTAGCTCAGCTGGGAGAGCGCCTGCTTTGCACGCAGGAGGTCAGCGGTTCGATCCCGCTAGGCTCCACCATTTAAATGTTACACCTAAACACAAGAACTTATTTTGTGTTTTATAATCAACCCTGCATAAGGGC
>NZ_JAFLHE010000034.1:0-224 GCF_017307035.1 Halobacillus sp. GSS1
TTCTTCTATAAAGAAGAAATGTTTTGACGTACTGGTTGGTTCGTTCAGTTTTCAAAGATCAAATGTTTTGTTTGCCGCTTCAAAACAGCGACTTATTTAATATATCATGTGTAGTTGTTTTCGTCAACAACTTTTTATGATTTATTTTGTTAAGCCGTTGCGGCTTGCCGCTCTCTTAACGCGACAAGTAATAATATACCATGGCATTTTGAATGACGCAATAG
>NZ_JAFLHE010000004.1:0-331335 GCF_017307035.1 Halobacillus sp. GSS1
TCCCCGTGAGAGTAGGACGCCGCCACATTGATTTATTTTCTAAAATGTAGTACAATAGAAAATAGTTCACAATTAAATCTTATGGGTACTTATTAAAGTAATCCCACATTATCGCGGGGTAGAGCAGTCTGGTAGCTCGTCGGGCTCATAACCCGGAGGTCACAGGTTCAAATCCTGTCCCCGCAACCAATTTTCATTAAGTCTTTTGACTTTCTTTTTTTATGAAAAATTTTGGTCCGGTAGTTCAGTTGGTTAGAATGCCTGCCTGTCACGCAGGAGGTCGCGGGTTCGAGTCCCGTCCGGACCGCCACTACTTAAAATTAAACGTTCAGCCTTAGGAACCTTTCCTAAGGCTTTTATTATGGAATTTTTTAAATGTGCCTCTCTCTTGGTATAATAGGAATATTACGATTATACGACCGACCGGTTTTTGATAAGAAAGCGGTCATAAGAGAAAGGGACATATATATGGATGAGTTCTCATTTATACGATCGATTAAGCCGGATTACTACCGACAATCTTCCTTAATAAAAGGGATTGATGACGATGCGGCGGTCTTCCGTCCTTCGGGTTATGATATCGTTACAGCTGTGGATACGATGGTGGAAGGAGTCCATTTTACAAGGAAGACGATGGAACCTGAGAAGATTGGCTACCGTGTATTGGCAGCAAATATCAGTGATCTTGCTGCGATGGGCAGTACGCCTGCTTTTTACATGGTTTCGATTACTATTCCTTCTGATTGGAGTCAGCAGGAACTTGAATGTATTTATGAGGGAATGAAGAAGCTTGGAGATTCCTATCAAATGGATTTGATCGGCGGCGATACGGTTTCCGGGAGAGAACTCTCGTTAAGTGTTACGGTTATAGGGATGGTTCATAAAGGAAAAGCGAGATACCGTTCCACAGCGAAGCCTGGGGATGTATTGTTTGTCACGGGAAGCCTCGGAGATTCCAGGGCAGGTTTGGAATGCTTGTTGAATCCACAACGGGAAAAGTCTGCGGAGATTACATACCTTATTGAACGTCATCAAACTCCTGTGCCGAGGGTTTCTTTTGCCTCACAGTTATCCCAGATTGAACGGATAACTTTGAATGATGTAAGTGACGGAATTGCGAATGAAGCGAAGGAAATTGCGGAGGCGTCTAATGTTGATCTGTTTATTGAGTCAGAAGCCATCCCTTTTTCTAAAGCGATCCGCAAGGTTTTCCCTGAACATCATGAGGAATGGGGACTATCCGGTGGAGAAGATTTTGAATTGCTTGGATCCGTGCCTGAGGAAGACTGGCCACAAGTGATAAAAGCTGCCGAACACGCAGGTGTTATGGTAAGTAAAATCGGACACGTGAAAGAGAAAGAGGGGACTGCATCCGCTGTGATGCTTCATCGAAAGGGAAAGTGGGAGACCTTGACCTCTTCCGGTTATACTCATTTGAAGGAAAAGGGTGATTGAATGAAAACATTTGAATGGAGAAGCTCCTCTACAGAAGAAACGCAGCAGTTGGCAGAAAAGCTCGGGGAACGTTTGCAACCGGGCGATGTACTGACATTAGAGGGCGATTTAGGCGCTGGAAAAACAACGTTCACAAAAGGTCTGGGCAAAGGATTGGGTGTGAAAAGGACGATCAACAGTCCGACCTTTACAATCATGAAAGAATATCAGGGGCGTGTCCCTTTTTATCATATGGATGTCTATCGCTTGGAAGAGAGTGATGAGGACCTTGGTTTTGATGAGTACTTTGAAGGGGACGGAGTAACGGTCGTAGAATGGGCTCAGTTCATTGAGGAATTCTTACCTGATGAACGGCTGGATATTACGATTCGTTATATGGACGACGTGACGCGGGTGTTCACATTCGAAACGGCATCCGATCATTTTGAATCGTTATGTAAGGAGATTTTAGGATGAATGTATTGGCAATAGATACCTCGAATTATGTCATGGGCGTTGCGGTCATCAGAGATGGGGCTGTAGCTGGCGAATATGTGACGAATATCAAAAAGAACCACTCCATCCGTTTGATGCCTGCGATCGATCAGGTCATGAAGGAAACGGACATGCAGCCAAGTGACTTGGACAGAATTGCGGTTGCACATGGGCCTGGGTCCTATACGGGTGTACGAATTGGGTTGACGACGGCAAAGACGATGGCGTGGTCGCTCGGAATCCCAGTTGTAGGTGTTTCGAGCTTAGAAGCTGTAGCAAGGCAGGGAGTCTTTTTCCAAGGATATGTCTGTCCGTTCTTTGATGCACGCCGAGGGCTCGTCTATACAGGGCTGTATCGATCAGATATGACACTGGAAAAGGATGAGACGAACGTCTTGATGGAGGATTGGCTTCATCAATTGAAGGAACTGGACGAACCTGTTCTTTTCCTGAGTCAGGATATAGCTGTGCATGAAGAAAAGATCGTCGAGATTCTTGGCGATCAGGCGGTTCTTCCGAAAGCTCCTTATCACTATGCTCGCCCTGCTATCATCGCTTCTATAGCAGAAGAAAAGGAACCTGGCCCGTTGCATGACCTCGTTCCGAACTATTTGCGGATTCCTGAGGCGGAAGCTAAATGGTTGGAGCAGCAGGGGAAGAAGTAGGATGGCGACAATCAGGAGAATGACGAAGAATGATGTAGGAGCTGTTATGGAAGTCGAAAAGGCTTCTTTTGCCGTACCGTGGTCGGAAGAAACTTTTGAAAAAGAGATGGAAGACAATCCTTACGCGTATTATTATGTCGTAGAAAAACAGGACGAGATCATTGGATACTGTGGTTTGTGGTTGATCATTGATGAGGCGCATGTCACGAATATCGCCATTCATCCAGACCATAGAGGAAACAAGTATGGAGAGCGATTGTTTCGCCATACGTGTAATGAAGCGATCGAGCATGGAGCGATCCAGCTGTCGCTTGAAGTGAGAGTTTCAAATACAGCCGCGCAGCATATGTACCGGAAGTTCGGCATGGTACCTGGAGGCATCCGCAAAAGGTATTACTCGGACAATGGTGAAGATGCGTTAGTGATGTGGGTGGGATTAAAATGAAGGAAGATCAATATATTTTAGCGATTGAGACGAGTTGTGATGAAACAGCCGTAGCAATTGTCAAAAACGAAACAGAACTGATGACGAACATCGTAGCTTCTCAAATTGAAAGTCATAAGCGTTTCGGTGGTGTGGTACCGGAAATTGCCTCAAGGCACCATATCGAACAGATGACGATTACACTTGAAGAAGCCCTTGAAGACGCGGGGATGACCATTGATGATATGGATGCCATTGCGGTAACGGAAGGACCTGGACTGGTCGGCGCCCTTCTTGTTGGTGTCAATGCAGCGAAATCGATCGCTTTTGCCAAACAGAAGCCGCTCGTAGGCGTGCACCATATTGCGGGCCACATCTATGCCAACCGTTTGGAAAAAGAATTTGAATTTCCGCTTCTTTCCCTTGTTGTATCCGGCGGTCACACGGAGCTTGTGCTGATGCGTGAACATGGATCCTACGAAATTATTGGTGAAACGCGGGACGATGCAGCAGGAGAAGCGTATGACAAAGTGGCACGGACGCTGAAGCTTCCTTATCCAGGAGGTCCTCAAATCGACCGTCTTGCTCAGGAAGGGGAAGAGTCGATCGATTTTCCTCGTGCCTGGCTTGAAGATGGCTCTTATGATTTCAGTTTCAGTGGATTGAAGTCAGCCGTGATCAACCGTCTTCACAAAGCGAAGCAGCGGGATGAATATTTGAAACCTGAGGATGTTGCCGCAAGCTTTCAGGCAAGTGTTGTGGACGTGTTGTCCACAAAAGCGTTCCGTGCTGCTGAGGAGTATGGTGTAAAGCAAATGATTGTTGCTGGTGGTGTTGCTGCCAATGAGGGATTAAGAGCAGCCTTGCAGGAGAAATTCGAAAGCAGTGAAACTGAGCTGCTGATTCCACCGCTTCATTTGTGCACAGATAATGCCGCTATGATTGCTGCGGCTGGAGCTGTAGCGTACAATCAGGGGCACCGGGCTGGATGGGACTTGAATGCCAATCCAGGACTGGATCTCGAGCTTTTTGGGGCACGTAAAAAATAAGGTCGTGAACAGGAACGATCGAAGCTCTCCTTTTAAATAAGGAGGGCTTTTCCCTTTTTATAAAGAGTGTGTATAAGTTTGAGGGAACTATAGAGGGAAGACTTCTATCCACATGTGTATAAACATACAGTGGATAATTCATCAGTGGATAAGTATAAACAGGAAAGAAAACGGTACCAATTTTGTGGATAAATATAAATATTTTTGTGGATAATGTGCATAACCCTGTTGAAAACTGTTAATAAAGCTATTCAACTGTTGAAAACTATGTGGATACTGAATCATCATTCATACACGCTTATACATGTGAGCAGAATCCATCAATAAAAAAGAATAGAATGATATTTGTGGAAAAAAATGGTGTACCAGGTCATCCATATTTTGGATGACCTGGTACACCTGTTTCTACCTGTATCAGTCATGGAGGGTTTCCCATTCTTCCATGAGGGCTTCGAGTTTAGACTGGAGCTGGCTGTTGTCTTCTGTGATTTCCAGGGATCGTTCGTGGTCCTGAAAGATGTCCGGGTCACAGAGGAGCTCTTCGTTTTCTTCGAGTCTCGCTTCCAACTGTTCAATTTCTTCTTCAATTTCAGCGATGCGTCGATTTTTCTTCCGCTCTTCACGCTTTGCGGCTTTGTCTTCTTCAAAGCTGTTCTTCTGCTGCACTTCCTGCTGCTTCGGTTCGTTCTGTAGTCTTTCCGCTTCTTCGATTTGCTGCAGCTCGTACTCTTCCCGCTTCTTATCAACATAGTAATCATAATCACCAAGGAACAGGCGGGTCTCTTCAGGATTCATTTCCACAACCTGTGTCGCGATCTTGTTGATAAAGTAACGGTCGTGGGAAACGAATAAAAGGGTGCCTGGATAATCCACAAGCGCTGCTTCCAACACTTCCTTACTATCAAGATCGAGGTGGTTGGTCGGCTCATCGAGAATCAAAAAGTTCGCTTCCTGCATCATCAATTTTGCTAAGGACAGTCTCGCTTTTTCGCCACCACTGAGCGCGGAGACAGGCTTCAGCACATCTTCTCCTGAGAAAAGGAAATTGCCGAGGATGGTGCGGATATCCTTTTCGTTTTTCATCGGATATTCGTCCCAGAGCTCGTTCAAAACCGTTTTCGTTGAGTTCAGTTTTGTCTGCTCCTGATCGTAATAACCGATTTGCACGTTCGTTCCGATCAGCTTTTCACCTTTCGACTGTTCCAAGTCACCGATGAGTGTCTTCAATAACGTTGTTTTTCCGACACCATTTGGACCGACGAGCGCCACAGAATCGCCACGGTTCAAATCAAGGGATACGTTGTCAAAAAGGTAATTTTCACTGTCATCATAACGGAACGCATAGTTGCGCAGCTTCAGCACATCGTTGCCGCTTCGTTTCGCTGTCTGGAAACTGAACTTCGCCGATTGGTTGTCGTCCTTCGGCTTTTCAAGCTTGTCCATTTTCTCCAGCTGCTTACGGCGGCTTTGGGCCCGTTTACTTGTCGTCGCCCGGACGATGTTCTTCTGAATAAAATCTTCCATACGCTTGATTTCTTCCTGCTGCTTCTCAAAGCGTTTGAGTTCCTGTTCGTAGTCCGCTTCTTTCTTTTTCAAATAGTCGCTGTAGTTGCCGTGGTACCGCTTGGATGATTGAAACGCGATTTCGTACACGGTGTTGACGATCTTGTCCAGGAAATAGCGATCGTGGGAGACGATGACGACGGCTCCTTGATAGCCCTGCAGGTAACCTTCAAGCCAGCTCAGTGTATCGATGTCCAAGTGGTTGGTCGGCTCATCGAGGATGAGGACATCCGGACTGGTGAGCAGCAGCTTTCCGAGCGCCAGGCGTGTTTTCTGCCCGCCACTCAAGGAGTTAATCGGTGTGTCCCAGTTGAAGTTTTTGAAATTCAACCCGTTCAACACGCCGCGGATATCTGCTTCATACTGATAGCCGCCGGCCGTCTTGAAGTATTCCTGCTTGCGGTCGTAATCCGTCAGCAGCTGCTGGTAGCGTTTTTGATCGTCGAGCAGTTCGGGGTCCGCCATCTGCACTTCCATGGAGCGGAGTTCTTTCTCCAGGTCCTTCAGGTGTTCGAACACCTTCTCCATCTCGTTCCAAATGGTTTCCTCTGACTGCAGCCCTGTATTTTGGGCCAGGTAGCCCATCGTGGTTTCTTTCGATTTGAAAATATTGCCCTCATCGTGGCTCATTTCACCAGCCATCATTTTGAGCAAGGTCGATTTTCCTGCTCCGTTCCGACCGACGATGGCAATCCGGTCGTTCATCTGCACTTCCAATTTGATATTCGATAAAATCAACTCGGCGCCGAAACGCTTCGTCAATTGGTTCAATTGCATGAGAATCATGTCGTTTCACCTCAATAAAATCAGTGTATCTCATAGGCGCGTCCCCTAGCAACACAATGCTCCTGAAGTATGTGAAATCTTTAACGACTTCCGTTTGATTTTTTGGTAGAATAAGAGTAGTGTTTCAATCAGTACTGTTTACAAAAAGGGGTAGAAGAAAATGGCGGAGTTCAGTCATTTTAATGATCAGGGCCACGCCCGTATGGTGGATATTTCAGACAAAAAAGATTCTGTACGGACGGCCATCGCAGCAACAAGTGTACAATTGAACGAAGAGATTTATCATAAAATCACCAACCATGAGATCGGAAAAGGGGACGTCCTTTCCGTAGCCCAGGTCGCAGGCATCATGGCAGCGAAAAACACGTCCGACTGGATTCCCATGTGCCATCCGTTGTCTTTAAAAGGCATTGATGTGTCCTTTGATTGGGATACAGAAGATCAGCCGACCTTACACATCGAGGTTTCCGTCAAAACGAAGGGGAGCACAGGGGTGGAAATGGAAGCGCTAACGGCCGCCTCCGCCACAGCTCTCACGGTTTACGATATGTGCAAAGCGTTAGATAAAGGAATGGTCATCGGCCCGACCTACTTGAAAGAAAAGACAGGCGGGAAGAATGGCGACTACACGAGAAACAGATAAAGGAGTCCGGTGCTAATGGATATCGAACAAACGAAGATTCCACAGGCGACAGCGAAGCGGCTGCCGCTCTATTATCGCTTTTTGAATAACCTTCATACCCAGGGCAAACTGCGTGTGTCTTCGAAGGAACTGAGCGATGCGGTCAAAGTCGATTCAGCGACGATCCGCCGCGATTTTTCCTATTTCGGAGCACTCGGGAAAAAAGGATACGGCTACAACGTCGAGTATTTGCTCTCCTTTTTCAGAAAAACGCTCGACCAGGATGAAACGACACGTGTCGCGTTGATTGGTGTCGGAAATCTGGGGACGGCTTTTTTAAACTACAATTTCACGAAAAACAACAATACGAAAATCGAAATCGCCTTCGATGCGAACGAGGAGCGGATCGGTTCTGAAGTCGGTGGAGTCGGGGTCGAGCACATTGACGACTTAGAAGAAAAACTCGGCGACATTTCTGTTGCTATTCTTACGGTTCCGTCATCCGCTGCGCAAGGGATTGCCGACAGATTGGTGAATGCAGGGATCTCAGGTATCCTCAACTTTACACCAGCGAGAATCAGTGTGCCGTCGAATGTCAGGGTTCATCATATCGACCTTGCTATCGAGCTGCAGGCTCTCGTTTATTTCCTGAAGCATTATCCACTGAACGAAGAGGAAGCAGAGGAAGACCAATAAGAAAGACATACGAGTGTGAAATCATTGAGGTTTCTCACTCTCTTTTTTTTAGGAGGAAAGGGTTTGGAAACATTATCGTTTGGTTCAGAAACAGAAAGATTGGTCATTAGACCGCTTGAGAAAAGAGATTATGAAAGCTGGCTTCAAGGATATGAGGGGCGTTTTCCGTCTAAGCGCCGCCATGATGAAGGCCGTCTTGATATGAGTGTTTGTACGAAAGAATGGTTTGATGAGCTCGTGGAGAAACATCAGCAGTTAGCGATGGAGGATACCGCCTATGTCTTCGGTGTTTTTCTGAAGGAAGACTGTACCCATGTGGGGATGATCGATTTTTCTACCTTAGTAAGATATGATTTCCAGTGGGGAAGAATCGGGTATGCGCTGCATAACCAGCATTGGGAGAAGGGTTATGGCAAGGAAGCGGTTGCTGAAGCGTTAAGGATCGCTTTTGATCAATTGAATTACCACAGGGTCGAGGCCCATATCAATTTGGATAATGCGCCTTCCATGAAGATGGCAGAGAGTATCGGCCTTGAGTATGAATGCACCCGGAAAGGGTTCATCCATGAGTTTGGGGAATGGACGGACAACTTGATTTATTATAAAAATGCAGAATAAAAAAGAAGCTCAGCCTGACGCTGAGCTTTTTTTTATGTTATTCGGTATTTTCTTTCCAGCTTTTGTCCATGAGCATCTTGCCCGGCCACGTGTAGGCCATGATGCCTCCGTCAGCGGTGATGTCTTCACCTGTCACATACGAACTCTCATCAGAAGCAAGGAACAGGGCGACGTTTGCCATTTCTTCTGGACGTCCCAGACGTCCCATCGGAGTGACCCATTTATTCGCTTCACGGAACTCCCGGCCTTCTTCTTCCTGCTTGGACCCTGCAAGTTCCTGAACGAGCGGCGTTTCGATGGTACCCGGAGAAATCGAGTTGACACGGATGCCTTCACGCGCATAGTCGATCGCCATCGCTCTTGTAAAGTTGGTGATGCCGCCCTTAGCTGCATTGTATCCGGAGCGGTCGAGATCTGCGGCCTGGCCGGACATGGATGATGTATTGATGACAGAGCCTCCATTTTCAAGCATGAGGGGGAGGATGTACTTGCTCGTCAAGAACGTACCTCTCAAATCGACGGCAATGATTTTATCAAAGAGTTCCACAGGGTATTCGTGGACCTTTCCGCCTTCCTGATCGACGCCCGCATTGTTGAACAGGATGTCAACTTTCCCGTAATGCTCTTTTACGTAATTGGCGAACTGCTGGACACTATCCACATCAGAAACATCAAGTTCGACTGCTTCTGCATTTCCACCTTCGTTCTTTACTTCATCCACGGTTTTCTGTACTTCTTCTACATTAATATCTCCGCACACGACCGTTGCCCCTTCACTGGCGAAGCGTTTTACGGTTGCCGCACCGATTCCTGTAGCCGATCCGGTCACGACGGCAATTTTATTATCTAAACGTCCCATATTAAAAGAACCTCCTTTTGTTCGTTGCTATCACTCATACCCGCTCTCAGAATCCCTGTAAACCTCCATGAGAACAGAAGGCGCTTACAGTCGAAACATGCGGAATCATGGTTAACGAACAGCTCAGGTGGTATAGTAAATACTAGTTCGCGTATCGAAAGAAAGCGGGTGAGACGATTGAGTAAACTGCCTCATAAATGGCTCGTGGTCGTGTCGGTCCTTTTCGGGACATTCACGGTCATTTTGAACAATAGTATGCTGAACCCGATTCTGCCGCGCTTCATCGAGATTTTTGAATCCGATGCCGTTGCGGTCGGGTGGATTTTAACGATCTTCATGGTATCGATGGGGATGACGATGCCGCTTACCGGCTATTTCGGTGACCGGTTCGGGAAAAAGAAAGTGTATCTTGTTGGACTCTGTATTTTCCTTGCAGGTTCCACGCTCGGATTCTTTTCATCGACGCTCGGTATGGTCATCCTATCCCGCGCGATCCAGGGAATGGCCGGCGGGTTGATGATGCCGATCGCCATGGCGCTCATCTTTAACTCGTTTCCACGTTATGAGCGTGGACTTGCGGTCGGCGTGTACGGCGTTGCCGCCATGGTCGCACCTGCCATCGGACCAACCATCGGTGGATTTCTCATCCAGTATCTGGACTGGCCGTGGTTATTCGCCTTCAACATTCCGTTCGGACTGACGGGACTTATTTTATCATCGAAATTTCTTGAACGGACCGAAACGGACCCGACGAAGCGGTTTGACCTCGTCGGTTTCCTGATTATAGCGGCAGGCATTGGTTCGGTGCTGTTTGCCTTAGGAAGGGGAAGGACGCTTGAGACGTTGTTCGATCCCTTGAACATCGCCTTGATCGTTGGCGGACTAATCGCCATTGTCCTTTTCGTCTTTTACGAAAACCGCCAGGAGGACCCACTGCTGAACTTGACTGTCTTCAAAGTGCCGACCTATTCCGTTTCCATCGTCGTCACTTCAGCCGCATCGATCGGCTTGTTCTCAGGGATTTTCCTGCTGCCGTTACTGATTCAAAATGTGTACGGCTTGAACGAAGTGATGACTGGACTGTTGTTCCTGCCCGCCGCTGCCGCGAGTGGGGTGTTCATGTCCATCGGAGGACGTATTCTCGATAAAAAAGGACCAAAATACGTCGTGCCACCGGGTCTCACGATCATGGCGCTTGCGACCCTCGGCTTAAGCTTTTTACAGCTGTCCACCCCGTACTGGCTGATTCTTTTATTGAACACGGTAAGAGGCCTCGGGATGGGCATGGGGAACATGCCGGCAACGACATCAGGGATGAACAGCATTCCGGAACATCTGGTTGCTCAAGGCTCTGCGATGAACAACATCATCCGGCAGATATCCTCTTCCCTGGGGATCGTGTTTTTCTCCATTTATTATGAAGTGAGACGTGCGCAAGTATCTGCGAATCCGGATATCGATATGCAGGCAGCCACTCTGCAGACGCTCAATGAAGCGTTTCTCGTATCTGCGATCGTGCTGATTATCGCGATTCCGTTTTCGTTCATATTAAAAGGGGTGCAGGATGATCAAGAAGAGCAGGAAGCATAGAAAAAAGCAGGCCCACGCGTGTGGACCTGCTTTTTTTGCGACATTATTTCTTCTTGGCATTTTTAATCTTGTTGTGAAGATTGAAAAGCCGGATGGCTACGGCAATGTTAAATGTCGCGACAATGGCCAGAATAATGGTCATCGCATTCCATACCGTTTCTTCTGCCGACTGGGCGGCGATGTAGGTGAATGCGACACCCATCATCATGTAAAGAAAAGCCATGAATAAGGGTGATGTTCTCATATTATAAAAAGCCTCCAATAAAGATGGTCTCCAGCTGTTCCTGCATGCGGCGGATATCCTCTTCAGTGAGGAAGTACTGCGAAACGACAACAAACGAGTTCATCGCCATATGAGCCACGATTGGTGTAATAATTCGTTTTGTTTTGACATAAAGGAAGGCGAAAACGACTCCCATGGAGAAGTAGACTAACATGTGGCTGAAATCGAAATGGAACGCTCCGAAGACGAGAGCGGATACGAGCACGGCCAGCCAGAAATTCGTCCGCTTATAAATCGAACCGAAAATGATTTTACGGAAGATGATCTCTTCCGTGATCGGTGCGAATACGACAGGAAGGAGGATGAATAACGGCGATTCGCGGGCGATCTCCATCAGTCCCATTGTATTCTCAGATCCAGGTGAGACACCGAACAATTCACGTTCGATGGTCGCGGCAATGGCTTGGGCGAACAATGCTAAAAAGACACCGGCGATCGACCAGAGGACGACTTTCCCCGGTCCTGCTTTATCCTCGCTCCGGGCTAAGGAATCCTGTGGATTGCGGCGGAGCAGGAGAAGGATGATGATGGTGGCAATCGTAAAACTGAACACAGACCAGACGGCAATCGCATCGAAGCGGGACATCCCCGCTGCCTTGACGAGAACCGGGACAGCCGCAATGGCAGAAACCTGTGTGATGAGATAGGTCACAATGATGTACCAATAATGTTTCGGCATAAAGGCACGACTCCTTTTATAAATACCTTTTAATAGCTTCAATATACATACTTTATGTATTCTATCACAGTTTCAAAACCAGACGTAAGGAATAAGGGTCAGTGTAAGAATTTTGTCGAAAAAGAAGTGCAAAATTTCTATAGTTTCTACTTGAAAAACGATAGGGAATTGCTTATTATAATAATTGTGTTAGCACTCATCATTGACGAGTGCTAATAAACGACAAAAATTTGAAACAACCATATCAAGGAGGGTGTCCTAATTGTTAAAGCCACTTGGTGATCGTATTGTTATTGAACTAGTTGAAGAAGAGCAGACTACTGCGAGCGGAATCGTACTTCCGGACTCTGCGAAAGAAAAGCCACTAGAAGGTAAAGTTGTTGCTGTCGGCACAGGTCGCATCACAGACAACGGCGAAAAAGTAGCACTGGAAGTCGCACAAGGCGACCGCGTGATCTATTCTAAATTCGCAGGAACAGAAGTGAAGTATGAAGGCAGCGAATACTTGATTCTGCGCGAATCAGATGTACTAGCTGTTATTCAGTAGTCACTATTCCTATAAAAATACTTAAGAGATACGATTTTAATGAGGAGGGCATTTTAAATGGCTAAAGAAATCAAATTTAGTGAAGACGCACGCCGCTCTATGCTGCGTGGTGTAGATACATTAGCAAATGCTGTTAAAGTTACACTTGGACCAAAAGGACGTAACGTCGTACTTGATAAGAAATTCGGTTCTCCACTCATCACTAACGATGGTGTGACAATCGCTAAAGAAATCGAACTCGAAGACCACTTCGAAAACATGGGTGCACAACTCGTTTCTGAAGTAGCTTCCAAAACAAACGACGTCGCTGGTGACGGTACAACGACAGCAACGGTTCTTGCACAGGCAATGATCCGTGAAGGTCTTAAAAACGTTACATCCGGCGCAAACCCTGTAGGTATTCGTAAAGGTATCGAGAAAGCGACTGCTGTAGCAACAGAAGAGCTTCGCAAAATCTCTAAACCTATCGAAGGCCGCGATTCAATCGCACAGGTTGCCAGCATCTCTGCTGCTGACAATGAAGTCGGCCAGTTGATTGCTGAAGCGATGGAGCGCGTAGGTAACGATGGTGTTATCACAATTGAAGAATCTAAAGGTTTCAACACAGAACTAGAAGTGGTTGAAGGTATGCAGTTCGACCGCGGCTATGCTTCTCCTTACATGGTTACAGACCAGGATAAGATGGAGGCGGTTCTTGAAGATCCTTACATTCTAATTACAGATAAGAAGATCAACAACATCCAGGAAGTTCTTCCTGTACTTGAGCAAGTGGTTCAACAATCCAAGCCACTTCTATTGATCTCTGAAGACGTTGAAGGCGAAGCACTTGCAACACTTGTTGTGAACAAACTTCGTGGTACATTCAACGCGGTAGCTGTTAAGGCTCCTGGATTCGGTGACCGTCGTAAGGCGATGCTTGAAGATATCGCGACACTTACAGGCGGCCAGGTCATCACAGAAGATCTTGGGCTGGAATTGAAGAATACAACGATCGACCAGCTTGGACGCGCGTCTAAAGCAGTCATCACTAAAGAAAATACAACAATCGTCGAAGGTGCAGGAAACCCTGAGCAGATCTCTTCCCGTGTTGCTCAAATCCGTGCACAGTCAGAAGAAACAACTTCTGAATTCGACAAAGAGAAACTACAAGAGCGCCTTGCTAAACTTTCTGGCGGCGTAGCTGTCATCAAAGTCGGTGCGGCAACAGAAACAGAATTGAAAGAGCGTAAACTACGTATCGAAGACGCCCTGAACTCTACGCGAGCAGCAGTAGAAGAAGGAATCGTTGCCGGTGGTGGTACAGCGCTTGTCAACATCATCAATTCTGTAGAAGGTCTTGGCCTTGTAGACGACGAAGCAACAGGTGCAAGCATCGTACTTCGTGCGCTTGAAGAGCCGGTTCGCCAAATCGTTCACAACGCAGGTCTTGAAGGATCCATCATCGTTGAGCGTCTGAAAGCTGAAGAAGTCGGCGTAGGCTTCAACGCAGCAACAGGCGAATGGGTGAACATGGTAGAACAAGGGATCGTTGACCCTACAAAAGTTACACGTTCTGCGCTTCAAAACGCAGCATCCGTAGCCGCTATGTTCCTAACAACAGAAGCGGTAGTCGCTGATCATCCTGAAGAGGATAATGGCGGCGGCATGCCTGACATGGGTGGCATGGGCGGAATGGGCGGCATGATGTAATCATGCCCCCATGACCCTTGATATCAAGGGTTTAGCTTCACCCCAAAAGTCAAAATGACATACTTTTGACATACCTGGCGGAGAAAACACTATAAATCTAACGAGCCTCTCATAAGTTCACTGAACTTTTGGGAGGCTTTTTCTTCCATGTTTTCAGTAATGTGCGCGTATATATTCATGGTTGTGTTTATATCTCCATGACCTAATCGTTGTTGAATTTCTTTAACTCCTACACCTGCTTCAATTAATAGAGATGTGTGGGTGTGTCGCAAGGAGTGTGGGGTAAGTTCCTTATGGATACCACTAATTTTTAATAAACGTCTCATATGGGTGTTTACGGTCTTTAAAAACTCAGGGTATCCCAGGTTCTGAACTTCCTTAGCAAAGACAAAGTCCAATTGAGTATATTCGTTCTTCATTTTCTCAATGAGATCATCTTGGTGTTCTTTGTGTCTTTTAAGGACCTCAATAACTCCAGCGTCCATTTTTAGCGTTCTGATCGATCCTTTAGTTTTGGGAGTCAGTAGTTGATACTCTTTTGTTCTATTGTTGGGATTGTAATACGTTTTTGTTACTCTTAAGGTTTTTTTATACATATCTATATCCGACCATTTTAAGGCGATTAGCTCACCCACTCGTAGTCCACTATAAGCAAGTGTCAAAAACATGGGGTAATCTTTATCAATGCCACTTTCCTTGGCAGCATTTAGAAAACGAATAAGTTCTTCTTTCTCCATAAATTTGATTTCCCCTTTACTGCTTTCCACCTCCTCAACGGTTTCTACTTTACGTGGGATTTTTGCAAAGTCACAAGGACTGTCCTTAATTATGTTAAATTCCACAGCTTTCCTAAAAACCATTCTACCTGTTGCATGAATACCATCTAGAGTATTAAACGCATAGCCTGCATTATGAAGCGAAGCAAGCATGGCTTGATACTGTTTACGCGTGATATCTTTTATTTTTTTATTTCCGAAGAACCTATTTAAGTGATCCAAGTTATGCTGTCGATTTCTCACAGAACTAATTTTAGCGGTATCACGATAAGTCTTAAGCCACTCTAAAGTAAATTCCTGAAAGGTAATATTTTGTTCTTTAACATATGTGTTTTCAAATACTTCCTTTTCTACTTCAGCTGCGGCCATCTGAGCTTCTTTTTTTGTCTTGAACCCTCCTTTAGATGTAAATTTCTTTTTCCCAGTAGACGGATCTACTCCCGTATATATTTGGAAATACCATTTGTTACCTCTTTTCCGGTAATTAGCCATATTTATCCCTCCTTCCTTAGATTAATCAAATTAGACTTATCCGACGGTACAATTCGACTCTTAATTTTTTCTAAACGCTCAATACAAACTTTTCTTGGAATCATAAAGTCATGTGACAACTGATCGATAATAGCTGGATTTGAAAGGTTATAATCATTAATCATATGAGTGGGGAGCGAGGCGTATAGAGTGAAGTGCCTGGCATCCCTTTCCTGAAGTTCATAAAAAGAATAAGGCATGAAAGATTGTCGACCTGCATGCCTCAAAGCATGACAAAGCTCGTGGAAGAATTGCTCTCGTTGGTGTATATAAGGGAGGCGACTATCTAATACGATTTCTTGAAACTTCCCTACCCTCATGTAACTAGCCTGAGTAGGTCTACAAGTCACAAATATTTGGGACTCGGATCCAATGGTGTAAACATTTAAATCGTCCGGCTCTGTAAATTTGTGGCATTTATACCATTGAGTTATTAGGTCTTCTAGAATTGTGGTTGTGTAGTAAGGAAACCTCAAACTAATCACCATCCTTACAAGCATTATACGAACATGTGTTCTATTAATCAATATTTAATTACATTAATTGGATATAAATGCAGACTTACTGTAAAGGACATTTGGAATTCTTTTTCTGTAAAAGTCTAAAGTATAGTAATTCATCTTCAGAACCATAATGAAATTAAGATTCATAGTTTTGGAGAGTGATAGAAGATGTTCTTATCAGAAGCTTGGGAAAAGTATTATGTCGATAAAAAGATTGAAGGTTATTCGTTGCTAACTTTAAAAACCTATTGCTTACAGTTCAATATGTTGGTCAAATACTTTGGAGACGTTAATACAGAAGAGGTAGTTATTGATCATTTAAAGAGCTACCTGGTTGAGGTGGGTGGACATTTGAAGCCTTCCAGTCTTGGAAACAAGGTTCGGTTCCTTCGATCCTTTTTCAAGTGGCTACATGAAGAGGGTGTTATCAACGAAAATCCAGCTAAAAAATTAAAAGAACCTAAAGTTGGCAAGAGAATCCCAAAATTTCTAACGGAGATGGAAATAGAACAACTTAGAGACTCATGCTTAACTTCCATGGAAAAGGCACTTTTCGAATTCTTTTATTCAACTGGGTGTCGTATCGGAGAGGTAGTGAATCTGAATAGAGAGGATGTCAATTTCTCTGCAAGATCGGTTATTGTAAAAGGAAAAGGAGATAAAGAAAGAGAAGTCTACTTTAGTATTCGTTGTTCTCTATGGCTACAAAGATATATAGAGGAGCGCAAGGATCATGATGAATGTTTATTTATTACCGAGAGAAGACCTAAAAAGAGAATGAGCATTGAAATTATCCGATATATTATTAAACGGATCTCCATTCGCGCTGCTATTAATAAAGAAATACATCCTCATCAATTAAGACACAGTTATGCTACCCACATGCTTAATAATGGAGCGCCAATTGAAGTAATCCAAAGCTTGTTAGGGCATGAGAAAAGTGAAACAACTAAAATATATGCACATTTAAGTGGTAAGTTAAGACAGGATTTCTACAGTAAATATTTCTAGAAGGCGTGCCTATTCCAAATGGTGCGCCTTCTGTTTGTTGTAAGAGAGGCTTGTAGATAAGAGAAGGATTTGAAATAATTGGTATTAAGTAACATTCTGAATATCTTGAAACTGAGTCTTCCAGAAACGGGCAGGTTAGTTGAAGACTCAGTTTCGAGATAATAGACGTTACTGAAACTATTGCAGTCATTTATCGTATATGTAGTAGAGTTAAATGAAACGGTGGTAGTTGATAGTGGACATCTTTTATAGTGCTAACGGAAGAAGAGAATAGAACAAGAAAAATAGAATGTTGTTTATTGTACCCTCATAATAAATGATAGCGAGGAGTGGTGTTTGTTGAGAAAAAATTTAGCTCTAGTTTCTTTATTATTAATAGTCGCTTCAATAGTTGTATTTTTAGTTTATGTATGGCTATTGAATCTGGTACTTGGACCTTTGTCATTTTTATTATTGGGTTCTCTTTTACTGGGCTCTTTTATTACTGCACTGAAAAGCGAGAAAGGTTTTTTGAAAATAATTGCTTTAATTATTTCTTCTATTGCTATGGTATTTTTTATGTGCATAGTGATGTATATTGTTTTAATGATTTTTTTCGGTAATTTCGGGACATAAAGCATGTGTTTAATGAACATCTACACTAACGGCTGTTAAAGTAAGAGTTATTTCGAAACTGAGTCTTACGATAATGGTGGCTTTTCTTTATTTATAAATGGCCTTGGAGGTGAGTACGTGTGTGATGAATCAAAGGTTATCAAAGTTAGATAGATGGCGAGACAAATATGGTGCATTTGTAATAGCTTTAGCCTGTTTTTACAGTGCAATTAGCAGTTGGGGACAAAATTGGATTCTTACATTTATTTTAGTTTTAGGCACATTTGTTTGTGGAGCGTTTGGTTTCTTTGATATAAAGAGAGCTTTAAAGGAAAAAGATACAAGGTAATAATTTGTCGCTAACGTGATCTATTTTATTCCAATGTTCCTATTGTTAAAGAAAGAAGGGTTAATATTACTTTGAAGTCGAGTCTTACGTAAACGGGGGCGATTGTTCAATTAACGACCGCTTATTTATTTTAACCAATCGAGTTACATGGAACAAAGCCTAGCTTTAAACAATTAAACTTACTCATAAGGAGGTTTCTTTTGAAAAAAAAGACATTAGCACAAATATTAATATTCATTATAGCTGGATTACTTTTTGTTTTTTCAATTGAGTTACCAGTGTTAGGTTTTAAAAAGTTAGAGTATATAAAGGAATCCTCCACTTATCGAATTATTAGTTATAACTGGTATGGTAAGGAAATCAATGAACAACCTTTTAAAGGTGACCCTTCAGAAATGCTTGATATTGTTCAGAAGCAGGATAGATTACAAAAATTACAGGGTTCCATAGTTGTTTTTGCACTTTTAACCTTAGCTGCTTGGATATTCAAGGAAAAAAAGGTTTATCTATATGGGAGCGCATTAACCTTCTTTATATTAATTTTTATCGATGTAACCCTGGTCCATATGTATAATTAGGCATCTAACTTAAATATGTGGTTAATAAAATATCTAAATATGTCTCAATATCGAGTCTTCAAGAAACGGGGACGTTTGTTCAATATAGACGGTCACTTCTTCAATAATGCAACTGTTTTAGTAGTTCTTGGGAGGAGAGATGAAAGTGACACCTATTAAAAAAGCATATGGATATGTAACAAGACAAAAAGAAGGTAAGACACAGGTATTAGTATTTCAACATCCTATTGCTGAGGCAGGGATACAAATACCAAAGGGAACGGTACAGCCTGGAGAACCCACCCAACATGCAGTTGTAAGAGAAATAGAAGAAGAAACAGGATTAAGGGACTTTCATGTGGAACAACTACTTGCTGAAGATTTATGGGAGAATGATGACGGTGCTATACATAACAGATACTTTTATAAAATAACTGTCTCAAATGTTGCAGATGAATGGGGCTACAAGCCAACAGGCGGGGGAGAAGAAGAAGGGCTAACTTTTCATTTTTTTTGGATTTCATCTGAAAATGAGGTTGAACTTATAAGAGGTCATGGAGATTATTTGAACCTTGTTTTCACCTAATAGTATTGAATCATATGAAGAGCTCCTAATCATCTTAAATATCTCGAAATCAAGTCTTACGGAAACGGGGGCAATTGCTAAATAAGGTCCTACGTTGTTTAGACAATTTAAAAGTCAGAATTCAGCTTAGTCTTTTAAGGGATATAACTGCTGATAAGAGGTACCTTAGTATTGAGGTGATCAACAAATGATTAAGTCTTTATTAGTACTGAGCTTAGTTCTTACACCACTACATAGTAATGTAATGAGTGAGAATCCTCAGCCTTCAGATAACTGCATTAATTTAATGAAGGAAAGAGATGCGAAATTTAAGGACAGAGTTTTTGAGGACGTATTAAGTTCTTATGAGTATTTCAATAACTATGAAGACGTACATTATTTTACTTCCAATGATCTCTCTATGATCAATGCATTGTTGGAGGAAGAGCATACACAAATTGAAAGCTTAAGGAAATATTTCGCGGGTGTAGCCCAGGGAGAGCGCCGGCTTTACTACGTTTTGGACGATCCAACTCATAGGACATTTATGTTATATAAAAATTTTTCTAATGAAAATGTCATGATTGAACTGAAGAGGGGAGAACAAGGTTGGGAGAAGGTCGATAAAACAGTACGTAAGGGGAAAGAAATTGAAATGGAAAGTTTAAGTTGTGAAGAGGAATTCAATTTAGAAAGATTGTTAAATCAATTTTTCTCCCTTTAAAAAATCTGCTGTGTGTATTTTTCTATTCCAGCTAAGAGGAGTTTAAGACTTGAATTCAAATTAGATTATCTTGAATTCGAGTCTTTCACTAACGGGGGCTTTAGTTGAATAAATCAAATATTAAAAAAGGAACTCCCATAAAATTGGAAGTTCCTTTTATTTGTAGTCGTATTAACACTAAACTTTAGCAGAGTCTAAAAAAAACGAAAGCCTCGGTTATGAGGGAGCCGGTTCGAACCGCAGTGTTATGCGGGAGAAGCGAGGAACTTATTCCCCCACCATCCCATCTCCATCTCTATCCTGCATGTATTGATACAACCAGTGGTCGCTGGTAATCGGCATACTGAAACCAGCATCTTTTGCTTCCTGGATCGTCACCTGACCATTACCATTTGCATCAACGCTAGAAACATCCCCTTCTTCAGTGGACCCGGTGGAACCATTAGAATCGGATGAATCGGTGGAGTCGTCTCCGGTGAGTCCAAGTGATTCATTGACGTCATCCGGATTGAGATTATCGAAGGTATCGACAACCTCATTGCCTTGTATCGTATAAGTATATTCATAATGGGAAGGAATCTGTGTGTTCGTATCAGGATATGTGATAATGGCTTCAAAATCAGTAGCGCCCCCGGCGTCCCGGATGGCATCTTCCATGTAGGCTTGATCCCCGTGGCGATTCAGCGTACTTTCCTGAGGCGTAATGTTATAAGCATTGGAGACGCCTCCGAGAGAGTCCGCAATGACATGTCCTTGATCTAACTGGTCACTCTCGACCCCAGGCACTTGAGCTTCGTCCCAGAAGTATCTTCCGGATGAGACGACCGGCTCTGTATCGTCGTCCTGCAGGATGATTTCCTCCGCCACAACTCTCACCAACTGACCGTGCTTATTGGTGAAAGCCCAGTATTCCCGGTCCCCAAATCCAATATCCACGACAACATTCGCTTCTCGATCTCCGTTCTGGTCGCCACCATCCACCTCTATTCGGTCGTAGCCCGAGAAGAGGTCTTCATTCGTATTGGGTTTCGTTTCTTCCACTTCTGGTTCATCAGCAACTGCCGGGGCGGCTTCTTCTTGCTCTTCTTGTTGTCCCTCTTCTTCCTTATTTTCATCCGCCTGTGCTGTGGTTTTCTCTTGTACATCTGCTGTTTCATTTCCGGTGGACGTATCTTCTGCATTTTCACTGCAGCCGACTATAAAGATGGTCAGCAGAACCACCACGATGTAGTTCCATTTTCTTTTCAATTCAAACACCTCTTCTTATGATTTGCCCTCTTCTTTGAATGGGTCTTTTATCCAAATATACTATATTTATTAAAGAAACGGTCGTGCAATTGTTTTTCGCAATAGAACGGTTCCTACTTCTTTCCTCTATGCCAGCTCAGGTCTCACTAAAAATAATTGGGACGGTAGATTTGGCACTCCTGGTGGTTGCGGCAGGGTAAATGTTATTCGTTCATAGGTTGGGTTATCTTTTTTCTTACATTTATTATAACCCATGCTTTTCTTTAGGATGAAAAATGTAAAATTGGACACTCTATCCAGATTAAACAAAAAAGCAGGGACTTCCTATAAATGAAGTTCCCTGCTTTTTATTTATTTTCTTTTTCTTCGAGTTCTTTAGATTTTTTCACTAAATATTGAAAGTAACTTTCCAATTCCCTTATTTGCTCTGGACTCATTGATTTCCACTTTTCCAAATCAAAAAAAGCTGCATCTTCGATTCCGTATTGGTCCATCAATTTATTTACTTCTTTTATGGAATCAAATTCATTGCTTTTATCCAAATCTGAAATATCTGATCGGCCTAAAAGGTAATCGGTGGATACATCAAAAAGGTCAGCGATCTTGTTCACAGTATCTAAAGTAGGAATTTTGGTACCTCTCTCGTATGCTGTGTAAGTTGTTCGAGCTACGCCGATTTGCCTTGCAATATAATCTTGGGTCCAATTTGGATTTTCCTCTTTTTTTATTTGTCGGCATCTTTTCAGCCTGTTTGAAAAATTCATGTTTATACCACCATGCTTTTCACTAGATTAAAGTGTGTTATGTATCCATTATAAATGTTTCTCAAAGTAACTTAAAGAAAAGTTCCTAAAAGTGTAAAAAAATTATATGGATATTGTTGACAATGTTACCTAAAGGAACTTATAATACATTGTAAGATGTTCCTTAAAGGAACTTTAGGAGGTGAATAAATTGAGGATGTGGTTAAAAGAGATTCGACTTCAGAAGGATTTAACTCAACAACAAACAGCTATTAAATCAAACATATCGAGAAGCTATTATACCCATATTGAATCAGGAGTTAAAAATCCTACAGTAGAAACAGCGAAGGACATAGCTTTTGCTCTAGAGTTCAAGTGGACAAATTTTTTTGAAAATCAATGTTCCTTAAAGGAACAAAAAACTTATAAGGAGATGTTGTAGATGTTTGAAGCTAAACTGCAACCCGAATCTGATTTTAATAACAAGGTTTATGATATTTTTTATGATATTGCTAAAAAAGCACAAGAAGATGTTCAGAAAGAAATGGAATTACCCTATTTACTTGATCGAACAAAATTAGCTGAGCGTGTGTTTAATGTCAGTGTACAATCTCTTGATGCTCACGTATTAAAGCGCAAGGACTTTCCAAAAGTTCATGTAGGTGGCCGGACACTTTACCCTAAGGATTTAGTCATTACATGGATTAGAAATCATGTTGATGTATCTGATGATATTGCTCCGGAAAGAAACTTTGGTGTTGTTTGACTCTATGAATCTAGTATATACCTCTGAGAAAGCAATCAATGGTACAAATCCATAAGTAAGGAGGGGAAACTATTAATAAAAGCAAATCAGCGCAGTTAATGAAGGATTTAAGAAAAAACAAAAATAAAACCCAGCAACAGTTAGCTGTAGATATGTTTCAGTCAAGAGAGTATATCTCTAAACAGGAAGGGGGAGAACGGAAGATTCCTCCTGTATCCACTAAATATTTTATTGAGAAGTATAACAATCCTTGGTTAGCACTTGAAGCTGTTAATGAATATGTTGGGTGGGGGATCTCTCGCTTAGAGGGACCGGAAGTAGAAGAGGATAATTTTCTCTTACAACTTCTATTAGAGGAAGAACTACAGAAGGCTATTAATGTATTAGCTAATGTAAATTTAACTGCAAAATTACACGATAAGCACTCTATTAAGATTCATGACATACGGAAATCAGCTGAAATTATGACTGGTGTTATTCATTTCTCTACCCTGTATTTAGCTACTGTTTGTGAAAGATATGAAATCAATTGGCTAAAGCTTTGGAAGGATCATCACCAAACTCTATATTCTAAGAGATTATTAAATTAGGAGGTGAGGTTGTGCAGGGGTGGTTAAAGCTGCATCGTAAAATTCTTCATAGTGAAATTTTTGAAAATGAGAAGTTGTTAAAAGTGTTCATTTATTGTCTGACGAAGGCAAGCCATAAAAGTACAGAATCGAGAGTAGGGAGGCAAAAGGTTACTCTTAAACCTGGACAATTTATATTTGGCCGTAAAAAAGCTGCTTCTGAATTAAGTATGAATGAATCCACCGTTCGTGACTATATAAAAATACTTCAGGAAGACAGTGTCATTAGTATAAATACCACCAACAAATATAGTGTAATAACCGTTGAAAACTGGGGGATTTATCAATCTAACGATGAAGAATACGACAACAAAACAACAGCAGAAAAACAGCAAGACGACAACTCCTCGTCACCAGAGAGACAGCAGAAAGACACATACAAGAATGGCAGAGAACTTAAAGAAGTTAAGAATGTAAAAGAATTCATTACTACAACAACTTCTGAACGATTGGATTGTGACAGCATTCAATTTTACCAAAACAACTTTGGGATTATACGTCCTCAAATCTCAGAAGAAATAGTGAAATGGGTTGAAGACCTTGGGGATCCATTAATTGTGGAGGCTATGAAGCGTTCCTTGGACCGAAATAAACCGACATGGGGCTACGTTAAGAGCATCCTTCAATCCTGGATAAATAAAGGGATACGAACAGTAGAACAGGCGGATGCTGAAGAAATTGAATATAAGAACAAGCAGGCTAATAAAGCTCCGTATTCCAAACAATCACAAAGTCAGGAGGTATTACCGGAATGGTTTAAAAATCGTGAAGAACAAGAAAAGCATCATATAAATAAAAAACCTAGCATCGAAGATACAGCTCGAACCATTGAGTTATCGATAAAGCTAAAAAGATCGAGAGAGAACATTCTTGATTCTATTGATGATCGATATAACATTTCTGAAGAAGATATAGCTTCTATTCGGGAAGGGAAACGCTCAGCTATTGACGTTTTATTAGAACAATCGAATCTTAGTGTGGCGGGAGAACCATAATTGGGAGGTAAGAAAAGGTGAAATCAAATAAAAAGCACTTTGCTTATTATGACATTGCTTCACAAGCTGACAATGTAAAAACCTTTGAAGGAAAAAGATATGATGTGCGTGGTATTTGGGCGGTTGATCGTCATGGTACTACTGAAAAGCTGGCCAGTATCTATTATCTAATTCGAACCGTAAAAGATGATCAATTCAGAACCATTGCTAAACGCAAAAATCCTATGAGTGAGCTGAAACCTGTCAAGTAAATATAACGATTTTAACACGTGCTTAAATAGCACACATTGAACATTGAAAACTATATATCTATGTTAGGAAATTGAAAGGTCATAAAACTTTCCTAACAGTCGATGACCGTTTGGTGCGTGTTACGTGAAACGCATCTTGTGACCGGGTAAGCGTTGTATCTATTATGGATTACTTATATAAAGTGAGGTATAAACTGATGAAGCATTATGTAGTTTATCCTAGATACATAAAGTTCTTCGTATAGGCTAGAAACGATGTGCATTGTAGAAAAATAATCATTCTACATAGGGTTGATTGTATCTCGCCATAAACAATCATCAATAATAAAGATCTATCTTCCATAATGTGGATTTATATTTTAGTAGGTGTTAGAATCGTTATACAAATCACTTGAGAGGAGATTGATCTGATGGCAAAGCGTTGGGTCGGTGGTTTGGCTGGATTTGTTATAGTTTTAATCCTAGTTGGTTGCGGATCTCAAGGAGCCACAGGTCAAGTCGAGTCATTATCACCAGGTGACATGAAAGAAACTCTGCAAGACAGTGACAATGTTTATATTTTAGTAACTGATGCGTCTGAGGAAGAAAAAAGAGATGAATATATCAAGGTAGTGGAAGAAAATATTGAAGAAATTAATGTGAAAGAAATTAATGCTCAGAATCAAAAGATTCTTGATGGGGATATGGATCTGAATGATATAGGTTTGGAAGGTAGTGAACTGTTCCAATCTCTAAGTTATTATCAGGATGGAAAATTACAGGATCGTATCTCCTTAAAAACACAGAAATACAAAACCCTTGAAGATAGGGATAAAGCCATACAAAAATTCATCAACGAAACATCATCCTAATGGAAGTGATCCTTAATAGATCGCTTCTTTTTTTTATGGATAAAAACCTTGAAAGGGGGTGAAGGTAAATGGGCGTTACTAATCGTGAACTTAAGCAATCAAAAGACTTAGTTCAAACACTGCTAACCATCCAAGACATTTCTTACAATGATTGGCTTCATGAAAAGCACCAAGACTACATTCAACAAAACCAAGATGTCGTTATGAAGTCATTGCTCCATTACAAAGGGGTGGATGAAGAAAACAACAATAAAAATATTTAATAAGGGGAGATATTAATGAAGTACTTTGCGGATCATTCCATGCTTGCTGCCATTAGTAATTTACAATCTACTGGGGCATCAATTTTAACCGCCATGCAGCTTTTGGGTATTATCTCGGCTGCCATTGCTTTTGGTATAGGAGCCTACCATCTTATATGGGGTGGAGTTAGAGGTCGCCAAAGCTCTATCGTGTGGTTCATTGGTGGTGCCGTTGGACTTGTCGTTCTAATGGGAGCTACAGCTATCGCTGAATACATTGACAGTCAGGTGATCTTTTAAAGGAGTGTAGGTTCATGAGGGTATTATTCACATCAAAAATGGATGGTGAAATTTCGAGCTTTCACCCTTATTCCTTCCAGGAAATTGTCGTTCTAACAGCAAAATTGGATGCTAAATTAAAGAAGAAAAATGCCAAGCCAATTCTGCTAGATTTCATGATATTTAATGAAGAAGGAGACAAGCTGTACAACGGCTCATATGAAATGGGAGCAGAAGGAACATCAAATATTTATGACCATGTTTGTCAAAAGCTTTTAGAGTTACCCATGCAAAATAAAAATGAAGAAACAAAAAGGGATGTCTTTCTTCAACAATTAACTTCTAATACACCAGCATCTTATCAAATTGATATGACAGGAGTATTGAAAGAAAAGGAAGGACAAAAATCGAGTTGGAAGCAACTTGGTAAGCGTGGCAAATTTTTTGTGAGTATGATCAGTACCACATTAGTGGTAGCCATAGTTACATCCATCACTCTTTTTATACTTCTAAGCAATCAAGGCAAAGATCTAAGAGCCACAACACACGAGCTGGAAAAAACGGAGAATGTAAAAACGGCTTATGAAGGTTATTGGACAGGTCAGCAGAAAAAAGCTGTTGATCAGTTACAAGGAATGGAAACCTTAACGGAATCGGAGCGCAAAACATTGCTTCATTTTCTGGTGGAACTTAAAAAGTATGATCAAGCTTTGCAATATGTGGGCAAGAAAAACTCTTCTTCACTGGCTGAGCAAGTCATGAAAGTTCATGGTCTGGAAGAATTGATTTCCTTTCAAGAAGCTTATCCAAGTCCTTTGGGTGAATTTAAAATAGCCTTTCATAATGGGGAATACAAACAGGCGGTGGATATTCAAGATATGGCGATGTCTCCTGAACTGTATAAACAAAAGGGGATCGCTTATTTGAGGCTTGGTCAATTGGAAGATGCAAAAAAGATGGCCAGTGAAGCGAAAAATGATGAACTGAATAAAAAGATTAATGAGTATCAAGAAATTGTGGAACAGTTGACGAAGATAAACAGCCAAATAGAAACAGAGAAAAAGTCGGAAGATCAAAATCAATCTAAAATCGATTCGCTTAAGGAACAACAAGATGAGCTGGAGGGCCAAAAGAACAATATATAAGAGGGTGATTCATTTGAAATCAGTCATTGCTAAAAAACAGGTGCTTATTCTCCTAAGCATCTGTTTTTTTATATCCACGATGCTGGTCAGTACTTTCGTATGGAATTTGGGATATGCCATGTGGTCGACCTTAAAGACTTTCCCAGAATTCAGTAAACCAATAGAAATTAAAGCTTCATTTTTGACAGATTTTCATATGCAAGAACAACCTCTCTACTATGGAATAGCGGCCTTAATCGGCTTAGTCGGTATAGCCAACATGATTTACAAACTTAGAAGTAACTTTAAACCCGTAGGCACGGACGAAAAAGGTTCCCAGAGATTTGCAACGAGAAAAGAAATTCAACAACAGTACAGGGCCATTCCTGATCGAAAACAACCATATAAAGGTAAAGGAGGCCCTGTATTATCTAGAAAAGGGGACAAAGCTTTTATTGATCCGTCACCTGTCAATAATCTAATTATTGGTACGACAAGGAGTGGTAAGGGCCAAACCTATGTTATTCCAACCATAGATGCCTACTCTCGTGCTGAATATCAGCCCTCTTTAGTCATCAATGACCCTAAAGGCGAGTTATTTGCTTCTAGCCGGGAGACGCTGGAGAGAAGAGGTTATGAGGTTGAGGTCTTAAACTTAATGAATCCCATGCAAAGCATGAGCTTCAATTTGCTAGAGTTGGTAAAACAATCTTATAAGGATGGGGATTATTCTACAGCTCAAACTCTTTGCGAAACCATTACTCATATGCTTTACCACAATCCGAATGCTAAAGAACCTATGTGGGATGATTCAGCTAAATCACTTGTGAATGCTATGATCCTTGCGGTTACAGAGAAAAGCATAACCGAAGGGATGGAAGAGAAAATTACGATGTACACGGTCGCCAACATGCTCTCAGAGTTAGGGACTAGAAATGAAATGGATGAAGATGGCCAAGAATACAATGCATTGGATCAATTCTTCCAAGAACTACCCCAATCCCATGTGGCGAAAGGTCAATATGCAACGAGTAATTTTTCCAAAGGGAATACTCGATCAAGCATTTTTACGACAGCGATGAATGGATTGACGAAATTCACTATGAGTGAAACAGCTAAAATGACAGCAAAAAACTCTTTAGATTTAAAAAGAGTGGGCTTCGGTCAAAGTATTAAGGGGCGAGGTCGCCCTTTTTCCAAAGTAATGATTTCATTTCCGGATGGAACCACTGAAATCAATCAATCAGGAGAGAGTGGGACATGGACCATTAACTTTAAAACCTCATTAGAGGTCGGAGATCATTTAGTTATTTCTCAAGACTTGGCTCCTGGATCTTCAAAAGTTAAAGAAGTTCAAAAGGATAGCTCGACGATTCGGATTGACAAAGTAGAGAAGGAAACGGGCAAGGTTTCTTTTTCTTATATTTCTGCTAGTAGCACTATGGAAGTAAAAGAAATTATTAACTCCAATAAGCCTATTGCTGTGTTTATGGTTACACCCGATTATGATACGTCTACTCATGCTATACCGTCTATTTTCGTTAGCCAATTGTATTATGTGTTATCAAAAAATGCAGCCATTGCCAAAGGACAAAAATGCTTACGAGAAGTGGTCTTTATGTTAGATGAGTTCGGGAATATGCCTGCAATAGCAGATATGGATAATAAAATCACGGTATGTTTGGGAAGAAACATTCGCTTTCACTTAGTTGTTCAATCCTATGCTCAATTAAAAGATCTGTATGGAGAAGATGGGCAAGCCACCATTCGTGGTAACTGTGGAAATGAAATTTATATATTGAGTGCTGACTATGATTCTGCTTCCTATTTTTCTTCCAAGTTAGGAAAGCAAACGTTAAATACTCAAACACGGTCTGGATCTACCTTTTCCCTGGATAAGTCGAAAACGGAAAGTACGGAAGGAAGAGACCTTCTAACGGCCAATGAACTGCAGGAATTGGAGGAAGGAGATACGGTAGTGCGACGTGTGCTATTACGTCGTGATAAGAAAGGAAGAAAGATTCGTGCCTTTCCTATTTATAATACAGGAAAGTACAGTATGAAATATGCTCACACGTATCTTAGTTCAGAATTCCGTCCAGGTAGATCAATTACGGAAGAAGAGATTTCTACCCCACACCGCCATGTTCATCCAGCAGACTTAGTTATTGATTTTCAAACTGGCTATTCTAATAAAGCACAGACAGACGAGGCGGTAGAGGATATGGAAAATCACTCACAAAATGGACCATTCAGTGATTCAGAACAACCTATGGAATGGTGGAGGAAGGAAAAAGTCGGTGAGTTCTTTGATAAAAGCACATTCTCCCTGATCCACCAACAAATTGCTCCTCATTTAGAACACAGTGAGGAGGAAATGAATGATGAACCTATGGAAGCTTTTCTTTATAACTTAAAGCTTTTAGGCGATCACCAAGAAATTAACCGACAAGTGTATAGTCACATTCGCAAACAAATAGATAAGTTAATTGAAGAACAGGAAACACCAGTAGAGCAGGGATGAAAAAGGGAAAAATAATAAAGGTGGTGATGGAGTGTCCGATGAAGAACTGTTAGAGATATTGTTAAGGTTTTCCGAAGTCTTATCAACGAATAATATCTTTACATCTGGGTTAAGGATCGTAGGGTGGGGAACGATATTATTCTTGAAAATGATTGTTGATGGTCTGGAAGGAATGGTTGATCAGGTCTTAACCTTAACGGATTTCTTTTCGAGCGATCCCGTGACTAACTTTCTCGAAACCATCCAGCCTGTTCTCTATATCATGCTGGCCATTTCATTGGGAATGATCGGCTTTCGATTAATCTTTAATAAAGAAAAGAATCGATCTGACATTCCAATGAACCTATTTATATCGATCATGACGATTTCTCTGTTGTCTTTTGGAATGGGGAAAATTAATGACTTTACTGGAGATGCAATGGACGTAGCGAAAGTACAAACAGATTCTTTTACCACCTCCGATCGAGTAATGGGAGACCATATTACAGACATAGTCATTTATGAAGAAACAGACTGGACAGATCCAGATGTAGAAGAACAACATCATATAAGCCCAGACTCAATTGATAAAATATCCATTAATGAAACGATTGACGATAGTTTTGAAAAATCTAATGGCGATAGCCTATCAAATAAAGGACAAAAGCTTGTAATGAACAAAGTAGGGTTGGAATCAAATGGCGAAGAAGGGCTTGTTGAGTTAGGAAAAAGTGGTCTGTTTGATTTCCTTCCAGAAAATTATTACAGGTGGCATGTGGATTGGTTTACTGCCATCGTAACTCTTTCCGTTATGGCTTTTACCATGATATTAATATCGATTAAAGTAGCCAAGCTCTGTTTTGAGCTTGGCTTTAATCATATCGTGGCGCTAATTATGGCGTATTCTGATATATCCACGGGCCAGCGATTGAAAGCGATCATTAAGAATATTGGAAGCATTTTTGCTTCGCTTATCATGATTTTCTTAAGTCTTCGTGTGTATATGTATTACACAACTTTTATAAATAATAATCTTGAAGGACTAGGGTATCTGATTGCTTTAATTGCAGGAAGTTTGGCTGTCATTGATGGTCCTAATATCGTGCAAAAACTCTTTGGAATTGATGCTGGATTGAAAAATGCCTGGCATGTGGCGATGGGTGGTTACCTAGCTTCTAAAACACTCGGACCTCCCGTGAAGAAAGCTGCAGGAGCTATTACAAGTGGTGGTGTATCAGCCTTGATGAATACAGGTGCCGGGACAGCTGGTGCGGTCGCTGGTATCTATGGACGCAAAGATGAGAGGGAATCTAAGACAAATGGAAAAAGTGATTCATCATCAACTGAAGGAAATAGAAGTCAAGGAAATAGAAAAAAACAAGAGCCAAGTCCAATGAGATTCAATCAGGAAGGGCAAAAGGGTTCGTTGGGAGGAAAAGAAGTTAGAAGTCCGGAGGCAGGAAATCGTTCATCCAGCTATGAAACTCAGGGTCAGTCTCATCCTTCTTCTCAGAAAGAGTCCTCTATGAACACTACAAAAGAAGATTCCCCAGGAGGATTGGACGTACCGTCATCGAACCAAAGCAATGAGCAACCTATATATACTCAACCTCAGAAAGATAAAAAACAAGAGAAAGATATAGGTAGTAGTGAAACAGGAAGCGCACGTTTAGATGCAAACGATAATGAACCTAAGGAAAAGACAAACCAAATAGCTGCAAGCGCCAAATTAGAAACACCAGACGTAAAAGCTCCAAAAAGTCCAGATGATATTCCTATGCCTAATCAATATAGAACAGAGCAGCGAACTGTAGGAGGATATATGAAAGATCGGTTGGGTGAGCGACTTACTAATAATCCTAAGGTTCAAAGTGCAAAACGGACGTATAACTTATCTCGAAACACTACGGAGAACTGGATAAATAAAATTAAGAAACGCGGGCCTGAGTCTTAACTTGGTCCGCGTTTTGTTATGAAGGAGTGTTTTTATTGCAATATAAGATTCCATCCGAAATTGGAAGTGAGTTGAAGATCAATCGTCTATTTTACCTTACAGACTTACTTGTGGTCCTCATCCTCGGCGGCATAGGCTTTACATTTCGGTATGTCGTTCATTCTTCATTCGTCTGGTGGTATGCAATCTTTTGGATCTTATTGATGGTTGGTTGGTTAATCCGACCCAAAACGAATCCAAAGCTGCGTATGGCAAAAGCGCTGTTCTTAGCTGTCACAAGGGACCGAATTGCTTATTGTGCCATCGATAAAAAAGAAAGGGAGGATGGTAGGAATAGTGATCAAATATGAAGAGTTAAAAGATGAAGGATATACGTTTCAAAGGTTTAAGGCACTTCTTGAGGAACAGCTTGGACGAGACTTAACAAAAATAGAAGCATGGAAGATTCGGTGGTTGTCTGGATGGGAGCATGAAACGGTCGGCGTAATTTTTGACCTGATTCATGAAGTAGCAGGAAAGAAAAATGAGGGAGGACTTTAAATGAAGAAGAATAAGAAAGACCAACCTTTCTTTAAAGAAGACAGTTCCGAAAAAATGGCTCTTTTTGATGAACGAAAAACTACTGAGAAAAACAAGAAGCAGCAAAGGTCGAACGCTAAAAAGAAAAAGAGAGAGGTGGCAATTCCATCTATAGCTGAGATTCTTCCCATTCAGGACATGACCGAAGAAGGATCCTTTCAATTAAAAGGAGACACGGGCTATATGGACGTGATGCAACTTCAGAGTAAAGATATTTATTCTCCATCTACCCAGGAAACCGAGTACGACATCATGAAGATGGCTAAGTTCTTTCAATCATATGCGCCGGATATCAAGATCGTATCTATGAATTTTCCGGTTAATATGAAAAAACAACTAGATGCGATTAATTACAAGATTACACAGAACAAGGCGCCTCTTTATGAACGTTTTTTAATTAGAAAAAGGGAGGAACTGCACTTTTTAGAGACCTACCGGACAAACAGAGAATTTTATTTATACATTTACGCGACTAGCCTTAAACAGCTTGCTGAGTATAGAAACAATTGTCGGCGCTATCTTGGTCGAGTCGCTCCGGTCCTTGAGTTAACTGATGAAAAGAAGCTTGATTTGCTCTATAAGCTATATAATCAAAATTCTAAATTAGAGAAGAGGGGTTAAGGAATGTTCTCATTTCTAAAAAAGAAAAGTGATGCCGAAGAAACACAAGAAAAAGGATATAACCCTTTTTTGCTGGCCCATATCCAACCGCAAGGAGGAATTAAATTTCACGAAACTTTTACTCGAAAAGGAGACGGTTATGAAGTTTGTGTCCATGTCTATTCCTTCCCTAAAAATGTTTCAGACTTTTGGTTAGAACCTATTTTCAATATGGAGAATGTCATTACTACAATGGATATTGTCTCTGACGATCGGTACAAAGTTCGAGATGGTTTAAACAAAGGGATGGCTGAACAGAGTTCCAGAATGATTAATGAAAAAGATAATGCAGGTATTATAGAAGCGCAAAATAACTATGATGATTTACGGCAGCTGTACAATCAGGTGTCTGAAGAAGGAGAAATCGTTAAACGTGTTCACCTTAGGCATTATGTAAGTGCACCAACAAGAGAAGAGCTGGAAGACAAAGTGAAAGTCGTCTTATCGACGTTACAGGACGAGAATTTTCGAGGATCCATCTTCTTAAACGAACAGGAATTCGAATGGAGATCACTACTCACCAATTATACAGAACAATCCACTTATAGAAACAAGAGGGAAGGACACCCGATACCCGCACTAGGGTTAGCAGGTGGCTTTCCTTTTCATTTTACTAGCTTAAACGATCCTTACGGTACATTCTATGGCACGACACTCACCGGAGGAAACGTCGTCTTTGATCTTTTTCATAGAGACCAGCAGCGTAAAAGTTATAACGGAGTCATGGTCGGAGCGATGGGGGCAGGGAAATCTACTACGCTTAAGAAAATCATGCTGGATAATGCAATTAAAGGATATAAGGTCCGGACGTTTGATGTCACAGGAGAATTTGTGGAGTTAACGGAAGCTTTAGGCGGGAAGCAAATTGCTCTGGATGGTTCAGATGGGGTCATCAACCCTTTGCAGGTGTATCGAACGGCAGAGGACGAATATACGTCCTTTACTCAGCATTTATCAAAGTTGACGACATTCTATAAATTCTTAGCACCTGAAGCGAATGATAGTGAATTGAAAGAATATGAAAATCTTTTAAGAAAGCTCTATGAAAAGCTTGGCTTATGGAGCGATGATTCCAATTCAAATATAACCGAACTTTCTGTCCATGAGTACCCTATCTTCACCGATTTTCTTGCTTTTATCGAAGAACAACTCTATGAAAATATCAAGGAAGGGAAGCAAAAGGAGAAGTTGAGTCAGGAAAGGAAACGACGCCTGGAAAGCATCGAATTAAACATTCGTAACCTTGTAGAGACTTACGCGCATCTCTTCAATGGAATATCAACCATCGAACACTTTGATGAGCAACAGGTCGTTACATTTACCCTGAGGGGCCTATCGCAAATGAGGGCAGAGGTTTTCCAAGCGCAATTGTTTAATGTACTCAACCTCTTATGGGACTCCATGCTAACGAACGGCTCACCTCAGTTTGATGCTTATAATCGGGGAGAATTAGCTTTTGAAGACGCTGTACGATATCTCATCTTGATGGATGAAGCTCACCACATCATTAATACAAAGAAGAAAAGTGAGAGTGCTCTTGATTTTCTTACAAAGTTTAGCCGGGAGGCCAGGAAGTATTTTGGTGCTCTTCTCTATGCCAGTCACACCATTCGTGATTTTGTTCCTGAGGGTTCGGATCAGAGTATGGTAGAGGAAATCAAGAAGCTTTTTGAACTGACCCAATACAAAATTATTATGCAGCAAGATAGTAACAACTTAGAGATGATGCAGCAAATATTCATGGGGCAATTAAGCCAAAGTGAATTAAAAGATATCCCTTACCTACAAACAGGGGAGACGATGTTAAGCATCCGTGCGGTTGAAAACATTCGTTTCAAGGTGGAGGTATCGGACGAAGAATTAGCCTTGTTTGGTGGAGGTGCATAAGGATGCCTTGGTCCCTTCTCCTGGGGTTAGTCCCTCGGAAAGTATGGCTATGGTTGATTGGTGTTCTGGTAGCTCTTTTCCTTCTACAAATGCTCTTATATGCTTCTGTCATTACAGGGCTGATCGGTTATCAAAAGTCTTCCTCCAGTGAGGATGTGAGGTCCGTTGATATGGTAAATGGAACTGCGCAAGTTTCAGCTGCACTAGAAGAGTACCGTCCTCTGTTTGAAGAATATGCCGAAAAGTATGGGGTGTCCATGTATGTGGAGCTTCTCTTGGCCAAAACGATGCAGGAATCTGGTGGACGTTTGGATGATGTGATGCAAGCAAGTGAGTCTCTCGGTCTACCTCCAAACACGATAGAGGACCCTGAAAGAAGTATTAATGTCGGGATCCGATACTTCTCTGAAATGCTGGAGAAAGCAGGGGGAGATATTAAGCTAACACTCCAAGCTTATAACTTCGGTGGAGGGTTCATTGATTACGCAAACGAACACAATAATGGAGAATACAGCAAAGAGTTAGCAATCGAATTTTCAAGAATGAAGTACCAGGAATTGAAGCATACAGGCATGTATTCCTGCATTCGACCTGAGTCGGCAGAAACAGGAGCTTGTTACGGGGATATTGGTTATGTTGAGGCCGTTTTAAGTTACCTTAAAGGCGGTGTTATTGAAGCAGATTTACAACCAACGGGAGATTGGGTTATGCCCATTGAAGGAGCACTCACACAGACATCTGATTACGGAATGCGTTCAGACCCCTTTGATGGAACACCGGACATGCATAGAGGTGTAGACTTTGCTTGTACTAACGCCGTAACGCCTATTCAAAGCGTAGATAACGGTCAAGTGGTTGAGGTGGTAAGAAAAAACTCAGGATATGGAAATAACGTTCTTGTGAAACATGAAGAGGGACTTTATAGTCACTATGCTCATTTGTATACGATAAGTGTACAAAACGGGGAGATGATTCAAAAAGGAACAAAAGTAGGCAAGTGTGGTTCGACAGGAAACTCTACAGGTCCCCATCTACATTTCGAAGTTCGGACCAAAAAACAGTATCGTTCTGATGTGAATCCTGCACCATATCTTGGACTTTAAGAAAGGAGAACGTTGATGAGTAGACGTGTTCTTTTTGTCCTGTTTGTCGTTCTGTTAATCGTTCTCACATCGGTTAATATATATGCTGCACGTACAGAATCGAGTGATGATCTACAGAAAAGCTTGCATCAATTAAAAGTGAAAAACGAAAAGGTTATGGAAGAAAACACTGAATTAGAGATGACATTACAAAAACAGGAACCTGCTGACATTCAAGCGAGATATGACGCTTTAGTGAAGCAGGTTTCTGTGTTTATAGAGGTTGCTTTTAAACAGGATAAAGAGACCTACCAAGAAAGGAAAAAAGAAGCACACAAGGTGATGAGCAAAGATTTAGCTGCAACCTTCTTTCCTACAGCTAACTATAAAGGAGACAGGAAAACGGAGGTGGATGAAGTAGAAATATTCATCAAAACAGGTAATCTCACAAACAATAAAGCTAGCGTATTAGTTAAGTTTAAACACACGCTCTATTCTTTACAGAGCGATCAGCAACAGGTGTCTCCCGTGTTTCTAAATATAAAAGTTCATAGGGAAGAAGGACAGTGGAAGATAACAGATTTTCAAGACGTAGAAGAGGAGGGCTATTCATGAAGAAACACACGAAACATATTACCGAAGGGACCTCAAAAAAATACCTTACTGGATTAAGCGTCATGGCCATGGCGCTTCTTTTTTTCCTATTTTCTGGTTTTATCTTTGGTGATGAAGAGCAGAGTAAAGTTCAACAAACACCTGTCAATGAACCTTTGAACTTACAAGGATCAGGCGAACTGACCATAAAGGACTGGGTTTATAATCCAACGAAAAAGTTGATGGTTGTCACCTTGAACCTTAATAAATCAACCACTTTATTAGATGAAAAATTAAGCTTCACGGCTCAGGAAAAAGAGCATCCAAAACGTGATCTTCCAACGCACGTAGAGTACAGCGATGAAAGTAGATATGTCATTAGTATCCAACAGGTAAGTCCTTCCTTTGATGTCATGGCCTTAGATGTAAATAAGGAAAATACCAATCCGCTTTTAACGAAAGAGAGTACTCAAAATTCCTTGAAAGGGGGTGAGGAAAAGAAAGAGCTGGCACGTATTTATACAGATCAACGGAAAGTGGAAATGGACAAAAAACTAACCATTTTAACGGAGCAGAAATATGAAGTTGCTGCTGTATCTGAAGAGATCGAAGAGGCGAAAGAAACTATAAAAGAGAAGAAGGAAAGCATTCAAACGATCAATGAACGAATCAAAGAAATTGATCAGAAAACCGTTGAATTAGAGTCAGAGCTTCTTTACGAAACAGAGGAGGAGAAAACGCAAACGGAGGCTAGAATTCATCAGCTAGAAAATGAAAATGATCAGATCAATCAAGAGGCAGCTGAACATGAACTAACTATCCAAACCATCGTTGAAAAAGTTGAGATGTTGCAAGAGAAACGGGAGATGATTTCGAACTAAATGGGGTGTAGGTTGTGAAAAAGGTCAACACACGGACCACACATCTTCTGTGCAGGGGCCACACATCAAGGTGAATACACGAATGAACGTTCCTATTTTAGCCACACAGCGACCGCACATCTGGAGATTTTCTTGTTCCCTCGTTTTGCCCGGCTCTGCCGGGATTCACACGCCAAGTGGGAACAAAAACCCCTTATGCTCTTCTCTTTATTCACTAGTTTTAGGACCTTAATCAGAAGGAGGGACTTTTATGGAAGTAAGAATTCGTTATATGGATCCGAAAACCGTCCAACGAATTGACGAACTCGCGAATGAAAAAGGGTTAAGCAGACAAGAGTTTTTGCATGCTCAGTTGCAACAGTTAGCTGTCTTTCAGGAAGAAAATAATCGTGAACAAAGACTCCAGCAATTAGTCGATCGAAACATTCAAACGATGGCTCATTGTTATACAGCGATTCGAGAAATGAACGATCTCTTGCAGATTGAAGAACCAGGTGAAGAAGCATGAGTGAAACCGTAACGCCTGGAGTGGTTTTAAAAACAAAATTCGTGACCGCAAATAAAAAAGGCTTTCAAGATTATGTGCAATACGTAGACCGTGAGGAGGCTAAAGGCAAGGGCGATACTCATCGGTCCATGTTTAGTTTATATAATCACTATATGGACGATCCAGATAAAACATCTGCTTTGTTTACTCAGCAGTCGGACCATTTATCGGTGGAAGGAAAGCAGGGCATTAAATCTTTGTTTGAACAAGCTCAAAAGAAGAACAGTATCATGTGGCAGGATGTCATTACCTTTGATAATGATTGGCTTAAAAACCGAGGCGTTTATGATTCAAAGACACACACATTAGATGAAGATGCTTTGAAGGAAGTGACAAGAAAATCCATGCAGTCGATGATGAAAAAAGAGGGATTACAAGAGAGTGCGGTTTGGTCTGCTGCTATTCACTATAACACCGATAACATTCATATTCATGTGGCCACAGTCGAACCAAACCCGACTCGTGACCGTGGAAAGCGAAAGCCGAAAACATTAGACGCGATGAAAAGTGAAGTCGTGAATGGATTTTTAGATCGAACGCAAGAACGGAATCAAATAAACTCGTTGATCCGTGACCATATGGTGAAGGAAAAGAAAGAAGATAATAGCATGAAATGGAGTAATAAAGAAATGAAACCCTTGTTCCTCGAAGTGTATAATCACTTGCCTAAGGATAAGCGACAGTGGCACTATGGCTATCAAACGCTGAATCCTATTCGACCGAAGATAGATGAACTAACGACAAGGTATTTAGATAAGTATCATGGCAAAGATATGAAGCAGCTGCATGAAAAATTGGACAAGGAAGTAAATGCATTGAAGCAAGCCTATGGGGGTGGACAGAAGGATAAGAAACGCTATCAATATTACAAACAAAACAAGTTGGATGATCTCTATAAACGAATGGGCAATGCTTTCTTACAAGAAATGAAACGGTACGAACGTCAGCAGTATCCTGGACAAACTACCAATACAAATGCCCCTTATAAGTCCATGACTTCAGGTATTCAATTGCATCGTTCCTTGAGAAGCATTCAACGTTCGTTGAGGCAAACGTATGACCAGTTTATTAATGATTTGGATCATAAAAAATTGGAACGAGAAATTGAGAGAGAAGGATAGGGGGATATGAATGGGAAAGCGTCAAAATGTCACTCTGCATGATGAAACGATAGCCTTAATTAAGGAGTATCAGGAACAGCAACATATTCGTTATCCTGGTGAAGCTTTAGATCGAATGATTGAGGAGTGGGAAACACAAAAATCGAAAGACCATTCTCAAGAATATCTCATGAGTTTAATGGCTCAACGTTTTCAAGACGTATTTACTGAAGAGATGAAGCGATTGCGTTTAGCGGCCAATAGAAGCGATAAAAATACGCAAGTCCTTCTGGAACTAATGAACGGTTTTGCGATGGACCAAAACCTAGAAAGCTGTGTTACGACCTCAATCTTTGAGAGCCAAGCGATGAAGGATGCGAAGCAAGCAGTGGAAGAAAGTATCAGCCATCAGCGTCAGAAAAGAATCAGCGCTAAAGAGACACAACCAGCTTCAAGTTAGTGGTTTTAAGAAGGAATTATCAGTAGCGGGTGAACGTTAGACAGGGAGTTTTTCTCCCTGTCTTTTTTTTTATATCTAATTTTAGAGAGAAGGAAGTGTTGCATGGATAAAAATGTAAGCGCGGAGCAAGAGGAGGTTGCTCGTAATGGGGGTCTCTGTTAGATTATCTGGAGCATAATGGAGAGCATTGAGGTAATAAGGAAGACTCACCCCAATATTGTTAAACGGCTTTTAAAAAGGAATTATTTTCATTTGTAGGTTGGGAATGTGGTTTTCTAAAATTAGCTATCCCAGCCCTTCAAGAATCTATCAATTTCAGGGAATCTATATTTTTATAAGTTTTATAGTTAAATCTCGAAGATTTAATTGACTTGGCTGATACCAGCTGGTAATATATTCATATAAACTAATCTCGGAGATACAAAGTGTGATTATCGAGATTTGCTAGTGCGTTGTAGTTTAATATATTCTGAAATGGAGGATCATTATGGAGCCAGTGGAGTTTGAAAAGGAGTGTCTTATAAGAGACGAGTATGGACAGCAGATCGACCAACTGAAACCAGGGCAAATTGTTATTGGAAGAGAAACCTCATATGAAGAGAGTAAAATCAGGGTAGACCTGCAAACTGTCGATCAAAATGATGTTTTCAGAGAATGGGAATTTAAGTTATATGCTGACTACAAAGCACTTGGTCAAGTGTTAACTTATGTCACTCAAAGAAAATTGGAAACAAACTTTGATACGGAAGTAATTGGAGTAATTGCTGCTTTTGAATTCCAACCTGAACTAGTCAAAACTATTCGTGTTTTGAATTTAGCTATAGAACTAGTAACTGTTCCTAACTGGTTGGCGAATGCTGGAAAGGTCTTATCTGGTTCAGGTTCAGGTGCTATTGGACAGGCAGTGAACTTTAAAAAATACGATTTACAGGAGGTAATTAATTAATGAGAACTTTCTCACATCAAAAGGTTATCACAAGCGACCAGGTTCCTAAATTTGAAGAGTATAAAGGTATGCGTATTGTTGATTGTTTCAATGATGAAGAAGCAGAGGATAATTTTCAAAACGTGAGGTACTCATTTCAACAGGATCCCACCAAGTACATCCCCTTGACTGTTACTATGACACGTAAAGGAACTCCTGCTGACTACCGTTTAGTTGCTTTTTCACATTTATCTCTTCAACAATTTGTTGATGTCGTGAAATACGATCCATCTGATCCTCACTCTATCAAGGGTTACGATTCTGCAGAAATGAGAGAGGCTCATGAACAAACACAGAGTGACTTTAAAGGGCAGAAAATGAAAAATATGCATAACTTCAAAGAATATATTTTAGAAGGGATTCAGGGGATCCGACCATTATATTTGCCAACAATCTGTGGGTGGCAATCCGAAGAGTATTTCGATGATACTGTATTCGTATCATTAGATGGTAATAACCCTAATGCTCTTTATGGACGCCTTTTCTTACCTAAAAAAGCAGTAATGCAAGCAGATGGACAGACTCAGACTGCTGCTTTATTTCGTGCTGCAGATACTAAGGAAGCAAGGGACTCTGGAGAAATTGATAAATTAACTGTAACTTTAGAGATCGAGTTGAATATGAATGAAACAATGGCGGGTAATAGTTTTGCTGATAGAAATGGTAGAGGGACCAAAAAGAACTTAAATCTGGTTCAAAAGTTAGATACATCTTCACCGCAAAGTAAGTTACGTCTTCAAGTAGTTCCTGGAACCGTTTTTGAAGGAAGGTTAGCGGATGGTCGTACTACTGGAACATCTGTAACTGCAACGGCAAATATTATCGACTTAAATACACTTGCTCAAATTTTCATGGAAGTTACCACTAATGGGAAATTCAAGCCTTCAGATTTAAAGCATCACCATATTCAACATGTAGAAAAATATTGCAAAGAGTTTTTAGAGATATTAGGAGAAGAATTTGGACAAGATTGGAAACATCCTATACCAAATCCTAAAAAAGAAGATACCTATCGAAGACTTTATGTTCATGGATGGCCGTTTGCATTAAAGGCACTGGCAAAGGTGTACTTTAATGCTAAGGTCGATGAGTTGACACCAATTGTTAATGCAATGTCTTCTGAAAAAAATAATTCAAATAAACTGTTGAGTGCGGAAGATAACTTCAACCGTTTATTAGAAGAAGAAAAGGAAAAAGAGAGCGCTACGCCAAAACTAACTATTGAAGACTTTAAAGAGAGATTACACAAGATTGATTGGTTGCGTTATCGTAAGCATTGGATTGATATTACAGGTCATTCAGTCGATAAGAACGGAGAGAAAAGAACATTTACACTTAAAAGTACCGGGGAAAAACAAGTGGTCGCTTTAGCTCAGAATAACGCCAACTTTATAAATGCTGTTGCAAATAAAATAATGTCTGATAAATGGTCAGACCTATGTAAGAAGGAAAATGAACCTCTAACATAGAAAAAGAATTTTTTATTTAAGAGGAAAGGATGGGGATTATCCCCCATCCTTTTTAATACATGCATAAGCTAGTTAATAGTAAGATTTTCCCACCTTACTTATATAGAATAATTTTGTTAAGGATTGGACTTTATGATTATATTCACCTCTCTACTATAAGAAATGTTAAAATGAGGTGTATTATTTGTTTGGAAAATAATGAATTAATTACCATTAGAAACGGGGCCTTCTATTGATTAATGATTTAGAAAAGATATCAAAGGTGAAAGGGAAAACTATAAAAACTGCTATACAATACTTTGAAAAGAAAAGTGATTATGAATTCTATCTAACAACTGAAATCACTTTCTCAAATAATCAAATGCTTTTTTTGAATGATAAGAGTAGCTTCCCTTATCAATTTAAAGTTGTAAATAGTGATAGGGTGATAAGTAGAGAAGGTCTAGTGGGAAAACACATTCCAATAAATGGGAAAGTGATAGAAACAGCAATTCAAATTACGGAGGGAAATAGAGGTGAGTTTTCAGATGCTCATCTTATATTTAATGATGCTACTGTATGTAGTATTGCTCTTTGGGGCGACGGAATTGAGAATGATGAAACTGTATTTTATATATCCCAATTTGATGAATGGTTAGAGTGTACTATCGACTTTAATTTAAATGTCTATGAAGTAGAAGTCTTAGAAGAAAAAAAGGACAATATTACTTTAAGTATAGAGTTAAATGATGAGTCCATTTTTAGAGTAGAAGTTTCTAGAGAGAAAAATGATAATCTCCATGTTATTTCAATTAAGAATGAAGTAGAAAGAGATATATATGGTGTTATTCCTGGTTCCAATAAAATAAACGTTTTAAAAGAATTAGTGGAAAATGAATTAAATAGTAGTAGCTATTTTAAAACCGAAATCTTAGGGTAATTGCAATATGAAATGACAGTGATACAGGTGAAAACTTGGAAGTAGGCGAAATGCCTCCCCATTTCTTACCTTTCTTTTTTCTTATGATCCTTGGATTAATAGTTTCCCTAGAGCATTGGAATTTTATTCTGACAAACTGATTAGACATGGTGATTCTTAAAAGACTAGAAAGTATCTCGGGGTCAAGTCTTCAAGTAATGGGAGACGATTGCTCAATAGTGCTTTAGCCCTTTATTACTTATGCACGAAGAATATCTAGGCATTAAGCTATCTAACTAATGGAACAGGATAGATGAACAAAAGCATGAAATTTTTAGGTTGGATAGATCTCCCGTTAAGCTATCAATAACAATGGACGTCAAAAGAGTAAGTTTAATAAAGGGTATGTTAAATACAGATGGTCATGAGTATTTAGCTCAGTTTCGAGTCTTAAACAAATGGGGAAGATAGTTACATAGCGATATGTATAAAAATGGAATATATAACAATTAAAAGGATGGCTCTATTAGATGGGAATTGCAAAGCAGGTAGATGTGAGATTTCCTAATGATGCTGCTGTTCACCCGTCAGGCGCAAGAAAAACAAATCAGAAAGCAAGACCAAAAAGAGCAACCCGATAAGGGTTGCTTTTTTTATTGAAACTTCTCGCTGGAATCTTTGAACATCGCAAAAACTTCTTTAGCACTAAGTCCTCTTTTCGCATATTCATCTAACCGTTCACCTATCGTTTCCGGAGATAAATCATTCACTCCGTCATCGAACACTTCAGACAACGTAGACGTAATCTGCGCGTTCTCTATAATAGAGCTGCTTATATCCATTACATCCTGATCTCCATTCTTGTCATTAATGGTTCTATATGAGTCCAACTCAACCTGAATCAGAGCTACGGCCAAAGCTTTCATCTCTTCGTTCATATCAGACACTCCATTCTATGATTTATGGTGCACCTCTATTGTGTTTCACTCATAACAGCAGGTGGAAAAACTAAATAAAAAACAGCTCATTAAGGGCTGCCATTTATCTCTGCTGCATCTGCTTCAAGTCTCGCAAGTATCTCTTCCGCTGAATTACCGTTCTCTGCTTGTGCAGTCAATTCCCAATCAATATAGTCCTGGTGGAGAGCATTGTCTAAATACTCTCTTACCGCTTCGCCTACATCAATGGATTGTGCAAACTCATCCACTATATCATCTAAGTCCCATTCCATTCTCGTAGTTTTTGCATGAAAATTAGTGATGTTTATACTGAACTGAATCAACTTTATTACCGCATTTCTTTCACTCATTTTTATACCCCCATATAATTAGTTGCTTTCATTATAACTTACCTTTCAAGATTTCGAATTCTGTCCGGAGGCACGGTTTTTGAAGTTAATAAATCTGTAAATGTAGATAGCTACCAAATCATTGAAGAGATGAATGTCATTTGTCCATGTGCTGCTCCACTTGGTGGGGTGGGATGTAAAGAATCTCCTTTGTGGTTAGAAAACATTATTCGAGGTTTTGGAGGTCCGCGAAAATCATGTTCTTAATTTATTGCTAGAACCGGAAGGAAAATTCGTTCATTTAGGAAAAGCACGATTTTGTCTGTTTATCTTTATAAAGATAAAAGGAAAGTGGTCAATGTATAAAATGAAGTATTTATATTTCATACATTAGACGGTTAACTGTCGGGATATCTGCAGGTGCCCATTTGAGGTTATTAAGTTCTTTTATAGTCACCCACCGTAATTCTTCATGTTCAATGGCCTCAGGTATGCCAGCAATAATTTTAGCTTTATATGTAGAAAGGTTTATAATGTTGGAGTCACTTTCCTGAGTGGTTTCTTCAACTCTCGAGTGGACAACTATGTCACAATTAAGTTCTTCTTTTATTTCTCTCTTCAGTGCTTCCTCTGGTGTTTCGTTTTCTTTAATTTTGCCTCCTGGAAACTCCCAATGGTGAGCAAGTGACATATTTGCACTTCTTAAAGCGCAAAGGATATAACCATTACTCATAATGACAACTCCCACAACATTAATTATTGGCTTCAATACTAATTCCTCCTAGTAGCTCTCCACAATATGCATTTTTTAGATCTTGAAGTTTATTCACCTATTTTATTAGTTAGAGTATTTTCTTGCTCTGAGATTAATTCAACTATATACTTGTTGAATTCTTTGGCATCTCTACTGTAATGAGCTTTTCGATGGCAATTAGGACATATAGCAGCTACGTTTTCAGGGTGATCAGGGCCGCCATCCGAAAGTTTTTGGAGATGATGTACTTCAAGAAATGGACTTCCATCTTGTGTTTGAAAGGGAGCGTCTTCTTTACATGCTTCACAAATTCCGTTAGCCCTTTTTAGAGCATATTTTTTAATTGCTGCTGCTCTCTTTCGAATAATTGTTTTGCGTTGTTGGTAGGTTGTATTTTGGTATTCATTTACATTTTTTAGAGCCATGTTACGCAAGTCACTTAGATCATTTGAGGCTATTGTGGGTTCTGTGCTATTACTATCATTATTTATTTTCTGTGTGGTCTCAAACTCAAAGACAATCATCTTTCTATGATTACCTTCTTTATCGTTACCTGTAATAGTATGATATCCAATGTTGGTAAGTTGGTCTTTAAATTCATACATTCCAGAAGGGGATGCTTCTGTCTTCTCGAATAAATAAACATCTTTCCCGTTCTTAATATGGTCTCTTAGTGCTTTGTTTCCCTCTTTAAAAACTTGGTCCCCAGATTGTCCTTCACCTGTATAAAAGAAGGTATTGGCATCTTGCCAGCCATCTTTATAACCGTAGTCTTCTCCAGATTTTCCAGAAAAGATAAATATCATTGGATGATTCTTGCAGGCTGATATTCCTCTTTGTCTATTACCCCCAAAATTATCATGAATGTCAGAGCGTTTATATACTTGTCCTCTGATAAATGAATATATGTTTGTTGGTTCTTTATAATTTCGTAGTCCCCACTTTCCTGATCCTTTTTCATCAGTGGCGTATATTAAGTCAGTTTCATCACCGGGAGTACCACGAAAAATTTCACAATCACTTGAGTGCAAATAAAGGTTTTTCCTAATTTGTGCTTTCCAATCTGTATATGAATTTAATTTGATTGTATTTCCATTTTCTACCTCTTCATATATTTCATTGAGTGATCCTTGACCGCCCAAATTATTTAAGGATGTTATAACTGCTTTTATCCATTTATTTTTTTGAGACATTGATACCTTCTCCTCTCTGTTTATCTAGCAATACATTAATTGTATGGATAATTGACACGAAATGAAAATAATATAATGAAGAAACTCTATATAATTTTTACAATTTGGGACAGTATATGGGGCGGGATTTGATGATTTTTGCCCCATTTTTATTTTTAGATATCCACTTTAACCATATAGAAAGTTGATTTAATAGTATTCTGTACTAGTCAATCTTGTGCAATCGTACCTACTCCAATTGCCTTCTAAGTTGCTGCTCGAAAAATATGATTATTGACCAAACTCGTCCACAATCATATATTTCGATCATTATAAATTCTATAGATAAATCATAAAACACAATAATGGAGGGGTTTATAGTGAATAATCATAATTGAACTTTATAGGTGATCGTGCTGCCAGTGTAGAGTCGAATACCACAATATTAATCACCTGTGATACTCTTTTAAATAATGTTATAATTAACCATAATATCCCAGATGAATGATTTCTTTAAGTTCAATACAAACAGGTTTTTGAATGATATAAGCATAATAAGTCCAATCAAAGAATGTGCAGGACAACCTCCTCATGTCTTTAGAGAAACTATTGAAGTGGACTGAAAAAGTTATATAGGCTTACTTTTTTCTGAAAAAGATTCTGTTTATTATATCGCAGATAAGAATTGGGAAATGAGAAGAATAAAAGGGAGGATAGTTTATACATATCCTACTCCCGAGAGAAAAAAATTGAAGAACTTTGTAAGAAAGAAAGTTAAGCATAATAGTTCATTAATATATATCTTACTTTAATTTATTACTTGCTGAATGGGGTTATCTAATTAGTTTCCTCATAGAATCAGAGCGATCGTACCAAATATGATAGGTGGTATATAGATATGGCAAACCTTAGCTTTAATGAAAAAAAATACTTTGAGAAAATTTTTCAAATGGAAAGTGGTTATGTTTTAGATTTTTCTAATAGTACTTTTCAAGATTTTATTTTAGATTCATTAAATGTAGATATTTACCAGAAATATCAATATAAGTCAAAAGCTAAACTTTTAAGACATTTGATGTTAGATTTTGATGACATTAGAGTTGGGAAGCTTTTGTTGGAATTACTAGAATATAAAAGATTACATTTGAAGATTTCGAGCGACGAAGACGAAATTTTCTACAATTGTGTTGATATCGCAAAGAGATTAATGGGGAAATCAGTGGAAACGAAAACATATACGGATTTTGATTTTAAAAGAAGTATAGAGTCTTTAAATAATTTAGCAAAAATAGAAAATAGTCAAGAACGAGGATATGCCTTTGAAGAATATTTAAATGATTTCTTCAAAAAAAATCATTTAAATCCTAGAAAGAGTTTTAAAATAATTAGTGAGCAGATAGATGGCAGTTTTATATTTATGAATGAAATTTATCTATTAGAAGCAAAGTGGACAAAAAAATTAGTAGATAAAGGGGAGTTGGTGATATTTAACGAAAAAGTTTCTTCTAAATCACGCTTTACCCGGGGATTTTTTATAAGTTTTTCGGGTTTTTCCGAAGAAGCATTAGCGGCATTTAGTTCAGGTCGAACTGTAAATATTGTTTTGATGACTATACAAGAATTAGTTTTATCTTTAGAGAGAGAAATTGACTTTAATCTTGTGTTGGAAAAGAAAATACGCGCGCTTGCAGAAGAAGGGAAATTTTATAAAAACATTATAGAATTATTGTAGATGTACGCTACAGGGAATGTGAAATTTAGAGGTGCTTCTTGTTATAAGGATAGAAACTTACTCAGCATTCCATTTTTGTATCACATACACTCGGCAAATGTGGGGTTGAAGTAAGTAACCATAAAATGACATGCTTTTTGGATACTATTTCTCTCTTCTGATTATATTCTGTTATTCATGATAAGGGAGGGAAGTCTAACTTAATATATAATCGACTTGAATTGGAGATTATTTTCCATTATTTATCTTGGGGAACCTATGTGTGGGCTGATGTAATCACATCATCCCCTATTTTATGAAAAGATGACGAGCAAATGCTCGTCATCTTTTTTGCGCTATTAATTGTTTTATTTTTAGCACAGCAATATTGTAGCTGGATGGAGGGTAGTAGTTTTGGTGCCTGACCTCCACTTCCCTAGAGTGTTAACGGGGTGGGGAACAGGTACGCTAGCCTTTGTAACCTGTTACTTATTTCAAGACTTTATTTAACTTTTTAAATTACTTTAAATTTGCAGGAAATTAACTCCTTTTGCCGAAATATGGAAGATGAAGGAGGTGAAATTATTGAGTTTATCTAATTCAGAAAGATTGATTCTCCTAAATCAGTATTCAATTCTCGAGAAGTTAGATCCTGATTATGAAGCATACTATGGACTAAAAAAAGAGATTGTAGAAAATGGATATGTGCAAGATTATGGAGAGTTATATCAAACTTTGGCTGAAGAAGTTGAAGAGATTACAACCAAAGAAGTATGGGATATTCTTCAAATGTATAGGTCCATTACTTTCTCTTATGACAAATTAAAAGATAAAGAGGGGTTAGAGAAGACCGATATTAAATTTCGAGGTTTTGATGGCAACAATGAAACAACACACATGTTTTATACAAAGTTTGTACTTCACAAGTTAGACAGGTATAAGGAACTTTGGGATGATGAAAAATATCCTGATTATAACACTCATTCTCCACGACTTGAGAAATATAGGAGGATGTTAAAGGTTTGGAAACTAGAATCTGACAGATATGATAGCCACTTAAGTGCACAAGAAATTAAAACAATTTTAAACGCATAAGAATTAAAGCATTAATATAATATGGGGGCCTGCCCCCCTTACTTTCCTAAAGTTTTTTCCTGCGGAGTCAGGCGCCGTTATTAAATAATTCACCGAAAAAAAGAATCGCTTTTCATGATGGGAAACCGTATAGAAAGTAAAAAGGAAGCCTTATTTATTAGATGATAGAAGAATGAGGGGGTTATATAATACAATGACTATTGATAGAAAGGCAAAGTTGAGAGACTTGGAATTCAGAAATGATAAAGGGGAAAGTGTCCTTGATTTAAAAGAGGAATATATGAAGTTAAACTATCTGGATATTGACGAAGATACTATCGTTTATAGGGTTTTTTCTTTAGAAAGGTTCCTACAACTTTTACATACAAATAAGCTAGTTTTAGTTAAACCGAAGTTATGGGAAGATCCATATGAAAACTTCTTTTTAAATTCTAAAGGTGTCCTCCCTGATGGTATAGAAGTGACTTTCGAACCAATGAGAGAACAATACTATGGCCAATGCTGGACACTTGAAAGTGAATGCGATGGGTTATGGAAGACATATTCACCCAATCACACGGGCATAAAAGTGAAGAGTACGGTATCAAAACTTATGAACGCCCTTTATGACGTAAATAACCCCTACCATCAATTATCATATTTTATCGGAAAGGTACATTACGTTAGTAATGAAAGAATTAGTGATTTATTCAATAACATAACTCCTTTATTATCGTCAGGAAACGAATTGAGCATCCCTAATACTTTATTGACGAAAAGAGAGGCATTTAAATACGAGAATGAGGTAAGGTTATTGTTTAAGGCCCCCATAGAAGATGAAATTGATTCTTCCATGGTTAGAAACAAGTGGAATATCAAAAAGGACATATTTAGTATCAATGTTGACCCAAATGAAATCTTGGAAGAAGTAACATTTCATCCAAGAATGAGTAGAGATCTTTTTTGTTCTTTAAAAGAAGTGATAAACACTCTAGGTTTCAATGGAAAGGTTAGTAAATCCTCTTTGTATGATAAACCAAATTTTCGTGGGGAATTCCTTAAAAATGAAAAATAATTTAATGAATTTTAATAGACACTGGGAAGGCTAAACAATTTTTAAATAAGTCCATAGGAAGAAACTTTCACCCAAGGAGGAAAACTATGGTGAAACGTAGCAGATCATTTGAAAATAAAAACCTATTGAAAGAGAATACATTTCAAAGATACGTTTATGAACAACTATCATATAGTAATGTTGATTTATTACGTGAATTATTCCCAACTGGCTATTTAGATAATGGTAAAAATATAAAAGTTATAATACCTGAATTTCCTTTACAAGAGAACCACATTAATCACATTACTGATTTTAAAGTAATCCTTAGTGATGGTAGCTCATTTAACATTGAGGTTGAGTGGTCGGTGAGTAAATTTAAATCACACGGTAAGGAAGTATATAATCAATATTACGCTAATGGTAAAGGCTTCATCATTACATTGGATAACGATATCTCACTTGACTATATAAATCCAGATAGCGTTAGTGTTATCGATCCTGAAAAGCTATCATATTGGTTCTTACATAGAGCTAAGCACATCGTAGATAGTACAATCAGTAATCATGTTACCGACTATAATTCAAGGACCAAAAAATATTGGGTAGTTTATCTTTCTAAAAGTGGAGGAAGTTACAAAGACTTTATAGAAAAAGGTAAAAAGCACAAAAAATGGGCTTTCAGATATCCAAGTGTATCCAAGAAGTATTTAATGAAGAATATTTTTGAAATAATGAGTGGGGATATTGTTATATTCATAACAGGTAAGTATATTTTGAACAGGAAATTTGTACATGGTAAATCTTTTTTTACTAGTGGAAAAATTGTAGAAGTTAAAAATGGTTATTATTGTGATTTTGATGATGAAACATTTGAGAAGGAAGAGTGGAAGCGATTAAAGGATACGCTTCCTAAAGCGCGGTATGTATCGAAGAAAGAATATATGCACTATTTTGACTTTAAATATCCATTCAAAAGAGAAGAATTTGGTCTCTCTGAGGATGAAGTGAGGATTCCTTCATATTGCAAAGAAGAATATACAAAGATGAATCGCTTAGGGTTATTAAAAGAATGGAATGGGTTTATAGATGGTGTGATGGAATCACTAAATGGCTCAGGTGGACCAGTAGAAGTATCAGTTGATCAATTTAATGCTTTTTTATCACAATATAGATTATCTGAATCAGAATGATATTTTCCCCCTTTCATCATAGCTTGAGAGAGGAATATCGGAAAAGGGAAAGTAAAATGAAAAAACAAAATGGGATTCCAGCTATTTAAAGAAACGGTTAATATTATAATGAAATTTAATAGTTACCATTTATCCAATTGGAATATTAAAAGTGGGCTCTCAATTTTTAAGGGCTCTTTAATGTATGCCGACTTGTTAACCAAATTCTTCTAATAAGCTTCTAATTAATCTGCTTAAACTCGTATCAATCATGTGAACGTGGAGTTCAATAGGCTTTATTAGTACACTTTAATAGAATTACCTCAACAATTGCCTACTTTGAAAAAGGAATGGAATGAAGTGTGTAAGATGTCTCGTATTATAATGGAGAAACTCGAAAAAATATGTGGAGATGCTCTTGGGGCATAAATGGGGCAGAATTTTATTATTATTGCCCCATTTTCATCCGAAGAGATTATAATTAACACTTTTGCATGTTGATACAATAGGATTTAGTCGTAAATTATTGTTATTAGTCCTGCGTACCCCAACAGCCTTCTAAGTTGTTGCTCGAATAATATGGTTGTTGACCAAACTATGGATTTTGAAAGTAAAAGCCGTTGATTTGTTTGGGAAGTCTAATATAGCTTGCCTTTGATTGGAAATACACCTGGCTCCGTCGAATTTGACGAAACCAGGTGTATTAAATTAGTGTTTGTCCTCATTCATATACAGCTCATCCATAATTAAATCTCCTTGGCCCAAACCTTCTAAATACCCCTCATAAGTAAGAGCTTTAACTTTCAATCGATTAATCTCATAATCCAGATCACCAAAATACATATGCATCTCTTTTAGGACCTGCTTCAATTCATCGTTCAAATCCTGCTCCACTAAAACCTCTTGCCACTTGTCCAGGTTTTTCATTGTATTGTTCATTTGTTTTTCGCCTCCTTACTTTATAATCGTTAGTTAGGAGGCATTTGGTGTCATCTTTTGAGAAATTTGTTTTGTGAATTTTATGTAAACTTGGTTAGTCTTCACTCTTAAGCTCAAAATCCTCAACATCTTCACTAAATTCCACAGGCATCCCCATAAAGTTCATCGACATGATGAGTGGGTCTCCCTGATCATCCAGAGCAGGTCTGTACCTTATCTGGTCTCCCAGCCATTCTTCGTTCATCTTTATTTTTGTAGCATCATCATTATAAAAGATGGCTAACTCTAAATCCTTGAACATCTTCATTAAAACCCCTCCAGTTTACTAATCATTAAGTGTATTATATATAACAATAACAGAACAAGTGTTCCTGTTTAAGGGGAGGGAAACTAATAATTGGATTTTTATGTAATGCTCCAGGTCAAAAAGCGTCTTGAGATGTTTCTTATTGTGGTAAAAGAAACATCACGCTAGAAGAGACATCTGGTAGCTGATATGATCCTTACGATCTTTAATAAATTGTAGAGATGGTAAAACAAGTGTGGAAAGAAGATGAGCGCATAGGGAAGCCTATCCTGGATGAGCAGCAATAGGAAGATATTTTGGGTTGGTCATCAATAAAAAGCTGTACGTTGGGTTCAAAAAGTTGAGCATATGATTTGTTACTTTCTAATTTGGATATCCAGATATCATTTACTAGCTTGGTGTCACTATAAAAATGGCATACTTTTTGACATACTTTCTCTCACTTTTGTTTATTTCCTTTCATCAAAGATAATGGGAATTAGCCTAATTCTGCTGGTAACTACAGATAATTTGTACTTTATTTTTCTTTATTTACCTCAAAGAACCTATGGGCGGCATGATGTAATAACGCTCAAACCACTTATGTAATAGGTTTTTTTTCTGCATTACAAATAAGTTTTGACTGGATTCTTCTATAAAAAGTTTGAAACACACAAAAAAGTCTGGCTGGAAACTCTTCAAGTAATGTATAAATAGTTAGTAATTAAAGGACTACTTCCTAAATAAAGGAGGTAGTCCTTTTTTGCTTTTAAAATTTGCATTTCAGGTTTTTTAGAAGACCGTAAATTCTAGCCAACAGAAAAAATAGCAGATATTATTAATATCTAAAGTCCCCATAGCCGAATGGTTGAAAGGGACTAATGCACACCTCTTTTCCTGATAGTTCTTTTATTAGTTTTTGTTTAAAGTAAAGAATGTATAACTTTTGACAATACTACAGCCCTTGATGATGTGGTATTGTACCTGTATGGAGACGAATATTCTACGACGAATTTTCTTTGATGAACATCAACATTGAGAAGCCTTTAAGAACAAATATGGAGCTAAGATCCGGCCAGTCGTGCAAAAGAAAGTGGAGAAGTTTCGAGATTGTGGAAATTTTAAAAAGGGTTTTAAGCTTTTAGTACATGAATAGATACACTAAACATACTGTAATACGAATTGAGGTGACCGAGTGGATCGTACAGAGGACTTGATTGAATTATGTTTATTAATGGGGAAGATCATGCAACAAAATGGAGCGGAAACCTATCGTGTGGAAGATACGATGACGCGGATTGCCCAATCTTTCGGACGGGATGAATCCCAAAGTTATGTAACACCTACTGGGATTATGTTTACGATTAGCCCTGGTGCCCATGCAAAATTAGTAAGAGTTTCGGCACGAGAGACAAATCTCGAGAAAGTGAACCTTGCGAATAATGTCTCCAGAAAGATCGCAAGTGGGGAAATGTCTACTCACGTAGCGTATAAAGAGCTCAGAAAGATTGAAACCAGTCCTACAGACTATTCCATGCTCATGCAAATCATCTCTGCCACGTTAGCGAGTGGTTTCTTTACTATCATGTTTCAGGGGAGCTGGTACGATTTCCTGCCAGCCTGCTTAGCAGGAGGACTGGGGTTTATTGCATTGATTAACTTTATTCGATTATTTGAAATTAAATTCGTTGCTGAATTCGTTGCTTCGTTGTTGATCGGTTTTACAGCCTTCTCCCTTTTTTCATTCGGTATTGGGAAGGAAGTTGATAAGATCGTTGTCGGTTCAATCATGCCGTTGGTCCCTGGTCTGCTCATCACCAACGCTGTAAGAGATTTGATGGCAGGTCATCTTATCTCAGGACTCGCCAAGGGGGCGGAGGCTTTTTTAACGGCTTTTGCAATTGGGGCAGGTATTGCTGTTATGTTTGCACTATTTTAGAGATCGTGAGGAATGACTATGTGGATTGAATATGCCATAGCAAGCTTTTTTGCATCAGCTGCCTTTGGAATCATCTATCAGGCGCCAAGAAATACGCTCGTCAAATGTGGTCTCGTCGGCATGGTTGGTTGGATGATTTACGCATTCTTAGTATGGAAAGAAGTCGACACTGTCCCGGCTACACTCATCGCCTCCTTTGTTATTGCCCTGGTCAGCCAGACGCTGGCGAGGAGATTCAAAACGCCTATGATTATATTTAGCGTACCAGGGATTATTCCTCTCGTACCAGGCAGTCTCGCTTATGATGCGATGCGGAACTTTGTACAAAATGACTACAGCGCCGCTATCTCTATTGCAGCGAAAGCTTTTATGATATCCGGTGCCATTGCATTTGGGCTCGTGTTCTCGGAAGTGCTTAACCAGATTATAAAAAAGATAAGACAAACAAAAGCCCAATTGAGGTAATGGATGAACCTCACTTGCGCTAATAGTAGATGCTTCTCACTAGTGAACTTCACTAGTGAGAAGCATCTTTTTTGTGAACTATTATATTTTCTTACTATTCATCGCTTGCGTATGAAGCATTGCCTCCATTTACCCCCCTATGCTAAAATGAAAGCAATTAAATCAGCATTCCTTATATATATGTGGAAAGATGGCCCACACGTTTCTACCCAGCTGCCGAGAAAAGCTGGACTATAAGGAGAGAACCGCGCGGCGAGACCTCTTTCCTTTTTCATTTACGGGAAAGAGGTCTTTTTTTTTCGTGCATACAACGAGAGGTGGAGATGGATGATGAAGAATGTATATTTGAACCATGATGGTGGAGTCGACGATCTTGTGTCGCTTTTCCTTTTATTACAGATGGATGATGTGGAACTGACAGGGGTGGGCGTCATTCCTGCCGATTGCTATTTGGAGCCTGCTGCTTATGCGAGCCGTAAGATCATCGATCGGTTCGGACATGGGAAGTCGGTCGAAGTTGCGGCATCGAACTCGCGCGGGGTGAACGCTTTTCCGAAGGACTGGCGCATGCATGCGTTCTACGTGGACGCCCTGCCTCTGTTGAATGAAAAAGGGAACATCGATGCACCGCTTGCCTCGATTCCAGCTCACGAGCATTTGATTCAGACACTCCGTAAAACGGAGGACCCGACGACGCTCGTGTTCATCGGACCGCTTACGGATCTTGCCCGCGCCCTGGCTGAAGCACCGGATATTGAAGGTAAGATCGAGAAATTGATCTGGATGGGCGGTACGTTCCTTGAGGTTGGAAACGTTGAAGAACCGGAGCACGACGGAACAGCAGAATGGAATGCCTTCTGGGATCCTGAAGCGGCGAAGCGTGTCTGGGACAGCTCGATCGTCATCGACTTGGTCGCTCTTGAGAGCACGAACATGGTTCCGTTGACGCTCGACGTCCGTCAAAAATGGGCATCACAGCGCGAAGATCTGGGCATTGATTTTCTCGGTCAGTGCTATGCGATGGTTCCGCCGCTTGTCCATAATCAGACGAACTCGACTTACTTTTTGTGGGACGTGTTGACGACGGCGACGGTCGGCAATGAAGGGCTCGTGAAGAAAAGAACAGTGAAGAGCATCGTCCATGACTCTGGGGTGAGCCAGGGAAGAACGGAGTTGTCTGAGAACGGCCGTAAGGTTAATCTTGTGTATGAAGTGAACCGTGATGAGTTTTTTGAATACGTGACAGAGTTATCAAGACAAGGTTGATTTTTGACTGGAACATACTTATATTGATCAATGTGCTATTGATTAAAAAAAGTATCTTTGTTTAGTTGAAATGGTTGATATATGAAGAAATTTAGTTTCTGTTTTAAGCAATTTTAATCAATAAGTGGGTAGCTAGAGGTAATTACGTCATTCCCTATGCTATAAAAAGATGGCGAGCATTTGCTCGCCATCTTTTTTTGTAATTCTTTACTCCTTAACAATATATTATTTTAGTGAATTGAGAGCAGGCATTTTCAATTTATTATTATAATCCTCTCTCTTCATCATGTATCTAAAATTCAAATAGACTTGTAAACTTTTCTGTACTTTTATTCAAATTTATTACTTCTATAAAAGGGGAATGAAACGAATGAGTGGAATGCATAGAGTAGAGAAAAGCTTTACAGTTCACATAGATTATTAGGAGGGATCAATGGATGGATAAAATAATCAGCAAGGCGATTTCCGTATCTACGGACCCGGAACGAATAGACGAAATCATAAAACAAGCGAAGAAAAACAAGGCAGCGATTGATAAGAATCAACAGCTCTACTTTGATGAAAGTAAAAACGAACAAACGAAACAAGAATATTATGCGCCTGTTGATTTTTCGGATCCTGCCAACAGCACGGCAATAGAAAAGGTTATGGAATTAATTCAGTCGACACATAACAACTATTTGCACTACGACCCGAGCTCATACGTTTATCCTTGGGTAGACCTGCGACCGGATGGCAAGCTGCAGAGCATCTATTCAGGAGAGGTAAGAGAACCGGAGGACGTCATCCAGGAAGATTATGCTGCTTCCCAAAAACGGGAACAAAAGATAAGAGCGAACAAAGAGGAGGAGAATCTGCTGCACGTGATGGCAGAGGCCGTTACCGCCTTTAAATACAATTGTGAACATGCCGTTCCTCAATCCTGGTATGACGCGCAGGAGCCCATGCGGGGGGATCTGCATCATCTATTCACTTGTGAACCTCTATGTAATTCAATCAGAAGTAATTTTCCTTATCATGATTTTCATGATTATCCGGCTGGACAAGAGGCAGGGGTTCTTCGAATCGAGGATCAATGCGGGAAAGCAGAGGATGAATTATTTGAACCGGAATACGCCAAAGGCACGGTGGCTCGAGCGATGCTTTATTTCTTGCTGAGATATCCGGATGAATTGGATTCAAATCATAGAGAAAAGATCGATGTGGATCTTATGCTTGAGTGGCATAGGAATGAACCACCTGAAATCTATGAATTTCACCGGAATCAGGCGATTTTTGAGCTTCAGGGAAATCGGAATCCGTTTATTGATTATCCGGTTGAGATGGCTCGGTTATTCAGTCATAAACAAAGATCATAGATAATGTTCCATATATGGTGCCTGCCCTGCTAATTACGGGGCAGGCACTTTTACATATCGAGGTTTCCAGATGTGGATCGACTTTCATAGTAATCTTCTATAAAAACGTTGATCCACAATAAACCCTTTCTACTGACGAGATGGTTATTTCCTCTAAAAAGAAGGACTGCAATAATAAAATCCAACATTTCGCCATGTCGAGCACATGATTCTTAATTTTCAGATTGTTTATTACAAATCTCCCTACGAACGTACAACTTTTTTCGATATACTAGAAATATAAGCGAGGGATGAACATGCGAATAAAGTCTCTAATTAGAACACTTATCCTACTTATGCTGGTGGGGGCTTTCCTAGCGGCGTGTGAAGATATGGAGAAAAATGAAACCGGTTTCCAAGAAGCGGAAAAAGCTGAAGAACAACCGATCACTCGTGATCAACCTGGCTGGAAGGTGGATACCTCCGCGATCACCTTTGATTGGTATGTGAATTTTTCCTGGTTCACTACGCAGTGGGGGAACAATATCGTTTCTGATTATATCACTGAAAAAACAGGAGTGAAGATTAATTTCATCTCCCCTAAGGGCAATGAAAATGAAAAAATAAATACGATGATTGCTTCCGGTTCTCTTCCTGATTTTATAACCATCGGCTGGTGGGAAGATGGAGCGAAAAAGATGATTGAACGGGATCTGGTACGACCTTTAGATGAACTTGCTGAGGAGTACGATCCCTACTTTTTTAAAGTGACGGACGACTCAAAGTTGGAATGGTATAAGCAGGAAGACGGTCACGTGTACGGGTATCCCAATGCTTCATCGTCTCCGGAAGATTTTGATCGATACAAAGGTGTGAAACCATCGAATCAAACGTTTTTAGTACGTAAAGACATGTATGAAGCTTTAGGACGACCGGATATGAGAACATCTGAAGGGTTTTTGGACGCCTTAAAAGAAGCACAAGAACGATTCCCTGAAGTGAATGGTGAACCTCTCATTCCATTAGGGCTGCATGAATTCACTTCCGATGGTAACGATTCATTAGAAGAGCACCTTCAAAACTTCTTAGCGATCCCTATGGAGCAGGAAGGGGAAATTTATGATAGGAAAACCGATCCTGAGTATATCGAATGGTTAAAGACATTCAGACGAGCCAATGAGATGGGGCTGCTTTCCAAAGATATCTATATTGATAAACGTGCTCAAATGGAAGAAAAAATCTCGAAAGGCCGGTATTTTGCCATGCTTTATCAACGGAGTGATATGGAGGCCCAGCAGAAAGAGCTATATGCGAAGGATCCAGATTCCGTCTATATAGCGGTGGATGGTCCGGCTAATGCTGATCTCGATGCTCCTACCCTCCCGGCAGATGGAATTTCAGGATGGACCGTTACGCTCATATCCAAGGATGTGAAGGATCCTGAACGGGCGATCCGTTTTCTAAGCTATCTTATTAGCGATGAAGGCCAGAAGGATGTTTTCTTTGGTAAAAAAGGAGTCACGTGGGATCACGTCAATGGTGAAAAGCAATTCCTCCCTGAGGTGCTCGATCAACTTCAATCTGACCGCGGGTCTTTTAACCAGAAATACGGAGCTTCTTATACGTATTGGATGCTGATGGACACGAATAGATACCTGGAATGGGCCCCGGACCCGGTGGCTCCACTTAAACAATCTATAGATTGGACAAAAGGAAAAACCGTCAATTTTAGTAGATTTGAAGGTATTGAACCTACCGGGACATCAGAAGCGGGAATTGCTGCGAGTAAGATTGAAGAGGAATGGGGACGGATACTGCCGCTGTTATTATTAGCTGAATCGGAAGAAGAGTTTGATCAGCTTTTTCAATCCTTCTTAGAAAAGCGTGAGGAATATGGGCTTTCTATAGTGGAACAGCATAGACAAAAAGTTTACGAGGAAAATCAGCAGAAATTAAGCAGGTAGGATTCATTTATTGGAAGTGGGGAGGGGAAAGGACATGGGTGCGAAGTGGAAGAAAATCTTCAAAAGGATAGGAGGATGGATGAGTCAACTTTCCCTCCATAAAAAATTGGTGGTTCTCTATGTAGTGATTATCTTAGTTCCCATTCTGATCTTCACTTGGAATATTTCTAAGAATAGGTTTGAGTCATCGATTTATGATGCGAAAAGAGAGAGTGAATATTTAGTAGAACTCGAAAAAATGAACATCGAAGAGAATAAGGAAAAGATTCGTCGGACCGCACAGATTGTGGTAGCCAATCAAGAGCTTACCGAGTTTATCAGCCAGAAAGAAGAGCAGGAAGTAAAACAGCTTCTTGATTTTAAAAATGAAACGTTCTCTGATGTTTTACAGTTGAAATACAATAATCCAGCCATTGAAGATATCAATGTTTATGCGGCTAATGATCAGGTGAAAGAAATGTGGCCGCTCATTTATGATGAACGGCGGATCGAGAATTCAGATTGGTTCGGGGAACTTCTCGAATACGAGGGTACAGAGATGTGGAAACTGAATCATCAGGAGGACGCTGGGAGTGAAGGGGAAACTCTTCAAGAACCTCAAAAAATATCCTTATACCGGGAACTGGAATACCCTAAAGATGAGCATTTAGGTCTTATTAAAGTGACGATGCTTTTAGAAAACTTCTTCCCGAAAGTGTTTAACCATGTAGAAAACCTGGAGTCGCAGATGTTTGTCCTTGATGCGAATCGTGTTTATTTTGAACAATCCCAGTCCTTATTGAAGGACATCAACATGAGTCCACAGGAATTAAAGGAGAAGTTTGATCAGAAAAATACCAGTGACTTGAATCAAACAATGGTGTACCCGAATGAAGAGGTACCGTTTCTTATCGTATCTTCTTATATAGAAGACCTGGGCATTCACCTGATGCACGTGAAATCTCTAGAAAAGACTTTTATGGAAAGGGATCAACTTCGAACGATGATCATCCTGGGAGCTCTTTCGCTCATTTTTCTCCTTTCCTTAATCACCCATGGATTAGTCTCGCTCATACTAAAAAAACTCCACCTTCTCATCGAATCTATGAAAAAAGTGGAGAAAGGAGATTTTACGGTTGATGTAGATATCCAGAGTGGTGACGAAATCGGCAGGTTATCCAATCACTATCGCAATATGTTAAGTAAGATCAACACGTTAATTGCTGAATCGGTCAATAAAGAAGCGGCCACGAAAGAAGCAGAGTTACATGCTTTGAAAATGCAGATTGATTCCCATTTTCTCTATAATACCTTAGAGAATATAAAAATGATGGCTGAGATTGATGGGAAATATGATATTTCTGATGCCTTAACATCATTAGGGGAAATGATGCGCTACAATCTTAAATGGAAAAAAGACTTTGTCTCCTTACAGGAGGAAGTCAATCATATACGCAACTATATTGAGCTGATGAACATACGTTTAGATCACCGTTTAGATCTACAGGTCGATATTCCCCCTCATTTGGAAGGGCAGGAAGTGCTGAAGATGACTTTTCAGCCGATTGTGGAGAATTCAGTGAAGCATGGGCTTCAGCATATCCTGAACGAGAGAAAAGGGATCATTTCCATCCGGGCCTATACAGAAGGAAAGGATATAAAAGTGGTCCTCACAGACAATGGGGACGGGATGGAACGTGAAACCCTTCAAAATTTAAGGGTCTCTTTATCAGAAGGGACAGATACGACTGAGACATCGAAGCGAATGAAGACAGGGAGCGGCATCGGGCTTTACAACGTTCATGAACGTGTTCAGTTGTATTATGGTAAGGAATATGGATTGACTATTAATAGTAAAGAAGGGCACTACACAGAGGTGATCGTCACCGTACCATGTTTAGTCATTAAAGAAGGGGGAGGGTTATCCGCATGATGAAGGTTGTTGTGGTAGATGATGAACGAATGATCCGCTTAGGGATAAAAGCGATGATTGAAAGAAAGTTTACAGAGACGGACATCATGCTTGCAGCAGATGGTAAAGAAGGCTTGGAATTGTGTCGAAATCATCCGATTGATCTCGTGATCACCGATATAAAAATGCCCCATATGGATGGGATTCAACTCATTGAACATCTGCATGAAAGGGAGACCCCTCCGTTGGTGATCATTCTGAGCGGTTATGATGATTTTTCATATGCCAAGCAGGCCATTCAATTTCAAGTGATGGACTATCTGCTGAAACCTGTTGATCGTAATGAATTGTTTGCGTTGATTCACAAAGCCAAAGAAAAACTGGAGACGAAATTATCTTTACAGAAAGATGAGGATGAGTACCTGGTCAACCAATTGAATTATATGTTACTCAATCCAAAAATGAATGAAGAAAAAGTGGAAGAAGCTGTTCGGAAGTTTCAGCTCCATCAGTATTCTTCCGGCTTCTATGCTGGGGTCTTCCAGTGGAAGAGTCACCAAAGCACTTTGACCAGGGACGATTTCTTTCAACACATCGTGAACCAGGTTCAGAAGTATGACGATGTTTCTTTATGTTTCGTGGACAGTTATGAAAACCTTGTTGTATTTACCGAATGCCTGGAGGGACTCTATGCGGTTTTTGAAGAAAACCCATTCGATATAGCCAGTCATATAGCAGCTGGCATCAGTGATCAACATGTTTCCATGGGAAAATTAGTGGAGGCCTATGAACAGGCGAAGGAAGCATTAGCCTATCAATTTATCTTTCCTCACCAAAAAATCCTCACATATGGACAAGTAAAGGCTAAAAAAGATGATTGTACGATGGTGAACAAACCATTGATCCAAAAGATTTTCAATATGTTAGGAACAAATCGAAATGATGAAATCAGGTTATCGTTAGTTCACCTTTTTAATATAGAAGAGGTGAAAGAATGTAGAATCTCCTGCTTAGAAGAACTGAATGACGCGATTAACAGGGACCTTTTTGATCAGGCTTTTAATCAGATTGGTATGGAATCCATCGAAGTTTTTAAGCTTTACGATCAAGTGGGGGATATGTCCAATTTTGAGAATGTGTATGACTATTTTCATGCGGTTGAAAATTTGACAATACGTCTCCATGAATATATGAAGGAGATGAAAAGCGTGTATTCGGGAGAAACCATCCTGGATAAGGCCATAGCCTTCATCCATGAAAATGCCCATAAGGATTTGAATATGGCCGTCGTTTCAAACCATGTCTCTTTAAACTATTCCTATTTCAGTCATGCCTTCAAAGACTATACGGGAAATAATTTCGTCGATTATTTGAAAAAAGTCCGGATCGAAAAGGCTAAGAAGTTATTAGCTGATCCCAACCATAAGATTTTTGAAATAAGTGAACAGGTAGGATTCGGTAATTCCAAACAATTTTCGAGAGTTTTCAGGGATTTGGAGGGAGTTTCTCCAAAGGAATACCGGGAAAAATTGAATACAGAACGTACTTTTTATTGAGTACTCCGGGCTTGTGTTCCTGACACAGGCCTTTTTTTGTGCTCTTTTATGCTTGTACACATCTAATCAAGAAAGGAAGAGACGGGTCCTATGATTCTTAAATTATATTCTATACCCCTTTTTTCGACGAATCATATATAAACCTAAAAATCTGTCACCTTATGTAAAATTCGGTTCATTATATTAACAAAAGAAGTCGATTACAATAAGTTTGTAAGCGGTTAATCAAAACAAATGAGGAGGGTCAGGGGAAGGTTCCAGCAGTTTTTTGAAGAGAAGGAAGAATGGGAAGCCCTATTTTTTTAATCATCTTTGTAAGGGTTTTCATTTCGCTTTCGATTCTTGCTTCGAAGCACAAGAGGTGTTCAAATATGGTCACGATTTACCACATTGCAAAGGCAACGGGATTTTCGCCGGCAACGGTTTCTAAGGTGTTAAACAATTATGAGGATGTCAATTTAAAGACCAAGAAAAAAATCTTGGATGCTGTGGAAGAGCTGGGATATCTGCCAAACTCCCATGCAAGATCTCTCATTACTAAGAAATCATGGATCATTGGGGTCGTTTTTATAGAATCGCTGGGGATTGGCATGAAGCACCCGTTTTTCAACGCCGTGATTGAAAGTTTCAGGCAGCATGTAGAAGTCCAGGGGTACGATTTGCTTTTTGCTTCAAGAAACATAAGCAACAAACAGAAGAGTTACCTGGATTACTTTAAGTATCGTGGTGTAGATGGTGTGGTCATTGTCAGCTCAACCTATGAAGACGAACAGGTGCAGGAGTTGATCAACAGCAGTCTGCCGTCTGTCGTCATTGATCTTAAAAGTGACAAATCATGTGTGGTCTACTCAGACAACGTTCGCGGTAGTTTTGAGGCCGTTCAGTATTTCTACTCTTTGGGACATCGCAAAATTGCTCACATTGCCGGCCACTCATCGACATTTGCCGGTAAACAACGGTTAAAGGGATATGCAGAGGCTATGAGGAAACTCGAATTGCCGGTGCCAGAGGATTACATTGTGGATGGAGAATTCTTTTCAAGAGAGAGTGGCTATGAAGCCATGAAGAAACTGTTAGTACTGAGAAACCCGCCTTCAGCTATATATGCAGCAGGAGATAACCTGGCTATTGGAGCTATGGAAGCAATACGGGAGGCTGGATTTGGAGTACCGGACGATTATTCGGTCATCGGTTTTGATGACATCGAACTTTCGGAAATGTTTCACCCATCCTTGACCACTCTCCGTCAGCAAACCGAATTGATTGGCGAAAAGTCAGGAGAGCTGCTGCTCCATCAAATCCATACAAGACAGAAAAATGTTGAAAGTGTTGTTGTTCCAGTCGAACTGATGATCAGAAGTTCATGCCGAAGTATTTAATTTTTTTACTCAAAATGGAAACCGGTTTCGTACCAGTTGAACTTGAAAAATCGAAACCGATTCAGGCACAAAAGAGTCAACGTCTTTATCATTTATTTTTCATATTAATTAGGAGGTAAGATACATGAAACGAATCTTAGGTATGGTCCTTACCCTGGTTTTGCTTGCGGGAATCATTGCAGGATGTTCAAATTCCGCTTCATCCGATACTGGCGAAAAGTCAGATGATGTATTGAAAGTCTGGTCCTTCACTGATGAATTGAAGGAGCCGATTAAAACGTTCGAAGAGAAAAATGGGGTCAAAGTAGAGTTAACGATCATTCCAATTGCTGATTACCCTACGAAACTTAAGCCGGTTTTGGAAAGTGGAGTGGGTGCACCGGATGTCTTTACTGGTGAAATTGCTTTCTTGAAGCAGTGGATCGAACGTGATTACTGGGAAAACTTATCGGCTGATCCGTATAACGCAGACGAATGGAGCGAAGATTACGTCCCTTACGTTTATGACTTAGGTAAGGATTCAGAAGGAAATGTGAAGGCGTTATCATGGCAGACGACACCAGGCGGTATTTTCTATCGTCGCAGTATCGCTAAGGAAGTATTAGGTACAGAAGATCCGAAAGAAGTCGGAGGCATGATGTCTTCCTGGGACAAGATGTTCGAAGTGGGCGACAAGTTAAAAGCCGAAGGTTACCGCTTATTCCCGGATGAAGGATCTATTCGCTGGTTCGCTAAGAGTGAAGATCCGCAGCCTTGGGTGAATGAAAATGATGAATTAATCATGACAGAAGCCAAGTTGAATTATTTTGATCAAGCGAAAAAGCTTCGTGAAAAAGATTACACTGCCTTTGCACCAGAGTGGTCCCCGTCCTGGCTCGCTTCTATGAATGGCCCGATTGCCTATAACGGTGGATGGGATGAAGTAGATGAAAATGCCTCAGGAGAAAAAACGGAAGTCTTCTCTTATGCTCTTCCAACATGGGGCTTACACAGTGTGCTTAAACTGAATGCAGAAGATACGGCTGGTGATTGGGCCGTTACAACAGGTCCGTCTCCTTATTTCTGGGGTGGAACGTGGTTAGGTATTTACAGCGGTTCTGAGAAGAAGGAACTGGCTTGGGATTTCGTGAAGATGATGACACATGATGAAGAGTTTTTGACAGATTGGGCGAAAGATACAGGGGATGTCCTATCTTATCTTCCTGTTACCAACAAGATCAAAGATGACTTCAGCGAGGAATTCCTGGGTGGACAAAACAACTATGAATTCTTCTTGGAAGAAGCGAAGAAAATTGAGCCTGGAATCGTGACAGAGTATGATCAGCAGATTGATACGCTGCTTGGTTCAAAAGTTACGGAATATGTAGACGGTAAATTGACCAAAGAAGAAGCGATTCAAGAATTCTATAAAGCTGTTAAAAATGCATATCCAAATATAAAAACACCGGAATAAACAATGAAAGGATAGAAACCTCTGGTTTCTATCCCCTCTTTCTTTCATCCTTCGTTTCAGTTACGAAAGGGGAGAGAAAGAGAAGGAAGCAAGTTGGTCACCTTCATGGGAGGTGGACTTGTCTTCTTTCCACCCTAAAAGGAAGAAGGTGTACATGGTGAAGAAATTAGATCATAAAGGCTATTATTTTATCGCTCCATTCTTTGTCATTTTTCTTGTGTTTAATATTTACCCTGTTCTTTTAACTTTTTACTATACTTTTACTCACTATGAAGGGTATGGGGCGCCGGAGTTTATCGGTTTAGCCAACTATGCCCGCATCCTGACAGATACTTATTTCCTGGAAGCGTTTGTGAACACATGGAAAATATGGGGGCTGAACTTCGCTCTTCAATTGGGAATTGCCTTGTTTTTAGCTGCCTTATTCTCAGATCTTCGTTTCCGTATCAAGGGCCTTGGGTTCTTTCGGGCGATCTTTTACCTGCCGAACTTAATTACGATCAGCTCCGTTGCGATCCTATTTAACATTATGCTTGATTGGCATTACGGTTCAATCAACCAATTCTTATTGAAAATCGGTTTGATTGGCGAGCCGATCAACTGGTTGAACCAGCCATTTACAGCTCAAGTATCCGTTTCCCTGATCTTGACGTGGATGTGGTTTGGTTACACCTTTATCGTTTTGATGGCAGGGGTATCCGGTATTTCCAAGGAGTATTATGAGGCAGCCTTGATTGATGGGGCGAACCGGATGCAGACGTTCATGTATATCACACTGCCATTGCTGAAACCGATTATGCTGTACGTCATGATTACATCCCTGATCGGTGGGCTGCAACTGTTTGACCTACCGATGCTCTTGACGGATGGCCTCGGAAATCCTGATGGCGCTTTGAATACGATGGTTTTGTATCTTTATAATCAAGCGTTCCGCTACAACAATTACGGCTATGCAGCAACGATTGCTTACATGTTGTTCTTGATTACGGTCGTCTTTTCTGCCATCACCTTTAAATCCATGTACCGGGAAGCCAGTGGAGAAAAAGCGGTGGCTAAAGCGGAAAAACGTAAAAGCAAAGCTGCGAAGAAGAGAGGGAATGTGAATGTTCAAGAAAAAGTTGCTAAACAAAACACTTATATATAGTCTCTTAACTCTATTAGCGATTATCAGCTTTGTTCCATTTTATATGATGATTATTAATGCCACACGAGAGACAAAAGACATCATCATGGGGTTTTCCTTTATTCCAGGCAGTGAACTGGTGGAAAACTATAAAAATATGATGAGTTACGTCAATATTTGGGCCGGGTTTAAAAACAGCCTGTTCGTCTCTATTACGGTGACGATCTTGAGTGGGTATTTTTCGGCATTAACAGCTTTCGGTTTCGCCGTATATGACTTCAAAGGGAAAAATAAACTCTTTATCTTTATGCTTCTGATGATGATGGTCCCCGGGCAGTTAGGGCTTATAGGTTTCTATGAGTTGAACAAGACACTCGGATTCTTAGATACCTTTATTCCGTTGATCGTGCCTGCAATCGCCAGCCCCTTTGTTGTGTTTTTCTTAAGGCAGTATCTGGCATCCACCCTGCACACTTCCTTGTTGGAAGCAGCCCGTATGGATGGAGCAGGTGAACTGAAGATTTTCCATACCATCGCTCTTCCCATCATGATGCCCGCGGTGGCAACGATGTCCATATTTACATTTATCGGTTCATGGAACAACTATATTCTGCCATTGGTCGTTATTTTCTCTCCGGAAAAGTACACGTTACCAGTCTTAATGGGCTTCCTGAAGGGATCACCGGTAGCGCAGAATCTGGGATCATTGTATCTCGGGATCGCCATTTCTGTTGTGCCGATTATGATCGCGTTCCTATTCTTCTCTAAATATATTATTACAAGTATTTCCGCTGGATCTGTGAAAGGGTAAAGCCCATCTGATCCTTTCATACGAAGGGTTGAGCCTATTCATGAAAATCAATAGAAGTATGGCCCATATCGAAATCGATTTCGGTTTATGTTTCTTTCAGGAGAATAAGGAGGAGGGTGCTAAACTTTCTCCTTATTTTCCTATGCTGGGGCCGAATCAAACGTGTAGAAAGAGGTGCTGATGCATGGTGAATTATGCATTTAATGATAAAAAATATTTTGTAATTGAAGGTTTTGATCAGGCTAAGACGTTCTCGAGCTTTTTACCTGGACTGGCTGGTTTGTACGGGGTGCCGATGTGGGCCTTTTATGTGAACAGAGGCCAGGGGATGGTGAGCTTTGGAGTCCAGGATAAAAGCCATGCGATTACAGAATTTTACCCGGCCAATCAGGCTTATGAGCGTGTGTCGACAAATGGTTTTCGTACCTTCATAAAAATTCAACGCAAGAATGATTCCTTTTTATTTGAACCTTTTAATGATCGCTTGAAAGGAAAAGGGAAGCGGACGATGTTCATCAAGGAAAATGAACTGATTGTAAGGGAACGTCATGAAGAATACGGCATTCAAACGACGGTCACCTATTTCACATTGCCGCATGAAAATTATGCATCGCTTATGCGGAAAGTGGAAGTGGAGAATATCTCTGAAGAGCAAGTAAGCATGGAAGTCGTGGATGGTCTTCCTGCCATTCTGCCTTTCGGGATTGAAGATGCGGCCTATAAAGCAGTTGGAAACACGTTGAAAAGCTGGATGGATGTGTTCAATTTACAAAATCATCTCCCTTACTACCGTGTCCGCTCTTCAACAGGGGATACAGCGGAAGTGGAGGAGATCACGAAAGGACATTTTTATGCCAGCTTTGTCGAAGACGGATCCTTATTAAAACCGATCGTCGATGCTGCGATTCTCTTTGGTGAGAACACGTCACTAAGCTTTCCGGACCACTTTGAATCTCAATCTGTTGCCGAACTTTTACAGAAGGAACAGATCACGGCAAATAACGTACCGTGTGGTTTTTCAGCCTATGCCGCGGAGATTTCCCCTCATCAATCATCCGTTTTACGAACGATGATAGGGCATGTCAATGACCTGGATATCATTCAAGAAAAGCGGGAGGAAGTGGCTTCTGCTGGGTATTTTGATGGGAAATACAAGGAAGCTCAGCTTCTTGTAGACGAATTGACAAGTGATATTCATACCAGATCCGGAAACGAAATGTTTGATGGGTATACGAAGCAAAGTTACTTGGATAATGTCCTGCGGGGCGGATACCCGGTTTTATTAGAGAATGAGAAAGATCCATTCCTCTATTATGTCTATTCAAGGAAACACGGGGACCTTGAAAGGGATTATAACTTCTTTTCTGTGGCACCGGAATTCTTCTCTCAAGGGAACGGCAACTTCAGGGATGTGAATCAGAATCGCCGGAATGATATATTCTTCAATCCCGAAGTGGGCGACTACAATATCAAACTGTTTATGAGTTTAGTGCAGGCAGACGGTTATAACCCATTAGTCGTGAAAGGGTCGTATTTTGAGCTTACTGAAAAAGAAAATCTCTTATGGCTGGAATCCCTGTTCTCCCGCGCGGAAGACGTCAATGTTATGAAGAAACAGTTGGAAGGTGCGTTCACACCAGGAGTGATTGTGCAGTCGATTGTAGACCGAAACCTACGTTTAACCGTATCACCTGAAGAATTTTTACGTACCGTACTTTCACATAGTGAACAGGAAATTGATGCAGAGTTTGGTGAAGGATACTGGGTCGATCATTGGACCTATAACCTGGATTTAATTAAGAACTACCTTAAAGTATTCCCGGACCAAAAGCAGGCCCTGTTATTTAAGGATCGTTCCTATCGATACTTTTCCAGCCCTGTTCATATAAAACCACGTTCAGAAAAATATGTATTGTCCGATGGGAAGGTGCGCCAGTACGGGGCGATTGCCGAATGGCAAGAGTCTAAGGCTGGTCACTGGCTGAAGACAAAGGAAGGCGAAGTGTATCAAAGTACGTTATTTTCCAAATTGTTTTCCTTAGCCCTTCTTAAATTCACAACCATGGATCCTTATGGTATGGGGATTGAAATGGAAGCGAATAAGCCGGGGTGGAATGACTCCATGAATGGACTGCCTGGGATTTTTGGTTCAGGGATGAGTGAAACCGTGGAATTGAAACGACTGCTGCAATTTATCCTGGAGTGTGAATTGGAAGAAGAGACGATTCTGCCTGTTGAGATTTTTACATTGGTACAGGAAGTGAAGACGGCATTACACCAGAACCTTACCTCCTTTGACTATTGGGATACGGTTTCTACAGCTAGAGAATCCTATCGAACCGCCATTAAGGACGGACTGGATGGAAGAGAAGAAGTGCTGACAGCTGCGGATGTTCAGGAAATTCTTCAACTCTTCATGGCAAAAGTAGACGCAGGTATCGAAGAAGCGAAAGAACTGGGGGGAGGGTTAATTCCGACCTACTTCTACTATGAAGCTTCTCAATATGATGTGAAGCGGGATGAAGAAGGACAAGTGATGAAAAACGAAAAAGGCGCTCCTCTAGTGAATGTTCAATCCTTTGATGTTCATGTGCTTCCGCACTTCTTAGAAGGACCTGCACGAGCATTAAAAGGCATGAGCGCCGAAACAGCTGAAGAACTTCATCAGTCTGTTCGAAAGTCTGACCTTTACGACCAAAAACTACTTATGTATAAAACATCCACTTCGTTAGATGAAATGAGTTATGAAGTGGGAAGAGCGAGAGCCTTTACCCCTGGATGGCTGGAGCGGGAATCTGTGTTTATGCATATGGAATTCAAGTATTTATTAAGCCTGCTGAATGCTGGTTTATATGAAGACTTTTTCAGCGATTTAAAGGCTGCCCTGCCTCCATTTATGGATCCTGCTGTTTATGGAAGAAGTACGCTTGAGAATTCATCGTTTATCGCAAGCAGTGTCAATCCTGACGAAAGGATGCACGGAAGGGGATTTGTAGCCCGTTTAAGCGGAACAACAGCTGAGTTTTTATCCATGTGGCAGATGATGATGACCGGTAAAGAGATGTTTGTAGTAGAAGACAGTGAATTAACGTTAAAACTACAGCCTGTTCTACCAGAATGGCTGTTTGATGAACAGAATCAATTGACATTTACGTTCCTTGGAGAGACTGAAGTGACTTATTACAATCAAAACCGGAAACCAACTTTTGGAGACGGAGGAGCATCTATTGTTCGTTATATTCTCCATGATGAGGAAGGTTCAACGGTCATTGACGGGCAGAAAATCCAAGGAGAATGGGCTGAGAAAGTCCGGAACCGTGCGTTTAAGAAAATAGAGGTCATTTTAAATTAAGTCATGCCTCCCTGCCTGTTTGGATAGCTATGAGATAGACAGGGAGGAGTTTGTTAAAGAATGAATCAGCACTATTAAAAAAATAAATGGTAGGAGGGTAAGAACGTGAGATTGATTCAAACCATTAAAAACACCAATGACCGTCTGGCTGAAAAAGAGGAGCTGTCCTTTACCGAGCAGGGAGTAGAAGAAGGAGCGCCGGCGATAACCATCCTTCCTGAAGAGCGCTATCAGACCGTTATGGGATTCGGGGGTGCTTTTACAGAGGCGGCTGCCTATACGTTGTCGCAAATCCCTGAAGAACAACGGATGGAGGTAATCGAGAGCTACTATCATCCATCGAAGGGATTAGGTTACTCTCTTGGAAGGACGCATATACATAGCTGTGACTTTTCTCTGGGTAACTACACATATGTGGAAGAAGAGGATCAGGAACTGCGTACGTTCTCCATTGATCGGGAACATAAGTATGTCATCCCTATGATTAAGGATGCAAGGGTGATGAGAGGGGAAGACTTAACGATTTTATCTTCTCCATGGAGTCCTCCCGCATGGATGAAAACGAATAAAGAGATGAACCATGGTGGACAGCTTTTACCCGAATATCGTGAAACATGGGCGCGTTACTATGCGAAGTATATTCATGCCATGGAGGAGTCAGGTGTTCCGATTTGGGGGGTAACGGTTCAAAATGAACCAGACGCCACCCAGGTGTGGGATTCCTGCCGTTATTCCGCTGAAGAGGAACGCGATTTTGTTCGGGATCATTTAGGACCAACCTTGAAAGGTGAGGGTCTCGGCGATAAAAAAATCATCGTTTGGGATCATAACCGGGATATGGCTTATGAGAGAGCGAAAACGATCCTTTCCGATCCTGAAGCGGCTGAATATGTATGGGGAACAGGTTTGCACTGGTATGTAAGTGAAGAGTTCGAAAATCTAACGAAAATCCATGAAAAATTCCCGGATAAACATATCATTTTCACAGAAGGTTGTATTGAAGGCGGAGTTCAGCTGGGCGCCTGGCATACAGGAGAACGTTACGGACGAAATATTATGGGCGATTTAAATAATTGGCTGGAAGGCTGGATCGACTGGAACCTTGTCCTGAATGAAGAAGGCGGACCAAACCATGTAGGGAATTATTGCGACGCGCCCGTCATTGTGGATACTCAAAAGAACAAGCTTCATTATAATAGTTCTTATTACTATATTGGTCACTTTAGTAAGTTCATTAAGCCAAATGCCGTAAGAATTAAGCTTCAAATGGACCACCACTCCCTTCAGGGGGTCGCTTTTCAAAATGAGGATGACTCGATTGTACTTGTCGTGATGAATGAAACAGATGAAGCCGAAGAGGTGAGTGTCGTGTTACATGGTAAATCCTGTCCTGTAACGTTTGCGCCTCATTCGATTTATTCGTTTGTGATCTAAAGTCTCGATTGACCATTAATGATGAAGTGTGATTTTACTAGTTGCAAAATCATGCGTTCCGATAACATCGGAGCGCATGATTTTTTTATTGGATGATCCAGTGAAAAAGTGTTGTATAATGAAATGCGATTGTACGAGTTTCGAGACGTCATCCATTACGCTATATATGGATGGAGGAGGCGGGAATGTGAAAGCGAAAAAGAAAAAGAAAAAGATAGGGAAGCGGGTTGCTGTTATTTTTGCCGTTTTCATTTTGGTTATCTTTATAAACAATAGTTCTTATTTGATGAATGAAAGTACGGAAGACCCTGTACTCTTAGCCCATGTAGGTATGGCTCAGACTTATCCCATGGACAATATCAAAAATGATACCTGTACGGCTGAAAGAATTTACGAACCAGAACACCCCTATATTGGGAACACGATACCTTCCATGGAGGCAGCTTTCGAAGAGGGGGCCGACATTGTGGAGTTTGATATTCACCCTACAAAAGATGGGAAGTTTGCCGTATTCCATGATTGGACTTTGGATTGTAGAACCGATGGACACGGGGTAACAAGAGAGCATACCTTAGAAGAATTGAAACAATTGGATGTGGGCTATGGTTACACGGCGGACGGCGGAGAAACGTTTCCATTCCGAGGAGAAGGGGTCGGCCTGATGCCATCTTTGGATGAGGTACTTAATCGTTTCCCTGAGCAACCTTTCCTTATAAATATAAAGAGTAATGATTCTGAGGAAGGTGAACAATTAGCCCAGTACCTTTCAACGCTTCCAAAGGAACGGATAGAGAAACTTTCTGTTTATGGGGGAGATGCCCCTATACAAGTATTGAAAGAAGAGGTACCTGGCTTACGTGTGATGTCCATGGAAACATTGAAAAGCTGCTTGATCTCTTATGAATCGGTAGGCTGGTCAGGATATATACCTTCCAGTTGTAAAAATACGCAACTGCATATACCAGAGAAATATGCCCCATGGATATGGGGATTTCCTGCTAAGTTCTTAAACAGGATGGAGTCAGTAAACACGAAGGTGGTTTTTGTTGCTGGTGAGGGGAAATGGTCGGAAGGCTTTGATGATCGGAAAGACTTTCAACGTATCCCTGAGAATTATGATGGGATGATTTGGACGAACCGAGTGGATCGTTTGGCAGAGATTGTTAAGGAATAAGTGAATAAATTAAAAAAGAAGTTGGGCTCTCGATGAAAGAGAGCCCAACTTCTTTTTATTTCGTCCAGACAATTTTTTAAAGTAAAAGTGATACGAAGAAAAGAAATTTCTTATGAATTTTTTCATCAATTCTAAGTTTTAAAGGTAAATAAGAAGGGGAAAATCTTTTCCAGGAAAACAACTAAGAGATGATGGGGTGGACGTATGATTAAAACAGAGAAAATACCCTCCATATCAATAATCGGTTTGCTTGCGCTAATGATTATTTTTGGGTGGTTTCGGTACGGCTATGGTTTGTTGTTCAGTGAATTTAAGAAGGCTTTTGGTCTTTCCACTTCCTTGCTGGGGGTGATTTCCAGCCTTACATTTGTCACCTTTTTAATAGGGGCATTGATTGTTGTCCTTTTTGTAGCAAGGTTTGGGTCCCGCCATGTCATTATGGCTGGAATCATGACGGCTTCGACAGGATTGTTGGTTGCCTCTCTTACGGGAAGCTGGCTTGTGTTTGCAGCCTCCTGTTTACTTGCAGGATTCAGTCCCGGTCTGACATGGTCTTCTTTCTCCCAAAGTGTGGGCGAGCACCTGCCTGAAAATATTCAGAAGCGGACGCTTGCCATCATCAGTACGGGATCAACGGTGGGGTTGATTTTCATTTCTCTCATCTACTTGCTCCTGGACGGAAATTGGAGACTGGTTTGGGGTGGTGGAGCTGTTGCGGGCTACCTCATCTATTGGTGGGCGTATAAGACGGTACCCTATCAGAAAGAGTATTCAAGTGTGAAGCGGATCAGAATCGCGGATCTTCATCCATTGTTCACGAAATATACGAAGCCGTTCTATGCCGCGTCGTTCTTGTTCGGATTTACGGAGTCTACCTATTGGACGTATTCTGCGGACTTTGTTCAGGATAATTTCTCTATCGCTAATTCAAATGCGATTTTCTTCTTGATCACAGGTGTAGGAGGACTGGCCGGACTGTTAGGGGGAGAACTCATCAGTAAGTGGGGGATGAGGTTGAGTTTTACACTCACAATTGTCCTTTATTCCCTCAGCATGTCGGTCCTGTTCTTATCTCAAGGATGGCTTATTGTATGCTTCTCAGGATTGACGTTTGGAATCTCCTTCATGTTATACGCCGCATATCTGCCCATTTGGAGTGCGAAAGTTTTTCCGAAGTTCCCAGCTCAAGGGTTCAGCATCTGTATCATTGTGCTGAATATCGGGGCGATTCTAGGACCGGCGGTGTTTGGATGGATATTGGCTTATTCCACGTATAGCTTGATCTTTCTGTTGTTAGGAATCATTGGCTTGGTAAAATTGTTTACTTTGCCGGTGTTGCGGAATGAATTTTAAATAAACTCATTCTTTGCGCACCATGAAAAAAGTTCTGCTCTCGATATTCTCTCGAGCGGAACTTTTTGTTTTTACTGCTCCCCTTTTTTCCTGTACCTTATGACTAAATACGGACGCATCATCTCATAGTCTTCATGCTCTAAGATATGGCAGTGCCATACGAATAATCCAGGATAAGGACCGAATGGAATGATGATCCGCGTAACTTCACCAGGATTAGCCCGGACGGTATCCTTCCATCCTCTTTCATTTAAATCTGGAAGAACACGTGGACCTGCAGGAATGAGCCGTCCTTCCTTTTCAAAGACATCACGATCGAAGGGTTGGCGATCGAGAATTTGGAACCGGACTAAATGAAGGTGGATAGGGTGTATATCCTGGGTTTCGTTAATCAGCGTCCATATTTCCGTTTGACCAAGCTTCGGTGTCTCTGAAACGGGTTCTGACCACAGCCGGTCGTCTAACAAGTGGATGTTGCGCCCGTAGGAATCTTTTCGCATGTTGAGGCGTAAGGTCCTATTTTGCTGATATTGTGTGAGTTTGGGTACAGATGCCAGGCGAGCGGGTATGGAACTTTTATCCTGGCAGCTGAGAGTATTGACTACACGAAATTGCATCACACTCCCCTTCGTCTCCGGGTCGGGTTTTTCCCCTTTCCTTTCAAAATCGTTTTGCAGGACGATTGATTCTCCGACACAAGTAGAAAAATCGACGATCACATCCGCTCTTTCCGCTGGCGCTAATATAAGTGAAGGGACGCGGACCGGGGTTTCAAGTAACCCTTGATCAGTGCCAATCTGTATAAAAGGTGTCCCGTTGGAAAGGGTCAAACGATAGAAGCGGGAGTTTGAGCCGTTCAGAATGCGGAAACGGTATCTCCTTGGTTCTACGTTCATATAAGGCCATACTTTGCCATTCACCAGGATGGTATCTCCGAAGAAATCTGGTACGACAGAGGGGTGGGGAGCTGTTTCAGGTTTGTCTGGTTCCGATGGGTAGAAGAGACGGCCATCTTTATGAAAAGAACGGTCCTGAATGATCAGCGGGATGTCGAAGGGGCCACATGGAAAATTTAAGCGTGTTTCTTCCCTGTCATGAATGATGTACATACCGGCAAGCCCGGCGTAAATATTGAGTCGTGTGATCCCCATGGCATGGTCGTGGTACCACAAGTTGGCCGCTGGCTGATGATTGGGGTAGGTGTAGAGCTTATTAGTGAAATGGGGTCCTACTTTTTGAAAATCACGGGTGAACCATGCTTCTGGATACCCATCACTTGTATCTGGCGTCACCCCTCCATGGAGATGCACCACGGTCCGCACTTCCGGGTTATTTTTCCCGGCCCCATGAACGGTTGTATCAAAGGGAAGAAAATGACGTTCAGGAAGTTCATTTTTCCATAACACGTGGATCGGCTGATGTCTCTGTGCGTGAAAAGTTGGACCAGGGTACAGCCCGTTATAGCCCCATACCTTCGTGGGAGGCAGGTCTCTGTGCAGTTTCTGAAAGGTTTCCTGCATCGTCACCTCATAGAATGGTACATTTTGAATATGACTCGTGGGGCGAAGGGGATTCATGATGGGAAGGGGGTCCACAAACTTCTTCAGCATACCTATCTCTCCTCTTGATCGTTAGGCTTCTTTTATTTTATTTATAAGGGAGGAGGATTACGCCTCTTTATCTCTCCTCCAAGAGGGAAGTTCTAGCACCTGAATTACAGCGCCTGTTAAATGGTCACCTTTATTTAGTTTAGAAATAAAATAAAAGAGGGGTGGTAAAGGTGTGTGTAGAACGCAGTGCAATGGAAAATCAGGCTAGGATTTTTTTAAAAGAAATCCAGGACAATTCTATCTATGAACTAACCAGGATAGTTTTAGATGACGGGAAGGCTGTCAATCTAAATAGGAGCAATGAAGGAAGATGTTTAGCTTCCTATCCATTAATTAAAGAGATTCTCTTACGTGACGAAAGTGGGAAGATTTATTCAATTGAACCCAATCTTAATGGAGTGCGTTTTGCCTCAGGGGAATGGAGCTATGATCAATACCTATGGAAGTGCAAACAGGAGCTCATCACAGGAATTATAATCTTAATCGTATCACTAGGTGTTTTTATTACATTGGGTTGGCTATTGGTTAACTACTTAAGCTAGGTCCCTCAACTGAAAAGTAAACGAATCTTATTCCAACATTTGAAGACAAACGAGGCTGAATCCTCTCGCTAAAGTGTCAGCGTAGTAGGATTCAGCCTACTTTTTTACATGTAAAGCTTTTACCTTTTAAAACATAGGGTGAATGGAGATGTATAAGAGTGATATGATTTAATGCAAGAGATCTTGAGAATGCCTCATTTCTCTTATCATTCATACCATGAGTGGAGTGACAAGTATTGAAAAAATATACAAGATATAAATTTTTAGCAATCATCGTCACTAGTTTTTTTATTGTCAGCTATGAGCTGGTCAGACATTATATACTCATCGATTATTTACAAAAAGATATAGATATTCTCTTTTCTTCACTTCTTTTTATCGTGGTTTCCATCATCATCTCACATCGGATTTTTCATGCATTAGAAAAACTGGAACTACAAACCTACCAAAAAGAAATTGAAGCAAAGGCCATGTTCGATAACAGTGTAGATGGGATATTTGTCTTTCATTCAAACGGCAAAATTCTTGATATGAATCAAGGAGCAAAGAGGCTAAGTGGATGGGGGTTGGAAGACGCACGATCGTTTGAAATGCTCTTTCATACGTCTCTCTCTTTCGATCAGTATCACAAAAGAAGAGAGAGTGAAGCCCCCCGTATCTGGGAGAGCTATGTAAAGAGGAAGGATGGAAAGGAAGTTCCGGTGAGTTTAACGCTTTCGTATTTGAAAGATTTACCAGGTCATCAAGATAAAATGGCTGTTATTGCAAGGGACCTATCCGAAAGAAAGCAGATGGAGAATGTAATCAAAGATCTTTACGCAGAAGCCACTCAGAAACATTATGAGACAGAAATCTTATACCAGATATCACGTAAGATGGCGACTATTCGAGAGCTTAGTAATTATGATGCTCAAGCCATACTCAGAACTGTTTCATATAAAATTCAAAAACTATTAAAGGTAGCTGAAGTAGCCATATTAATCAGGCCTCCTGATGAGGATGGCTATTCATTAGCGGCTTCGACTCAGAGCTTTAATCTTCCCGAGGGGAAGTTCTTTGAGAAGAAACAGTGGGAGGATTTCGAATTTAAAGAAGATCAGTTAATCATTCCTTTTCAAAGTAATGACGAAAATTTAGGATTCATTGTGGCTGGAGGAGCGGATAAGGTTAGATCCTCTATGAACCAGCAAGAGGTAGTAAAAAGTATTAAACAAATCTTCTCCATTACAATTGAAAATAGTCAATTATACCAAAAGCTTAAGGGGGTCACGATTTTAGAAGAAAGGGAGCGGTTAGCTCGTGAAATGCATGATGGTTTAGCACAAGATATCGGATCGATCTCTATGAAATTACAAGTGCTGAAGAGTCTGATTCATTCTCATAAAGGAAAGAATATTGATTCTATGAAATTGCAAACGCTAGCGGATGATTTAGAGAAGATTACCAATGAAGCTTACCATGAAATCAGGCATCATCTATTTAACCTGCGCACTCCATTTCGAATGAACCAGCCATTTGATGAATCACTTGCTAATTATGCTGATATTTTCGAAAGACAGACGGGGATAAGAGTGAAATTAATAGTGAGTCATTCTTTAAGCGATCATCATCTTCAATTATCACAACATGGAAAAGTGCACGTCATTCGTATTATTCAGGAAGCACTCTCAAATGTGACGAAACATGCCAATGCTACAGAGGTGACTCTTGAAGCGTCCCAGCTAATGAGTGGGGGACTCGAAATAACGATAAAAGATAATGGAAATGGATTTAAATACGAAGGGGCTGAGCCCAGCCAAGGACATTATGGATTGGAAATCATGAAGGAAAGGGCAGAGTTATTTGAAGGTGACTTACGCATAGATACCATAAGGGGAAAAGGGACAAAGATTACTTTGACGATTCCCTTGGAAAGGAGAGCATGATGAAAAATATAAAAATTTTAGTGTGTGATGACCATGAGATTTTAAGAAAGGGCATCGTCGAGTTACTAAATTTACAAGAAGGCATGAAAGTCATTGGGGAGGCGGTCAATGGATCTGAAGCTGTGGCGCATACAGAAAGTATGAAACCTGATGTGGTGTTAATGGATATCCAAATGCCTGTATGCAGTGGTTTGGAAGCGGTGAAAGAAATACGTGAGCATAATAAAGAAGTCAAAATAATCATGTTAACGGTCTCAGATGAAGAGAAAGATTTATATACATCCATAAAATACGGAGCCAATGGTTACTTGTTGAAGAATATGAACTTAAATGAATTATTCGCTCATATCCATGGAGTTCTAAAAGGAGAAGCCTCTTTTTCACCTGGATTAGCAAATAAACTCCTAAACGAATTTAAGTCTATGGCTGAGCAACTCCAAAGTCAGAAAAGTTCTCAATATAACCTGAGTGACAGAGAAATGGAAGTCCTGGACCTTGTCGTGAAAGGTCTGGCTAATGAAGAAATCGGGGAGCAGTTATTTATTAGTCAGCACACAGTCAAAAAACATTTAGGGAATATCCTTCAAAAGCTTCATGTCAAAAATCGGCACCAAGCGGCTGACTTCGCTGTGAAAAAGGGGATCGTAGATGAGTACCTGCAATAATAGGGGGGCATTGTTGGGAATTATATCAATAAATATAGGGTTAAAGACCGTTTCCGGGTACTGATAGTACCATTTGTAATACTACCCTCCTTGGTGTAAAGTACACTGATTTCTACTATAAGGAATCAAATGTTTTGGCTATCATTATAGATAGACAAGTCATACATGGAAACAGGGAGGAAGTCGAATGATTGCTCGTAAGGTATTCTTTTTGATAGGAGCTCTACTTATTATTGGTGGTTCACTAGCGGGATGTTCAACATCAGGAGATGCATCTAAAGGTAAATCATCTGCAGAGGAAGTGCAGGCAGACGAGAGTGAGGGGCAGGGAAGCAACACGGAAGAAAAGAAGGGAAAAGAGACTAATGAAAGCTCCGGTGAAAACGATCACGTTATAAATGTTTCCGCTTTTGAAATGGGATATGATCCTAAAGAAATTAAGCTGAAGAAGGGTGAGGAATATGAACTTGTCCTAAACAATGACGGGGATATCTTCCATGATTTAACTCAACAAGAGATGGACGTTGAAATTACTTTTATGAGTGAAATGGCAGAGCATCCTGAATCATTATCCTTTCTTGATCAAATGTTCGGCGTTAAAAAAGTACATGCAAGTGGAGATCATGATGGTGGACACGGAGAAGATCCTAAAACGATTCATATGAATGCAAAGTCGGGGCAAACCGTAAGGATTAAATTTATACCTCAAGAAAAAGGGGAATTCGAATTTTTCTGTAGTGTCCCCGGTCATAAAGAAGCAGGTATGGTAGGGAAATTTATCGTTGAATAGATGAACCAAGACCCAAGTGGTTTTCCCACTTGGGTGTTTTTTAATAAAAAAGTATCTTCCATTTTTATGACGAATGGTGAATGTGTGGTTTTTGCTGATTCACAGGTTCACCGACATACCAACTTCCTGCTAATAAGAAACCAACGACTAGAAAGAATACAAGCAAAGGTTTGAGGAACCACTTTTTTGATGGAATGAACGGTTCCGGAGAAGATGTGGATGCGAACGTTGGGTATAAAACCAGAGAACATACAGCCAACGTAATGAATAGCTCTAATAAAATGATGGATTCGGCAATAGAAATCATCTCTCCCAGCATAGCTCCCATCATTCCACCCATTAATCCAGCTGATATCCCCTCTATACAGGAAACCATTCCTAACTTCCAGTTACAAACCCCGGCGATTAATGCTCCGGTTGACATACCTGAAACCGTAGCAAGGAACAAATTGCCCGGAAAAATCGAACCCATCATTAATCCAATGACAAGCCCAATACTTGTCCCTGTCATCATTGAAATGACCATACAGTGGCTATGGTGAAGGGTAGTGTGAAATTTTCTCGCTAATAAAAATGAGAAAATAACGATCATTAGTAAAGCCAACGTAATAAAGATTTGAAAGTCACTCATTCTTATTCTCCTCAAAAACATAATCTGTTCCTACTTAACTCTATGATGAGTGGATGAGAATTATTTTTGCCTGAATTACTTTTATTGTGAGGTTTTCATTTGTTAGAAAAGTAAGTATATGCATTCCTTCTAATTGAGATTGTGAGATTCTCCCTGTTACTTGTAGTTCCTTATTTGGTCCATCATTCGAATTGCAATAATCATTCACTTCCGGACTGGATGATCGGTGTCCAACCAAAAAACAAAAATGTACAAGCCAATATTGTCACCAAATCTTAACGGATTCTCCATAAATTCTCGACAATTTAAATTGATACTAAGGTTATTAACAAAAAGGAGCTGATAAGGATGAAAAAATGGATTATTGGCGCATTATCATTCGGAATAATTGCTGCCGGCGGTGTGACGGGAGTTAGCGCTAAAAGCAGCCAGGTGGAAATGCCCCAAGAAAAAAACAATCATATGATGGAAATGGAAAGAATGCATCAAATGATGTCAGAATCAAATGCGGTCATCAATTTTGGCCAAGCAAAAAATCTAATGGAACAAATTCATCCAGAAATGACGATTCAGGAAATAAGAGAGATGTACACGAATATGCATGGTACGAATGGAGCTGAACCTAGCAATAATTTTAAAGAAATGGAGCATAACCATTGAGGAAAAAAAGCTGACCTGTAATTGAATCTGGGGCAGCTTCTTTTTCCAACTATTCCTCATGACTAATTCATTCTGCCTAAAGGTTCATATATTAAAGGTGTCTAGTAAGAATACTCGGGGCTATGATTCTATTCTGGAGGTCTTGCCTTTAACTCTTCACGTAATCCATTAAATATATAAAGAAGCCAGTCTATGATAGACTGGCTTCTTTATATAAAACTTAAAAATTATAGAGGACGATCATCAAACTCATAATGAACAGGACCAGGCGCAACGCGTGCATTTTCAAGGGCAGGTGTATCTGGTCTTGCAATTTGATAGACGGCTGCTCCTACGATTTCTGTCGTCTCTTTCAATTTCTCTTTACTGATTTTATCTAACGTATCTTCAGGGGAGTGGTACCATGGCTCAAGAGGCGCATGGATGAACAGTGCAGCAGGAATTCCCTCCATATAAAACGGTACATGGTCGCTCCGGCCAAGCTGTCCGTATTCGACTACTTCTGCCACTCTTGCCCCTGCAGACGCTCCTAAATCTGTGACTAGATTTTTCTCTCCATCCGGTGTGAACATAATTAGATCCCCAGAGTCGCGGCTTCCGATCATGTCCATTTGAAAATGGGCGGAGATTCGGCTGATTTCATTATCGCTAAGTGTACTGACGTAGTGATAAGAACCGAGCAAACCTTTTTCTTCCGCTCCAAAGGTCATAAAGCGCAACTCGGTGTCCGTAGGAGTTTTCGCCATAATCTTAGCTAATTCCAGCACCCCGGACACCCCAGAAGCATCATCGTTGGCTCCAGGTCCGCCAGCCACAGAGTCATGGTGGGCACCAACCGTGACGATTTGTCCGGTATCTTTATTTTTATGCGGTTTCATGGTGGCAATCACGTTATAAGATGTTTGATCGATGGGGCCTGCATTTTGTACGGATACTTCTGCCGTGACTTCTTCTGACTGAAGTTGATTTACGAGGGACAATCCAGCTTCCCGGTCGATCGCAACAGCGGGAATGTTCTGCCCTTCATATGTAGAACCGAAATCGTTGCCTTCTGCTCCTTCACGGTTAAACATAATCACACCTACAGCACCTTTATCGATCACGTTTTTTACTTTTTCGTAAAAACTGATTTCGCCTCTTTCAATCAACGCGATTTTGCCGGAAACGGTATCCGGCACATCCTCAGCGTAAGCCAGGCCTACATACTCCAGGGAGGCTTCGACTGTACCGTTTACAGACCCATTAAAAGTATGAACATCACCAGCAAAGTCTGAGCTATTGATGGAAATGGAGGAAGTTCCTCCGTCCCACGCTTGGATGGTGAAAGGCTGTAATTCTGTTTCATAACCGTAGCTTTCAAATTCACTTTTAATGTACTGAACAGCCTCATACTCGCCTTGTGTTCCAGCTTCCCTCGGCTGTTTAGAGAGCAGGTCTATCCGGTCGAAAAGACGCTCGGCACTGATTTTTTTAATCACCTTATTATCAAAGGCGTGATCAGCTTGTTCATTTGGAGCGGGTGGGTCAGCAAAAGTTACAGCAGGTGCAGAGCCTAAAACTAATCCAGCGGCTAACATGAAAGGGATGGCTTTCTTAGACAAATCGATTTCCTCCTCTTAAATCGTAATAGAACCGTACTATTGGTAGTTTATCAGAATTGTAATTATTTGGTTTTTGGTATAAAACGAGGAGATAGTGGCTTTCCATGTCCTTCTTACCTATGAGAAAAAGGAGAATATTGAGGGAGGATGTCGAATCTATAGTTCGTCATAGGTAGATCCATGATGAATTTTGATAAGTTTTCATAGATGCTGTTACTTAAGATTCATTTTTGCAAATTCCGCACTTTTTGACGACATGAAGAAAACAGAAGTGTGATTATTCCATTGTTTTGACTTTTGATTTCACATGCATCAAAATATACTTTGGATAGAAGAGGTGAAACGATGTCAGATAAAATGAATCATGCGCGTTGGTTCAGTATGGCACTGAAAGCATTGATTGTCTTAGCTGAAAACGAAAGCCGTTGTCCGAGTGGAAAGCTTGCAGAAAAGCTAGAGTCTCAATCTGTTTATCTTCGTAAGATTTTGACTCACTTGGTCAAGGCGGGGGTCATAAGTGCGAAAGAAGGCCGTGATGGGGGATACACCCTTAGTAAAAAGCCTGAAGACATTAAGCTTTCTGAAGTGTATGAAGCCATTCGTGCTGAAACCGTGGTGAAAGACTACTTTGAGACGGAAGGGAAACACTGTTTTTCAGGTACTTCCCAACAGTCTCTATGTGATCTGCAAAAGGAAATGGAGACTTGGATTTTGGAAGGGTTACAAACGAAATCTCTATCTGATCTTATTGAACAGTAAAACGAAACGATAAGGTTTCGTTTTCTTTTTATAAGTAACTGTATTTGACAAAACAACAGTTAACAATCTATACTGTAACTGTTAAAGATACAGTTAAAGGAGTGCGGATCCATGTCCAATAAAACGATGAACAAAGAAGAATATCTCAATAAAGTGAAAGAAATCGATACGACGAAGGAAGCTCCGAAAGTCCTTGAAGATACCGATTTTCTGACCATAGCGAAAGAACGCCGTTCTGTACGTCAGTATGACCCGGATTTTAAGATTGAGCGTAAAGAAATTGAAGAGCTGTTGGAGACCGCGACGCTGGCACCGTCTTCATCCAACCTGCAATCGTGGCGTTTCCTTGTCATAGACGAGCAGGAAGAGAAGGAGAGACTGCTTCCCATTGCGAATAATCAGCAGCAAATCGTGGATGCTTCGGCTGTAATTGCTGTTCTTGGTGATAAAAAAGCCTATAAGAAAGCGGACGAAATTTATTCTCAAATCGCTGAAAAAGGCAATATGCCTGAAGATGTGAAAGACATGTACGTCAACAGCATCTTTGACAACTATGGAAACTTCCCTGAAGAGCGTCTGGCGAAAATTGCTCACATTGACGGTGGAATCGTTGCGATGCAGTTCATGCTCGCTGCAAAAGCGAAAGGATACGATACCGTACCAATGGGTGGATACGATGAAGAGCAGTTCTTGAAAGCTTTCCATGTACCTGAGGAATATACGTCTGTGATGTTGATTTCTCTGGGGAAAGGAGTTAAAGCTGGTTTCCAAAAAACACGTCTTCCTTTAGAAAGTGTTGTTAATTGGAACCGTTTTGAATGAAACGGTGATCCTTATAGTTTGAGTAAAAGTTACTAAACGAAAGAGATAGCTGCCTTATTAAGGCAGCTATCTCTTTTTTGTGTGAAGATTATGGCTGTCTAATGCGCATGACTCCAAAAGATCTGGTGAAAGTGTTGTTAACCTCCTGAGGAGTTCCCGAATACAATGTACATATTGTTAGGTTTTTTTACTATTCAATTGCCTATGGGCACACATACGCTATCATAAATGCTTAAAGAAAGGCGTGAATTTATGAATCCTGAACTATGCGAGTTATTGGCCAGGGGAGGGATTACCACCTGTTTTTTAACAGACGAAAATGGTAACCCTCTGGATCCCCTCACCCCTAGCTCACTCATTTGCGAAGAAATCACAAGACCAAATGGGAGAGAGAATGTTCTTGTAACTTTGCCGAGTGGGCAAGAGGTCACGTTGCAAAAAGTCATGATCCGTAAATCAGGTTATATCGTTGTAGAGGTGACGGACGGGACGGACACTTGTGTATCAGAGGCCATTTCCTTCTGCAGGATAGAAAGCTTGTTGCTTTGTGCTCCTGAGGGGACGGAAATTGTTTGTGAAGTTAGTAACTTCCAATGCTATGCCTGTGTAAATTGTCAGGAGGGTTTTTACGAATCTTTAGAAATCTTCTTGAATATTTGCCAGGATATCCAAGTAGTTACTGATGTAACTGTTGAATTGACAGGCGAGTTTTGTGAGCCAAGGGGTTTAATTGAACTGGATTCCTGCCCGCGAAACGTATCCTTACCACCGCAGTGTGATTTAGGATTTGGAAGTCAGATGTCTGAAGAAGATACTCCAACCGTTATTATTAATGAAAAGAATTCGGCTCAGAACATAGAGGTTTCCCAGGTGGAAAACCTGTGTATAAATACTCAAAAGGTTTATGACTGGATCGTCACACAGACGAATCTGGAAATTAGGAAAAATGCTGAAGATGCCCCTTTTGTATGTGAAATATGCCGCATCGAATTGTTTGTACCTGCTTTGATCGTTTGTGAGCGTGAAATATCAGGCATGGTGGTGTGTGATTGTGAGCCTGTTTCAGGAGCAACAGTTTTCTTTACGGCTTCCCCGGATATTGTAACTATTACGCCGGATCCAGTCATTACAGGTCCCGATGGAACATTTGTCGCAACAGTCACTGTACCAGAAGGAACAGAGCTTACGAATATAACGATTACAGCGACTACAAATGTAAACGATCAAGTCGTTTCAGACACGCAGCCAACCGCTGTTTCTTGCCCAGAAGAAGAATGTACTCTTGCATTATTTGGACCGGAATCCATTGACTGTAGTGGAATGGTCCATGGTAATATCAGCTGTGGAAATGGGACGATTGAGGGGGTTGAAGTTACCTTTACTGCAAACCCTGCTATTGTAGATTTTAACCCGAACCCTGCGACTACAGGAGCTGCAGGTAACTTCTTCACAGGTGTCAGCGTACCTGATGGAACACCTCCGACTGACGTTGAGATCACAGCTACAGCAACCGTCGACGGACAGATTCTCACGGATACCATCATTACAAACGTATCCTGTGAACAAGATTGTGAGCTGACGTTGAATGTCCCTGCTGAAATCTCGTGTGAAGGGGATATTACGGGCTCCATTTTCTGTGATGCTCTGCCTGTTGAGGATGCAGAAATCACCTTCAGCATTTTCCCTGAGATCGGTATTTTCGTTCCTAACCCTGCAACATCAGAAGCTGACGGAACATTTGCTACGACTCTCACAATACCTGAAGGAACTCCGCCAACATCAGTAGTCATTACAGCCACCACAACGGTTGATGGATCAACAGTCACTACGATGGTTGGATCAAACGTTGAATGTCCAGGAGAGGATTGTCCTTGTAAATTCCGTATTGGAGTTGAAGGAGGATCAGCACCTGCAGTCGTAGACATTACGGAGAATGGCTTTAGTGATACGCTGGAAGGGACGATCAACGTAACAGCGGTCCAGTGCTTTACTGCTAGTCCAATGTGTAACCCGGCGGTTGATAACTTCAACGTGGCCTTTGGTTCAGATGGAACTACCATTAACTTCATCCAAGGAAGAAGATTTGAAATTGAATGTGAAGGTGACTCATTTGCGCGTGTTCGAGGTACAGCGAGAGCACAGGGGGATGTATTTAGTGGAGTATTTGAAGTAGAAATTACCTTGTCCATTGACGAGATGAATATGGGAACGTGGACAGTATTCGCTACTAACTTCGCAGGAGATACATTCTTGACAACATTCATGGCCGAAGTAAACCCAATGACCTTCATTGGAGACTGTGAAGATACTCCGGCACTGCTTACAAGACTTAGAGACTGTTAGGTACCCAAGATTGGCAGTGTATCTAAAAAATTTAAAGAATCCGTCTAAGAAACTTTTTTCTTAGACGGATTCTTTTATTTATGAGAAAGCGGTTATCTCCGCTTTGAATAAGTAATCTTGTGGGGAGGAGGGAGCATATTTTTTGTTCCCATTTCTTTGACAGCCTCTAATAGACATGTTAGTGTTAAAAACGTTAAATAAATTCTTAACAAACTTAATTCACTTCAGAATTGGAGTTGATCAAATGAACGTAAATATAAAATTGAAACAATACATTAATGGGAAATGGGTAGACGCAAATTCAGAGAATACGCGTACGATTATCAATCCATTCAATCAAGAAACGATCGCTGTCGTTCCAGAAGGCGACGAAACAGATGCACAAGCAGCCATCGCTGCCGCAAGAGAAGCTTTCGATCACGGCGAATGGCCGACGACCCCGGCAACGGAGCGTGGGGCAATCGTACGTAGAATCGCTGAATTAATTGAGAGAGATAAAGAAGAACTAGCGAATCTAGAATCCTTGGATACTGGTAAAACAGTAGAAGAGAGCCGTGGAGACATGGACGATATCGCTGGAGTTTTCCGTTATTATGCAGAGATTGCGGATAAGAACGGCGGCGAGATCATCGATTCTCCAGTGCCGAACTCCATCAGTAAAGTCGTTCACGAACCGGTTGGTGTTTGTGGACAGATTACCCCTTGGAATTATCCTCTACTTCAAGCGTCCTGGAAACTGGCTCCAGCGCTTGTAACTGGTAACACATTAGTTATGAAGCCAAGTGAAATCACGCCGCTTACGCACATCAAAGTATTTGAATTGATGGAGGAAGCGGGCGTACCTGCGGGTGTAGCGAACCTTGTCCTTGGTGCAGGCGCTACGGTAGGTTCAGAGTTGTCCAGCAATGAAGACGTCGACCTCATTTCTTTCACCGGCGGTATTGTGACCGGGAAGAAAATCATGCAGGCAGCAAGTGCGAATGTGAAGAAGCTCGCTCTTGAACTTGGCGGGAAAAACCCGAATGTCATTTTCGCAGATGCTGATTTTGACCTTGCTGTTGATCAGGCATTGAACGGCGTATTTTTCCACGCCGGTCAGATCTGTTCTGCTGGGACAAGACTGATTGTTGAAGAAAACATTCACGATGAGTTCGTAAACGCGCTTGTCGAGCGAGTGAAGAAATTCAAACTAGGAAGCGGGTTTGACGAAGATACCCAAATGGGACCACTGATTTCCGCAGACCACCTTGCGAAAGTTGAAAAGTATGTAGAAGCAGGAATTGAAGAAGGGGCTACAGTAGCCGTTGGCGGTAAACGTCCGGAAGACCCTGAATTACAAAACGGATTTTTCTTCCTGCCGACGATTTTCACCGATTGCACAACCGACATGACGGTCGTCCAGGAAGAAGGTTTCGGTCCAGTCATCACAGTTGAGAAGTTCACGAAAGAAGAAGAAGCTGTGAAACTTGCGAATGATTCCATCTATGGACTTGCCGGCGGTGTCTTCACAAACGATATCGCAAAAGCAGAGCGCTGTGCAGCGAAGATGCGCATGGGTACGGTATGGATTAATGAATTCAACCTTTATTTCCCACACGCGCCGTGGGGTGGATACAAGCAGTCCGGAATTGGACGCGAACTAGGTAAATTAGGAATTGAAGAATATACAGAAACGAAGCATATTTTCCAAAACCTTAAACCAGAACAAATCAACTGGTTCTAAGCTGACCATTTATTTTTAACATTCATGATCAAACTCAGATAAAGGGAGAAGGGGGTACTTTGACCTCCTTCTGACCGAATTTAACATCAAGGAGGAACAGTGTATGGCTATGATTGAATCATATGATTACGTAATCGTTGGAGGCGGTAGTGCAGGTTCTGTAATGGGAAACCGCCTTAGTGAAGATGGCAAAAAAAGTGTACTTGTACTGGAGGCAGGACGCAGTGACTATTCTTGGGATCTATTGATCCAAATGCCTGCTGCTCTGCCGTTCCCTTCAGGAAAAAACCTTTATGACTGGCAGTACGAATCCGATCCTGAACCTTATATGAATGGACGCCGTATTCCTCATGCACGAGGCAAAGTACTCGGGGGTTCCAGTTCCATTAACGGGATGATCTATCAACGTGGAAACCCGAAAGACTATGAACGCTGGGGTGCCGACGAAGGCATGACCAATTGGGATTGGGCGCACTGCCTTCCATATTTCAAGCGTTTGGAAAATGCGCTGGCATCACCGGATGATGATATGCGCGGTCACGATGGTCCAATCAAATTGGAGCGCGGTCCAGCGAAGAACCCTCTCTTCCAAGCCTTCTTTGATTCAGCTGTAGAAGCTGGTTATAACCGTACCCCTGACGTCAACGGATTTCGCCAGGAAGGGTTCGGACCGTTTGATAAGCATGTGTACAAAGGGCAGCGCTTGTCCGCATCCCGTGCTTACCTGCACCCTGTTATGGACCGCGAAAATCTGACAGTTAAGACTCGTGCTTTCGTTACGAGCATTGACTTCGATGGCACCAAAGCAAAAGGGTTAACGTATAAACGAAACGGAAAAATGCATCAAGTAGAAGCGGGAGAAGTCATCCTTGCTGGTGGTGCGATCAACACGCCACAGCTTCTTCAACTATCTGGTGTAGGCGATGCGAAACACCTTCGTTCCCTTGGCATTGATCCAGTCGTTGATCTTCCAGGTGTCGGAGAAAACCTTCAGGATCACCTTGAAGTATATGTCCAGCACGCTTGCCCGGTTCCTGTTTCCGAACAGCCGAACCTTCAGAAGCGCCGCATGCCTTGGATCGGTCTGCAGTGGATGCTTGGACGTACAGGTCCAGCTGCGACGAACCACTTCGAAGGCGGAGGTTTCGTCCGTTCCAACGATGAGGTGGACTACCCGAACTTGATGTTCCACTTCCTTCCGGTAGCGGTGCGTTATGATGGACAAAAAGCACCGACAGATCACGGGTTCCAGGTGCACATCGGACCAATGTATTCCGATGCCCGCGGATCATTGAAGATTAAATCAAAAGATCCGAAAGAGCATCCCAGCATGGTTTACAACTATCTTTCTACAGAACAGGACAAACGTGAGTGGATCGAAGCCATCAATATCACACGTGAAATTATGTCCCAGCCATCTATGAAACCATACAATGCCGGTGAAATTTCACCTGGTCCTACGGTTCAAACAGAGGAAGAAATCCTTGATTGGGTAAGAGAAGATGCGGAAACAGCTCTTCACCCATCCTGTACAGCTAAAATGGGGCCTGAATCGGATCCTATGTCTGTCGTAGACCCGGAATCCATGAAGGTTCACGGACTTGATAACGTACGCGTGGTCGATGCATCGGCTATGCCTTACGTGACAAACGGAAACATCCATGCTCCTGTATTGATGCTGGCAGAGAAAGCAGCAGACCTGATCCTTGGCCGTCAGCCACTGGATCCAATCGACGCTGATTACTACCAGCATGGCGTTCACCCAGCGGAAGCAGGGACAGTTCCTAAATCTAAAAAAGCTGTAACCAAATAAAAGTCTATAGAGAAGGCCTCTATCACAATGTATGGCTTGAGAAGCGTACATGAATGATGGGGGGCCTTCTCTTTGTTATAGTAGGGGATTGATGATCCAGGATCGTGAAATAGAAGGGAATAAGCAGAAAAGAATCACGCTCCATCCCAAGAGGATGGAGCGTGATTTTTTATCAAGATAGAAGGAAATTCGGTGTTCATCTTACCATTAATTATACTGCGGTTCTTTCAGGGACTTGTTCCGTTCACTGCGGATGGTGGACTGAGCGGCTGCGAGTCTTGCCGATGGAACTCGGAAAGGAGAACAGCTTACATACTCCAGTCCTAAATCGTAGCAGAATTGAATGGACTCTTTTTCTCCACCGTGCTCTCCACAAATCCCTGTTTTCAGTGCAGGATTTGTTTCTTTGCCGAGGTTCACACCAGTTTCCACCAGTTTCCCGACGCCGTACTGGTCTAAGGAAACGAATGGGTTTCTCTGGAGCACATCGCTATCTACATAATATTGGAGGAATTTACCTTCTGCATCGTCTCGACTGAATCCAAACGTCGTTTGAGTTAGATCATTGGTTCCAAAGGAGAAAAAGTCAGCTTCTCCAGCAATTTGGTCGGCCGTAAGTGCTGCGCGTGGCGTTTCAATCATGGTTCCAATAAGGTACTCGAACTCCTGTCCTGTTTCCGACTGAACATGCTGGCTGATCCGAACGACCAATTGACGCATTTCTTTCAGTTCATTTACGTGGCTGACAAGAGGGATCATGATTTCCGGTTTCACGGCGATTCCTTTTTTCATGACGGTAGACATCGCTTCGAAAATAGCCAGGATCTGCATTTCGTAAATTTCAGGATGGATCATACCTAAGCGACAGCCACGGAGGCCTAACATAGGATTCGCCTCTTCTAATAATCGTACTTTGCGTAAAAGGTTTTGCTTTTCCTGCAGCTCGTTGGAGTCAGGACTTGTGATTTGCAGTTTCGTCACCTCAACAAGCAGTTCTTCTTTGTCCGGCATAAATTCATGAAGTGGTGGATCCAGCAATCGTATGGTAATCGGGTGGCCCTGCATCGTTTCAAAAATCTGTTCAAAATCCTGCTGCTGCATCGGGAGGAGCTGATCGAGATACTCCTTCCGTTCCGTGATGGATTCTGATAGGATCATGTTTTGAACGGTAGGGATGCGGGAGCTGTCCATAAACATATGCTCTGTACGGCAGAGTCCAATGCCACCGGCTCCAAACTCCAGAGCTTTCGCAGCATCTGTTGAATTGTCGGCATTCGCCCGTACACCCATTTTTCTTTCTTCATCTGCCCAGCGTAGAAGTAACTGGAATTCCTCTGAAAGTTCCGGTTCGATCATCGGAATTTCACCGAGGAATATTTCTCCGGTTGAACCATCGATCGTAATGATATCTCCGTGGTTCACAGTGGTATCCCCTGCAATGAACTGTTTGGATTCCAAATGAATTTTCAACGCGTCACATCCGCAGATACAGGCTTTCCCCATACCTCTTGCGACTACGGCGGCATGACTGGTCATCCCGCCCCGGCTCGTAACGGTAGCTTGAGAGGCGATGATGCCATGGATATCATCAGGCGTCGTTTCTGGTCGGACGAGAATCACCTTTTTTCCATCCTTGGACAGCTGATCGGCTTCATCTGCATCAAAGACGACCTGGCCGGTGGCTGCCCCAGGGGAAGCAGGTAAGCCAGCCGCTAATTTTTCTCTCTTGTAGTCAGGATCAATGCGGTGGTGGAGCAGCTGGTTGAGCTGATCTGGGTCCACACGTAAAAGAGCTTCACGCTGATCCATGATTTTTTCTTTCACCATTTCAACTGCGATACGAATGGCAGCCTGTGCGGTTCTTTTGCCTGTCCGTGTTTGAAGGATGAACAGCTTGCCGCGTTCTACGGTGAATTCAATGTCCTGCATATCTTTGTAATGGTCTTCTAACAGCTGACAAGTATCCACCAATTGTTGAAAAACATCCGGCATCTCATCTTTGAGCGTCGCAATCGGCTGAGGTGTACGGATCCCTGCCACAACGTCTTCTCCCTGTGCGTTGATCAAGTATTCCCCATAAAGTTTGGACTCACCAGTAGAAGGATTGCGTGTAAAGGCGACGCCCGTCCCGGAATCTTCCCCCATATTTCCGAAAACCATGCTTTGAATATTGACGGCTGTCCCAAGGTGTCCGGGAATTTGATGCAGGCGGCGGTACAGAATGGCCCTCTGGTTATTCCATGAGTCAAACACAGCCTGTATCGTAAGGAAAAGTTGTTCTTTGGGATCCTGAGGAAAGCTTCGTTTTGTATATTTGACCACAATGGTTTTGAATGCTTCGATGACTAGTTTCCAATCTTCAGCTGTCAATTCTGTATCGGAGTGGTACCCTTTTTCTTCACGGATCTCTTCCAACTGTTGTTCAAAAAGGTAGTTTTCTATATCCAGAACAACATTCCCGAACATCTGAATGAACCGGCGGTAGGAGTCATAGGCAAAGCGAGGGTTATTCGTAAGTTCTGCCATTCCTTTGACCGTTTCATCATTCATGCCAAGGTTCAAAACAGTATCCATCATCCCGGGCATGGAATGTACAGCACCCGAGCGCACCGAAACAAGCAGCGGATTGGTTGGGTCACCTAAGCGTTTATCTGTTTTGGATTCAAGAGTTTGAAGGGATTGTAATACCTGGGCTTTGACTTCCGGCGAAATGACTTCACCTGCATCATAGTACGCGTTACAGGCAGCGGTCGTAATCGTAAAACCATAAGGGACAGGTAAACCGATACGGGTCATTTCCGCTAAGTTTGCGCCTTTTCCACCTAGAAGTTCCTTCTTGCCGCTTTCTGCATGATCAAACATGAATACAACATTGTTTTCCATTAGGCAAAGCTCCCCCTTTTATTAAACATGGCCAGAATGATATCGGCCGTCTCTTCGATGGCTTTATTGGAGACATCAATGACTGGACATCCAATCTTTTTCATGATGTCTTCCGCACATGTTAATTCTTCAAAAATTCGATTCAATGAGGCATAACTAGCTGAGTTTGTTAACCCGAGTCTTTTTAATCGCTCTCTGCGAATGTCATTTAACTTTTCCGGTGAGATGATCAATCCCACGCACTTTTTTCTAGGGATGTTAAAAAGTTCTTCTGGAGGCGGGACCTCCGGGATGAGCGGGACGTTGGCCACCTTGAATTGCTTATTCGCTAGATACATAGAAAGAGGAGTCTTTGAGGTTCGTGACACGCCGACAAGAACAATATCGGCTTGTTTCAATCCTCTGACTTCCTGTCCGTCATCATACTTCACAGCAAACTCAATTGCTTCCACTCGTTTAAAGTAGTTCTCATCCAACTTTCTCATCTGTCCCGGTTGACGATTAGGCTGCATATTGAATTTTTCAGTGAACGCATTCATCAACGGATACATTAAATCCACCGCAATGATTTGTTCTTCTTCAGCCCTGTGGTCAAGGTATTCCTTCAAATCAGGAAGGACGATGGTGTAAGCGATGATGGATGGACGATACTTCGCCACTGTGATGACATTATTAATATCCTGCTCATCTTCTACATAGGAGAAGTGCTGGATTTCAACATCCTGACCAAAAAACTGACTCGCCACAGCTTTTACCATTAATTCAGCCGTTTCCCCGACTGAATCTGACACGATATACACCATTTCTTTAGTAGTCACAATCCATCTCCCTTACTTTTAGTGATGAGGAGGGCCGGGAAAGCGATGATGTTATGTACAGCTTCCTGCATTTATGCCCCTTTTATTATGTCACACTAATTGTTCTCATTCGTTTTAATGTGTCATACTATTACTGAATAGTATAGTATCATTGTTTTCATAGAGATACAACAAAAAGGTCGTTTATTGTATGGACTGTTTTTGAAAAGATCGATTCGCTTTCGGATGAAATAGAGAAAAACGTCAGAGGATTGCTATTGGACCAGATGAAGTTGTCTTAAGTTCTGAACCGTTATATAATGGGGATCAATCTTGTACATAAAGGAGGGAAATTCATGCATGCATTCACCTTAGACATCAAAAGTGAGGATAAGCACCTGCTTTTCATGATGTCTATTATTGGAAAATCAGCGGTCAGAGGGACAGGTGTGTCCTTTTTTAGCTGAATTCCATAGAGTGAACGTATGTATGATTTCCTTTAAATAGCGGAGGCTGCCACACGGGAATGATCACGTGTGGCTTTTTTATGTAGAAGAGAGGACGAATGACCATGTTTAAAACAAAACGCAGTATCTATATGCTGTATTTCTATATCTTTTTTGCTCAGTTGTTTTTTGACCGGGCCTTGTGGGTCATCTACCTCGGAGACAGAGGGATGACGTTCGGTCAGATTGGTTTGCTGGAAGCTTTTCTTCACTTGGCGATTGTCCTGTTTGAGGTACCCACAGGAATGATTGCTGATTTGTACGGGAGAAAAGTGAGCTTAGTCATCGGGAATGTGTTCAGTCTTTTTTATGGCCTGTTCATGTTGATCAGTGGTACCTTTTCGATGTTCACACTCGCCTTTTTATCGATGGGAATCATGGTTACTTTCCATTCTGGTGCGGAACAGGCATTTGCTTACGATACGTTAAAAAATGAAAACCGGGAGAAAGATTATACGAAGGTGATCGGAAGCATGACGGCTCTTGCACTATTATCCTTGAGCCTTGCTAAGTTCCTCGGAGGATTCATGGCAGAGATCAGCTGGGAATGGGTCTATGGATCAACCATCTTCACCCACATCCTTGCATTGGTTCCTCTGTTTTTATTGAAAGAACCGGAACGCGAGAAGACAGAGGACATCGGGGGACGATGGTATAACCAGTGGGTCCATCAATTTAAATTAGGCGTCGATGTATGGAAGCAGAATTCTGTCCTTCATCAGCCTGTCGTGTTGTTTATTCTGGCAAGTGCGGTAATGGTGATACTCGTTTTTTATGGACAGGAATACTTTATCCAGTTAGGTTACTCCTCTGTTGTTGTGGGTGCTGTCTTTACAGTGGAGGGGCTATTGGGTGTTGTCATGGCGAAAATCGCCTACAAGGTCGAAAAACGGTTTGAGTTTTTCAATCTTTTACATTACGGTTTAGGCCTGTTCTTTTTGTTTTTCATTCTGTTCATCTTCGCTGTGGACTGGGCTATTCTCTTATCCTTCCTATTCCTGGCACAGCTGTTGAGTTTATTCGAACCCATCTTCAGTTCATTTGTGCAAAACTTATTAAAAAGCAATGTCAGATCCACCTTCTTTTCATTGATCGGTTTAATGGAGAGCTTTATCATTATGGTCAGCTTTCCAATGTTCGGATTTGCCATTGAGCGCACAGGTTTCACCAACGGTTTTGCGGGTCTATTGCTGATCTTTTTTACGATGACAGCAGGATTCCTTATGGTTCAAATACTTAAAAAGAGTTAATTTAGGAGCCTTCCCAATCTAAGGGTGAGGCTCGTTTTTCTTCTCTCTGTTTTACCGCCGGCTCCCGGTAGTTTATAATGAGGGGCAAATAAGCAAAGACAGGAAGTGCCTATGAGTAAACGAAAGCATCAAGGAAATAAAAAGCTGAATAAGAAACCGAAAAAGGTGGGCAGGCCAAACGGGAAACAGAATTCTTCTCTGAATAGAACGGCTAAGGGTAAACCTGCACGGGGGCAGAAACCTATAACCGCACAGGTTACGTGCACAGGTCTCACTGATGAAGGGAAGGGGCTTGCCGAGTGGAAGGGAAAACAGTTGGAAGTCCCTTTGCTGTTACCAGGTGAAAAGGCTGAGGTGAACATCGTTCAAAAAGGGAAGTTTTTGGACGCAGAGGTGAAGAATGTGATCACTTCTGCAGAAGAACGAGTCAATCCACCTTGTCCATATTATTATGAATGTGGAGGGTGTCAGCTTCAGCATATGAGTAACGATGCCCAGGCCCGTTTCAAGCAGGAAACCATTGATCAATTGATGAAACCGTTTGGAAAACCGGATCCTATTTACACGATGGACCACCCCTATGATTACCGCAACAAGAATCATAATACATTCGGTTTGAATCACAAGCGTCAGGTCATTGGCGGTCTGTATGCGCAGCACACGCATGAAATCATTCCAATGGATCGATGTCTCATTCATGATCCGAAAGCGGACGAAATCATAGATACCATCAAGGATTACATGAGGAATTCGAAAATGCAGCCGTACAACGAAGACATTGGACGTGGCTTCTTACGGCATGTGTTGATCAAAGTCGGCAAAGTCAGCGGAGAGGTTATGGTGGTACTCGTTGCTGCCTCCTCTGAGTTCAAGGGGAAAAACAACTTCGTTAAAGCTTTAAGAAAAGCTCACCCTGATATCACGACCATGCTGTTGAATGTGAACAAACGGGACACAAGTGTTGTTTTGGGCGAACAGGAGAAAGTGCTGTTCGGCAAGGGAACGATTACAGATACGTTGTGCGGGCTGGAATTTGAAATTTCAGCAAAGTCCTTTTACCAAATCAATCCTGTTCAGACGGAGAAGCTTTATGGAAAAGCGATTGAAATGGCCGAGCTGACTGGAAACGACACCGTGATTGATGCGTACTGCGGAATTGGTACGATCGGTCTTGTGGCAAGCCGCAAAGCTGGCAAAGTCATTGGAGTAGAGGTGAACAAGGATGCGGTCCGGGATGCCATCCGAAATTCGAAGCGCAATGGCGTGACCAATGCACGCTTCTACCAAGGGGATGCTGGTGAATTCATGGTCGATATGGCTGCGCGCGGGGAGAAAGCAGACGTCGTAATTATGGACCCGCCGAGAAGCGGTAGTGACGAAGCCTTCTTATCAAGCGTTGTGAAGCTTAAGCCGAAGCGAGTGGTTTATGTGTCCTGTAACCCGGAAACACAGGCGCGGGATATGAAATATTTAGTAAAGAACGGCTATGAAGTGGAAGGCATTCAGCCCGTGGATATGTTTCCGCAGACGTATCATGTGGAATCTGTGGCGAAGTTAGTGCTAAAAAAATAACCAGGATCTGAATACACGATACTGGCTGACTTAACGAGAAAAAGGTTCATCCAAAGCAGTGGATGAACCTTTTTCTGTATATCTGTGACTTGGGCAGGATCACCCCGTCGAGTCTACTTATAATCCTTCGGGGTACCCCAGTACTCATAGCGATTGTATCGGGGATCTGTGGAATCAAAACGAATGAGAATGGGAGCATGATCCAATTCGGGATAGGCTTCAAAAAAATACCGGTCCCCATACCTGATAGCTTCAAGGGCTAAGGGTAGTTCACTTCTGAAGATGGCATTTCGAACAGCGGATTGGTCAGATCCATATTGTCCATCCACATAAACGTAGATATAGAGATAGGGACGACCATTTTCTATCCTCCATTCCGCAAGCACTTCATCTCTCATCTGAGTGATTTTGTCATAGGCATACGACAATCCCAGCGTAAGAAAAAGCTCTGCCGTTATGTCGGAGTGGGTCAGTGTATACTTACGTCCTAACAGGGGAGTGTTTTTTGTAACCCCAGGTCTAAACTCAACGAAAAGTTTGTCTGGATCAAGCCTTTTCAAAAGGGCCCTCCTAATAAATAGTGGTGTTTGGAACCCTGGGCAGAAAGCAGGAAGAATTAATGAGACTCACTCAAAAATTCTTCGAACATCTGGTTGAACTTCTCATGATGCTCCCAAAACATGAGGTGTCCTCCCAGAGTCTTCACGGAAGCGGAAGGCGTCAGCTTGTTAAGATAAGTGGCCGCTGTCTCTCCCCAATGTTCGGCGACAACGAAAAGCGTCGGAACGGATGCACTGCTTTCTTCCGCTTCTTTTCGATAATCCGAAAAGAGACCGGAAGAGAATAAGATGGCCGCGATATAGTAGGGGGTTTTCAAAGACTGCTCTACCATCCATTTCAATTCTTCTTTTTTTAGTTCCCGTTGGACCATGACCCCGGTGGCATAGGCCGAGATGAATTCCCGCTGTCCTTTTGGATGACGGAGGAAGTTCGTATAGGCGGCAGCCAGGTCATCCAGTGGGCCCTCCACCCAGTCTTCGTCTTCTTTCAATGATAAAGATTTCGGCGGCATATCGATCATCATGACAGACTTGATCCCATCGGTTCCAAACTGGCGAAAGTACTCCCATACGGTCAAACAGCCGAAGGACCAGCCGACAAGCGTTGGATTCTCAACCTTCAATTCCTTCAGCACTTTTTGTAAATCCGTCCCGTGTGTGACGTAATCATTCCCATGGACGGTCATCGTGGATCGGCCATGGCTTCTGGGATCAATGACAATGGTTCGGTGCGTTTTTGAAAAATGTTTCACTTGTTCAGAGAAGACTTCAGTGGTGAAAGTAAAACCCGGAATGAATACAAGGGGGTCTCCTGTACCGGTTTCCTGAACGAATAATTCAATTCCCGGTTCCACTTCAATGTAGCTCTCATTCGTATTCATGGTGTCCCTCCTGTTTCTCCAGAATGCTAAGCATATTCTCTTAAATCCTATTCAACAATGCGGTCTGTCATTTCTCTTTCTAGAAGAAACACATTTAAACAAAGAGATCATGAAAAAAAGACGGGCAGTGGAAAAGGCCCGTCATAAGTTTCCGTTTATTTTTTTATAAGAAAAACAGCACAAAAAGCTGAAGGTAGATCTGCACCATGACATAAAAGGCCAGGGCGTATTTATAGTTGAACATCAATCCGTTTTTAATGATGCTCAACTTGTTCACAGAACTCAAAATGATTGATGGTAAAATCAGCGGAGATAACATAATGGAAATGACGCTCCCTGATGTAATTCCAAGTACAACGATTTCTGGTGGATAGGGAAGATCGACGCCCTGCAGAATCCCTGAGACGAGGACGATGACCGTCAACGGACCGAGTCCGATGAATCCAAGGATAATCACAACAAAAGGAAGAACCCATAAGAAGTTCAGGAACGGTACGGCGTCCGTCACGTAAAAGAGGCCATCGATAATGTACTCACCATATCCCGACTGATTCACCGCGTTGATCAGAAACCCGGCGGCTAATAAAATCGAAAACTGCTGGGCCTTGTTGGGAATGCTTTTAGCTACATAGGTTTTTCCGTTCTCTGTAATCGCGCTGCTCCTCTTACGAATGAGGAAGTAGAGAATGACCCAGGCCACGATTACAATCGGTATAATTAGCAGAAGCTGAACGTCCCAAAGCGCATTAAGCAGAAAGATCGACCCGAATAACGTCACAAAAAGAAAGCCGAATTCAAGAGCATCACGGTTCCCTTTCGTATCCTGTTTCTTTTGGTCGGCAATCTTCTTAAGCTGTTCCTGGATGCCTGCTGTTAGATCCACGCCATAGTGGCGTTCTTGATAATAAGAGAATAAGACAGACAACAAGATTCCCGCAAATGAGATGAAGAAACCCTGTAAGATGGATAAGCCTAAGGATGCTCCAAGGGCATCGACGGCAAAAATAAAGCTTGGAATGCTGACAACCCACATCGTCGTTAAGGAAAACGCACGCAACAGGGCTGTTCCTTTATAATTCTCCCATGCCTCTCCTTTTTGATTGCTCAAAAAGTCGTTGATCATGCTGTAAACCATCGGAATCGATCCGAATAATAAAAAGTAGGAAATGATCTGAGTGATCACCATCATTCCGAAATAGAATTTCCGACTTGTATTCAGGAGGTTTTGAGCGAAATTGATGACCGATTCGATATAAGGCTTTTCCTCCAGTACCCAGCTGATCGTAGGAACGATCAGTAAGAGCGCGATCAGTCCGCTCATCACGGTAAACCCGGATACGGTCCCTTCAATAAGAGAGGTCCCGGCAGAAATATGAACAATTAAGGCGATAATGAGCAGCAAAAGGGAAATCGCTGCCTGTTTCACCGGCAGGAAGAAGTAACCCAGTACAAAGGCCGCTAAACCGAATAAGGAAAGAGTGGTGGAAAGCATGTCTCCACCTATAAAATAAACGACAAAATGCATGAGGACATATAAGCTTATAAAAAAGGTGTATCCTCGTTTTGCGATTTGTACCATAAGGATGCTCCATTCTTAAATCAAAGTGTTAACTTACATATATTATCATAATCCATATTCATTAGCTTAAATCATGCCCAGGAGGATTCCTGGTTCGGATGGGAATTCAGCATATGGTCGCTGGAGTATAAACATATAGTTCACTAGTGCTTTCTCACTAAATAAGGGGTTACAAATGGACTGAATTCAAGGATGAAACCTACTGAATGGTTTGGTGAAAAAGAAAACCGGCAATATTCCCGAATGTAACCAAAAAGTAGGAGGAGATTTCATGAACCGTTTTACAATTCCACGCGATATTTATTTTAGTGAAAATGCTCTTGATATATTGAAATCTGTAGAAGGAAAGAAAGCCTTACTTGTGATTGGTGGAGGTTCCGTCAAAGAAAACGGGAACCTGGAAACGATTGAAAAAAATCTAGCAGAAGCGAATATAGAAACCAAGCTTATTGAAGGAATAAAAGAAGAGCCTTCCACGAAGCTTGTACAAGAACATCTGGATACGGTGATGAGTTTTGAACCTGATTGGATCATTGGAATCGGCGGCGGCTCACCGATGGATGCAGCTAAAGCCTTCTGGTTGTTCTATGAACATCCGAACCTCAGTTTTGAAGATGCGACCAAACCGTTTGAGCTGCCTGAACTTCGTTCCAAGGCGAGATTCATCGGTATTCCTACGACAAGTGGGACAGCATCCGAAATCTCCAACCTGTCTGTCATCACTGATTCAGAAACAGGCGTGAAATATCCGTTAGCCAGCTTTGAACTGACACCCGATTTCGCCATCATCGACCCTGTCATGGTTGAATCCATGCCGAAACGTGTGACAGCATACAGTGGTATGGATGCGGTCACCCACAGTATTGAAGCGTATGTAGCGAAACCACGCACGACATTTACAGATGCGCTTGCAAAAGAAGCGGCTGAAATATTGAAAGAACACCTTCTTTCCTCCTATAAAGGAGATAAAGAAAGTCGTGAAAAAGTCCATTATGCTCAGGCGATGGCTGGTATGGCCTTCTCCAATGCGGTATTAGGCAATGTACACAGCCTGGCGCATAAGAGTGGTCCGACCTTCGGAGTACCACACGGCTGTGCCAATGCGATCTACCTCCCTTATGTCATCCAGTTCAACAGAAGTGTTGTCGAAGATCGTTTTGCTGCCCTAGCAAAAAGAATCGGTTTGGAAGGGCAGAATGATCAGGAACTCGTCGATGCTCTTATTGAATGGGTCCGCGAGTTGAATCGTGAAATGGACGTACCGAATACACTGCAGGAATTTGGTGTGTCCGAAGAATTATTCCAAGAACATGTCGATACAATGGCTGAAAACGCGGTAGAAGATCCGTGTACAGGAACGAACCCGCGTGAAACATCCGTAGAAGAAATGAAGAAACTCTTTGTAGCCGCTTATTATGGGCAGGATGTTGATTTCTAAATAGAAGACTTATAGAGATCAGTCCACCACTGGACTGGTCTCTTTTTTCTGGACAAAAAAGGGGCGTTCGACTTTAATAGAAGGGAAAGGAGTTCACTTATGATCATAAAACCCCGCACCATCCCTCCTGATATTGTCCATTTGGAAATACTAAAGAACCGCCTCAAGCCTCATCACCCCGCTGTCCCCCAAGTAGAAGAGACCCTCTCTGCAATGAAAGCCGGCTGGAATGGCGAACAGTCCCTTGATTTTCACCTCGATTATTTGAAAGGCCCTCATCACATCCTTCACAACCTGCGTCTGCATGACGGGCACCACTTTTTTCAAATCGACACGGTTATCTTATTTCCTTCCTTCATTTTGATTCTTGAAGCAAAAAATATGATCGGTCAGATCTCTATCCATCGTGAAAAAAAGGAAATGCGCCGCGACACGGAAGGATTCCATGATCCTGTGGAACAGGCGGAACGGCAGAAGCGTTTATTAGATGAATGGTTATGGCGGCAGCTAGGGATTCGTATCCCCATCGACTTCCTGGTGGTATTCACGAATCGTCGATGTACCCTCGAGTTTGACTCCTCAGACTCTCGCATCTATGAAAAAGTAATACGCGCTTCCTCTCTCGTCGATGCCGTGGAAAAGAAAGAGGATGTGCACAGGGGAAGACATTCAAGAAGGAGGAGCTATTACAAATTGGCCAAGCGCTGGCTGAATCCCACCAGGATCATGTGCCGGATTACATGAAGCGTTTCAACTTGAGTTATTCGGATTTGATCAAAGGAGTCAGGTGCCCGGCATGTGGAAAGTATTCAATGAAAAGAACAAAAATGAAATGGGTATGTCCAGGTTGTTCTCATCACTCTTTTCTTGCTCATGAACAAGCCTTGAAAGAATATGCTGTGCTTGTTGCCAAAACAATTAGCAATAAAGAAGCTAGAGATTTTTTAAAGGTAGGTTCAAGACATGTGGTGTATCGATTATTGAGCGCTTATTGTAAGGGGAAAAGTGGTTCTACTAAAAAAGCAAGGTTCCTATTAGAGTGCTAATCCAATAAGAGGGGGAGTCGCGCCAAAGGAGTAGCGAGTCGCGCCAAAGGAGTAGCGAGTCGCGCCAAAGAGGAGCGAGTCGCGCCAAAGGGGAGCGAGTCGCGCCAAAGGAGAGCGAGTCGCGCCAAAGGAGTAGCGAGTCGCGCCAAAGGGGAGCGAGTCGCGCCAAAGGAGTAGCGAGTCGCGCCAAAGGGGAGCGAGTCGCGCCAAAGGAGTAGCGAGTCGCGCCAAAGGGGAGCGAGTCGCGCCAAAGGGGAGCGAGTCGCGCCAAAGGTAGAGTGAGTCGCGCCAAAGGAGAGCGAATCGCGCCAAAGGAGTAGCGAGTCGCGCCAAAGGAGTGGCGAGTCGCGCCAAAGGAGTAGCGAGCCGCGCCAAACGGAGAGCACATCACCCAAAAGGTCCCGCACCCTACTACCAAGTATAAAAGAACGACAGCAATCCTTGATTTACAGTTCATCCCATAGTACTCTTGGGGTTCAATGAAGGGAGTGGGAGACCATGACACGAGTGGTCATCTTAGCCGAAAAACCCTCTCAGGCAAAAGCATATGCAGAGGCTTTTACAATACAGGAAAAAACGAAAACGTATATTGTACTCAAACCGGATGATATTTTCCCGAACGGGGCGACGATCACGTGGGGCGTCGGTCATCTGGTGGAATTGAAAGAACCGCACGACTATAAGCCGGAGTGGAAGCGCTGGAAGCTTGATCAGCTGCCGATTGTTCCTGACCGATTTCTTGAAAAAGTATCCAAAGGGAAGTGGGAGCAGTTTAAAGAGGTCAAGCGTCTGTTCCAGCAGGCCGACGTCCTTGTAAATGCGGCCGATGTCGACCGGGAAGGGTCGAACATTTTCTATAGTATCCTTCGTTTAACAGGGGTGAAAGGGAAGCCGGTTCGACGCCTCTGGATTAACTCTCTTGAGAAGGACGAAGTGCGTAAAGGGTTTAACAATCTACGAAACAATGAAAAAGATTTACGTATGTTTGATGAAGCGAAAGCACGTCAGATCAGTGATTGGATGGTAGGGATCAACGCGAGCCGTCTATTCACGCTGCATTTGCAGAAAAAAGGGTTCGGAAGCTACTTAACGATCGGTCGAGTGCAATCGCCAACCGTCTACTTGATTTACCAGAGGCACAAGGAGATAGAGAACTTTGTATCTGAGCCTTTCTACCAAATCGAGGGACTTTTTCAATCCGACGCAGGTTCCTATAAGGGTCTCGCTGAAATCAAGGAAAAGGACAAAGCTAAGGTCCAGGAGCTTATGGACAAGCATGGCTTGAAGGAAAAGACCGACCACCAAGGGATAATCCAGCGTGTAGACAAAAAGACGAAACATCAAAAATCACCGAAACTGCATTCGCTTTCCACGTTGCAGAGTGTTGCGAACAGACGCTGGAAGTACACACCGTCACAAGTGTTGAAGACGATGCAAAAGCTCTATGAGAAAAAACTGGTCTCCTATCCGAGGACCGACTGTAATTACATTACCGAAAGCGAGTTCTTTTATTTAGTGAACAACTTGAAGGCCTATCAGGATACGTTGAATACTTCTTTCACCCCGATCTCTTTAAAACCGAGGAAGCGGTATGTGGACAGCAAGAAGGTTCAGGAGCACTATGCCATCATCCCGACGAAGTCCATTCCGACGGAAAAGAAACTGAATGGGCTGAGTCGTGAGGAACGAAACATTTATACAGAGGTGCTCGCGACGACGCTTGCGATGTTCCATAATGATTACGTCTATGAAGAGACGACGATTTTCACACATGTTCATGACCTTCCTTTCAAATCAACAGGACGAAGAGAAGTGCACAAGGGTTGGAAAGAGCTTTTTCCTAAGCCATCCAAAGCCAAACAGGAAAAAGATGCGCTGCTTCCGAATGTTCAAAAAGGAGAAGAGGTTGGTGCGCGTCTTCATATAAAAGAAAGCATGACACAGCCTCCGAAACCTTACACCGAAGGTCAGTTGATCAACATGATGAAAACGTGTGGAAAGCTCATGGATGACGAGGAAGACGTGGAAATCCTGAAGGAAGTCGAAGGCCTCGGGACGGAAGCGACCCGCTCAAGCATCATTGAAACGATCAAAGCACAAAAATACATTGAAGTGAAGAAGAACAACGTCTACGTCACGGCTAAAGGCATCACACTGTGTGAAGCTATCGAAGGGACGCTGTTATCGAGCCCGTCCATGACTGCGAAGTGGGAATCGTATTTGAAGAAAATCGGCAGCGGAGAAGGCTCGAAACAAATGTTCATCAAACAGACGAGTCAGTTTATTGAAAAGCTGATCCAGGAGACTCCTGATTCCATTCAACAGGTTCAGATCCGAAATACGGGCGAAAAGAAAAAATGGAATACACCAATCGCCAAATGCCCGGCATGTCAGACAGGTTCGATTATGGACCGGTACAAATTTTACGCATGTTCTGAATATAAAAAAGGCTGCAAGGTGAGTTTCCCGAAAAGATTAGCCGGAAAAACGCTGACAGCCAATATGATCAAAACACTGTGCGAGAAAAAACGGACGAAGGTCTTAAAAGGATTTAAAGGAAAGAAACCGTTCAGTACCGCTTTGACATTGGATGAAGACTATAAGATTAAGTTCGACTTTAATAAGAAAGCCGCAGAAAAAAGGTAGACATATGTAGTCCTGCTTGCCTCTCCAGGTGTGTACGCTATCACACAAAGAGGCAGGCTTTTTTTATGAAAATATTCAGGTTGTCTTCTTTCTCACGAGGGATATCCGTGTGTATCAGAAGAATGTTGTTTTATGCCAAAAACGTACATCAAGGACACTCCACGTATTCCATACATAGGATAAAACAACAAATGGGAAGGGATTTGAGAAAATGTATGTTGGACCCTATACGCATCCGTATTACTTAAACCAGCCAGGTTATGGTTACAGAAATTCTGCAGGATATTGGTCTGCACCTAACCAACCATATGGCTATTATGAAAGGGTGATGCTAAAAGATTATGGCTCTAATCCATTCGTCGTCAATATCAATGAAGCGACGAAGCAGAACCAAAACTATCGGACGGCTTTATGGACGGGATCAAACTTACAGGTAACTTTAATGAGTATTCCCCCGGGCGGAGATATTGGGTTGGAAGTGCATCCAAATGTCGATCAGTTCCTGCGTATTGAACAGGGGCAGGGAATGGCACAAATGGGCGACCGTAAAAACAATCTAAGTTTTGAAAGAAACGTCTATGATGATGACGCCATCATCGTCCCTGCTGGAACATGGCATAATGTAACCAATACAGGGAATACGCCGCTCAAACTTTATTCGATATACGCTCCACCTAATCATCCATTTGGGACGGTTCATGCGACCAAGGCAGATGCCATGGCTGCGGAGGGAGAAAACAGTGAAGGGAATGGGAGTACCGTTGTCTATGGGAAGACCCCGGACGAATGGGTGAGGTACACGGAGTTTTTGGTGAATGAAGGGTTGGAAGATGTGAAAAGAGGAATCAATGCTACCCATATCCTTCAAGAATTCATTTTGATGGGATTGCTTGTAGGGAAGGGATATACTCCTGAAAAAGCCTATGAAACAGTAGAGGAATGGGAAAGGACAGGAGAATCCAAACTTCTTCAACAAAGTAAAAAGATGCAGTAATGGCTAGATTATCCTCCCACTTACCCATTCATATGGGTAGGAAGAAAAACTACCTTTTCCAATGTGGAAGAGGTAGTTTTTTTATAGAATTAGCCATTATATGGGGGTCAGACAAACAAAAATAGTAAACTTTTATCATTTGTGAACAATTTTGTAATTTTCATAAAAACTTAAAGAATAAATCATAAAAAGGTGGTAATATATTTCTAATATCCAATCTTCTTCCTGGATATACGTTTCTTTGAAAACGTCTTATAAAAATAAGAAGAGGTTGATGAAAAGTTGACATTAACAGTGAAAGAAGCTTCCATTTTTGACCACAAGGGAAACAGGATTATGACGGAAGACCGCGAGATTGCGATTATTGCCAAAATGGAAGACCCTAAGATTGCTATTTTAGGAAACGTCATCAGTGATGCTGAATGTGATGAGCTTATCCGTCTTTCTCAAAATCGGATGAACCGCTCAAAAATCGGCTCGCGGCATGAAGTGAGTGACATCCGTACAAGCAGCAGCACATTTCTGCCGGAGGATGATATCACCACTCGTATCGAAAACCGGTTGGCGCACATCATGAATGTACCCGTTGAACATGGAGAAGGACTTCACATCTTGAATTATAAACAAGGCCAGGAATATAAAGCACATTATGATTATTTCAAATCGAAGGTCCAGGCGAAGAACAATCCGAGGATCAGCACGCTTGTTCTTTATTTGAACGATGTCGAAGAGGGTGGGGAAACGTACTTTCCGCATATGAATTTAGCTGTTTCTCCTCAAAAAGGCATGGGCGTCTACTTCGAATATTTTTATTCCGACCCTGAAATCAATGAGCGCACGCTCCATGGCGGATCACCAGTCACCAATGGAGAAAAATGGGCAGCAACGATGTGGGTGAGGAGAAAACAATATAGATAAAGATGGAGAGTTAATCTCTAAATATAATGAAACACCGGGCATGGCGCACATTTGACCATACCCGGTGTTTTTCTTATGACAGAAAGGGGATCTGAAGCACCATTACTTCATTCTTGTGTTTTCTACTATTTTATTTGCTCGTTTGAATTCTTTCTGGAATCTAACTTCTTGTGTTTTTGTTAAGGTACTTCTTTTTTCTTTGGAAACTTGGGCCTTCGATTTCATTCCTAATCCCTCCTTTACCTGTCATTAGTTTCATTATGAACGGTTTGGGATAAGGTTATTCTATGGCTGGACGTGTTGGTACTCTCCTGAAACCGTGGGGGCATCTCTTCCTGGTGAAGGAGGTCTACTTGTGGCAGACATTGGAAGGGTATAGAATATATAGTGTTGATTCGTAGGAAAGTGAGTGATGAAGATGGATAGAATCGGTGTGTTGACGAGCGGGGCAGATGCTCCGGGAATGAATGCAGCCATACGATCAGTCGTAAGGTCAGGAATCTATGAAGGCGTTGAAATGGTTGGAATCAAGTATGGTTTTAAAGGTCTGTTTAATGACAACTTCGAGATAATGGATGCATCCTCCGTGGGCTCTATTATTCAGCGTGGAGGCACGATCCTGCAAGCCTACACATGTGATGAAATTCACACGGATGGAGGTCAGGAGAAAGCCATTGAGAACTTACAAAAACAAGGAATCGATTCCTTAGTTGTAATTGGCGGTAAGGAAGCCTTAGCGGTTGCTGCTGCTTTACAAAAAAAGAACTTTCCATGTATGGGAGTACCTGCCACCATTGATAACGACATCCCGGGCGTGGCTGAGGCTGTCGGTTTTGATACAGGACTAAATACAATCATTGATTATATTGATCGCATTCGCGATACGGCGTCTTCCCATGAAAAATCATCTATTATTGAAGTGATGGGAAAAGACACAGGAAATCTCGCTTTATGGTCAGGCCTTGCCGGAGGTGCTGAGAACATTTTAGTACCTGAAAAAAAAGAAGACTTAGAGACCATTGTGAATCAAATTAAAGAGGGACCTTCACGAGATAAAAGGTACAGCATCATTATTGTAGCCGAGGGGAGTGGTGTGAGTGGAATCGATCTCAATAACAAGTTGAAAGAAGAAGCAGGGATCGAATCACGTGTCACGGTATTAGGCCACACTCAGCGGGGTGGTGCTCCTACCGCAAGAGACCGGGTGTTGGCGAGTCGATTAGGCGCTCATGCGGTGGAACTGCTTCTTGCAGAGAAATCAGGCAGAGTCGTCGGTCTGGAAAACCATACGCCTGTGAGCTATGCATTTGATGACATCTTTTTTAAAACCGCTCAGATTGATGAAGGCATGTATGAGTTGTCAGGAAGGTTGTCAATATAAAAGAGAAAGTGGGCAAGCGTTTCAGGCGCTGGCCTTTTCTTTTTCTATATGAGGGGATGGAATAGAGAAGTCGATCTCCAATGCGTGTTACGATACCCTTAAGTATGAAGAGGAGGAACGCCTAATGACGAGAAAGCTGTACTATGAAGATGTCTATATGATGAATTTTGACTCAAAGGTGACCAGAACAGATGAAGATGAACGTGGTTTGTACGTTGTTCTCGAAGAAACCGCGTTTTATCCGACAGGCGGCGGCCAGCCAAACGACGAAGGGACATTGAATGGTGTGGCGGTATTCAATGTCGAAGAAGTGGATGGCGAAGTGCGTCATTACATAAAGGAAGAGGTTTCTAACGCAGAAATGGTACATGGGAATGTCAACGAGGAGCGTCGACTCGACCACATGCAGCAGCACAATGGACAGCATATCATTTCAGCTGTTTTCGACGATCAGTTCAATATTCCGACCACGAGCTTTCATTTAGGCAAAGATACAGTGACCATTGACTTGGATACGGAAAAACTGTCCGCTGAAATGTTGGAAAAGGCGGAAGATCAGGTAAATCAAATCATCCGTTCAAACGATCCGATTGAAACGAAATGGTTGTCTGTCGAGGAAGCTGTAGAATATCCGCTTCGCAAAACGCTTGCTGTTCAAGGAGATGTGCGTCTTGTCATCATCCCGGAGGTGGATTACAACGGCTGTGGCGGTACGCATCCTCACTCTACCGGCGAGGTCATGGCAGCCAAGTTTTTAGGCTGGACCAAAAATAAGAACCAGGTCCGCTTAGAATTCGTGTGTGGTCATCGGGTTCTGCAAAAGCTTGGTCAGAAGCATCACGTGCTGTCGGAAATGAAGCGAATCGTTCCGAAGCCGGAACAAGAGCTTGTCGATGAAGTAGGTGAGCTGATCAAGGCAAGCAAGGAAAAGGATAAGAAAATTGCTGAATTGGAGGAACAACTCCTTTACTATGAAGCACAGGAAATCCTATCAGCGTCCAAAGAACAGTCAGTAATCCGGCGCGTATTCAGTAATCGTCCGATCAAGATGCTTCAGTCTCTGGGTAAAATGATTGTAGAAGAAGCTCCCTCCGCTTATTTGATTCTCATCAGTGAGCAGGAAGACCAGCTGCAGTTTGTTCTTGCGCGCGGAGCGGAAATCAATCGGAACATGAACGAGGTCGCTAAACAGTCGATGCCACTCATTGAAGGAAAAGGCGGAGGCAAACCGAACTTCGTTCAAGGGGGCGGAAAGAGAATAGTAGATGGGGAGCATTTTGCTAGTCAAATCCAAGAGTTATTATGATTTTCCTGTTAGGAAACAAGAAGACCGTGCTAAGCTGTCTTTTTTTATGAGAAAGTCAATTCCCTCCTATAAATTTCCTCCTGCATAGATGGGCTAAGTGAGGATAATTGATGAAGCACTAATCCGCCAGGTCCTTTCTATTGTTGCTTAAACTTTTCTTGTTCGGTTAAACTATCATGTACTTGAACATGTTATGATTAGACCTTAATAGCATCACTGACCTGAATTCAGTGTAAAGAAGAAATAGGATAGGAGGCTCTTTTCAATGGATAATAATGATATACTAATTCGCTTACGATACGCACTCGATATCAAAGATCAAGACATGATTGAAATATTCAGGCTTGGTGGGGTGGACCTTACGAAAGAAGAAGTTCAAAAGGTTCTCACCAAGTCAGAAGATAGTTATGATGCCGAAGATGATGAAGTTTATGAAGATGAAGATCACATCAAGTGCACCAACAGCATGCTGGAGTCTTTTTTAAACGGATTCATCACATTCGAGCGGGGGCCGCAGCCGTCTAAGCCGGGTCAGCCGAATAAACCGGATCGTTCGATTAAGAATTATTCCAGTGTGAATAATGTCATGTTGAAAAAGGTGAAAATTGCACTGAAGCTGACGAATGAGGATGTTATTGAGATCCTGGACGCAGCGGATGTGAAAATCACCAAAGGGGAACTCAGCGGTTTATTAAGGAAAGAAGGGCATAAGAATTATAGACAGTTCGGTGATCAGTATGCCAGGAATTTCTTAAAAGGATTAACAATCAAATATAGAGGTTAAAAAAAGAGGTCCAACCATTCTTTGGTTTGGCCTCTTTTTTTAGGAAGGGGAATGTTAAAGTTGACGGACATGGACGGGATCGATCGTGCTGGAGAGAGGATATTTCACTCGGAATTTCCGGTTGATGGCATGGATCAATGCATGCTTTGCTTCCTCAGAGGCAATTTCGCCTTCTTTTATGTCTTCATGGTTCATCCTGACTTCAAAATCAATCTGATGATGTTTATAATGGACTTTTCCAGATACGACCATTGTAAGTCCTCCTTCTGTTAGGATCATTTGATAGAGTTCATTTATGTGAAATGCGGACAAACAGAAGGTGTTTACCCTTGGGAATTTTTCATAAAACATCCCAGTTAGGATAAATGGAATGTCATCGGTTGAACGATGAGGAGAATCTGGAGTAAGCTGAGGAGGAGAGAAAGCTTTTGCTGTCTGGATCTGTGGAAGAGCAAAGGCGTAATGATGCGTTGAGGAGATCGTCTATGAAACAAATGGTAAGAGTTCTATTAATCGTGATTGGAAGTATATCCCTTGTACTGGGCGTGTTGGGGATTGTGCTTCCCCTTGTTCCAACGACCCCCTTTTTACTGTTGACGGGAGCTTGTTATGTGCGGAGTTCAGACCGTCTGTACAACTGGCTGATGTCGAATAAATGGTTCGGGTCTTATATCAAAAACTATAAAGCCGGCCGTGGGATTCCTGTTCGTGCAAAGGTATCGCTGCTCATCATGATTTGGTTTTCCTTCTTATTTTCAGCTTTCTATATCACCTCTCATCCGTTGTTGAGAGCAGGTTTTATCTTTGGCGGCCTCTTCTTTACTGTCCTCATTCTCCGGACAAAAACATACCATCCTGAAAGTGAACAATCATAATCTGGTGTTCCACCATAATAGATTGAACGAGAAAAAGCGGATCCTCGCCGAAGGTTGGTGAGGATCCGCTGTTCTTATTTTTTATATTGATCAATGGTCTGCTGCAGCTTACGGGCAACGCTTTCCAGTGAACCATTCAGTTCCTGGTCGGTGAACGTTACTTTCGCGCGGCTTTCGTCCATTTCCAGAGCTTCTGCAAACAACCCACCGAGACCACGTGCACGTCGGTCAACTTCAAGCATGACATCGATGCGGTTCTCATGCAGGAAGAAGATAGCTTCCAGTTCATCCAAATAAGAACGGTATTCTCCACCAGGGGCGAATTCAAATTCCTGGACGTATCCAAAACGTTTGGAGTATTCCATTTCCACTTTTCTTAAATGAAAACCTAAATGGTTTTCTAACGCCTGCAGTACTTGGTTAATGTATGGATGCGGGGCAATTTTAATAGGATCCCGGTCCTCCGGATCAAGTGCCATCGGGATGTCGAGGCCTGTTTCGAACCAGATCGGAAGTCTTCCGTGTGAAGCAGGGACATGGTAAGGCAGCTGAAGAGAGAATGGGATTTCTTTCGTTTCCCCTTCTTTAATGGTCTCCTGACCGGCGATTGGGTACTTCTGTAAAGCCACTTTTTCTTTCACTTTCTTATCATCCACTTCACGGATGGCCTCGGTCATGAGGAAGATATGGATGGAGTCGATGGATTGCTCAACATCTCCTCCCTGGATGACCACTTTCCCATGGACCGTTTCCCCTGGAATGAATTGGTCTTTTTCTAATTGTGTATCCACTTTGGCAGCACCTACGCCAACACTTGCTAATAATTTTTTGAACATGCGGATCTCCTCCTTCCCTTGATTATACGGACAAATAGAAGGAAAAGGTTCAAAAATTTTAATGGGAAATCACTGCCCAAAGAACTCAATTGCGGATTAGTTGTGTTTGGTGGAGCGGTGTCTTTCCTCCGTTCGAGAACGTCTTTCGTTCGAAGAAGGGGTAGAATTGCCAGCTGAATGACTGGTATATGATTTTTCTTTCACGACATCTGTTTTACTTTGATGGTCATGTTCTCTTGAGACCGAATCATGAGTGGTAGAGTGTTCACCTTCACCCGAAATGGAATCCTGGCGGGTAGAGTGATCGTAGTCTCCTGTAACAGAATCATGCCGAGTGGAGTGGTCGTGGTTCTGGTAGTCGTTCGGGTACATGGACGAGTTTTCTGTTTTGTTGGAAAGGAACGTCCGGTAAACTTTATCCTGTAATTTTTCCGTCGCTTCAACGATGACGATGATTTTTCCATCTTTCAAATGGTTTTCGTACTGATGCGCATCTTTCTCAGACATCCCTGCTCCGACAAGTGCACCTACGATCCCGCCACCCCCAGCGCCTACACCTGCTCCTGTAAGAGCAGCAGCAATGGGTCCTGCGGCAGCAATTTGTCCGATGCCAGGGATGGCAAGGAGACCTAATCCTGCAATGAGTCCACCAATACCACCTAAGGCACCGCCAGATAATGCCCCTAGACCTGCGCCTTTTCCGGCTTTTTTACCCCGGCCGCTGTGATTAGATGTGACCGATGTATCCATTTCTTCTTCCAGCACATTGACTTTGCTTTTGTCTCTTGCAAAAACAGAGATGTCGTCCGATCCATATCCATGATGCTGTAAATCCGTAATCGCTTTTTCTGCTTGCCCTACTTTTGAAAAAACACCGCCTATGATTCTTCGATTCATAATGATGATCCTCCTTTAATTTTCCGTTAGTAGGTCCATACCCTTTCCAGCCACCTGTAACCTTTCTTGAACTAAAATAGTCTCTTAGTTGTGGTTCTGAAAAGATAGAGGGAGGCGTCATTCTTGCATGATTGTGTAAGCGTTGTCGGTTTTCTTTCTGTCCATTTGGGTAACATTTAAGGTAGGACTAAGATTACTCCATCGAGAGGCATAGAAAGGATGAAGAAAATGAAAGTACTTGTGGTTGGTGCAAATGGTCAAGTAGGGAAACATCTCGTCCAATTTATTCAAGAAACGGATGGAATGGAAGCGAGAGCCATGATCCGTAAAGAAGAACAAGCTTCTTATTTCAAGGAGCTTGGGGCGGAAACAGTCTTAGTGGATCTTGAAGAGGATACAAACACAATAGCTGAAGCTTATAATGGTGTGGATGCCGTCGTGTTCACAGCTGGTTCAGGTCCGAATACGGGAGCTGATAAGACCGTTCTGATCGATCTGGATGCTGCAGTAAAAACGATAGAAGCTGCGAAACAAAAAGGCGTGGACCGCTACGTCATGATCAGTTCGTTTGATACCACCCGTGAAGCCATTCAAGGTGCTCCTTCGTCATTCGCTCCTTATGTCGCTGCGAAACACTATGCGGATGATTGGCTGAGAAGAACGGATTTGGATTACACGATCATCCATCCTGGTATGCTTACCAATGATGAGGGAAGTGGCCAAGTAGAGGCTGCTGAAACCGTAGAAAGAGGCGAAATCCCCCGTGAAGATGTGGCTCGTGTAATTTTGTCTACATTGGAAAATAAGTCAACGATTGGCAAAGAGTTTCAAGTAGTTGGTGGGGCGAAACCGGTAAAAGAAGCCATACGCTCCCTTTAAAATAAATAGAAGAGTGTTTAAAGGGCAGTCAGATATCCTTCAGGCTGCCCTTTTATGGTGGTGGGAAAATATAAAATTTCGTGCCCTGAAGAAAGTGCTCCGAGGAACAATAGCCCTGTGTACAAATAAGCTTGGGAATGTGTCTTAACATGGTTGAGTAAGAAGGAGAAGGGTAAGGTAAATGAGAATCTATTTTTCTACTGAAACCTTCTTTTCCATATAGCAAGATTGAAAGGGGTGTAAAAGGTGACATCTGTGATTGAAACAGACGTACTGATTATTGGAGCAGGGCCGGCTGGGCTGATGGCTGCCAATGAGCTGCAAAAACGGAACATGGATTATATCTGCTTGGAGAAGCGGTCCCGTCCATCGGATCTCTCGAAAGCTCTTGGCATTCAGGCGAGGACGCTTGAAATGTTTGAACTTCTGGGCGTTCATCAGGAATTTTTGGAAAAGGGCTATCCGGGACCTGGTTCCAAGCTGCATCTCGGAGGAGAAAGACCTTCTGTGGTGGAACTCTATCATATCGATAGTCAATACCCGTATCTGCTTATTATTCCTCAAAGTGAGACCGAGAGTATATTAGAAGATCACCTTTCCTCATTAGGGGGGAGTGCTGACAGGGAACACGAAGTCGTGGAAGTCATGGAATCGGACGAAGGGGTGTATGTCACTGCGAAACATAACGGGGAACTGAAGAGGTATGTCGCCAAATACCTTCTCGCTTGTGATGGTGCTCATAGTAAAGTTCGCCAGGATTTGAATGTACCTTTTGAAGGGGAAGATGAAGGATACACCTTTTTCCTCGGGGATGTTGATGTACCTGCTCTGAATGAAATTTATATTAACATGCATTTGAATGACCGTGGGGCGGTTGCTTTCTTTCCATATAAAGATGGCAGCTACAGGGTAGTTGGAATGAATCGAGCCGAACAAGGACTTCCTCACCAGGATGAATTGTCTTTGCAAGATTTGCAGGAGCATTTGAATACAGTTTTGAAAGAGCCTTACCAAGTAGAGAACCCCAAATGGCTCTCTTACTTTGGGACCGCCCATCGTCAGGTGCCGAACTACAGGAAGGGGAACGTTTTCTTCGTAGGGGATGCGGCACATATCCATAATCCGATTGGCGGACAGGGGATGAATCTGGGTCTGCAGGATGCAGCAAATATTGTTTGGAAGCTGGATGACGTGCTTAACGGCCATGCGGATGATGCTTTTCTCGACAGCTACCATCACGAACGCGCTCCGATTGGGTTGGATGTACTGAAAGAGACATCGCGCATGCTTAAAATCATTGACCTTCAAGGGGCTCAGGGGAAAATGCGGAATTGGGCGGGCAAAGCGGCATTGACGCAGGACTGGGTGCAAAAGGAGATTGCCAATCACCTTTCCAATATTTACAACGAATATGAAGAAACCTCTAAAAACAAGTCTCTGCAAGACTCTTCTCTGTCTAAGGGAGCCATACGAGCGGGAGAACGGGTACCGGATCACCTTTTATTCTTTGATGGTTCCTATGATAAAAGTGTGTATCCTTTAATCCGGAGGTATGGATACATTTGCTTTATCTATATAGACGCACAAGATGAATCCTTCATTCATGAATCGTACAGTTTTTCCAAAAAGGTACAAGAAACGTATGGAGAACTTATCAAGGTTTTCCTTGTTGCTAAAGGAGGGACAGTGAGGACGGATGGTGATGAGCTTCCGATTATTTACGACGTGCACAGGCATTTAGGTAATAAGCTTGGTATGGAGAAAGGGCATACCCTTCTCATTCGTCCTGATGGTCATGTGGCTTTCCACGAATCATCTTCAGACCATGAAAAGATACTGGAAAAAGTAAGACAGTTTTTTAGTTAGTAGAGAGAAAAACATCAGGGAGAAAGCCTCTCCCTGATCGTGTAGACATTTATAAGAATTTATTAGGAAATCCCATCTGAGTTCTTAACTATGGATGGGATTTTTTGTATGGATTATAACTTCTATGTAACGGTTATGTCATCTCTTTAAATGAGTTTAACAGTTTTATGATAATGGTATATTTCTATCAAACATGTGTTATGATGAGTTTCGTCGTCATTTACAACGATTTGAAAAAATGATAGTATACGAGACTTAATGATGGAAAGACTGATAAAAAATTTGATAAAGGTTAAATCAACGGAGGTTTGATCATGCTTTCAAAATTTAAAATGAAAATGAAAGAGCCAGCGTTTAAGAAGAAAATAATGATTTATGCTGCCGTAATGGCGATCTTCTGGGCGAAGATGTACTTCATTCAAGGCGGTATTTTCACGCTTGATATTGAAAACGCCAATGAAGCGGCTATTCTGGCTTTTAATCCATTGAGCAGTATTTTTCTTTTATTCGGGGTAGGGATTATGCTTGCAGGCCGGAGAGGGCTGCTTGCCACGTATATCTTTGGCTCCCTTCTATTATATGTGAACGTTCTGTTCTACAGGGAATACAGTGACTTCCTGACGATTCCGATGTTAGGACAAGCTGCGAACCTTGCTGGTATGGGAGGAAGTATCACCAAAATCCTATCTGTGACAGACATTTTCTTGTTTGTCGATGTATTGATTGCTGCGTTCCTTCTCTTTTATCTGAAACCGGAACGCTTCCAAAGTTTCATGCCGAAACGAAAAGAAGGTCTGATTTTGGCGGTTATCGCGATTCCTCTGTTCCTTGTGAACTTAGGCTGGGCGACGACAGAACGTACGCAACTATTAGAGCGTGCTTTTGACCGCAACATGCTCGTGAAGTATATCGGTGTACTCAACTTCCACGCTTATGATATTGTCCTCCAGGGGCAAACAGAGGCGAAGAAGACGTTTGCCGACAGTAATGAACTATCGCCGGTTTTGAACTATATCAATGAACATAAAACAAATCCCAACAGTGAGATGACAGGAGTAGCGGAAGGGAAAAACGTCATTGCGTTGTCCCTTGAAAGTACGCAGACCTTTGTTGTCGACAATACGGTTAACGGAAAAGAATTGACGCCGTATTTCAACGACCTGAAGGAGGAAGGGGCTTACTTCAGCAACTTCTACCACCAGGTTAAACAAGGCCGTACGTCTGACTCTGAATTCTTACTTGATAATTCATTGTATGGACTGAACCGGGGAGCAGCTTTCTTCACTCATTCAGGAAACGAATACCAAGCGACTCCTGAAGTCTTGGGTGAAAAAGGATACTTCACCTCAACCATGCACGCCAATGATGAAACATTCTGGAACCGTAACGTCATGTACGATTCTCTGGGGTATGACGAATACTTCTCTAAAAAAGATTTCAACGTAACCGAAGAGAAGTCATACGGCTGGGGTTACCTGGATGAGTATTTCTTCAGTGACTCTTTAGATAAAATGGAACAGTTGGAACAGCCGTTCTACAACAAAATGATTTCGCTGACCAACCACCATCCGTTCACATTGCCTGAAGAGAAGAAGTATGTAGAAGAAGGTAATACGTCCAGTGAAACTTTAAACCGTTATTTCCAGACGATCCGTTATCAGGACGAAGCGCTGAAACAATTCGTCGAAGAATTTAAGAAATCCGATCTTTATGATGATACAGTCCTTGTCATTTATGGGGACCACTTCGGTATTTCCGAAAACCATAAGCAGGCAATGGGAGAGTATCTTGATAAAGACATCAATGATTACGAACAGTTTCAATTGCAGCGTGTGCCGCTTCTTATTTTAGGAGAAGGCATTGAACCGCAGGAAAATGACACCGTTGGTGGACAGGTTGACCTGCGTCCGACACTTATGAACCTTCTCGGGGTCAAAGACGAAAACCCTGTTCAATTCGGGCAGGATCTTTTCAGTGAAGATCGCCGCGAGATGATGGTCACCCGGGATGGGAACTTCGCCAATGAAAAATATGTTGGTGTGAATGGAAACTGTTATGACAGAGAAACAGGTGAACCCGTCGAAGAAGGAGAGGCTTGCGCGCCTGGCTTCAAGCAGGCAGAAGAAGAACTGGCCTTATCTGATTCTGTGGTTTACGGAGATTTACTTCGTTACCTTGACGAAATTGAAATGATTGAAGAAAAAGATACTTCAAAAGATAAGGAATAAACCATGAGCTTGCAGGGAATCCTCATTTCCCTGCAAGCTTTTTATTATCAATCACTTTTTCTTCTTACATATATGCGCCCGGTTGTGGAAGAATCAATTTCGAGACTTTTGTTGAGTTAATGGAGCTGCGGGGAATAGCTCGCTTTCCGCGGGAGCGCGGTGAGCCTCCTCGGACTACGTCCTGTGGGGTCTCACCATGCACTTTTTTCCCGCAGGAGTCTCGCCATTCCCCTCCGCCCCTTTGCCATATAAGTATCTCGAAACCACTTCCGGAAAAGGAAGCTTTTACTCCTAAGGAAAGTGAAGCAATGTGGATTCACCACCGCTATTCTCAATGATTAAGCCTGTTATAGAGCTCTTTATCACTATAGATTCAGGATTTGTGAAAAACACTCACACTCGGCAAAGGGAGTCGTTTATCACTTTAATCGTATGGGGTGGTTGGGAAGCTGCGAGACTCCCGTGGGAGAAAGGAGATCGGCGAGATCCCGCAGGGCGTAGCCCGAGGAAGCTCGGCACTCCCCCACAGGAAAGAGAGTAGCTTCCCAGCCACCCCTGGCGCTCAACACGATAACGGCCCCCGAAACATCTCGAAATTGAGTCTTCCGCAATCCTGCCATATCGTTTAATCATTTAAATAAGCAGGAGTAGATGATTGTTAGGCGAATATGTAAGCGAGAAGCCTTTTACGTTTAATAAAAATCTTTGAAAAGTGGGTGGAGATGATGGGAAGAGTTGTGCATTTTGAAGTTCATGTCGATGACATGGAACGAGCGAAGAAATTTTATGGAGAGGTCTTTGAATGGAAATTCGAAGACTGGAGTGAATACGCAGGAATGCCTTACTTCGGAGTGGTGACAGGGGCGGAAGATCAGCTTGGGATCAACGGAGCTTTAATGCAGCGCCAAAGTGCACCGCCAGAATTGAATCAGGCAGTGAATGGCTTTGCCTGTACAATTGGAGTGGAAGACTACGATGCGAGTGAAGCTAAAATCATGGAACACGGAGGCAAGGTCGCTCTGCCTAAATATGCCCTTCCTGGAATGGCGTGGCAGGGATATTACTTGGATACGGAAGGCAATATCTTTGGTCTCCATCAACCCGATGAAAATGCAAAATAAACCTAAAAGAACCCTTTAATCAAGGGTTCTTTTAGGTTTTTCTTCATCGTTTCCAGGATGGAGGTCTTTCTCCATCTTAACGTTGGTCGTTTTGTAAGAGAGGCTCTCGTACAACTTCCTTGCTACTGTGTTATGACCGAATACGTGCAGGCCGATTTTCTGAACCCCGATTTTTCTGGCTTCTTCTTCTGCCAGCCTCATAGCATTTTTTCCGTGTCCTTGTCCTTGATGTTCATCTGAAATCCGAATATCATAAATGAATGCTTTATCAGAGGACTGCTTACAAATCCACAGAGAACCTGCATTTTCTCCCTTTTCACTGAGGATCGTATATAGAAAATGATTTTCGGTATCCCTTCCATCAGGGAGCAGTTCTGCATGAGTGGTTCTGGCTTTTTCAAGCGCTTCATCCTCCGCCCAATTTCCCGCAGCCACCTTTTCCTTTGCATAGGCAGTGATGGAAAAATCATTGTAATTTAAAAATTCTTCTTCGGACATTCTGCGTAAAGTCGTCATTTGATTTTCCCCTTTATAAGTTATACTTTTCAATACGGTTAAGAATATGGAAAAGTTCCATTCATTAACGCAGGAGGGTAAGTTCTTCTTGGTGAAAGATACTACTCTTAGAGAAGTATGAAGGAGGTTGGATCGGATGAAATTAGTGGATATATATCGTGTTAAAACTTTTGTGGTTCCTGAATATGTGGACGCAGTGGTACAGGGGGTTCTCGGCATTGATGAGTTGAGGGTAGGAAACTACAAAAACGTGATGTGGCAGTCGAAGGACGGGATGGAGCAGTTTGTACCTGGTGAAGAGGCAGTTCCTACAGAGGGAGAGGCCGGAGAAAAAACCACTCTCACTTCACTTCGGATAGAATTTTCTATTCCAAGGGATGAAGCTTTACTAAGAAAGGTGATTGAGGAAGGGATTTACCCTTATCATCCATGGGATGAGCCGGTGGTTCAAGTCTCGGAAGAACGGGAAGCCAGAAAGTAATAGGAAAAGAAGGCTCGCTCAGTTATGGGCGAGCCTTCTTTTACCTTTTACCAATCTTCATCCATAAATGAAAAATATAAAAAAATGTAGAAAATAGTGATCCAATTTCATTTTCCTCTCGTTAGCTTGTTGAAAACAAATAAAAAATTAAAAGGAGAGGAAAAAATGAAACATTTAAAAAAAGTACTGGTACTGATGATGGCTCTTGTTCTTATTGTTCCTTCTGTTAGTATGGCAAACAACAGCGCAACGGTAAAAACACCAGCCTCTGAATTAAGAGCAAGTCTGGATCAATTACTATCTGAGCACTTTGTATTAGCAACGACATACATGATGAAATCTTATGATAATGCAGAAGACGCAGACCAGGTTTGGGAAAAGCTCGATCAGAATGCAAAAGACATGACCCCTGCGATTGCTTCCGTATATGGGGAAGAAGCAGCGGCAAAATTTGAAGAGATTTTCCGTGGACATAACGATTATTCGGATGGCTTTGTAGAAGCCGCTAAGAACGATGATGAAGAAGCCCGTGAGATGGCAGAGGCGGAAGTGGATGAGTTCGTGAATGAATTCAGTAGCTTTCTAGCAACGGCAACAGAAGGTAACCTTTCAGAAGAAACAGCTAAAGAAGTGCTTGCCGCTCACGAACAAGATGTAGTGAAAGTCTTCGATCACTATGTGAATGAAGAGTATGAGCAAGCCTATGCTACTTATCGTGAAGGATTTCAACGTATGTTCGACATCAGTAAGGCTCTATCCTCTGCGATTGTTACACAAATGCCTGATCAATTTGAAAATACAAGAGCAGATGCACCTGCAGCTGATCTTCGTTCCAATTTGAATGCTCTTGCTTCAGAACATTTTGCTTTAGCTGTATTGGAAATGCAGAAGGGTTATAATCAATCTGCGGATTATGATTTTGTGACATGGGCAGAAAATCAGCATACACAAGATTTCAAAGCAGCGATTGCTTCTATTTACGGACAAGAAGGTGCCGAGCAATTTGAACAAGTATGGCAGCAAGACCACATCAATGCACAATCTGATCTTGTTACCGCTGCACTTGAAGAAGATGAAGAAGCTAGAAAAATGGCAGAAGAAAGTTTGAAAATGTTCGCTAAAGACTTTGGTGCTTTCCTAGGATCCGCTACAGAAGGTAATCTTCCCACAGAATCGGCTACTGAAGCTGTATGGATGCACGAAGAGCAAGTCCTGAGTACATTTGATGCCTACGTAGAGGGAGATTATGAGGCAGCTTACACTTCTTTCCGCGAAGGGTATGGATTCATGTTCGGAATTGGTGAGACGCTTGGGGATGCCATCGTTAAACAGATGCCTGATCAGTTTAACCAGGAAATGATGCCGGAAGAGATGCCAGATACTGGATTTGGTGGTACAAGTGATCAAGGCCTTTCTACTTGGGTATGGGTAGCGTTCGGTCTCTTGGCTGCTGCTTCAGCAAGCTTCATTTATGTGAGAAAAGTGAATCAACAATAATAGACGGGGAGGGGAAGACATCTCTTCCCTTCCTTTAATCATATAGAGGTGAGCTTACTATGAAAATTGGATGGAGGCTGTATTTTACAGTTGTGGGTTTGGTTGCTATGGGGATGATTTCATATGAGATGAATGTGTGGACATTTGGATCTGAAACAGAGGCGAATCCTGATCTCGTAAGAGTGGAGAATGTCTCTCAAAGTTTGAATGTACAAGAAGCTTCTTCAGATGATAAAAGAGAAATATTGGATGGCGAATTTACGGTATTGAACAAAGATAAGGACCTCAATGATGAAAAGGTAGTGAAAGATAAGGAACAATCAGAGGCTGGAATTATACCTTCTCATATTCATATACCTTCCATTGGAGTGGATGCACCCGTCGAGGATGTGGGAATCTTGGATAATGGACAAATGGGGGTACCTGAAGATCCGCAGGCTTCCGGCTGGTTTGAACCGGGTACACAGCCAGGAAGCCGGGGGAACGCTGTCATCGCAGGGCACGTAGATAGTCGTACAGGACCTGCTGTTTTTTATGATTTGAAGAAACTTCAAAAAGGTGATGAAATCAAAATTCAGGACAAAGAAGGCGACGAAACGGTCTACATCGTGGAAAAGCTGGAAAGTTATCCGATGGAAGATTCACCGATAGAAAAGATCTTTGGAAGTACGAATGAGAAACGGTTGAATCTCATTACATGTACAGGGGAATTCGTTCGTGATCGCGGAGGGCACCAGGATCGGCTGGTCGTCTATTCTAAGTTGAAGGAACCGGAAATGGACCAAAAGGATATCACTCCTCCGGCCAAAGTCCAGGTACAAGGCACCTTCGTAACCTGGCATGCGGTTCGGGAAGATTACGTAGCAGGATACAGGGTGTATAAGAGTAAAGGCGGAGAAGATTTTCAAAAGGTGGCGAGCATATCCAAACATGAACGAAAAACCTATGTGGATGAAGCAGCTTCTGAACATCAGTATTATGTGACGACTGTTAATCAAGATGGGCAGGAATCTTCTCCTTCAGAGATTGTCGGACAAAAGTAACGATCTAAAAAGCTCCACACCTATATAGGTGTGGAGCTTCTATAGTTTTTTATTATTATAAAGTCAAAAGGAAGTGGCGTACGTTTCTTTTGACTTTTCTTTACGATTAAGTAGCCAAAAGTAAAGAAATAGTCCCCCGAATATCAAAACACTCTTCGTTATGAGGCTCGCTTCTTCGCTCAACGAAAGACTTTGGACAAGAATCTCTGGGATGATCATGATAAGAACAGTGATAATCATAATCCATGTCCTTGCCCAAAGGGAAGCTCCGATAAAGAAAGCGATTGTTAATAAGGCAGCGATTATGTTGCCGAGCGGTGAAAGAACAATAACCGGAGAATTGATAGCTTGATCAAGAGAGAGGACGGCGATGAAAAGAGAAATTTTTAGAAACCCAAAAACACTGATCAGTATATACTCTTTCTTTTTATCAAATTGATGTAAAGAGGTATAACGCAGGAGAGTGGCAAGAGAAAGAAGGTACACAACCATCAGGATAGGATAGCCGATCATTTGGATCATCGATAGTTGTGCACCCCCACTGATGATATCCCCTAATAAAAGATAGGAGAGTGTGCCGAAAACAAAGATGGTAAAGGCACTGAACAGCATACGGAAATCAAAAGGCATCTCTCTGGATACTTGTTCCATATATTCTTTTGGTGAGAGACCAATAATGTCGTCTACATTCTTTCCTTCCTTTTCAGCCTCTGTTAAATGGTCACGTAGTTCCTCGACTATTTCACGGGTTTCTGTTTCTTTTTTTCCACTGGAAATCAGGTAGAGGTGTAAACTTTCCAAAAACTTTTCACTCTTCTTTGATACATTCACTATGGGATTCCTCCTTCATTAATTTTGTAACACTGGTGGAAATAGCGTTCCAGTTACCTTTAAATGTTTCCAGTTCTCTTCTTCCGTGTTCTGTAATCGTGTAATACTTCCGCTTCGGACCACCGGAAGGGAGTTGTTTTTGACTTGTCTCGACAAGCCCTTGTTTTTTCATTCGCAAGAGGAGGGGATAGATACTGCCTTCTTTGACCATGGTAAATCCATAATGGTCGAGTTTTTCAATCATTTCGTATCCATAAGTTTCTCCTTTAGCGATGATGGAGAGGAGACAACCTTCTAGAATGCCTTTTAATATTTGACTGGAAGACAAAGTTTCACCACTTTCATAACTATATTGCATAACAAGATAGTGGGGTTTAAAAATAGCTTGCAATACAAGGTAGTTAAACTATACCACCATATTCCAATAGATTCCATATATTTTTAAAAAATAATCTGTAGAAAACATGAAAAAAAGCTGCCAACATAAACCAGGTGTTGGCAGCTTTCGAGTTACTTGCTTAATCCTTCTTTAATTGTATTTATGTTTGACTCCATCATGGATATATACGTATCACCTTCTTCGCCTGGTTCAGCTAAAGAGTCGGTGAAAACATCACCCATAATCGGAATATCGGTTTCATTCGAGACAGCTTCCATACTGCGCGGGTCGATACTTGTTTCTAAAAACAACCCTGTGATTTGTTTGTCATTGATGATATCTACGATTCTTGTAATTTGATTCGGTGTCCCTTGATTTTCCTGGTTGATTTCCCAAATGTATTCCGCCTGGAACCCATAGGCATCACTGAAGTATTTGAACGCTCCTTCACTTGTCACAAGTACGCGCTCTTCTTTTGGAATGTCATTGAACTGCTCGACGGCTTTGTCGTGTAACGCTTGAAGTTCAGCAATGTATTCTTCGGCATTCTTTTCATAGATATCTTTGTTCTCAGGGTCGACTTTGATGAGTCCATCTCTTGCATTTTCGGCATACTTGATTCCATTCCGGATATCCAGCCAAGCGTGAGGGTCCTCTTCCCCTTCATTTCCTTCTGAGGTTAAGTACATGGCTTCCACTCCATCACTCATAAGGAATACGGGCGCATCTTCACCGTCTTTACCTGCGGTTTCCATCAGTTTGTTGAACCAGGCATTTCCTGCTTCAAGATTGAGGCCATTGTAAAACACAGCATCTGCATCCGTGGCTTTCTTCACGTCTTCTGGTAACGGATCATACTCATGGGGATTGGAACCAATAGGCGCTAAACTGTGAATGTCGACGTGATCTCCGCCGATATTTTTTACAATGTCATAGACAATGGAGTACGTAGTTACGACTTGGACTTTCCCGTCCTCCTGTTCCGTGTTTCCGTTCGCTTCCTCTCCACCGCATGCTGCCAGCAGAAGCAGGGTGAAAAGAGTGGCTGCTAACAATAATAACTTTTTCTTCATCATGAAAATTCCTCCTCTTTTTTATCTATGAAAATTTTTATATTAAACAAGAGATGCTTTCTTCTTTCTTACTTTCAACATTCTCCATAACCACCCGTGTTTGGGGGAGAACAGGAAGACCAGCACAAAAATGGCCGTTGCTGCTATGACGATGGTCGCTCCTGAAGCCAGGTTATAGGTGAAACTGAAGTAAAGCCCTATGACAGAGGAAAGGACTCCGATTCCAGAAGCAAGGAAAATCATCACCCATAAACGGTCCGTCAAAAGGTAGGCAGCCGCTGCAGGTGTGATCAGCATCGCAACAACGAGAACGATTCCTACCGTTTGTAAAGATGCTACGGTTCCCATCGTTAGCAGAGTCATCAGGAAATAGTGAATCAGTCGTACGGGTAAACCGTAAGCCGCTCCCATCGTTTCATCGAACGAGGTGACCAGGAGTTCTTTATAAAAAAGGTACACAGCGGCTAAAATGACGACACCGATTCCGAGCGTAATCCACATATCAGAGGCTCTGACTGCAAGGACATTTCCGAAAAGAATATGATAGAGATCCGTGCTGCTTTTAAGCATTGTAATGATGATAATCCCTGCTGCAAAGGCTGCGGTGAACATGATGCCGATCGATGTGTCGTGTTTGATCCTGCTGTTCTGAGTGACGAATCCGATGGCAACCGCCGTAATGACGCCACTGAAAACAGCGCCGAAGAAGAAATTGATTCCGAACATATAAGAAATCGCGACTCCGGGCAGGACGGCATGAGAGATGGCGTCTCCCATGAGGGCCATTCCTCTGAGAATGATGAAACAACCGACCACTCCACAAATGATTCCGACCATAACCGATGTCAATAACGCTTTTTGTAAAAATCCATATTGCATAATTGCTTCAATAAAAGCCATCGCTTACACTCCTATCTCTTTCATAAAAGCAAACTGTCCCTGGTAGGCTTTTTCAATGATTTCTGTTTGGAAGACTTCCTGCACGGAGCCGAATCCAATCAATTCTTTGTTTAATAGAATGAGTTGATTGAAATAATCGTTGGCTTTGCTCAAGTCGTGATGCACGACGATGACCGTCTTTCCCTGGGAGCACAATTCTTTCAAAATGCGTACAATTGTCTCTTCACTCGATGCATCCACACCGACAAACGGCTCATCAAGGAAGAACAACTCAGCTTTCTGTGCAAGTGCCCTGGCTAAAAAGACACGTTGCTGTTGACCACCGGATAGTTCTCCGATCTGCCTTTTACTGAAGTCTTCCATACCGACCCTACCGAGACATTCCATCGCCCATTCTTTGTCTTTCTTTTTCGGGCGCTTGAATAATTTCAGATTGGGATAAGTGCCGATCAGGACCGCATCAAGGACGGTGATCGGGAAATCCCAATCGATATCATTCCGCTGAGGGACATAAGCGATTTTTTTCCTCACTTCTTTCACTGTTTTTCCAAGAATTCTAATTTCCCCTTTATCTCTTGGAATCAAATTCAACATGGCTTTTAAAAAAGTGGATTTCCCAGCACCATTTGGACCAATAATGCCGACGAGATTTCCTTGGTTCACAGTTAAGCTGACTTCTTTAATTGCTTCATTCCCATAGTACGAAACGTGCAGATTTTTGATGGATAGAGCAGCATTCGCCATCTTTTTTCCTCCTTTATCATGAATATCCCCATGATTATAAGGTTTAGATATACTCATGGATTTGTCGTATTATCACAAAAATTTGTTTTGTTCATTTAATTTTCCTTAGTGCAACTTTTTGGGTAAAAAAATAGTCCTTTTACTATATGGGTGGCAGCACAGAAAGTTGACAAAAATTGAAGATCGCTCAAAAAGTTTCCTTAGTGCAAAATATATAGGTCTAGCCAATAAAAGTCAACCGTTATTAAAAATCGAATTTGATTTTATATTGTTGAGAGGGGGATGAGAGGGAGGGGAAGGAATATATTGGATCATCTTTCACCCCATCATGGAAATGCTTGAGTTATGATACGGAATGCTCTGCTAATTTCGAGTAAGGATAATTATTCAAGATAAGAAAAACCATAATTAATAAAATGATTGATCATGACTGCCATCTCGCGCGGTGATTGATCCATATCTTTTTCAATCCAATCTTTGATGACATGAATGGCTCCACTGATGACAAAGGAGCTTAAGTACTCCGATTCATGTTTCTTCGTCACATGCTCGTCCATCCAATTGTTCCTCATGAATCCCCGCGTCAGATCCATCATCCGTTTTTCAAAAGTCGGAGCTGCTTCTTTATTTAGCAAGGTACGGAACATCAGCTTGTTTTCAATGATGTATTCCAATATCTTTTCAGTCATCTGAATAGATTCTTCTTCATGTTCGTAGTTATAGCTGTGCAGGTAGCGGTTCATGTCTTCTGTGATTTCCTCTTCGATTTTGCTGAGCAGGTCGTAATGGTCTGAGTAATGGGTGTAGAAGGTCGATCGGTTGATATCAGCAAGCGCGCATAATTCTTTCACAGTGATATCCGAAATCGGCTTTTCCGCAAGCAGGCTGATCAAGCTCTCCTTCAGCACTCTCCTTGTGTATTTTTTTCTGCGGTCTAGTTTTTCGCTCATGGTTATAGCCCCTTTTGTTACATTTCTGTGACAATCCAACACAAAATAGAGTTATGTTGGGAAACTGACGTTAGTTAAAAAACTGTTTGTTGAATATCCAACACGGTGTTAATAAAATGATAGAATGTATGAATGTCATTTGCAAGAGAGGTGAGGCCTTATTGGCTGGGCATCAAGAATAATTAAACATAAGAAAAGCATTGTCATTATTTTTATGATTTTAACCATTCTCAGTACGGTGGCGCAGTTCGGGGTATCGGTCAATTACAACATGGTCGATTATCTGCCGAAGAATTCTCCATCTATGGAAGCTATGGAGTTGATGGAGGAAGAGTTTGATGAGCCGGTAGAGAATACCCGGGTCCTGGTCCGGGACATCTCCGTTACCGAGGCACTAAGTTATAAAGAAGAACTCGACTCGATTGAAGGAGTCACCAATGTGATTTGGCTCGATGATGTCATCGATATGAAAGTACCGCTCGAAATGGCAGACCCGGATACCGTGGAAACGTATTACCAGGGTGATTCGGCCCTTTTTTCTGTGACCATTGAAGAAGGGTTCGAAGTGGAAGCGACCGATGCCATTTACGATTTGATTGGCGAAGAAAATGCTGTGGCAGGGGAAGCGGTCAACACGGCGGTCTCCCAGAAGATGGCGGGCAGTGAGTCGATGTACGCGGCTGCACTACTTGTTCCGATCATTATCCTCATTCTGATTTTGTCTACGACATCTTGGATGGAACCGGTCTTCTTTTTAACGGCGATTGGCGTTTCTGTCCTGATCAACCTGGGGACGAATATTTTCATTGGAGAAGTGTCGTTTGTTACGCAGTCTGTCGCACCGATTTTACAGCTCGCGGTGTCGCTTGATTATGCGATCTTCCTGCTGCATAGCTTTTCGGATTATCGAAAAGAAGTGTCCGATCCGAAAGAAGCGATGCACCTGGCGATGAAACGGTCGTTCCCGGCGATCATCGCCAGTGCGTCGACGACCTTCTTCGGATTTACGGCTCTTACATTCATGGACTTCGGCATCGGGGCAGACTTAGGTCTCAACTTGCTGAAAGGTATCCTGTTGAGTTTTCTCAGCGTCATGATTTTCCTTCCAGCTCTTACGTTGATGTTCTATCACTGGATTGACCGTACCCAGCACCGCCCGTTCGTTCCGAATTTCAAAGGGATCGGCAGACGAGTCATGAAATTCCGTATTCCGAGTTTGATCTTTGTCATTCTGATCATCGTTCCTGCCTTCTTGGCGCAAAGTGAAACTTCATTCATTTATGGAACAGGCGAACATCCTGAAAACACACGGGCAGGCCAGGATGCGAGAGCGATTCAGGAGGAGTTCGGGAAGAACATGCCGATGGTTCTGCTCGTCCCTGAAGGCGATCGTGCCAAAGAGGAAGAGCTTGTACGGGAGTTGGAGGACCTTCCGCTTGTTTCCAGTGTCATCTCCTACGTCAACATGGTCAGCCCTGCCATCCCGCCCGCTTATTTGGAGGAGTCGGTCACGGAGTCGTTTTATTCGGAGAACTATGCACGGATTACGCTATACACCGAAACGGATGCCGAAGGGGAAAAAGCATTTTCTCTCATAGAGAAAATCAAGGAAACGACCGGGGAATATTATGATGAAACGCATATGCTCGGTGAGAGTGTCACTTTGTATGATATGAAAAACATCGTCCAGGACGATAACCGGCTCGTCAATATTTTGACGGTCGTGACAGTAGCGCTGGTGCTTCTGCTCACGTTCCGGTCAATTTCGATCCCTGTCGTTCTTCTGGTGACGATTCAGGCTTCCGTATGGATCAACTTATCGTTCCCGTACTTTATGGATACGTCGCTTGTATATGTCGGATATCTCTTAATCAGTACCATCCAGCTTGCGGCGACGGTGGACTATGCGATCTTGTTTACGGAAAACTATAATCATTTGAGAAAAGAAATGCCTGCTCTGGAGGCAATTAAGAAGACGATCGATGATAAAATTTTCGCGATTTTCGTATCAGCGGCCATCCTGTCGAGTGTCGGATTCATTTTATGGATCACATCCACTAATCCGATTGTATCTTCCATCGGATTGTTGTTAGGACGGGGAGCTCTGCTTGCCTTCCTCATGGTTGTGTTCGTGCTTCCGGCCCTGCTAGTGATCTTTGACCGTGTGATTAAGAGAACGACTTGGAGAGCTAATTTTTATAAGGAGGAAAAGTGAGGATGAGATTTAAACGTGCGACAGCGCTGTTCACAGCATTTCTTCTCGTCCTGCCGACTGTTCCTGTATCGGCAGAAGACAACGGAAAAACAGAGCCTGCAGCGAAAGGCTCCTACTCGGAAAAGCATGAAGTCGTGTACACCACGCTCGATGCTTCCGGCAATCAAGAAGAAATGTACGTCGTCAACAATTTTACAATTGAAGAGCCTGGAAAAATCGTCGATTACGGGCCTTACACAAGTGTCCAGAATCTGACGGATGTTACAGAAATTGAGCAGCAGAATGAAAAAGTCGAATTGAAAGCTGAAGAAGAAGAGTATTACTATCAAGGCAATTTAGAAGACAAACCTCTGCCATGGAATATCGATGTTTCCTATCAATTAGATGGAGAAGCCATGAATCCTGAAGAGCTGGTCGGAAAAGACGGCAAGCTCAATGTGAGTATTGATACATCGAAAAATGAAAAGGCGGATGAGAGCTTTTTCAACAACTACTTGATGCAAATCACGATGAAGCTGGATTCCATGATTTATGAAAACATTCAAGCTCCTGAAGGAACGGTCGCAAACGCCGGGAAAGACCGGCAAGTGACATTCACTGTCATGCCTGAAAAAGAAGGAAGTTTCACTCTGACGGCGGACGTCACCGATTTGGAGATGGAAAGCATTGAATTTGCAGCGATTCCATCCTCCATGTCCATTGACGCACCCGATATTGGCGGAATGAAGAACGACATGGGCTCATTATCGAATGCCACCGCTGAAATCAACAAAGGTGTTGGTGAACTCAAAAATGGAATCTCTGAACTGAATGATGGCGCAGCAAACTTGTATGACGGATCAGAACAATTTAACAGCGGCATTCAAGGGGTAAGCAATGGTTCAGCAGAGCTTGTGGAAGGTTCCGCTTCCATCAAGAACGCACTGCAGCAGATGAACGAGGCTGTCGCTTCTGGATCTGGCGAAGTGAACGTAAGTGATTTTGCCAAAATGGAAGAGGGCTTACGTCAGCTGTCTGCAGGTTTGAATGAAGCTGAAAAAGGATTGACGAATCTGAAGGATCAGTACAGCCAAGCCCATCAGGCGTTGAGTCAGTCCATCGAAGCCATTCCTGGGTATCAAATTTCTGAACAGGAAATCCAGGCTTTACGTGAGAGCGGGGCTGACCCGGAAGTCGTTAATAAGCTTGTAGAAACATACCAGGCCGCTCAAACCGCAAAAGGAACGTACGGTAATGTAAAAGAAGCGTATCAGGCCGTCACTCCGGCTTTGGAACAGAGTGCCGGTTCATTGAATGAAATGAGTACAAACCTGAACACGATGGCCGATCAAATCGGTACCAGTATGGAAAATATGAATATTGGGGACTCTGTCAAACAATTGCAGGAAGGTTTACAGTCACTTTCATCGAAGTATGGAGAATTTCACGCTGGACTAAAGGAGTACACAGGTGGTGTTGACCAGTTGGCAGGTTCTTATGCAGACATCCACAGCGGCATTGGAAGTCTGACAAACGGAACTTCTGAGCTCGAAAGTGGAGCTGCGGAACTTCATGAAGGCACATCCGAATTAGCGTCCAGCACCAGTGATTTACCTGGTCAGATGGATTCAGAGATTGAACAGATGGTCGAAGAATACGATAAATCCGATTTCGAACCAGCTTCCTTCGTTTCCGAGAAGAATGAAAAGGTTGGATCGGTGCAGTTCGTCATTAAAACGGAAAGTATTAAAAAGGACGAAGAACAAGAAGAGGCACCAGAGAAAGAAGAAGAAAAGAGCTTCTGGGATCGCTTGCTGGATTTGTTCAGGTAAGGAGGAGTCTTCTCTCAATTTTAGTTGAGGGAAGGCTTTTTTTGTTGGTCGCGCCAAAGGGAGAGCGGGTCGCGCCAAAGGGAGAGCGAGTCGCGCCAAAGGGAGAGCGAGTCGCGCCAAAGGGAGAGCGAGTCGCGCCAAAGGGAGAGCGAGTCGCGTCAAAGGGAGAGCGAATCGCGCCAAAGGAGGTGCGAATCGCGCCAAAGGGAGATGCAAATCGCAACAAAATATCGCGCTGATGAAAAAGGATAAAATCCTGATCAGTGCCTCATGATAAAACGAGTTATTTTTATATTCAAATGATTATTTGATTATTATCATTGACGAGGTTGAAAGAAAAGGCATACACTATAATTAAACATTAAAACGATTATTTGAATGAAGGTGAATATATTGAGTGAAAAGGTTATGAAGAAAACGCCCAAAGATACGTGCGACACTTTTTGTTATGACGAAGAACTTGTGCAAAGAGTCCAGCCGAAGGTGGAGGAAGTTCTTGGTGTAGAGTTGATTTTCAAAGCCCTGTCTGATGCCACGCGCTTGAAAATTGCCTATGCCTTGACTCTCGAAAACGAGCTCTGTGTGTGTGATGTAGCGAATATTATTGGTTCAACGACAGCGACTGCTTCGCATCACCTCCGATTACTACGAAATATGAAATTAGCTAAATACCGTAAAGAAGGGAAGCTTGTTTTCTATTCTTTGGCTGACGAGCATGTGCATCAGTTGGTTTCTATTGCGATTCAACACTCGAAAGAAGTATAGAGAGAAAAGAGGTGAGAGGAATGAGTGAGGAGAAACAAGCGAGCTGCTGTTCAAGTTCGGAAGAGGTTTTAAAAAGTGAAGCGATGTCTTGTTGTAGCAGTGCTGAAGAAGAACAAGAGACGGAAGTAACGTGTTGTTCCAGTTCCACCGCAAAGGAAGAAGTGGAGGCGGAAACGACCTGTTGCTCCAGTGCTACTGAAGAACAGGAGGCGAATTCCGCTTGTTGTTCTAGTGATAAAAAGAGCAAAGAAGCGCTCCAGCACTCTTGTTGTGGAAGTGAGCAGCCAGAGGTTTCATGCTGTACCACAGACGCAGGTGTTGAAAAATCAGAAGGTTCAAACGTAGTGAAATTCGATGTCAAAGGCATGGACTGTCCTTCTTGTGCCACCACGATTGAAAAAGGCCTTCAGAAAATCAACGGGATTCAAACGGTTAACGTTCAGTACGGGACAGGGAAGATGACAGTAGGTGCTGAGAATGAATCCCTATATGAACAAATACCGAAGCATATTCGTAAATTAGGGTTTGAAGCGGAACGGGTGAATCGCCAGCAGAATCAACAAACCTATAGAATAGACGGGATGGATTGTGGTTCTTGTGCCATGACGATTGAAAAGCATTTGAGCAAAAATCGTGCGGTCCAGGATGTGCAAGTCCAATTTTCAACTGGGAAGATGCAGATTCAGCATACGACCTCTCCGAAAGAAATTATTAAAGAAGTAGGCAGGGCCGGGTTTCAAGCTTTCTTGGAAGGAAAAGAAGACAGCTATAATCAGAAAGCTGACAAATCTAAAAGCCTCTCAACAACGACTTTTTCCGGAGTGTTCCTTGGTCTTGGATTTATAGGTTCGTTTACAAGCATCCCCGCAGAATTCATAACGGCTTTTTATGCGGCGGCCATTCTGATTGGCGGGTTCAAGCCTGCAAGAAGTGCTTTTTATGCCATCAAGAGCGGTTCTTTGGATATGAACGTCCTCATGGCATCGGCAGCGATCGGTGCTGCTTTAATCGGGGAATGGTTTGAGGGGGCCATGGTCGTCTGGCTGTTTGCATTAGGCAATACACTCCAAAACCGGTCGATTGAACGGACAAGAGAATCGATCAGAAGTTTAATCAATCTCACTCCTAAAGAGGCTACAGTCAAGTCAGGCAACGAACTCATCCGTAAAGCAGTAGAAGAGGTTGGGGTTGGGGAAGTGATCATCGTTAAACCAGGAGAGAAAATTCCTTTGGATGGTGATGTGGTGACCGGCACATCCAGTGTCAACCAAGCACCGATCACGGGAGAATCTTTGCCTGTAGATAAAGAAGCGGGAGATCTAGTTTATGCAGGGACTGTGAATGAAAGTGGATCGTTGGAAATTGAAGTTACGAAGCTCGTAGAGGATACAACAATCGCTAAAATTATTCACCTCGTGGAAGAGGCTCAAGAAAAAAGAGCGCCCACCCAGGCTTTCGTCGACCGTTTTGCGAGAGTCTATACGCCGATTGTTTTCACCCTCGCTCTGTTGGTCATGGTCCTTCCGCCTCTCTTCGGTTTTGGTACCTGGGGAGAATGGCTGTATAAAGGGCTCGCTTTACTTGTGGTCGCCTGTCCTTGTGCTCTTGTTATTTCTACACCAGTCGCGATTGTTTCCGCTATCGGAAATGCCGCTAAGAATGGTGTCCTCATCAAGGGCGGCACGTTTTTGGAAAAGGCCGGAACCATCAAAGCCATCGCTTTCGATAAGACCGGGACGCTGACAGAAGGACGTCCAAAGGTTTCTGAAGTGCTGGCTATTGGCGTAAGTGAAGATGGGCTGATCCGTATAACGCGGACCATTGAGGAATATTCCACCCACCCGATTGCTCAGGCGATTACGACATATGCCACCGAACGAAACATCGCGGCGATGAATGGGGAAAACTATCAAACCATCGCCGGAAAAGGGGCCAAGGCGGAGTTGGATGGCACAGAATATTATGCTGGAAGTCCGAAGTTGTTTGAAGATATGAATGTACCTCTTACTGATTGGAAAGATCAAATTGCTGAGTTCCAAAAAGAGGGTCATACCATCGTGGTTGTAGGGACTTCAGCCAAGGTTCTAGGCGTTATCGCTGTGGCTGATACCATCCGTGACATCACCGTTCAGTCGATTCAAAAGCTGAAGCATGTGGGGATGCAGGAAATGGTGATGCTCACAGGGGATAATAAAGGAACCGCTGATAAGATAGCCAGAGAAACAGGTGTGGATCGTTATTTTGCTGAGCTTTTACCAGAAGATAAGGTTTCAGCTGTGAAGAAGCTCCAAGCGGAAGGCAAGAGTGTAGCCATGGTAGGAGATGGAATTAATGATGCCCCGGCTTTAGCTACCTCTGATCTTGGGATCGCTATGGGCGGAGCGGGAACGGATACCGCTATGGAAACCGCAGATATTGTTCTGATGGCTGATAATCTGGAGAAACTTCCTCACACGATTCGTTTGAGCAGGAAAGCGTTGAAGATTATTAAACAGAATGTGTGGTTTTCCTTAGTTACGAAGCTCGTGGCACTGATGCTTATCTTCCCAGGTATCCTGACTTTATGGATGGCTGTGTTAAGTGATACGGGAGCAGCTTTACTTGTCATTCTCAACAGTATGAGACTATTAAGAAATGAATAATAAAAAAGGTGCGATCCTAGGATCGCACCTTTTTGCGCTGGTTATTTTTTATTGACCGAAGCATCATAGATGGAATCTACGGCTTTCTTAAGCTCTGCATCGAATTCGTCATCAGACTGGTTGGCATTCAAGTCTGCGGCAAGCGCGCGGGAGAAACTTGCGATGACGCCGTCGTTTTCCTTGAGCTTCTCGTTCGCTTCTTCACGGGAATAACCACCGGAAAGGGCAACGACACGGACGACTCTAGGATGATCGACGAGTTCTTTGTATGCGTTCGGCTGCGTAGGGATCGTGAGCTTCAGCATTACGTTCTCCTCTTCAGATAACTCATTCAAGTGTTTCAAGATCTCATCTCGGAGAAGTTCTTCGCATTTTTCCTTGTCACTGCTGTGAATATCGACTTCTGGTTCGATGATAGGTACAAGATCGGAAGCGATGATTCTTTTTCCGATGTCGAACTGTTGCTGAACCACTTCTTTGATTCCGCTAGGATTCGGCTCATGGATGACAGAACGCATCTTTGTGCCGAAAATGTTGCGTTCATTGGCACGACGGAGTGTTTCGTCCAGGTCATCGATCGGTTTCATGAGTTGGACACCGTTTTCTTTTTCTGCCAGTCCTTTGTCGACTTTAAGGAAAGGAACGACGCCTTTGCTCGCCAAGTAATCGGCCGTGAACTGTCCTTCAATTTCACGATCCATCGTTTGCTCAAAGAGAATGGCACCAAGAATATGGTCCGCATCAAAAGAGGGGGAGGTTATGATCCTTGTCCGCATCTGGTGGACAAGGTCGAACATCTCATCTTCACCGGAATAGGAATCTTCAGGGACGCCATAAGCGGCCAGCGCTTTCGGTGTACTGCCGCCGCTCTGGTCCAGCGCAGCGATGAATCCATTACCGTTTTTCATTTTTTCAAATTGCTTGTTATTCATGTTTTCCACTCCTTTTTCGTAGTGTGAAAAAATTCCCTTTATACTGTTCCCTTAAATGGGACATGCATAACCCGAAATGGGAGAAGAGTTTTTTCATCGATGTGGGGGAACGTGTTTTATTAGGGCATGAAAAGGAATACTATGTATCAATCGGAGTATAGAGGAGGAGTTTTTATGGGGAAATGGATCATGAACGTACTGGCATTCATTCTTGTAGTCACTGTGAACGTGCTTGCCAATGCTTTACCTCTGAACGGCCAGACTACAGGTGAAATATCCAACCGTCTGAACGTTTTATTCACTCCTGCTGGTTATGTTTTCAGTATATGGGGACTTATTTACATTTTACTAGGAATCTGGGTAATTCGACAGTTTCCAAAGAGTAGACGCGACCTGCCTATCTATCAAGAGACAAGCGGCCTCTTCGTCTTAAGCAGCTTGCTAAATGCTCTCTGGATCTTTATGTGGCACTATGAGTTTTTCGGAATCTCTGTAGTGGTCATGATTGCGTTGCTGTTAACATTGATCCGCTTGTATCAAACCTTACAGAAAAATGATGCTTCTTTTTTCGACCGGCTTCCGTTCTCGGTTTACCTTGGCTGGATCAGTGTCGCGACCATCGCGAATATCAGCTATTACTTAACCTACATCGGCTGGGATGGATTCGGCATTTCGGCCTCTGTATGGACGATCCTGTTGATGATTGTGGGCACACTGCTTGCGGTTTTCTTTATGAAGAGCCAGGATGATTGGGTGTACCCGCTCGTTTTTGTCTGGGCGTTCATCGGCATCGGGGTTAAAAATCAGGGGAATGACGTTCCTCTTGTTGTGAACTCCGCTTTTATTCTTGCAGGCCTTCTCTTTGTACTCACCCTTATATATGTATTTAGAAGAAAAACCACTTGATGAGCTCATCAAGTGGCCTTTTTTTATAAAGAAACGGGGAGGGAATCTAGTCCTCTTAATAGGAAAACAGACCGCCATTCAGGCTGGGTTCCACTGCGTTTCAGATCAATATCTGGGAAAGTGGTTAGTAATTTTTCCAGCGCAATTTTCCCTTCGAGTCGGGCGAGCGGGGCACCGAGACAAAAGTGGATGCCGAAACCGAATGCCACATGCGCATTTCTTTCTCTCGTCACATCAAAGTGAGAAGCATGTTCAAATTTTTCTTCATCACGGTTAGCCGAACTGATCGATGCGATAACGAAATCCCCACGTCGGATGGGCTGGCCGTGGAAATCAATGCCCTCATCTGCCCATCTGGCCGTTGAGAAATCGACAGGGCTGTAATACCGAAGCCCTTCTTCAATGGCCCCAGGTATGAGAGATGGGTCAGCTTTTACTTTTTCAAGCTGGTCAGAATGCTCAAACAGGGCAAACATCGTGTTCCCGATCAAATTGACGGTTGTTTCATGACCGGCGATGATTAAAAGGACAATCATAGAGTAGAGTTCATTTCTTGTCAGTTGCTCCCCGTCTTCTTCCGTTTGGATGAGGTGGGAAACGAGATCATCCTGAGGCTCTGCTTTACGTTGTTCAAAAAGCTCGGTCAGATATGTAGTGAACGCTTCTACATCCACCATGAAGTCAGGGTCCATTTCGTTGGAGGCAGAGACAATCGTGTTGGACCACTGTCTGAATTTATCCCTGTCCTCTGCGGGAACACCGAGCATCTCACTGATGACGATAATGGGCAGCGGAAAAGCATAATCATCAATTAAATCGACCGTGGTATCTTTTTGTTTCATCTGGTTCAACAGGTCATCCGCAATTTCACGGATTCTTGGTTCCAGTTGTTTAATGGTTTTAGGGTTGAAGTAAGGTTGGACAAGTTTACGCAGGCGTGTATGGTCGGGCGGATCCACGTCGAGCATCATGTTTTGGAAGATGTTGAAGTCATTTTCGCCCGTGTCTTGGGTGGAAGATGAGAATAACTTGCTTTGGTCTTTAATGAAACTAGGTGATTTCAACAGCTCTTTCACGTGATCGTACTTGGTAATCATCCAGGAGTGATTCGTGCCATCATTGTACATTGGAAAAATCGGTTGACCCTCTCGAAGCTCTTCGTAAAACGAATAGGCGCCTTTTTTGAAGTTCGATTGATTCAGTGTTTCCATGTTCCCCATACAAAGTTCCTCCTCTGAAATGATCGATCTTATATAAAGTATATAAGGGAATGAGTGTTATTGGAAATAAAAGGAGTACCAGGTCATCCAGATTATGGGTGACCTGGTACTCCTTTTACTGGTAAGCGTTATTTCTTAAGGTTTTGAGGGAAAGTGATAAGATAAAGATAGGTTTGGAATGAAAGGTGGAAGCATTGTGAAGAAAATTCAATTAGGAAAAAGTGATTTACAGGTCGGGGAGATTGCGCTCGGCTGTATGAGAATGAGTGAACTGAGCACGAAGGATGCATCGGAAGTGATTACAAATGCGGTCGGAAATGGGGTCGACTTATTTGATCACGCTGACATCTATGGAAAAGGCGAATCGGAATCCGTATTTGCTGACGCCCTCAAAAAGACGGATGTGTCACGTGAGGACATCATGCTTCAATCGAAGTGTGGCATTCGCAATGGTTTCTTCGATTTTTCTAAAGAACACATTTTGGAGTCTGTAGACGGAAGTCTGAAGCGGTTGAATACAGATTACCTGGATAGTTTTCTACTCCACCGTCCGGACGCATTGATGGAGCCGGAAGAAGTAGCTGAAGCGTTTGCTACACTGAAAGAAAGTGGGAAGGTGCGTTACTTTGGCGTCAGTAACCAAAACCCGATGCAGATGGAACTGCTGAAGAAATATATGGGCGACAGCTTGATCGTCAACCAGCTGCAACTCAGCATCGTCCATACACCGATGATTGATGCTGGATTCAATGTGAACATGCATAACGACCCGGCCATCGTCAGGGACAGCAATGTTTTGGAATACTGCCGCCTGAATGATATAACCATTCAAGCTTGGTCGCCATTCCAGCATGGAATGATTGAAGGTCCTTTTGTAGGGAATGACGCTTTTCCGGAAGTGAATGCTAAGCTGCAGGAACTTGCAGGGAAGTATGACGTGACGGATTCTGCCATCGCCATTGCCTGGATTCTGCGTCACCCTGCTAACATTCAACCTGTCGTGGGAACCATGAATACCCAGCGAATGCAGGACATTGCCAAAGCTTCTCATATTGTGTTGTCCAGAGAAGAATGGTACGAGCTTTACCGCGCTGCCGGTAACGATTTACCGTAACATTGTTGGAGGAGGCTAATCGGGTCCCGGTTAGCCTCTTTCTTGTATGGAGAACCTTTACTCATTTAAAAAAGGTATATTACAGTATGAGAAAATATCTTTAGCGAATGATAATAAGAGTGATAAATCCGTCTTTTTGATTGAAAATGCTGTAAAAAGAACAGAGATTTTGAAAAAAATTATTAATGTAACCGTTTATTTTGTCAGAATGTGTTGTGCTTCACAAGATTATATTTTACTCTAGTAACGTTAGCTATAAAATGGCACTCTTACTGTTTTATAACAGGTGGAGCTTTCGTTGCTTGTACTAGTTATTTACTTATAAAAAAATGAGCCCCGGGCTCAAAAAAGGAGAAGTGGATATGGCAGATTCATTCACAACAGAAAAAGACGGGCAGACAAACGTTGCTCGTGACGAGCGTGAACTGCTCGACCAACTACTGGAACCTGAAGTACAGGAATCTTTGACTGTTCTTGTGAAAGAGCTTCCGAAGCTTACCGAATTGGTGAAGATTCTTTCAAGCTCCTACGACACCGTTCAATCGATTGCGACGGATGAAGTTCTGAAAAAAGACACGGCTGAGTTCATGTCAGAAGTGGCTGAGCCTCTCAAACATACCGTGAAAGAAGTAGCGCAGAACGCAATCGAAGCGAAAGATCATGCGGAAAGCAGCTCAGAAGTCATCGGACTATTCGGCTTGATGAAGATGTTGAAAGACCCTCAGGCTCAGAAAATGTTCCGTTTCGTCAACGCATACTTAAAAGTATCTGCTGAACGCAATCACAAAGAGTAGGAAATGGAGGAATCAACATGTCAAAAGAAATCGTCATCTTAGGCGGCGGTTACGGCGGGCTTCTTGCTGCGTTGTCTGTACGCCAATACATGGACGCTTCCGAAGCGAACGTCACAATCATTAACAAAACTCCGACACACCAAATCATTACAGAATTGCACCGTTTAGCAGCAGGAAACATTTCTGAGCAGGCGGCAGCACTTCCTCTTGAAAAGTTATTGAAAGGAAAAGACATCAACCTTAAGGTTGCAACGGTCGAGTCCTTTTCTGTCAACGACAAAAAGATTTCACTGGAAGATGGTTCTGAATTGTTCTACGATGCTTTGGTCGTGGCACTGGGTAGTGTAACCAACTACTTCGGGATTCCAGGATTGCAGGAACACAGCATGGTTCTTAAATCTGCGGAAGATGCAAACAAAATCCGTGAACATGTGGAAGCTCGTATCCGTGATTATGCAGCGTCCAATAACGAAGCTGATGCACACATCGTCATTGGAGGCGGTGGCTTGACTGGTGTCGAGCTTGTCGGTGAATTGGCTGATGAAACACCAGCAATGGCTAAAAAATATGGCGTTAACCCTGATGAAATCAAGCTCACACTTGTAGAAGCGATGCCGAAAATTTTGCCAATGCTTCCTGATCACTTAATTGAAAGAGCAACGAAGAGTCTTGAAAAGCGCGGCGTTGAATTCCTGACAGAACTTCCTGTCACGAATGTAGAAGGAAACGTTATCGAGTTGAAAGACGGCCGTAAGCTGACAGCGAACACGTTCGTTTGGACAGGCGGAGTTGCAGGAAATCCACTTGTCGGTGAATCCGGTATTGAAGTGAATCGTGGACGTGCGTCTGTGAACAATTACCTTCAGTCCGTATCTCACAAAGACGTATTTGTTGTTGGTGACAGTGCGGTTTATTTCAAACCAGGTGAAGAACGCCCGCAGCCACCAACTGCACAAATCGCTTGGCAGATGGGTGAGACCGTTGGTTATAACCTATATGCCTTCCTTGAAGACAAGAGCTTTGAAGAGTTTGAACCTGTCAATTCAGGTACACTTGCAAGCCTTGGCCGTAAAGATGCGGTTGCTTTCATCGGTGCCAACCAGACACCATTGAAAGGTCTTCCGGCTTCTGTCATGAAAGAAGCGAGTAACGTGCGCTACCTTTCCCATATCAAGGGACTATTCGCACTTGCCTATTAAACCATATACTCTAAGGTAAACCACCTTGAAAAACGCCTGTTTCCAACGCTTCCAAGCGAAACGAAGCAGGCTTTTTTTGTTGTTTTTATTACATTATTTCCCACACCAGGTCATCCAGAAAATGGATATCCTGTTGTGGGTATTTCTGGTAATTGAGCGCGCATGTATAAAGGGGATGGGGTGGGTGAAGAATGGGGATAATTGATTCTTTGGAGTGGTGGGAGATGTATTTATTATTAGTTATTGTGGTGTGGATCCTTTTTGCTTATCGATTTGTTGACTGGAAGCAGGTAGGGAAGCAATATCCGACGATTCTATTTTTCATTGCTGTAAACATGACCTATAATTTCCTTTATTACAACCACACGCTGTGGGCATTCCGAGGGATAACGATGGAGTGGCTGAATCATTCCATCATCAATATGGCGTTCACTTTTTTCATCTGCCCTGTCGGCTTAATTATCTATTTGCAGCGTTTTCCCCAAACGAGGAGCAGCCAGTTTATTTATATTACGGTCTGGGTTGCGTTTTATACGGTTTTGGAATGGCTGTTTTCACTGAAAGGGATGTATGTCTACGATCATGGGTGGAACAACTGGCTCAATATTCCTTTAAATGTCGTACTATTCGGCGTCCTATATCTTCATTATAGAAACCCAGTCCGGGCTCTTCTCGTATCTGTTCCGATCATTGTCCTTTTCTATGCATTCTTTCCATTTCCCTTGGACAGTTTAAAATAGAAAGGATGTGATGCGACGGTGATTATACGTGATGTGCTATCTGCCCCTATGTTTTTGCTATTGCTTTTTACCACTTACGTAGTTATGTGGGTCTACATCGGAAAGAAAAAAATCCATAAAAAATGACCTGCTCTTTTGAATAAAGAGGCAGGTCATTTTTTTATTTTATTTGCGTCCGTTTCGATGATGTATGGTTTTCGTCGAACTTCTTAAACGAAGTTTCTGGTTTAAGCGCAATGGTTTCTTCTCCCGCTTGTTTTCCCAGAGTTTTATACTTGAATTGTAACTCGTCCTGCACTTCAGGCGTTTCCTCAACGGAAGGTGACTGTCTCATGCCGGCAATCCAAGTGTCAAAGTCATACATGCCACGGTCGATAATCAAGCCCAAATCTTCAAGTGACTGTGTCAATTCATTCAAGCAATCCAAACCATTCCTTAAAATAATGCCTTTTTCCTTGGCTTTATCAACGGAATGCTCCAGGCGATAGCTCTCCCCTTGATATGTAAATTCCACAAAACAACTGTTACGGTCCCAATTAAAATTGAAATTCTCAACCTTCAGGCGTTTGACGACTTTGATCAATCTTTTTTCACAAATGCTTTGCTCTTTATGTGGCATCCATCGGAATAGAACATTCTTGAATAAACGATTCTTGAACATGCCATTCACCTTCCTTTTTTATTAAGCCTAATCATGGAGTGACTGTGTATAACTATTTCTACAAGTTCCATACAATGACCTTCCAATTTTAAGGATAATTTGTAGAATGTAGGGATTTTTATTTCAATCCTTGCAGAAGATTCTCGTCTTTTTCCCGAACGAGGTCGTAAGTTTCAACTAAATGTTCGGGGACTAATGCCCGTCCATAATTCCAGGCATTGGCTTCTATGACGGATTTCAGTTCTTCAATTTCTTCATCTCCTCCATACATGAGTGTCCGCAGATCGTGTTTATGTTTCTTAAAAGTGAGATAGTAGCCGATTTCATGATAGAGGATGATTTTCACGACGTTTTCTTCAGGCTCATTTACTTTTATTTTACTCATATATCCATTTATTTGTAGATAGTTAAAATTCACTGTATTTGTGGATACGTTATAACTCATAGGAGCTGGGAGTTTATTGTTGATTTCATAATTGATTTCCAGCTGATGTTCAAGCAGCGTATCCTTTATAATTTCTTCAACCTGCCGTATGTAAAGCATTGGGGAATCACTGACCTTTCCTTTCTATTATTCTCAGTATAAGTGAAGGAAGGAGGTGGACCAAGGTACGATACGCTCATAATGAAAAAGTCCTGGACTGGGAATATGGTAGGGGTCGGAAGTATAGAGGGGTTCTCTCATTTTCTATAGTTGAGAGAAAATTCCTCTGCTGTGGGCACACAAATCAATCGAAAATCATCTCCGCACGTATAATACGGTAACTGAAATATTAAGGAGTGTAATAATGAGTTTTCGAGCATATGATTATGACTACGATCGCCATCATAAGGATGGTTGTTGTGGGAAAAAAGATAAACACGATAAAATGAAACATTATAAAAATTGTGTGGAAGATGTATTAGAGGCGATTCTATATGCGCAAAATAAAGTGAGTGAAGAGGAGTGTCATACTTCCTGCCAGCAATCCATTCAGGAGCTGCTAGGAAAGAAACGAGTGAAGAAAAACACGATTCCCTTTCTTTTATATTGCGGATGCGAACCTTTCAAAGGGACAGGGGTAACCACTTATTCCTGTCACTCGAAGAAAGAGAAGATTAAGTGTATCCATACTCACGTTTTCAAAATTAAAGAACTGAATAAAGGTTGTGCTGTCCTTGAGCTTCTTGACTTTAAGTCAGACTTGAAAGATCGTCATCCAAAGCATTGTCACAGCAAACACGGATCCGCCTGTCACCAGCTGGATCATAAGAGTCTGAATGACCTCGTAGGTACTGGCATCTGTATCACGGTGGATTTATCTTGTTTTTGTGCAATTACCTGCCTGCCAGCCGTTCACTTATGAAAAATCCTCCAATCTGAATTCACCTTTCTATACGGAAACGCGTAAAAGAATAGAAGGTAGACTGAAAAATGTCTACCTTCTGTACATACGGCTTACCCACCGAAAGCTTCTAACAGATCCTCGATTTCCAAAATGTCCATCTCCTTTGAAACAGGTGGTTTCTTGATGGATGCTGGGATACTTCTCTCCTGAAAAGATCCTGCCGCAAGCATTCTCTTTATTTCCTGCAATTCAGACAACACACAGTTGGTCCCCTTTTGTTGTGAAGTCGGAGCTTTCAGGAAGTAATCATTCAGGGCAGAGAACAGTAAATGGGTCAGGGTGTTATTTTCTGAGTGATAAGCGATTTCCTCTTTTATTTCAGGGAGGACCGCGTGCTGATCCCCGGTTTTTATATCAATGAAGGTATCAGGGATTGTCAGCACGGTTTGTTTGAAGTAATCGTGATATACGTTTGACATGCCTTCACCCTCTAACTTTTGGTATAAGCGTAACCATCTGCGTATTCTTTGTTTTTACTGATCCATTGCATCTTGGCCAGAATCATCAATCCCTGGACATTCAATTTAGACATGTTTTCAGGGAACAGTAAATCAATCGGACGACCGCGCTCATTCCATTTCACTGCGGCTTCTTTGATTTGTTTTTCAGCAATTTCAGCGGCTCCCCCGACAGCGATGTATCGGGAGGCGCCCTTGATTTCATTGGAACGGCTTCTCACTCTGTCAAAGTGTTCGAGGTACTTGATCGCCATTAGACGAAGCTGTGGATTAATGTATTTACTAATATCTTTCCGAACTCCTGCAAATGGCTCCACATACCATTCGGACTGTCCAGCTACAAGTTTTTCTTCAAGTTCTGAACGTGAATTGAAGCTGTACATTTCATTTTTACTTACTTTTTGTATGATATGGTCGAGGTACTGATTGATGCCGAACGGCTCCCCTTCAATAGAAGCAACCGGTTTATTTTTCTTGATCCCTACAAAGTCCACCGAATCCCCACCCAGGTCTCCGATAAGAATGCCTTTGGAGGAATCTTTGACAAGGGAATCGTCCGAAATCATGAGCGTCTCTTGATCCCTTGTCAAAGCTAAATAGGCAAGGGCGCCTTCCGCACCAACAATAACATCCTCAATTTGTATTTTGATTGCGACTTCTTTCGGCTCCCTGACCCCAGGCACTTTATGAAAAATGACTGTATGATTTCCAATCAAGCGCTGTTTGAAAAGATCTTTCTTTTCCTTATATTGGGTCGTTGGTAACGATACGGCCAGTTGATCGATGGTGAAATGGAGATCCTCTTCAGCAGGGTTCGTCAGTAAAGCATGGTAGGCAGCGGTTGCAAAAAGCAGAAGGTAGGTTCGCTCTTCATCCACTTTTTGATTATTGAAGGACGTTAAGCTGACGTTTTTCTGCTGCATAGCTGACTTTCCAATATAAAAGATCTCGCGTCGATCCTGGATCGAAGGGCTTTTAATTTCGACAATCAAATTTTCCTCAAGATCCATATCCTCTTCGTCATAAGGTTTTTCGTAAAATTCCTCATCAAACAAGGCGATGGCGTTTGGCATTTGATAATCAAACATTTCCCCTTGATCGGATACCAACGCTTTGTACCAGCTGTTTCCGACATCTACGGCAAGAAAATTATTACTATTCATTTTCTACCTCCTCATCTACAACTTAACCTATGTCGACGAGTCCGTCCCTGTGCGAATACCCATTTCCCCTCCACATCACCCGCATTATTAAAGTAAATGGCAGGATTGTGGAAGACTCAGTTTCGAGATGTTTTCGGGTTTCGTTACCTTATTGGGCGTCGGGGGTGGCTGGGAAGCTACTCGCTTTCCTGTGGGGGAGTGCCGAGCTTCCTCGAGCTACCGCCCTGCGGGATCTCGCCGATCTCCTTTCTCCCACGGAAGTCTCGCAGCTTCCCAACCACCCCTTTCGATGTAAGAGAGAAACGAACCCCTGTACAAAGTTGGATGGTCTTCCACCGTCCAACTGTTAGAGGTATAAAGCGCTCTGGATCAAGCTTTTAAGTGCTATGGAGATATTCTATAATCCACTCCCCATAATCATACGAGCTGACTTTTTAATAGTGGTTTTGAGAATCTTTCATGGCAAAGGGGCGGAGGGGAATGGCGAGACTCCTGCGGGAAAAGAGTGCTTGGTGAGACCCCACAGGACGCAGTCCGAGGAGGCTCACCGCGCTCCCGCGGAAAGCGAGCTATTCCCCGCAGCCCCCATCCACTCAACAAAAGTCTCGAAACCGAGTCTTCCACTAAAGGGAGCTTTTGTTTAATTGCTAGAAAGGTAGAGGGAGCTCTATTAAAATGAGGGACTTGTTCAAAGTTCCACGTTTATACTCCTTCATCTGACCATGCTTAATAGAGTAGATTGCATAGAATACAGAGAGGTTAATATAAAGGAGGAAAATAGTGATGAAAAAAGATAATTGTCACGATCAATGTGTAAACCTTAATGCGTCAGCCTCAGTTGATAGATGCACAAACACAGGAGCAGATACTCCTGTAAACCCTGCAGATGAACTTACGATTAAAGTTCCTGTAGAACTTGGAGCTTATGATGTTACGACTCACCTTGTAGCAAACATCAAGTTTCCGTACCCAGTACTAGAAATCAAGGATATTAAGAAAAGAGTGGTAATCACTCAATGTCGTTTGATGACTCGTACTTCAACAGGCAGCGACGATCTATTCAGCGACGGAGAATTCCCGTTGTTCATTAAAGGATACGTTCGCAAAAACATCCAATATGCGAGCCCGGTTTATGGTGCTTCAGGCGAATGTGTATCATCTGATATGAAATCATTGACTACTAAAGTTCACTTTGAATGCATGACGACAGTAGACCTTGATGGATTCGTTCAGCTTCCTGTAGCGAACACAAGAAGAGAATTCGACTTCTTTCGTGCTCAGGACTTGGGTGAAGGATTCCCAGAAAAAGATCAAGCTCTATCCAGCGACCTTTCTCAATATCATCAGGAGAGCACACAAGCGTACAATGAGCTTCCATACTGTGAGCTTGTCGCGAGTGATATCATTGAGTGGGATGAAGCTACAGACCGCCATTCCTACGGTCCGGTTGACGAAGGCTACTTCCACCACATTGTTGAGAAGATGATGCTGAGATTCCGCGTTAAAGTTTTGCAAAAACAACAAGTAGAACTTGGATAAGTAAAAAACAAAAACACGATTCCTTATGAGAGGAGTCGTGTTTTTTATTTTATTCTCTGGAAATGGTGGGGTCATTCTCGTTTCGTTGGCAGCTTGATCGTATCTCAAAACCGAGATATGCGCCCAGACATTGTTAGGCATCCGACATACGATGGGGATATCTTTCGTTTAGGAGGCCATCGAATGTCTGATCAACATAACGATTCCTATGAGTGTGAAAAAGGATATTGTAAACCATGCAAGCCTCACGTCAGCATTGGGAAGATCGTCACAAAGGTACCCGTCGTTCTTGCCGAACTCAATGTCCAGCTGAATATTACTGAAACGATCACCTTCCCGGAACCTGTACTTGAAATCAAAGATATTAAGAAAAGAGTGGCCCTGACTCAATGTCGTTTGCTCCTTCCGACTAAAAAACTATTCATTAAAGGGTTCGTCCGAAAAAACATCCAGTATGCAAGTCCTGCGAACGAAATCGAAATGAGCACAGACACTACAGTCGCTTCAGATCTTCATTCGTTTACGGTTGATCTTCCCTTTGATACAGTCATTGAAATTGAAGAATTCTTATCTATGCCGGTAATGCCTAAACATAACAAACGGGAAGAATTTGATTTTGCTGTCTCCCAACCCTTGCCTTCAGGCTTCCCTGAGAAAGATGAACTGTTAAGCAGCGATCTTTCTCAATACCATCAGGAAAGTAGCCAATATTATAATGAGCTTCCTTATTGTGAATTGCTTTCCAGTAAAATCATTGAATGGGATGAAGCCATCGATCGTCAGCCACTGCCAGGCTCTTCTCCATTTAATGAGGGTTTCTTTACTCAGCTTGAGGAAAAAATGGTATTGGATATGTGCTTGAAAGTTCTCCAGGAACAGCAAATCCGGGTATCCTCAGCTTCTAATGATGAGTGATGAGTAAGGATAGTAAAGGAGGGAGGAAGGATGCTTAAGGGCTGGCATCTTTCTGAGTGATATGAAGAGAGATGAGATTAAATTCAATCAAACCCGCTGGACGAAGCGGTCATCATGTCCATCCTCAAAAATGAAGAAAGAAAATAGAAATCATGTTCCTTTTTATGATTTTCAATATGAGGAAGATATGTCTGTTTCAGAAGATCAACATGACATCTATTCTCCTTGCGACCCGGGTGGAGAAATGCCCCGCCCCATCATTTCCCCACCTTCAAAAATAATCGGTAAAGATACGGATGAACGTGTGTTAGCAGAGTACCGAAAGCGGATGTCTTCCTCCCGCAAAGAATCAAATTCCATGAGTGAAGGATCTGGAAGGGAGGATGATTTCATGGGGGAATCAGGGAATCGTACTCCAATCGAATCCAATAAGGAAAGGAACAAAAATCATCCGTTTATACCGGAAATCCTAACTTTGTTAAAACAGGATCCTAGTCCATACTGGAATTCGGTGAAGGATCCTCAGGAAATAATAGACCACGATTTAGAAGACTATTCGATTTTAACGGATATCGTTTCTTCGATGGGGGAGTCTTCAGATAATCGGCATGGTTTTAAGAACCACTACCAAGAGCAGGAAAACATCATCTTAGACGAAGAAGGTTCTATTCTTGAAGAGGTAGAAAAGTCAGGTGGAAAGGTAAAGGAAGAAAGTACCCCCGATAACCTGTTCACAGAGGTATGCTCCATGCTGGATGAATCCAGTTCATGGTCAGAAAAAATCGAGTGGTCTTACGAAGAGGAATCATCCCTTGTTGCCCCCCCGGCCTGTACGATCGAGGATCACGAAGAATCTATTTGTGAGCAAGTACAGGGAGGCATGGAGAGTTCTTCATCGGAGCCGTTTTGGGAAGAAGATGAAGAGTCGTCATCCCAAGGATGGAACATGACGGTGAAAGTTCCTGTTTTATTATCTACGGAAAAGGTAGAAGTCAATGTAATGGAAACTTTGAATATTCCTGATGATCTATGCGAAATCATTGATATCCAATTATCTATTCACTCTCAAAAGGAAACCGTTGTTCTACCATCTTCCTATGTTTTTCTTAGCGGTGTGCTCATGGTGGAAGTCATTTATGACGATGGAGAAACGATGCAGCAGATAAAACAACAGGTGCCATGGGAAGAGACGGTTGTAGTGAATTGGGAGAAGGATCCACAGATCCCATATGCAGATCGTAAGGCATACACTTTTGACGGTGATGAGACAGGGGACGTCCATCATGAGTTTAGTCAAACCTTCGTCGATCCGGTGGAAGTCGAATTGCAGAGTGTACGGTTTATAAGTCACAGCGATGCTTCTGGTACGGATGGCAAACTCTATATCCAAGGCTCCGCGCAACTGGTTTACAACTTTTTGCAAAAGCAATATGTACGTGTAGCGTTTGGTTCATAAGCAAAAAAAGAGATGCCCGCCAAGGAGCATCTCTTTTTTATTATTGACCGATGATTTTTCGGAAGCGGCTGTAGACTGTTTCTTGTTGTTGAGTTGTTGAAGCCTGCGCACTATCTTCTCCACCGTTGTCGCCATTATCCATTGGAGGTACGCTTGGTGGTGTGAAATTAGGTTGTTGTTTTTGAGTCAGCTTAATGACTAGGTTGATGTCCATTTTTTCCGTTACTTTGTTGAAACGGCCCCAGTTATCAAAATGATGCACGATGTCCCACTGGTTCACAGCAGAAGCAAGAAGCTTACATTTGATAGGTTCGTTGTTAATTTCGAACGTCAAAGAACCAAATTCGCAACGGTTGGCACCCATGCCGCCTTTAGCAAGCTCACGGCGCTGAAGAACATTTTCTTTAATGCTGTATTCGAAACCGAATGGGTAGTCGACTGGGTTTGCAAGCTGGACTTGGTCGTACGCTTTGAACGGGATGTCGATGCTGTAGTCTTTGACATATCCATAACCGTCTTCTACGTATTGAATGTTTTTGTGTACAACTCCCTCAACAAACAATTTTACATACCCAGGGTTTCCTACGACAGGGATCGCTTTACACTGCGTCAAGGAAACGTTCTTCTCGATGTTTTTAATGGCTCTGGCATATGATGGTAGTTCGAAGTCCGCCTCTGTAAGAGACTGGATCAACACGTCACCAAGTATGACCGTTTGCTCCATATCATCAGAAGAAAACTCTTCCGATGCAGTGAAGAGACTCTTGGATTTTGCTACGTCACTTGATAGAGGTGGACATTTCTTACCGTGTCCATACCCATTACCACATCCTGTATTTTTCTTCATATTGTTCACTCCTTCTTAATATTGTCAAAAGTCTACCAGTTCTCTCTCAGACAAGTTCCTTTTGACTCATTAATACTATATGTCTCTATGAAGCTAGATGAATGGACGAGTGACGATAGGCTTTAAAAATAGGTGCTTTCCCTCAAAAACTATCACCAGCATGCTAGCGAAAGAATTTCGGGCGAAGAGAGGAGTGAGAGGCGTCTAAATTGGAAGGCTTGGTCATATTGTTAAAAAAGAACCGTTAAGACTGGCTTAGTGAAGGGGGAGGCTATGGAGGGGAATTTATCGGTGATGATATTGTCCGCCTTTGCGACAAGTGTAGGCGCTCTGCCTGTATTATTCATACGTTCCATCTCTCACAGGCGGATGGATAGCATTCTTGCTTATACAGCAGGGATTATGGTGGCGGCTTCGACGTACGGTTTGATCCCTGCTTCTCTTAAATTAACGAATTTGTATGTGTTGTGCTGTGGTGTTCTGGTGGGGGCTTTGTTGTTAAACATCTTGGAATACATCATTCCTCACATTGACCTGGATCATGAACGGAGCGATGTGAAACTTCCGCAGCAGGGGCTGATGTTTGTGGCGGCTATGACCTTGCATAATATCCCGGAAGGTCTGTCTGTTGGAGCAAGCCTTGCGAGTGAAGTTGAAAATCTTGGACTTGTTGTTGCTTTGTCGATGGGCTTGCAGAATGCTCCGGAAGGATTTCTTGTTGCCTTGTTTTTGCTGAATCAGGGCGTCCGTAAATCTTTAGGAGTGGCCATGGCCTTTTTAACAGGAGTTATTGAATGTTTAGCCAGTGTTTTTGGATTTTACATGGTTCATATCGCCTTGTTTCTTGTTCCGTATGGTCTTGCCTTTGCCGCTGGGGCAATGTTATTCATCGTTTATAAAGAACTGATACCGGAAACACATGGACATGGATACGAAAGGCTGGCTACTTTTTCCTTCCTGCTCGGGTTGCTTAGTATGATCGGTGTGGTGGAGTGGTTCAGGTAGCTACTTCTCTTTTTTTCGATTACACTGATGGAAAAGGAAAAAGGAGTGGAAGAGATGTACGAAGGTATTCACCACGTGTCCCTGCTAGTATCGGATATCGAAAAAGCGAAGCACTTTTATGGAAATGTATTATGTTTTGACGAGAGTCCGGATCGTCCTGATTTTGGTTTTCCTGGGGCATGGTATCAACTTGGTTCCACGCAGATTCATCTCATTGTACATAAGGAAGGACGAACCTTCCGTGGAACAACGGCAATCGATTCAAGAGATGGTCATTTTGCAGTAAGGGTGAAGGACATGGAGGCTTTCATTCTCCGTTTGAAGGAGAATGGGGTCGAAATGCTGAATAAGCCTGAGAATAAAACCGAATGGCACCAGGTGTATATCAGTGATCCGGATGGAAATATCATTGAGTTTAACAAATAGTGCAGTTTGCTGCCTCATAGGAACACAAATGAAAAAGACTACAGTCCGACGCTACCAGGACTGTAGTCTTTTTCGTTTAACCCCTATTATTACGTGGGGTGATTTTGACAGAGGGAATCATTTTTCCGTTTAAAATCTCTGATTCAGGTTATATATTTTTAAAAAATAGTTTTGTAGGGATTTGGAGGGATGGCTATGGGACGAGAAGAGAAAAGAGTGGGGTTGATTACAGCGCCAGGGTACCCCAAAGAATTAGGAGAGGCGTTGGTCAACGAGCTTCCGGACCTTCTCCGTTATTATGTAGAGGACAATTACAACTGGAAAGTGGAATATACGGTCGATGCGCTTACAGGAGTGACAGAAAAATCGGAAGATGTTCTGGAGGCGACATTGGACCGGAGCGAAAAAGAGAAGTGGGATTTTGGGATCTGTCTGACTGATTTGCCGTTATTCAAAGGAAAGTTTCCCATTGTAGCTGAGGCTTGTGAGGAAGGACGAGTAGCTTTGATTAGTCTCCCTGGCCTTGGTTCCACACCTATGATTAAGAGAGTGAGAGAGTCGATCTTACAACTCGTGAATGAAATTTATTACGGCAGTTCTGACAAGGAACGCGAACAGGCAGAAGAAAGGATTCAGTCGAAGGATAATGAGCAACATGAAGAATTGAGGAATAAAAGCTCAACCAGATTGATAGGAAAAAGAGGCTTTGAATGGCTCTCGCCGATTCAGAGGGAAACCCCTCGTGAAGGGGAAACAAACATTAATGTTCGTTTCACTGTGAAGTCCCGAATCAGCGGGGCCTTGCGGTTATTGACGGGTATGGTTCGTGCCAATCGGCCATGGGCGATGTTTCCGGCATTCATGAAAGTCATTGTTTTCGCTTTTACAACCGGGGCGTATGCCCTCGTGTTCCCGACCTTGTGGAATCTGAGTAATAATTACGGCATATGGCGTATGTTCATGCTTTCGATCGTATCCATTATAGCGATGGTCGGTTGGATCATTCTTGCGCATAGGCTATGGGAGAAGCCGAACGATGAAAGAGCCTCTTACTTACGGAAATTATACAATGCAGCTACCGTACTGACACTGTTTGTATCTGTCAGTTTATATTATTTGCTTTTGTTTTTTATTTTCTCCCTTGCCGTGCTTGCCATCATTCCAATGGGGATGTTGAAGTCTCAGTTAACGGGTGACGTAGGGTTCATCAATTATTTTTATATCGCCTGGACGGCTACCAGTGTTTCGACGATTATCGGAGCGCTCGGATCTGCACTTGAAAAAGAAGAGGTGGTACTTTCTTCCACTTATGGTTACCGTCAACGCCAGCGTTATGAGCAGATCAAGAAGACTGAAGAGGAAGAACAAGAAGATGGAGAGGGGGTGGAAAACACTCAAGAACTGAAGCGAGTGAAATGAAAAATCTCACCATACAAAATTATTATATAAAAATTGTTTCTTTTAAGTTATGGATAAGGTTTCAGCGGGTAGAAAGTGAGGAGAATCTTACATAACTTAGGAGGATTGGATGAGAAAGAAGCCGTTGATCGATTATAAAATCTTTGTTCCATCATTAATTATTATGATTGGCATCAGCATTCCATTTGCCTTGTATGAGGCAGAATCACTGGAACTGCTGAATGCCATTTTTGATTCCATCGTGAACAATTTCAGTTGGGGCTACCTTTGGTATGGTGTGATTTTAGTTGTAGCCGGGTTGTATTTATCTTTTTCTAAATATGGACAGGTGGTCCTTGGTGATCCCAAGGAAAAGCCACGTTTTACACTATTTGAATATGCGTCTATTTTAATTGCGATGGGCGTAGGATCGACCATCATGCGGACGGGGATGCTGCAGTGGACTTCTGTTGCGAACGATCCACCGGCAGGCGTGGAAGCTGGTTCGGCAGAGGCGCTATTATGGGGAAATGCCTACAGTATGTTCTTATGGGGATTTCAAGTGTTCGCCATTTTCGTCATGATTGCACCTGCCATGGGGTACATCCTCCATGTCCGCAAGCGACCATTGATGAGAATATCAGAAGCCTGCCGGGTGCTATTCGGGGATAAGTTTACAGATGGCATCGGAGGGCGGTTCCTTGATGTTCTATTCCTGATCAGCATTCTTGCAGGGGCTTCGGTGACGTTAGGTCTTGGAGCGCCAATCATCACGCAGAATTTATCCCACTTGTTCGGAATTCAAGTGAACTTTCCACTCACGATTACGGTTACGATCATTTGGGTGCTTTTATTCTCATTAAGTGCCTATCTCGGCATCGAGCGGGGAATCAAAAGGTTGAGTACGTGGAACATGTATATCGCAGGGTTCTTTGCTGTGTTTATTTTAATTGGTGGACCTGGGGTGTTCATCCTCAATTATTTCTCAGACAGTGTATCGTTCTTATTATCTAATTATTTGAACATGTCGCTGAATACAGATTCGGTTCACCAGGGAGAAGCTTCCCATATTCAGAGTAATACCGTATTCTGGTACGCGTATAGTGCGACCTGGGCGATGTTGCACAGTGTATTCGCTGCTAAGATTTCACGGGGGCGCACAATCAAGGAAATGATTTTGACCTACTTGCTTGCGCCTACACTGATTTCCTGGATAGCGACAGGTGTGCTTGGTGGACTTGGTGTCCATCGCTACCTCTCTGGCGATCTATCTGTTCTGAATCTAGTGAAAGAAAATGATCGGATGGCAGCAATTCCAGATATTCTATCTACTCTTCCTTTCGGGGAAGTGGCCATCATTATCTTTATGGTCGTTGCCCTCATTTTCCTGACGACGACCCTCGATTCGACCACTTACACCGTAGCCGCCTACACAAGTACAAGGGATATGAGTAAGTTTGAACCACCGAAACTACTAAGAATTATCATCGCTGCGATCATCACCGGATTTGCCCTTGTTCTGATGAGGATTGGTGGACTGGCACCACTCGAGGTCATTTCAGGCTTGATGGGACTTCCTGTCATCATCATTCAATTTATTCTCATTTACGCTGCGAAGCGAATGATAGATGAAGATCGTGCATGGAGTAACAATATAAGGTGAATCGTAAACCCCCTTCATCCTTTTATGAAGGGGGCTTTTTATAGAAAAGGTGGCTTTCTGTTCATTTATCCCCGAGTGTACTATGATGAAAATAGGTTATTTTTGTCTATATATGTAAAGGGGAGAGGTAAATATGAAGTGGTGGCGATTCATGTTTGTCGGAATTGGAATAATTTTATTACTGGCGGGTTGCTCGGATCAACCAAGGCCGGAAGACGCTTTTCAATCCTATATGGATCACTGGGAAAATGGTGAATACGGGGAGATGTATGAACTACTAAGTGAAAACTCTAAGCAGTCAGTAGAAAAGGAGAAGTTTATTGATCGATATACGAGCATTTATGAAGAAATTGTGATGGAGAATCTTTCATTTACATATGAACTTCCAGAAGAAGATCAGGAATACCAAGAGGAAGAAACTGTTTCTTTTGACTATGAAGCTTCTATGGACTCATTAGCTGGGGTTATTGAGTTTTCAAGCGATGCTTCTCTTGTGTTTGAAGAAGGTGAGGATAAAGATAGTTGGGTGATAAAATGGGACCCCTCTATGATTGTTCCTGAAATGGAAGAAGGGGACACTGTGAGAGCAACACCGCTTAGACCAGAACGCGGAGAAATATTCGATGCGAATGGACAAGGTTTGGCTGTGAAAGGTACTGTTCGTGAAGTTGGGCTAGTTCCAGGGAAGATGGAAAAAGAAGAAGAATTGATAAAAGGGCTGGCAGAAATTCTTGGTCTGTCTGTAGATGAAATTAATGAGAAATTAAATCAATCTTGGGTTGAACCGGATACCTTTGTACCATTGGCAAGAATTCCAGAAGATGATGAGGAAAGGTCATCTGCTATTGAAAAGCTGCCAAGAGGTTACCTGATAAATTCCGGGATAGAATCCCGGGTCTATCCTTTAGGTGAATCCGCAGCACATTTAACTGGATATATGGCCGATGTGACAGCAGAAGACTTGAAAGATAAGGACGGGTATTTAACCCATGATCGTATTGGTAGGGATGGTTTGGAAGAGGTTTTGGAAGCGCGGTTGCGTGGAGAACTGGGATGGAATCTATCCATTTACAACTCAGAAAAAGAGAAGAAATCGGTATTGGCTGAGAAAGCATCAGAGGACGGGGAAGATGTGACCCTTACAATCTCCGCTGAAGTTCAAAAAACTATTTTTGAACAATTAAAAGGAGAATCTGGATCTGCCGCTGCCATTCATCCAATGAATGGAGATGTGCTAGGGTTAGTAAGTGCTCCTTCTTATAACCCTAACGCAAAAACTTTGGGGTTGGGAGAGCAGACAACCTTAAACAAATTCAACAGCACCTATTCACCTGGATCCACATTCAAGCCGATCACAGCAGCCATCGGCCTTGAACAAGGAGTCATTACACCAGAAGAAGAGCTCTCGATTAAGGGAACGACCTATGAGCAGAACGGATACACAGTGACAAGGGTGGCAGGAGCGGCTGAAGATGAACAAGTGAATCTTAGAGACGCACTCGTTCGTTCCGACAATATCTACTTTGCCCGCAAAATCCTCGAAATTGGTGGAGAAACCTTCCTCCAGGAAACTCGTGAGTTCGGCTTTGGGGAGGACCTTCCGTTGATTTTCCCGATAGAAAATTCCCAGTTGCTGAACGGAGATGCATTTGAACGGGACGCGTTACTTGGGGATACGGGTTTTGGACAAGGGGAGATTCAAATGAGCAGCCTTCACTTAACACTCACTTACACCCCCTTCGTGACAGGAGGAGACGTCATGAAACCAAGGTTGGTCTCTTCTGAAGAAGAAGGGCAGGTATGGCATGAGAAAGTGATGAGTGAAGAGACAGCTTCGATTATAAAGAATGATTTGAAAGCTGTGGTCGATGACCCAGCAGGGACCGCTTATAAGCCCGTCGAAAAAGGGTTGAATCTTGCGGGTAAAACGGGAACGGCCGAATTGAAAAAATCCCAGGAGGAGGATGGCCAGGAGAATGGATGGTTCATCGCCTGGGATACTGAGAACAGGGACCTTATGGTGTCCATGATGATTGAAGAGGCTGAAGGCGGCAGCCACTATGTAGTACCTAAAGTGAAAGATGTTTTTAGTGAGTTGCAATAAAACAAAAGGTTCTTCCCTTTGCTGGGAAGAACCTTTTGTTTTTGGTTTATAACCTTTATGCCCTTGAAAGAGATGGTGTCTTTGTTCTTAACGGTCCTGGATGTTCACTTCTACTGGTTGGATGTCCAAATAGACATTTAAGAAAGAGTAGTCATCCTTGTTGCCATCCTTGTATCCCCAGAATCCTTCTGTGTCTTCTTCTTCTCTGAAGGTCAGTTCGAAACCTTTCCCTTTATGAAAACTATAGCTTTTCACCTCAGTTTCGCGAACGTTATCCAATAGAGCATAGGATAAATAGTTGTTCAAGTTTGCATGTGGAGTCAGCACACCTGAGTGTGGAGCAGCTTCATAATCGAAATATTCGTAGTCTCTGGTCGAAACTTTATGGTCACTGATCGAGAATTCGTTCGTGTTAAGGTTCAGTTGATCGCCGGAAGTAAGCCACGATAGACGGATCCCTTCGTAACCTTTCCATCCGTCGTTTTCTTCTTGATCATTGATATCGATGACAGAAACCCCTGCACGCCCGACTACGCTTAAAGCATTTTCTTTGTTGTCCAGGATTAGAGCGGTATCCTCATCAATGCCATAGGAATATTCATCTGTTTCCCCATGAGCAGCGTCTGTCGCAATCAGACGACCTAGTCGTGCTTTATTATCAAAATGCTGGTCGATGATTCCGTAAGGGAAGAACCCCAGTCCTTTTTCAAGATAAGCAGGGCCGCCTTCCTGCTGAGACATGCTGTCATAGGATTTTGTAAATCCTTTGCTTAATGTATCAAAGCTTCCACCACCCGCAAGCATAACGTCGCTCATAATGGCTGCTCCTGCACTGGTCCCTCCTAATACGGCCCCTTTCTCGTAAATGGTCCATAAGCTTCTCAGGACTTTAGATTGTGATCCATCACCATTCAGAAGGGAGGCGGTAATATCCGTCTGATCGCCACCGACAAACCATATCGCGTCATAGCTTTTTACTTGGTCTGCCAATCCCTCATCATTCCGGTTCTTTAACCAGTGACTTTCATCTTCTTTTGTGTTCTTAAAGTCATGATTCGATAGAGGAAGGATCTCTATTTTATCCGGATGGACTCCATAGGAAATTAAGTCTTCCCTGAATTGGTGGGAACTTTTGAGGCTTGAACTTGCAGCAGGAATGATTCCATATTTCCCATCCTTGCCTGCCCTTGAGATGAACGCTTCGTAAACTTCTTCGTTTGAGCTTCCTAAAGCACCACCTGCCATAACCAGCGCCCCTTTAGTATCAGCCTTGAAGGAAGAGTCCGGCGCGGTGAACGAGGAGGGCTGAAACGCTTCGAAAAGGTCTGCCTCGTCTTTGAACTGTACATTCACAGGGGTCGCATCCATCGTGACATGAGTGATCGAATAGGAATCTTTTTGACCATCTTCATATCCCCAGTACCCTTTCGTATCCGCTGTCTGTTTAAAAGTAAGTTTAAACCCTTCCCCTGAACTGTCATAGAGATAACTTTCTACTTTTCTTGTGGCTGCGTTATCTACAAGAGAGTAGGAAAGATAATTCGGCAGTGTACCATAGGAAGTCAGCACACCAGTAGCCGGTAGAGGTTCAAAATTGAAATACTCATAGCCTGTCGTTTCGAGGCTGCGTGCTTCATCTATGTGAAAGCTTTTATCCTCTACATTGACTTGATCTCCTGCTGCGAGGTAGCTTAAGTCCAATCCATTTATGGAATCACCTTCAACAGCAGCTTGGGAAACATCAAGAACTGTGAGGGTACTTCTACCAATCACTTCAATGGTTTGTTCTTTGTTAGATACCACCATTGCGGTGTCTTCATCAATTCCATAGGCATAGTTCCCCTGGGTTTCATACTCCAACGCAGTGGCGGCTAACCTGCCGAACCTTGATCGTTCGCTGAAATGTTGATCCACAATTCCCCATTGAAAGAAACCGAGACCTTGTTCAATGTAAACAGGAACAGACTCCTCGGCAGGGTTTGAAAGATCTTCGTAAATGAAGGATTGATTGAATCCGCCAAGGCTGTCTCCCCCTGTGATCATGACGTCACTCATGATGGCGGCTCCGGCGCTTGTCCCGCCCAGAACGGCTCCATCCTGGTAGATTTCCCATATCGCTTCAAGGGCTTTGGTTTTCTTTCCGTTCGGATTGAGAAGAGTGTCGGTGATTTTTAATTGATCTCCTCCGACAAACCAAAGGCCTGTAAGATCCTTGATTTGATCGGACACTTTATTCTTTTGAGCGTTGCTTTTCCATTTTCGTTCATTTGCTTCTGTGTCTTTGAAGTCATGGTTCGATAATTCAAGAATTTCCACATCTGATGGGCTCACTCCGTAAGTGACCATATCTTCTTTGAACTGTTCGGAGGATTTCAAGGAGCCTGAAGCGGCTGGAATAATACCAATTCGTGCGTTTTCTTCTCCTCCAGCAAGGTTGATAAATTCCTTATACACGTCACTGTTGCTTGAGCCAAGAGCACCTCCTACAATGACCAGGTTTCCTTTAATTTCCTCTTTTTCACTTTTTCCTGCTGAGACGGAAGGGATGAAAGACGAAAAAGTCATAACCGTGACGAATACTATGAACAGCCATTTTCGATTGTGCATTGTTCATGCTCCTTTCAAATTTTCAATTCAATATTTAACAAGCAACTTTCATGCCAAAAAAGGGGAGGCGTTAAGAATAAGGATTTATAATTTATTGGGTATTAATGGTTGTAATAGAAAAACTGTTTTAGCACCTATTGTTCTCTTGAACATGGATTGGGTAAGTCTTTGTGAAAATAATATTTTTACAAAAGTATTTTGAAAATTCCAACTAAAAATCTACCATTAGGGTATGGTAATATACTAGGACTTATGCCGAGTGGTGGCGTTTGTTGTAATAATCTGTTAGTTTTAGAGAAGATGAGTTCATGGTATCTTTGGAACTAGAGAAGGATGTGAAATGTGAGTGGATGAGTTAGCGTACCTGATGATCTTCTTTGTTGTTGTGCTCGTTATAGGTCTTTGGGAAAAATATAAGCTTGATCGTCGTCTGAAAAAAATCCCCACCAGGATCCTCGTCAATGGAATTCGTGGGAAGTCAACGGTCACCCGTCTTGTTATGGGCATTCTTAAACAGGATGGGCAGAAAGTAGTCGGAAAAACGACAGGGACGTCAGCACGGATGTTTTATTGGGATAAGGATGAGGAAGAACCGATTGTCCGTGGTCTGCAAGGTCCGAACATTAATGAGCAAATGAAGATTACGGAGCAAGTGGTGAAACGACGTGCAGATGCTTTTGTCAGTGAATGTATGGCTGTGAATCCGGAATATCAGCAGGTCTTCCAGGAGCGGCTGGTCAAGGCGAACATTACGATCATCGCCAATGTCATTGAAGACCATATGGATGTGATGGGACCGACGCTTGATGATATAGCGGAAGCTTTCAGCTCGACCATTCCGGAGAACGGTTACGTCATCATACCGGAAACCCCCTATCAGAAGTATTTTGAGAAAATCGCACGCCAGAAAAATTCGAAAGTCGTCGTTGCGGATGAAAGCTGGATAGACGAAGCATACTTGCAAAAGTTCCCATTCATGATTTTTCCTCAAAACGCAGCCCTTGCAATGGCTGTTGCGGAAATTTTGGATATCGATCGTGAAGTTGCGCTTGAGGGAATGCTGCAGGCACCTGTCGATCCAGGAGCGATGCGTGTCCATCGTTTCGGTAAGGAGGAAGCGCCTAAGTATTTCTTTAACGGCTTCGCTGCTAATGACACAACATCAACGTTGAACATCTGGGAAAGAATCCAGCAGTTGGATTACCCCGACCAGGAGCGTACAATCGTCATGAGCTGCCGGAGTGACAGAGTAGAGCGGACGATCGATTTCGCTGAAAATGTCCTGCCCCATATTGAAATGGAGCGGTTGATTGTCATGGGAGAAAGTGTCTGGCCGATTACGAAAGCCTATGAAGAAGGAAAAATCAGGCCTCTTAATCTTATAAACCTGGAAAAAGCATCGACGGAAGTCATTGTCGATCAATTGAAAGAACTTCCGGATGATAGTGTCATCTACGGAATAGGTAACATCGTCGGAGCTGGTGAGAGAGTGGCTGCGGCTGTCGAAGAGCTTGAATTCCGCCCTTCTTCCCGGGAAGAAACGGGATGGGAGATCATGGAAGAATCGGAAGAAAGCCGATCGTTTTCTCGTAAGGTTTTGCAGACGAACAAATAATGGTAGGGAGTTGGAGTCCACGTGTTCGGTACTGATTTATATATCGCGATTGTCATTGGTGTTTTATTAAGCTTGTTGTATGCAGAGAAAACAGGAATCGTGCCCGCGGGTCTGGTTGTCCCGGGCTACATAGCGTTGATATTCGATCAAGTGATGTACGTATTAGCTGTTGGATTGATCAGCCTGGTTACATACTTACTCGTTTCTCAAGTTCTATCAAGGTTTACGGTTCTTTACGGCCGTCGTAAATTTGCTGCGATGTTGACCGTCGGGGTTTTGATGAAGATGTCGATGGATTATTTATATCCCCTCACCCCATTTCCTGTCATGGAATTAAGGGGAATTGGAGTCATTGTCCCTGGATTGATCGCAAACTCAATACAGAAGCAGGGAGTGCTGCCTACCTTTAGTGCTACTTTCCTGATTGCGTTCGCAACGTTTGTATTGATTACGGCGTACCATTTGGTTTAGAGGAGATTTTTCAATGGAAGAAAAAGACCTTAAATATAAGATGAAAGTATGGACGAAGAAGCATAAAAAGAAAGCACCTTTCCATTCCATGGTGCTCGCAGCTCTATTGGCGGTTCCTTTCTTCGGTCACCAATGGATCGATAAACCGGACATGCCGCAAGAGACACGCCCGGATGATGTCGATTTCAGAATTTCGATGGTCGGGGACATGATGCTCGGGCGTCACGTTCGTGATGCCGCTGTCAGGAGTGGCGAACCGGTTGGACGTGTGTTTGATTATGTGACTCCATACTTTAAAGAGTCTGATTATGTCACAGGGAATTTTGAAAACCCGGTCATTGACGCTGATAATCCTGAAGTTGAGGCCGTCATGGAAGATTTTGAACTGCGTAATAAGGATATCCATTTGTATGCGGATAAAGGAGCCGAAGAGGCGCTGGTGGATGCTGGTTTCGACTCTGTCAATCTAGCAAACAACCATATGATGGACTATGGGAATCTTTCATTAGAAGAAACCCTTAAACATATGGAAGACGTGGACCTTGACCTCCTGGGGATTGGTCGTGCATTAGATCCTGCTGAAGGAATGTTTGAAGAAGAGGAAACATTGACCGATGCCGGTGAAATTCATTATTTCGATGCGAACGGAAGAAATATCGCGATTCTAGGCTTCACAGATGTGTTTGTTCAGGGTTATAGTGCCAGTGAATATGTCGGCGGGGTTTTGACGAATGCTGGCCTTGGTGTGCTGCAAAGTAGAATCCGTGAAGCGAAAGAACAGGCAGATATCGTTATGGTTCATACCCACTGGGGAGACGAGTACCAGGTCGGTTCAAATGATACACAGGAAACACTTGCGTATTTAATGACCGATATGGGAGCGGACGTCATTATCGGCCACCACTCTCACGTGCTTGAACCCATCACTCGTGTACATATCGAGAGAGACCCGGATGATCCACAGAGTGAAGATAAGACATCGATCGTCATGAACAGTCTCGGGAATTTCGTCTTCGACCAGGGATGGTCGCGAACGAAAGACTCGACCCTTGCTCAACTTGACTTTTTACAGGGTGGAGGAGCAGAACTTTCCTTCATACCTATGCAAATATCCGATACGAGACCAAGGGAAACAGATGGAATATTGAAGCCGTTCCGTGATTATCGTATTTTCCGGACGCTTAGAAAAGAACTGGACGATCAACTATGGCGGATGGAAGACGGCAGACTTGTCATCGATTTGAAAAAAGCCGGCGTCATTGAAGGATAGGAGGTCCGCAGGTTTGAATGATTTGAAAGTGACCTATATACTTGCCGGCATTATTTTCGTCGGCTTAGTTGGATGGAATGTTTATTTTGAAGAAGAGTTTGACCAGTTCCGTGAGCCTTATGAAGTTCAGGGGCGTGAGGAGACGGTTGAAGTGGATACTTCTTCAGAGGAAGAAGCCTTTGTGTACGGCGTCAGTGCTGTGCACCCACTCGCGGTAGAAGCGGGCATGAAAGTGCTCAATGAGGGAGGGAATGCTGCTGAAGCAGCGATCGCTGTCTCTTTTGTTCTGAATGTCGTGGAACCCTATGGCTCCGGCATCGGCGGAGGAGGACAAATGATTGTCCACGAACCGGACGAAGGCGCCATCACATATGATTATCGGGAAGCGGCTCCTGTTAGCGGAGCGCGCCCACAACGTGGAATTGCTGTGCCTGGCTTTGTGAAAGGGATGGGCGAGGTTTACGAAGATTACGGAGACAAAATGGAGTGGAATGAGTTGCTGGAAGATGCCGTTACTCACAGTGAAGAAGGCATCAAAGTCGGGCGGATCTTTAATGAGCAGCTTCAGAACTCCAGACGTTTCATTCAATCAGGGAATGAAGATCCGGCCATTTACAACATGTTTTACCCTGAAGACCGGCCGTTACAGATCAATGATACTCTTGTACAGGCAGAACTTGCGGAAACATTGAAAACACTGCAGCAGCAAGGGGCAGAATCTTTTTATGAAGGGGAGATTGCTGACTCATTAACAAGCCAGCTCGGTTTCCAACCGGGAGATCTTGGAGCTTATGAAGTCGGTAAGCGCCCTGCGCCCAAAGGTGAATTCAAGGGCCAGACTTTGTATGCCGGCTCCTCTCCAACATCCGGAATCATTGTGATTCAGGCATTGAAGATGCTGGAACAGTTGGAAGCGAACCTGGATAAAGTCCTCGAAGAGGAATATGCCCTGCCTGGTGGCGGATGGCCAGCGTTCCTTGATGGCAACCTTCCTGAGAATATGGAACAGATTGTCAATGATCAACAATATGAAGATATCTATATCCACCTTGTGAATAAGATCGTCGACAAGGTCTACACTGACAGGGTCTACACCCTGGGCGACCCTGAGTTTGAAGAAGTCGAGCAGGAGAAATTGACCTCAACGGAATATACAAATCAGTTGTTTGAAGAGGAATTCTCTGTCGGCGGCGAGGCACTGACAAGCTCTGCGGACCTGTACACCGCACCAGGTGAGAAAGCGGATCACCGCAATACGACACATTTTGTGGTTGTTGATAAGAACGGGATGATGGTGTCCGCGACGAATTCACTCGGTAAATTCTTCGGTTCAGGATTGTACGTGGATGGTTTCTTCTTAAATCATCAAATGAACAACTTCGATACTGCAGAGGATTCCATGAACGCTTATGAACCAGGCAAACGCCCTCGTTCGTTCGTCTCACCGATGATCTTCGCAAGAGACGGAAAGGCAGTTCTCGGCATCGGTTCTCCTGGCGGGAAAAGGATCCCGGCCATGCTGATCCAAACCTTGATCCAATATGAATATGGGCGGAATGAAGACACTGGTGAGCAGCTGACATTGCAGGAGGCAATCAGCCGCACTCGTTTTTATACAGAAGATAACGTCGTCCATGTTGAGAATTTGATTGAGCAGCAGCCGATCGCCCGCTTAAGGGATTTGAAAGGCTACTCCGTCATTGAACATGACTCTCCTGTTTTCTATGGTGGTATTCAGGGACTGGGAATACGCACCAACGGAGATGTGCTCCAAATGTACGGGGGTGGAGATCCCCGTCGTTTAGGAACATGGCAGATTGGGAATCAGGATGGTATGGATGATGTGAGTAGTGCACAATAGATGAAAAAGGCCTCTCCTTAATTGGAGAGGCCTTTTTTGGTTAAACGGCAATATCTTTTTCGACTGCTTTTTTATCGTTAAAACGTTCAAGGTTCAAAGTCTTCAAGACGCGTGAAGTCAAGGTTCCTGAAGTCATCGCCCCATTGACATTCAATGCGGTACGGCCCATGTCGATTAAAGGCTCAACTGAAATGAGCAATCCGGCTAAAGCGACGGGAAGGTTCATGGAAGAGAGCACAATTAATGCAGCGAATGTTGCTCCGCCTCCGACACCAGCCACACCAAATGAACTGATAGCCACAATCAACACAAGCTGCACCAGGAATCCAGGGCTCAACGGATCGATTCCCACAGAAGGAGCAATCATGACAGCGAGCATGGCTGGGTAGATGCCCGCGCAGCCATTTTGGCCAATGGTTGCACCAAAAGAGGCAGACATGTTTGCGACCCCTTCTTCGACACCGAGGCTGTTTTTCTGTGCGGAAATATTCAATGGAATCGTTCCTGCACTGGATCTTGATGTGAAAGCAAAGCTTAGAACAGGCAGCACTTTTCGTAAATATGTGAATGGGTTTAACCCGAAGATCCCAATCAATACAAGGTGGATGATGAACATCACCCCTAATGCGACATAGGAAGCAAGCACGAATTTCCCTAACTCCAGAATTCCTCCCACATCGGTCTGAGCTACGGTGGTAGCCATCAGTCCTAAAATCCCAATGGGAGTGAGGCGTAGGACAAGTGTGACAATCCGCATGACTACCGCGTAAACAGAGTTGACGATCTTGACGAACAATTCAGCTTGTTCCGGCTGTTTGCGGCGAACACCGAGAACAGCGATACCGATAATAGCGGAGAAGATGACCACGGCAATAGTAGATGTTGCGCGATCTCCCGTCATATCAAGAAATGGATTGGCTGGAATAAATTCAAGAATTTTTTGTGGTGTGGACATATCCTGAACCTCTGTCAGGCGTTCTTCTAAATATAGCCCCCGGCTTTCTTCTGCTTGACCGGCTTCAATTTCACTTGCATTCAAATCGAACAAAAAGGAGCTCCCGATGCCCACAAGTGCTGCAATCGCTGTAGTTCCTACGAGTACACCGATGATCCATAAGGAGATTTTTCCCAACTGTGATGTTTTTTCGAGATTGATAATGGATTGGATGATGGACACCATAATTAACGGAATGACAATCATCATAAGTAAGCGTACGTACCCACGTCCTGCGATATTGTACCAATCAGTTGTCTGTGCAGTGATGCTGGAATCGGTTCCAAATGCGAATTGTAAGTACACACCTAAGAGTACTCCAAGCCCAAGCCCTGCAAAAACACGTTTACTGAAAGAAATGTGCTTTTGCTGCATACGGATGAGGACAAGAATAAGCGCAAAAATAAGAGCGATGTTGACGATTACAAGAAATGTTTCCATGATTTTGTTACCTCCTTCTAGACATTAACTTATTAAACCGATGGAAAAGGTTGGTTTTAAACTTACACCAGTATTTAACAGCTGTCAACATGAAAAATAATAAATGGAGCCTCCATATACAGAAGGTATGAGCGGGCGGTCTCTTGTATGAACTTAATAAATTGACAATCCAATGTTCATGATATATATTTATCTTGAAACTGAGATAAATATATTGCAGTCAAAAATAAATGGGAGGGGAACGAATGAGTGAGTTGAAAGGCATTCACCATGTCACCGCCATAACAAGTAGTGCAGAGAAAAATTATGAATTCTTCACCTATACCCTTGGCATGCGTCTTGTGAAAAAGACAGTCAACCAGGATGATATTGAAACGTACCACCTGTTTTTTGCAGATGATGTAGGGAATCCAGGTACGGATATGACCTTCTTTGATTTTCCAGGAATTCCGAAAGGCTCCCACGGAACGAATGAAATTGCGAAAACTTCTTTCCGTGTTCCGAGTGATGACGCCTTGGATTACTGGGTGAAGAGATTTGATCGTTTGGAAGTGAAACACAAAGGAATTCAGGAACGGTTCGGCAAGAAGGTTCTTCCTTTTGTCGATTTTGATGATCAAGCTTATGAGCTGGTATCCGACGAAAACGATGATGGAGTAGCCCCAGGTACACCATGGCAGAAAGGTCCCGTTCCATTGGAATACGCCATTACCGGTCTTGGACCCTTATACGTGAGAGTCGACAATAAGGAATACTTCAAGGAAATGCTTGAAAAAGTCATGAATTTCAGGGAAGCGGATGAAGAAGGCGCGTTCACCCTGTTCGAAGTGGGAGAAGGTGGAAACGGTGCTTCAGTAATTGTGGAATACAACACGATTCTTCCGCCGGCCCGTCAAGGATATGGCACCGTTCACCATGCTGCTTTTCGTGTAGAAGATAAGGAAGCGTTAGATGAATGGATCGAGCGTTTGTCGAAGTTCGGTTTAAGGAACTCAGGGTTCGTTAACCGCCACTATTTCGGTTCGTTATATGCGAAAGTTTCACCGCAGATTTTATTTGAGTGGGCAACGGACGGACCTGGTTTTATGGGTGATGAACCGTATGAAACTCTTGGTGAAAAGTTATCACTTCCGCCGAAGCTTGAACCGAAGCGTGAAGAGATTGAGAATTATGTGCGTCCAATTGATACAGTGAGAAGCACGAAAAAGATTGAAAAAGAATACGAATAACGGTTAAGAACCGAAGGTGAAACCACCCTCGGTTCTTTATTTACTTTTAAGTAAGAAAGACCTTCTATGATGAGATTTAAGAACGCCTGAAGTTAAAAAATGACAAGATACTGTTGGCGTGATTTTGTGCACATATCATGGTATGGAAGAGGAGAGCGGTAAGACTCATATGGTGTTTTTGGACAAAGGATATTCCTCAGAGCCGAGGTATGAGTGAATTATTCAATAAGATTATACATAAAATGGTTCAGTATGTTGTTAATCTGGGTCACATAGTTAAACGGAAAGGGCGTAAGGAGGGAAGGAATGAATACCTTTGTCAATAATTACTGGGCATCTTATTTAGATTTCATCCATGCATTTAAACAGTTGTCCTACTTGGGGATACCGCTACCTTTAGTTTGTCCATATTTCTTGTTGGTCCATGATAATGATGTTCTTTTGGAGAGGCTTGAGAGTCAATCAACCGTATTGAATACAAAGATTAAGAATGAGAAACAACTGCAGTCCTTATTTGATATTCACTTTTCTCCCTTCCATAACAAAACAGTGAAGTCGAGAGGGAAGGTACAAGGAAAGGTTGTTTTTTATGATAACGTACTGAGGTTTCCTGATCAGCTTATGAAGGAAAACTTCAGTCCTTCAAATGCCCTCGTTTTGAAGAGGAAAACGAATGCTTACGGATCATCAAGGGGTGAGATTCCTGTAGACAGTCTAGAAAAATATCAGACGATTCATCTCAATACATTGAAAGCATATCAGAGAAAGGCAGAGAAGCATTTCGATAGGGCAGCAGTCCATCCGATTTACAAAAATAAAGCCTTCCGTGAAACCTTTGTTAAACAGATTCCTGGGATGATGAAGCAAATTATTGCAGCTAAGAAGTTCTTTGAGCAGAACGCGGTTTCCTGTCTTGTCACAGGAACTACCAATAGTAGTGACACGAGGATCCTTACTCTTACCGCAGCTTTAAAAGGGATTCCCTCTCTCTGTCTTCAGCATGGCATCGTAATGCTGGAGTTCGGATATCTACCGAAGGTTTCGACTTATCAGGCGGTGTATGGGTCATCAGATATTCAATGGTATCAAAGGAAAGGAATTCAACCGAATGGTCTTCAATCCATCGGTCACCCGAGGTTTGATGAATTGGTGAAAAGGTCATCACTGAATCGGGCTGCTCTTCATTCTCATTTTAAGTTGGATAACAGTAAGAAATCGGTGCTTGTTGTGATTCACCATCTTGAGACGGAGTTTACGAAAGCGGTGCTCAAGTATTTGGGTGAACAGGGAAGTGTCAATATCATTATCAAACAGAGAAACGGAAAGCAGCGCAGGTCTGCCCAAACGATTGAATTGGTGAAGGAGTTTCCGCATTTGAAGTTCGCCGATGACCTCCACCTCTATGACTTATTGAACAATGTCGATGCTGTCATCAGTTATGAATCGACCATCGCTCTTGAGGCCATGCTTGCAGGTAAGCCGATCTATCTATGGAGATTGAAGGATTTCAGATCAAGCATGACCAATTATTACGATGAACTATCCATGTATATTCATGACGACCCTCATGCGCTTGTTGATCATATGTTTGCTGTAATGAATGCCCCAAGTAATAAAAATTGGGAAAAGCGGAAGCGGGATTTTTTATCGACACACTATCCTCACAAGCCTGGAACCAGTAGCGCTAAATTAAAAGAATTGATCGACTCGATTAAGTTATAGGGGGGGGAAATGATGGATACGTTTGAAAGGAATTTCTGGTCCCTTTATAAGGAGTTCTTAGAAGTTTTTAAGGATGTGAAATTTAGAGGAATATCCATTCCGTATTTGTGTCATTTTAGAAGTTTGTTCACGAATCATGTTGAACTCAAAAAAAACCTATCCTCAGATTCCTTTATTAATCACTTATCCTATCAGGTCAACGATAAAAAATCTTTCCAAAAGTTATTCACTGAATTCAAGGCCAGTCATACCAATAGAAAAGTACCGCGCAATAAGGATGGAAAATTAGCCCTTTATAATGCCGCGAATCTCCTTCGGTTTCCAAGTGAGATTGTAATCAAATATTTCAAACCGGAAGAGACCTTTGTTATTCGTGATGTTCGAGGCAAGAACACCCAGAAAACAAATGGAATACCGAAGACAGCCGAAGGGCTTCCTGCATACTACCTGATTGATTATGATGAATCCATCGATGATAAGGTGGATGCCATTCTTAAGCAGGTAGCCACGATTATGAAAAAATATAAAACACACCCACTCTTTGGTCATGTTACGTTTAAGGATGCATTTAACAATCAGGTGGAGCGAATCGTTCATCGAATTGTAGAATCTTACAATATGATCAGTCAACTTCCTATTTCATGTATTGTCTTTTCCTCCACTCACTATTATCAAAGCAGGACCTTGGCAATTGTTGCAGCCAAACATAATATTCCTACAATTTGTATGCAGCATGGCATCATTGGAAGTGAGAATGGCTATATGCCTAAAGTGGCGGATGTGGATGCTGTGTATGGTCAGTTTGAAGTCGATTGGTTTATGGGCCTGGGCGTGTCGAAAGAATCTGTACGCATTGTGGGTCACCCCCGATTCGATTTAATTAATCAAAGTGCAAAGGTTACCAGACAGAAAGTCCATGAAGATCTTGGTATAGATGGACGTAAGAGAACCATTCTGCTCATCGTCCGTGGGAATGCCTATATGAAGTATTGGCGTAGACTATTAAAGGCGTTAGAGCAGTGGGGACCTTGTAATGTAATTATTAAAGACCAGCCACCACGTACGCCTCACCCATTAACAGACAATTTCCCATTTGCTGTCTCATCGAAAAACTATCATTTATACACCCTCTTGCCAAATGTAGATGCCGTTGTAGCTTATCTTTCCACCGTCGGACTTGAAGCGATGATCGCTGGGAAACCTGTTTTTCTGATGTCTACTCCGGCTCCTACGTATTCAGGTTATTATGACACCCTTGGACAAATGATACAGGATGACCCGGAGGGCCTTGCTCATATTGTGCATCGATACTTCAATGATCAAAAATTTAAGAAGAAAGTCGATTCCAAAAGTAAAAAATTTCTTTCATATGCCTATCCCAATGGAGAAACCTCAGGAAAAAAGTTGACGACACTTATTCAGGAAATGATCAAAGAATAGACTAGGCGTTTTTCTACATCACGTTCTTTTGAAGGAAAGGTATATTCTGATCTAGTTGGAAAAGAGAGGGGAGGGTGTGATGCTGTATTTGCCTGTTGAAATCAAGTCTAGAGAACTTCATGGTAAGTTGCTGCTTGCCTATCATGCACTTTCAAAAGGAGAGCAAATTATCATAGGAGAGCACAGTAAAGTAGAAGAATCTGCTCAGATTTATCCTGCTGGTTTTTTTTTAGCTAAAGGATATCAGCGAAGTTACATGAAGCGCGTCGTAACTGCCGCTAAAGCTTCTAATCATACTGTAATGAACCTTGATGAGGAAGGAATGATATATACTGATCCAAAGGTTTATTTACGTACAAGGATGAACCGGCCGCTCATGTCTTATCTGGATATGGTGTTTTGTTGGGGGAAACATCAACAGAAAGTCATTGAGGATGCCTATCCTGAAATGAGAGGAAAGTGCATTTCAACAGGGAATCCGCGCTTTGATTTACTGACCTCTAAGTATCGTGAAGTATATCGCAAGGAAGCGAAGTTGTTATGTGAAAAGTACGGTCCCTATGTATTGATTAATACACGGTTTACTTTATACAACACGCTGAAAGGAAAAAAAGACCATGGCCTCCATGCTCATGGCGAGTATATCCGTAAGCTTTATTGGGAGTTCATTGATATGATCGAAAAGGTCAGTGCAGCAGGAACGAATTTTACTTTTATTATCAGACCACACCCTGCTGAACGAAAAGAAAGCTATATGCAAGATTTGAAAACATGCCCGAACGTGATCGTCAAAGGTGAAGGGGCTGTCGTTCATTGGTTGTTGGGAGCGCAAGCGTTGATTCATAATGGCTGTACAACAGGGGTAGAGGCTTATCTTCTGGGGCGTCCCGTTTTTTCCTATGAGCCTATTTGTTCCCGCGAGTTTGATGTGCCGATCACTCAGGATGTCAGTGTGAGGATTAATCGATTTGAAGATTTAAAAGATCAGCTGTGGAAATTACAGAGTAAAAAGGGTTCGGTACATAATTCCAAGTCCAAGATTTTACCGGAGTACTGCGCCCATTCTTCAGGATCCACCTATGCTTACAAACAAATCCTTGGTTATATGCAAATGAAAGGACTAGGAGGGAAGATGAAAGTCAAAAAGATAAAGCATCAATTCTCAAGGGATCGGCGTAAAAAAATGCGTCATTTGTTTCCTTCTCTTACGGAAAAAGAAATGAGGGACTTTTTCTCTCGGATAGATCAGGTGGAAGGAGAGCAGCTCCCCATACAGGTAACTTTACTTGCTGACCGCCTGTTCCTGCTCTCTCCAGGTGATTGATAATGGATAGGTTTGAGCAGAACTATTGGGGATTGTTTGCAGACTTTTTAGAAGGCTTTAAAGAATGGACGTACAATGGGCATCCACTGGCTTTCGGAATTCATTTTTACAGTTTACTTAAGGATCGGGTTGATCTGGAAAGGAATCTCCTTCATCCATCTTACATTAAGACAGGGAGAGGAGGCCAGAAGGTGGTAGATGCGTACCTTCCTGACTACGAATGGAAGAATACAAAAGGGAAAGTTGTTTTTTATGATAAACTGCTTCGAATTCCTTCCTCTGTCTATCCTGTGCTCGTCCCTTTATCAGAATCCATTCTACTGAAATCAGACGTGACGAATATACGATCGACTCCAGTCCAAGGTATGGAGATGGTCGGGTTGATAGGGAATAAAGCAAATGGGGAAGAGTCGGTGCGAAAGGTTGAAAAATCTTTCAGCGCCATTGCCACCCGTTTCCATTCACACCCGTTGTTTGGAAAGAAGAATGTTCATACTCAAGTGAAAAAGCAAATTTCGAAATATATGAAGTATTTGAATGCTGCGGAACATTTTTTTGAAAAGACAGAGGTCTCTCTTCTCATAATGGGTGAAACCAACAGCCTCGATACAAGGAGTTTAGCGATGACCGCTCGTAAGAAGGGGATCCCTACAATCTGCCTTCAACACGGAGCCATTGTTTCTTCTTTCGGATATCTACCGAAGATTGCCATATACCAAGGGGTGTATGGTTTATACGAACAGGCCTTTTATCAGTCTGCAGGTGTCGATGCTCGATACCTTCCTATCATTGGTCATCCTCGGTTTGATGGAATCACAAGCAATCAACACATGAATCCCTCCCTCTTTTATAAACAAACACAGACGGACCGTAAGCGGAAAAGGTTATTAATCGTTGATCATCACACAGATAAATCAAAGAACCTCAAGATCATCGATGGATTATTGAAAAAGGTCCCGGAAACAGAGCTTATTCTAAAGATTCAAAAGGGAAGCCAGGCATACAATCACTATGCGAAGCATCCACGTGTACACATCGTAACCCGCATGAATCTAGAAGACTTACTTTCCTACAGTGATGCTGTTATCAGTTATGAGTCGACAGTCGTTCTTGAAGCACTTCTAGCTGGAAAGAGAACATTCGTCTGGAAACTTAATCAGGCAGGTCTCACCGACTACTTCTCCAAATTACCTGTAGAACGATACATTGATGTGGGGGAATTGGTTGATGATGTAGTGACCTATATTAATGAAGGAAAACAAACCCATGTTCCAACAGAGGAAGTAAGGAAATCTTTTTATATACCTGAGCGTTCTTCGTCCACTCTTTTATTGAAAGCGTTGATCCAAAACATTCGCTCCAAAGCGGATTAATGGTTAACGCTTTTTTTGTTTGGTTCTGTTAACTCCCTTCGTGGACTTCATTATATGCTTTCGATAGTGGAAGATTCAGACTGGATTTGTTTTCCATATAAGGAGTCAGAGGTGACTGGTAAGCTGCTCACTATCCTGGGGGAAAGCTCTTTCACACGTGGTATTAGGTACTAATCTATTATTAGCACCGAATCTTAGATTCCGAATATATATAGTAATCAGGGATGTGAATAGAGTGCATAGGGCGCATATCTGTTTTACAGGATTGATGACCAGATAGTAATAAGAAGGGGAAGATACGATTGTTTTTTAAGGATAAGAAAATCTTAGTTATCGGGGGGACGGGGACCATTGGAAGAAGTATTGTTCAAACGCTTCTCAAAGATTCGCCAGACGTTGTCCGTGTGTTCAGTCGAGATGAACATAAACAACATGAGCTGCAAAATCAACTAGGGAAGAGGAAGGATGTGCGTTATTTCATTGGGGATGTGAGGGATTATGACAGGGTTCATACGGCAATGCAAGGGGTAGATTATGTCTTTCATTTAGCTGCGATGAAGCACGTGCCTTCCTGCGAGTACAACCCTTATGAAGCGGTCCTGACAAATATTCATGGTACGAATAACGTTGTTCGCGCAGCTTTGGCACAAAGCGTGAAAAAAGTAGTTTTTACAAGTACCGATAAGGCGATCTCTCCCACAAATGCTTATGGTGCTACAAAACTGACCGCTGAGCGATTATTTACTTCGGCAGAATATAGCAAAGGGGAGGGGCAGACCATCTTTGCAAGTGTGAGGTTTGGTAACGTCATGGGTTCGCGTGGTTCTGTTATTCCTCTATTTAAAAATCAGATTCTTGAACATGGAAAGATCACAGTGACTGACTCTTCTATGACAAGGTTTATGATGACACTGGATCAGGCAACCAAACTAACCATACAGGCACTGCAGGAGGCACAGGGTGGTGAAGTTTTCGTTCTGAAAATGCCGATTGTATTGCTAAGGGATCTTGCTGAATTGGTGATTCAAGAAACCTGCCGGCACCACAATCTAAATCCTGAAGATATTGTCATGGAAGAAATAGGCCTACGTCCAGGGGAAAAAATGTATGAAGAATTGATGACACATGAAGAGTCTCTGACAGCTTGGGAGATGCCGGACATGTATGTGATACCTTATTTCTTAAGAAAAGACGTCTCTTATAAGAATGCTAGAAAAGCGTCAACCGGAACGTACAGCTCTTCAGGATTGACACCGATTACCTCTCAGGATCTATATGAATTACTGAAAAACCAACGACTGATATAAGAAAGGAGGAGAAGAGAGTGGATCTGTTTACTAAAAACTACTGGGGAGTCTACCTTGATTTTCTCGATGATTTTAGTGACTTAGTTTATAAGGGATATCCCATTGCTTATTTGTGCCATTATCGGAGTTTGATCCGAGAAAATGAAGGTTTGATGGGCAAACTTGAGACAGCAGCTTTTACAAAGGCATTAAAAAATAAACGAGTCGAACTCACGTCTATTCAGACGAGATTCAATGCATTCAAGAGTGAACATCAAAAGACATGGCGGCGGGGAAAAGGAGGTAAAATCGTCTTCCACGACGTGCATGACTTGCTTCGTGTACCCGAAGAAACTTTCCTTCGGTATTTTGACAAAAAGAAAACTCTGATCATAGAAGAGAAAGGGATGAAGGAAAGAGAAGAATCGTTCTCCCGAGTCAAAGGTTTCGACTACCAATATTTCAGTGAGTACTCTGAGGATGCCTCGGAAGCTATTAAGCTGATGAAGAAGAAGGCGAAGCAGATCCTCCATTCCTTCCCTGGTCACCCGATGTACAGTGATGAAACGTTCAAGGAAAGGTTTCTAATTCAAGTCATGAAGATCGTGAATCGTATTAATGAATCCATTCTTCTTCTGAAAAAGGTTAATATATCAGCGATCGTTGTTGCTTCTACCCATTATCCGGAAAGTCGCACGCTGGTCATGGTAGCTGCGAAAAACGGAATTCCAACGGTTTGCCTGCAGCATGGCATCATATCTGGAGAAATTGGTTACCTGCCTAAAGTCGCGGATATTGATGCGGTATATGGACAGTTTGAAATGGATTGGTATAAAGAGCGAGGAGCGAAAGAGAAGGGTGCAGAAATCATAGGACATCCAAGGTTCGATTTAATTTCGAAACCCCCGACTATTTCCAGGGAAGAGTTAGAAAACCAACTCGGTCTCGATGCTTCAAAGAAGAATGTCCTTCTCATTGTAAGAGGTCATGCCAATTATACAAGCTGGGATCAGTTTTTGAAGAAAATCACGGTCAAACAAAACCTCAATATCGTGCTGAAAGATTTCCCCAATCATAAAGTTCATCCCTTGACTAAATCCCAAAAGAACCTCTTCCGGTCCCCAGGACGTAAACTGCATGATCTTATCCATATGAGTGATGTCGTTGTCACTTATTTTTCAACAGTAGCTCTTGAGGCGATGATTGCTGGAAAAGTAGTATTTATCCTCGATCAACCGTTTGGGGGGTATTCTGGATATTTTTCCAAAATGGGAGATCTTGTTCAGGAAGACCCAGGAAAATTAGCGAGCATCTTCTCTGATTACTTTTTAGATAATAAAGTGAAAGTCTATGCGGAGCAAATGGTAAAATCATTCCTTTCGACAGCCTACCATACTCATAAAAACTCGGGAGAGAGGCTTAGCACACTTTTGAAGCAATTGTTGTGATGGATACATGCAAGAATAAGTGAGCCATTGAATAAATATACATGGTGAATATAAGGGAGGGGTGTGTGCGTGAATATATTAGTGACAGGAGGCGCCGGATTTATAGGGCGTTGGGTAGTGAAGAAATTATTGGATGAGCAGCACCAAGTGTGGGTACTTGATGATTTATCGAACGGAAGAATTGAAAACATTGAGGAACTTCTCGTACACAAAAATTTTAAGGCGTTCATTCATGGAGATATCAAGGATGAGAAAACCGTTGAGAGTCTATTCTACCCTGGGATTGATCTCTGCTACCACCTGGCGGCAAGTATCAATGTTCAGGACAGTATTGATGATCCGAAGACGACCTTTAATAATGATACGATTGGAACGTTCTATTTGCTTGAGCAATGCAGAAAGCATCAGGTTAAGATGGTATTCATGAGCACTTGTATGGTCTATGACAGGGCTGAGGATGAAGAAGGGATTTGTGAGGAAGACCCAATAAAACCAGCTTCACCTTATGCAGGTGCAAAAATAGCAGCTGAAAATATGGTCTTGTCCTACTACTATGCTTATGGTTTACCAGTGACAGTTATTCGTCCCTTCAATACGTATGGTCCATTTCAAAAAACGGGGGGCGAAGGTGGGGTTGTTGCGATTTTTATTAAGAACAAGCTGAATGGACTCCCTTTACAAATTTATGGAGACGGGAAGCAGACGCGCGACCTTTTGTATGTAGAAGATTGCGCGCATTTTGTTGTGCAGGCAGGATACAAGGATGAAGTGAATGGGGAAATTGTGAATGCAGGGCTAGGGCGGGACATCACCATTAATGACTTAGCTGAATTGATTGCTGGTGACCCCGGTCTCATCACACATGTGGAGCACATCCATCCTCAGAGTGAGATTCCTAAGCTGCTGTGTGACTTCAGGAAGGCTAAAAGCTTGCTAGGGTGGGAGCCTGCTACATCATTAGAAGAAGGAATTAAAAAAACGGAAGCTTGGATCGACAGCACGAAATTAATTTAAAGGGGCTTAGAATGTGGAAGAAAAGTTAGCCATTTTGGGGGGTAACCCGGTACGTAAGTCGCTGCTTCCTTATGGAAAGCAGTCGATCGATGACCAGGATATCCAAGCCGTCATCGATACTTTAAGAAGTGATTTTATAACAACGGGACCAGCCATCAGTGAATTTGAAAAAAGCGTGGCCGCGTACGTAGGAGCAGCGTATGCCGTTGCTTTTTCTAACGGTACAGCCGCTTTACATGCCGCTTGTTTTGCAGCTGGTATTGGCAGGGGAGATGAAGTAATCACAACTCCTTTGACCTTTGTCGCCAGTGCTAATTGTGTATTATATTCTGGCGGAAAACCTGTTTTCGCAGATGTGGATCCGGTGACCTATAATATTGATCCCCGCTCGATCGCATCATTAGTAACACCAAAAACAAAAGCGATCATACCTGTGGATTTTACAGGGCAGCCTGCGGATTATGATCAAATCCAGGCGGTTGCTGACAAGCATAACCTGGTCGTTATCGAAGATGCCGCTCATGCGATTGGAGCGGAGTACAAAGGAAAGAAAGTGGGGGCTTTCAGTGATATGACCATGTTCAGCTTTCATCCTGTCAAACATATTACAACAGGTGAAGGTGGAGTGATCGTCACCAACAATCGTGACTATTACGATAAATTAATCATGTTCCGCACCCATGGGATTACTCGTGAACCTGGAGGTCTTCTGGAGAAACGCCATCCATGGGAATATGAAATGCAATTCTTAGGCTATAACTATCGCATGACAGATATCCAAGCCGCTTTGGGGAACAGCCAGTTAAGGAAATTGGATCCATTTGTAGAAAAACGAAGAGAGTATGTGAAAGCTTACAATGCTGCCTTTGAGAAATTGGATCAAGTGATTATTCCAGCGCAATTAGCAGGGGCAGACTCTTCTTACCATTTATATATCATTCAATTGGCAGGGCCTTTGAAAGGGTTGAGGCGAGAGGTGTTTGATGCCTTGCGCGCGGAGAATATCGGTGTGAATGTCCACTATATGCCCGTCCATACCCAACCTTACTATAAAGACCGTGGTTATACGAGAGGATTGTGCCCTGTAGCAGAAAGAATCTATGAACATATCATCAGTCTTCCCTTATTCCCTGCCATGACTACGGATGATGTTTCAGATGTGATCCGTGCCGTTATAAAAGTTACAAGCTACTACGGAATGAATACAGAGGACAGCAGATGAAGATTGGATTCAGGGTAGATGCTTCTAGCGCATGGGGAACAGGCCACGTCATGAGGTGCTTAACCCTCGCTGAGCAGCTCTTTAAACATGGTGCGGAATCTTTTTTTATGTGCAAAAGACTCAATGGTGACCTCGTCGAGTACATCAAGGAACAAGGATATCCCGTTTATGAACTCCTTGGTGGGGATAATGTAATCTGGAAAAAAGATGCAGAACAGGTCATACACATATTGGAAAATAATAAACCGGTTCAGTGGCTGGTTATGGATCATTACTGTTTAGATGCAAAGTGGGAGGAAGCGGTGCGGCCTTATGTCGGGAAATTGATGGTGATTGATGATCTTGCAGATCGACCTCATGATTGTGACTTACTTCTTGATCAGAATTTATATAGGGACATGGAACATAGGTATAAAGGACTGATTCCGGAAGGGACGGATCTGCTTCTTGGTCCTAGTTATACTCTATTAAGAGAAGAGTTTATATCAAGGCGTCCGAGGAAAGACCAGTGGGACGGTGAAGTACGGCGCCTGCTGGTTTCTTTCGGTGGGAGTGACCCGACCAATGAAACCATGAAAACATTAAGGGCTGTCAGTCAGTTGAAGTATCAACCAAAAGTGGATGTCGTAATCGGCAGGTCCTATCCCTACCAAAAGGAAATCCTCTCATTCTGCAGAGAAAAGCAGTGGGTGGATCTTCATATACAAACAAAGGATATCGCTTTGTTGATGGAAAAAGCAGACCTGGTGATTGGTGCTGGAGGGAGTTCCGTTTGGGAGCGCTGCTATATGAAGCTACCATCACTCATTATTGAAACAGCTTCAAACCAATCAGACATTATCTCCTTTTTAAAACAAAAAGGAGCTATTGTTTATTTAGGAAAGAGTGATGAAGTGAATTCAAATCATATAGCCACACAGCTGCAAGAAATCATGGCTCATCCGGATTACTTGAAAGCCGTGAGGAAATCAGTAAAAGAGATTATGAAGAACCACCACCCATATGGGGTCTCCATGTACATGATGGGCGGCGGTTCATTTGAATGAGTATCATCTGCGTTCAGTAGAAAGTACCGATCTACCTATCATCTGGAAATGGCGGAATGCTGAACATATCAGGAAGCATATGTACAATGACAAAGTCATCCCATGGGAAGAACATACCGCCTGGTTCGAAAAGGAACAACAGAACACATCTTCCTCTTTTTATATTTTCATCTACCAAGAACGTCCTCTCGGTGTCGTCCGCTTTACGAACATCGATCTCGAAAATGGGACGTGTGACTGGGGCTTTTATATTGGGGATCAACGGGCCCCGAAAGGGGCAGGAACCGTCATGGGGATGTTGGCGTTGGATTTGATATTCAAAAATGACAGCATCAGGAAAGTGTGTGCCGAGGTGCTGGATTTTAATATTGCCTCCCTTCGTTATCATCAAAAACTTGGTTTCCTACAGGAAGGAAAGCTTGTCGAACAGCTGAAACGTGAGGACCAGCTGATTGATGTCATTCCAATGGGTTTGTTTAAAGATGTCTGGAATAAAAGAAGAAAAACACTAATGAGGGGGCAGGAGGGTGGAAATTAAAGTAGGTGAACGTTTCGTCGGACACAATCATTCTCCGTTCATCATTGCAGAAATGTCAGGGAACCATAATCATTCGTTGGAGCGAGCTCTCGATATCGTAGAAAAAGCGGCGGAAGCCGGAGCACATGCATTGAAAATCCAAACTTACACTGCTGATACGATGACCCTCGACCACAAGGGGGAAGATTTTCAGATCGCTGACTCTGGGAGCCTATGGAAAGGGAAAAGCCTCTATGAACTATATAAAGAAGCTTATACACCCTGGGAATGGCATGAAAAAATATTTGAACGCTGCAGGGAACTCGGGATGATCGGTTTCAGTACTCCTTTTGACGAGTCTTCCGTAGATTTTTTAGAGAGTCTGGACGTTCCTCTTTATAAAATTGCTTCTTTTGAAAATACAGATTTACCATTAATACAAAAAGTCGCAAAAACAGGGAAACCGGTGATCATCTCTACAGGAATGGCGACCGCTGGAGAGATTGCAGATATGGTTGATACTTTCCGGAAAGCAGGAGGAGAGGATCTCATTCTTTTGAAGTGCACGAGCAGTTATCCAGCGACCCCGGAAAATTCCAATATCACGACCATCCCTCATATGCGGAAACTGTTCGATTGCCAGGTTGGCTTGTCTGATCACACCATGGGAACAGGGGTAGCTGTTGCAAGCGTGGCCCTCGGGGCCACGGTTGTAGAGAAGCATTTCACATTAGCTCGAAAAGATGGAGGAGTGGATTCTCAATTCTCCTTGGAACCGCATGAAATGAATGCCCTAGTTCTGGAAACTAAGCGTGCATGGCAGGCGCTGGGACAGGTAAGCTATGGCGCGACAGATAGTGAGAAGGCTTCGGGAAAGTTTCGCAGGTCCTTGTACATTACCGAGGATTTAAAGGCTGGCGATATTCTTACGAAGGATAATCTCCGGTCCATTCGACCCGGGTTCGGTCTGCCGCCGAAGTATTATGAACGGCTTCTCGGAAAAAGAGTGAATGCTGATGTGAAGAGAGGGACACCGATGTCATGGGATCTTATTGGGTAAAAAAGGGGGTGGAACTATGAAAGTTATGGCTATTGTTCAAGCGCGTATGGGATCAACGAGACTTCCGGGGAAAGTTCTGAAGCAAGTCAATGGAAAAACCCTGTTGGAGTACCAGATAGAGAGAATGCTGCGTTCAAAGAAAATCAACCAGCTTGTGGTCAGTACATCGAAGAAGGAGCTGGATGATCCGATTATTGAATTGTGCCGGGACCTGAAGGTGGACACCTTCCGCGGCTCGGAGAAAGATGTGTTAGGGAGATTCTATGAAACTTGTGAGCATTATAAGGCAGATGTTGTGGTCAGGATGACCGCGGATTGTCCATTCATCGATCCGGATGTCATGGATAAGGTCATCTCTTACTTTTTAGACCACCACCCTTATTACATGTATGTTTCAAATACAAGAAGCCGTTCATATCCAAGGGGGATGGATACGGAAGTCTTCACTTATGAAGTACTTAAAGATGCTTATATGAATGCCAACTCCCCTCATGACCTTGAACATGTCACACCATTCATTGTGAAGCGGGTTGGGCCTTCAGCGGTCGCTCAGGTTTCCCATGACATCGACTTAAGTCACCACCGCTGGACGGTGGATACCCCTGAGGATTTTCAATTCGTCTCCAAAGTGCTTGACTGCCTTTATCCAACTAACCCAACATTTACCTTTCAGGACGTGTTGGGAGTTTTGGAGAGGAATCCCGAATGGGTGGAGATTAACCGACAAGTCAAGCAGAAAGAAGAATGATCAACCTTTTCTGGAGATCAGTGTGAAGGAAAACATACAGTTGCACGATCTTTTCTAAACACGAATGAAATATAAGTGCATCGTTATAGATGGCCTGCGGGAGGTGAACGTATGGAAATGGAGATACCTTCAGGGATGAATGCTTTAAGCAGTTCTTCTCCAACAGTAGAGGTTTCCATAGATAAATGTGTTGATTGGCAGGGCTTCTCTTATACAGATGAGGGCTGGCATTATTTATGTGAAACCATTAAAGAATATAAGAAGAAACCGAAAATCTCTTACCGGCATTCCACACTCTTTCAATACTATTCCCTCTATCAACCTACCTCAATGTTTGAATGTCTAATGTGCGAGGATGATTATGATCCATTGATCCTGGATGATCCTTGGATCCCATTGCCTTGGGGGATGGGCCATCGGCGTGTCCCGGGGGAAGGGAATCAACATTATGGCCCTAATACAAAAACCTTTATAAGAAAAGAATTCACACGATTGATTCATGTTTATAAAAAGTTGAAAGCAGAAGGTTATCAGCCTACCCAATATCATGATGGATTCATTAAAGGATATTTTTTAAAAAAAGGGATGGATTATCGTTTCTTGATTACTGGTGGTCAGCACCGCATAGCTTCACTAGCAGTCATGGGGGAGAATCTTATCTTGGCAAGAATTCCACCCCGGATGAAGAGAGTGATCGATTTGAATGACATCATGGAATGGGATCAAGTCAGGATGGGGAACTATTCAAAAGAAACGGCATCTCATGTGTTTCATATGTACTTCGAATCAACAGGAAGAGATAAAGCGTCTTTGTATGGGTTGACGAAAACAGAAGGGACGAAATATTTTATAGGAGGCAACCGATTCATGTATCAGGATATGTGGGTGAAGGGAAAGCTTATCAAAAAAGGGCAGCGGGAATGCTCAAACAGATATGAAAAAATAAAAGAAATATTGGATGGAATCGATCCGAGCTTTACGGTTCTTGACCTTGGAGCAAATAATGGCTATTTTTCTTTCCGTATAGCCGAAGATTTTAACGTGCCAGTGACGATGATAGAAGCAAAAAAAGAAGTACGTCAGATTTACGATATGAACGAAAATTCTTATGTGACGCTGGTGAACAGACGCGTAGACGTTGAGGAATTAGAAAAGCTTTGTAAGGAAAAGAAGTTTGATGTGATCCTGGCATTGAGTGTACTGCATCACTTCGATAACTATGAAGACATCATTGATGTACTATTTGCTCATTCGAACCACCTTTTTATTGAACCCTCAGCGCTGGAAGAGGCAAATGGAGGGTATGGCAGTAATACCGTTAAAGGGATGAACAGCCTTTTGCAGGCCCGGAAACCTGTCATATTGACGCATACGGATAACATCAGAGGTCTCGGGAAGCGTCCCCTTATGTACTTCAATAATCAAAAAGGATAAGGTTCCCCCTTTTCTGGATGCAATCCGGATAAAGGGGGTATTTTCATCATATTTTCATAAACATGTATTATTATTTTTGTGAAGGTTTGTGAAATGTGATGGATTGGAGGATATCGATGGTTATACAGCCTCTACTAATGATCCGCCTCGCAGCCATTGCAACCGGGGTCATGGTTCTTTGGATGATGCAAAGGGATCATAAGAAAGAAAAGAGCGAAGCTTTCCTGTCCTTATTGACTACGTGGGTGTTAGCTTTTATAGGAGCGAAGGTTGTGACCCGTTGGGATCTTTTGTTGGAGTATCCTATTTCTGTACTCTCTTATCCAAGTGGAACAAGCGAACTTTACATAGCAATGGTGGTAACGATCGTAGTTGAATGGCGCAAAAGGTATGAGCATAGTCGTTACTCAGAGTCTTCATTACTTGTATTTGCAACAAGTTTTTTAGGGTTTGCTTTGTTACAGCAGCTTCTATTGAATCAGGGTGATTTAGTGGATATGATTTTTGCTTTTATCTTTTTTATACTAGTTTTATTTATAGGAAGAGTGTCTTTGAGTATTGCGATAATATCTACAGTCGGCGCAATGCTCGCCGTGATTAGTCAGTCGCCGGGGTTAATGGGTTACAGAATCGACGGATGGTTCTATGTCATGATCAGTTTTATAGTATGGTCGTACATAGTACTAAGGAGGCGAATAGGAGAAAGGTTCACTTAGGAATGCAGAGGAGCTTATACGTCATCGTAGCATATTAGTGATTTTTCCTTGAAAAATAAGTACGCAGTAGAATTTGAGAGAGGTGTAAAGAGACCACTTGTAAAATGTTAAAACTGTATAATACAAAGAACTCTATTAAGGTGGGAGGTTTGAAAAATGGGGTCTGATGTAACGCTTTGGCTGGCACTCGGAGCAGGAATCATTTCTTTTCTATCGCCGTGTACCCTGCCTTTGTTCCCGGCCTATTTATCTTATATCACCGGGATGAGTGTGAAAGAGATGAAAGAGAATCGAAGTCTTGAGGTGAAGAAGAGGTTACTCAAGCATTCTATTCTCTTTCTTCTAGGTGTTTCTTCGATTTTTATCAGCTTAGGCATAGGTGCTTCTTATGTAGGGAGCGCTGTACAAAACATCTTAACGGGCAGCTCAGGGCTGCTCCTGCAGCGGCTGGCTGGCGTTTTCATTATTTTGATGGGACTGTTCGTCGCCGGTTGGTTGAAGATCGGCTGGTTTATGAAAACGAAAAGGGTGCAGACGAAGCCGAAAACGTCATTGAGCCTGGCGGGAACTTTTTTTGCAGGGATGGGTTTTGCAGCAGGGTGGACGCCTTGCATCGGCCCAATTTTTGCATCGATTCTCCTGTTGTCCGCAAGCAACCCGACCCAGGGGATCTTGTACACCGTCGTTTATGTGATCGGATTCGCCCTGCCGTTTCTTGTGTTTTCCTTTTTCATAGGATCCACCCGGGCCATCTTGAAATATAGTGAGCAGATCATGAAAGTCGGTGGAGTGGCGATGATCTTAGCCGGAGCGTTTCTCTATACTGGGTATATGACGAGAATCTCGACATTGCTTTTGAATTTGGTTCAGGATACATGGTTTGCCAAACTAGGCATGATATTTTTATAGAAAGGAAGAGGGCTGAATGAAGAAATGGGGGCTCATTGTCGTTGTAACCGCCTTATTTGGTTGGGCTGTTTATGATTTCGTATATGAAGGGGAAACCAAAGAACAGGTGGCCGAAGGAGAGAAGATGGTTGCCGAAGGGCCAGCCACTGAGGAAGCTGACATTGGTTTGGAAAAAGGACAGCAGGCCCCGGATTTCACACTGCAGACGCTCAGTGGCGAAGAGGTTTCTTTATCCGATTATCGTGGAGAAAAAGTCATGATTAACTTCTGGGCCACATGGTGCCCGCCATGCCGCGCTGAAATGCCGGATATGCAGGAGTTTTCGTCAAACGAAGCCATCCAGGTGCTGGCCGTCAATTTAACGGAAACCGAAGCGAGTGTACAAGGTGTCCAGGACTTTGTAGACGAATTCGGGTTAACGTTCCCGATTTTGCTTGATCAGGACGTTTCCGTCGCCAACCAATATGAGGTCAATCCCGTCCCAACATCCGTTTTTGTCGATGAAGAAGGGAAGATCAGTTCTGTTATGCTCGGGGCGATGAATTACGATATGATGGTACAAAGGATGGAAGGAATGTAAGGGTGATTACATGAAACCGGAAGTACTGATCGTTGAAGATGATCGGAAAATTTCAAATCTCATAAGCATTTACTTAGCGAATGAAGGGTACAGCGTCAAACAGGCTTATGACGGGGAAGAGGGCAGAGCGCTTTATCTTCAACACCGCCCCTGCCTGCTGATCCTTGATTTGATGCTGCCTAAATGGAGTGGAGAGGAATTATGCCGCTTTGTGAAGGCAGACAGCGAAGATCCTCCCGGTGTCATTATGTTATCTGCGAAAGGAACGACGGAAGACCGGATTACAGGGCTGCGTCTCGGTGCTGATGACTATATGACGAAACCGTTCAGTCCTGAAGAATTGATGGCGCACGTGGAAGCCGTCTTACGGAGGACAGGGCATGTGTGTCAAAAGCTTTCCCATGAAGGCCTTGAAGTGAAACCGCGTAAAGGGGAAGTATGGTTGAACGGTGAACGGCTGGAGTTGACGCACTATGAGTTCAATTTGCTTTATTTTATGATGGATCACAAAGATCAAGTGTTTACGAGAGAACAGCTGCTCGAGCAAATCCACCCGAACGGCGAAGCGGATATTATGGCCCGTACCATTGATGCGCACATCAAAAAGCTCCGACGGAAAATAGAAGCGGATGCATCTGTTCCGAAAAGGATTGTGACAGTGAGAGGGATGGGGTATAAATATGCGTTTCATTGAACGTCTCCTGCCGCCGAAACTTTGGGTGAAGATGACCATCGTAAACATTGCACTTCTCATTGGCGTCGTGATTGTTACAGGAATGACGCTCTATCAGACGGCCTGTTTTCTTGCTGCTGACATTACAGGTGTCGAGCGTGAAGCCCAGTTGACCTTCAATAATTCCCTCTTGTTTTACGCATGGGTAATCGGAGGCGTTGTTATTGTGATGGGGGCTTTTTTATATTCAACGGTAACAAGGAAAGTGCTTGTACCTGTCAAAGAGCTGACAAATGCCATGGAAACGATGAAATCAGGGACTTATCCTGGAGATTTGGACGTCCAAACCAACGATGAAATAGGAGAGCTTGTCGTTCACTTCAATCGTATGAACCGTCGTATGCAGGAACAGGAGCGTTCGCGGTACCAAATGCTTCGTGATTTATCGCATGAAATAAGGACACCGTTATCCAACTTGCAAGGTTATTTAGAGGCCCTTGAAAAAGGGGTGATTCCAGGGGATGAGACCATTTACCGCTCTCTCGCAGAAGAAACCGACCGAGTCTCTCAACTGCTCGCCCGGCTGGATGACATGGAATCCTGGACGACTATGAGCCCTTCGAAGCCACTGGAGGTCAATCAGGAGGATATGACCCAGGTCATCTCTCAAGTAATCCAAATGTTCACTTTGGAATTTGAGAAAAAAGGCATCGGATTGAATAGTGAGGTGGAAGCCGCGGAAGTGCCTTTAAATAGACAAGGTATCCAGCAGGTTCTGACGAATCTATTAAGAAATGCTTTGGAGTATCATGAGGGGACGGATGGGGTTAAGGTTCTAGGAAAAGTAAAAGGCGGAGAATACGTGATCAAGGTAAGAGGAGAAGGAAAGGAGATTCCTTTATCTGAAAAAGGTCAAGTTTTTGATCGCTTTTACCGCGTGGACCCTTCCCGGTCAGACGGGAGGTCTGGGCTTGGTCTTGCCATCAGTAAACAGATTGTGGAACGCCATGGCGGTCACATTCATTTGGAAACCGATGGTCGGAAGCACTGTTTTTGTATATCCTTCCCAATGGGAGCGTAAACGAATGGTTTACGCTTTTTTTTGTGGTTGGAGTGGAAGAGGTGTACCTGGTACCGGTGAAGAGGGATGCGGTGCCAGGCTTGCTGTTCATATATTCACAAACCCAAATATACTAAAAGCCCCAGCTCAACGCTGGGGCCCCGCCACCTATACCTATACAAACTTTCGTCTCTTTGAATTCTTTTATCTTTAATTAAGATGGCTCAAATTCAAGATACCATAAATAGTCATGGAAGTTAACCATTTTTTTGAAAAAAGAAAAGGGGTCATCAGTAATCTTATTCTTCTCCTATCGACAAATTTTTTTATGAAAGATAAACCCTGTATTGAAGCCATTTCCTTTAATATCCAATGGGTATCAACCTTTGTTCAACCCCCTGCAATATAGTATAGTTAAAAGGAGCTTGATTTTTCAGAAAAAATAGTATCTTAGGGAGAAAGGGGTACACCAAATGACTCAGCAGACATTTTTGTATCAACCGAAAATATCGGAAGTACTTAAAAATATGAGGAAGGTCATGATCGGGAAGGAAGAAGCCGCGATGTTGAGCCTTGTCGCCTTACTTGCGAAAGGGCACGTTCTTTTAGAGGATGTTCCAGGTGTCGGGAAAACGATGCTTGTGAAAACGCTGGCTAAATCTCTGGATTGTGACTTTAAACGTATCCAGTTCACGCCAGATTTGCTTCCTTCTGATGTGACGGGTGTATCAATATATAATCCGAAGAGTATGGAGTTCGAATTCAGGCCTGGGCCGATCCTTGGCAATATCGTTTTAGCGGATGAGATCAACCGGACATCCCCGAAGACGCAGTCCGCTCTTTTGGAAGGAATGGAAGAAACGAGTATTACGGTCGATGGGAATACCGTTCCCCTCAGTGACCCGTTTTTTGTCATGGCGACTCAAAACCCGATAGAGTATGAAGGAACTTATCCATTGCCGGAAGCGCAGCTTGACCGCTTCCTGATTAAGATGAAGATGGGTTATCCTTCTGCAAAGCAGGAAATGGAGATGCTCTCAAGAACTTCGAACGGCCACCCAATTGAAGAAATTTCCGCTGTGTTGACGAGGGAAGAGCTTGTTGAATTGCAAAAAGAAGTATTGGATGTCTATGTCGATCGTACGGTCAACCGTTACATTATCGACCTTGTGACAGGAACCCGGACTCATGACGGCGTTTACCTAGGGGTCAGCCCGCGTGGGTCGATCGCCTTGATGAAAGCGGCGAAGGCTTATGCGTTCATTCATGACCGCGATTATGTGGTACCTGATGATGTTCAATTCATGGCTCCTTTTGTCCTTTCTCACCGTATGATTCTTACATCAGAAGCGAGGTTTGAAGGACAGACAGCGGAGTCGATTATTGACAGCCTGCTATCCTCCACGTCCATTCCAGTGAAGAGGAACATCAGTGAATGAGGCGGAAACTTGGAATCATCGCTAGAAGCCTTGTCGTAGCGATCCTTTTTGTCATCCTCTTTTCCTACGCCATGTTTCAGGGCGGGTTTGTCAGCTGGTTCCTTTTTTATGCTTTTCTGCCATTCCTCCTTTACATGGCCGCCGTCCTCATTTATCCGGTTGATAATTGGAAGATCGAACGGAACCTGTCTAAACGAATGGCGATGGGGAGTGAAACCATCGATGTTGAAGTGAAGTTAAAAAGGAAAGTTCCTTTCCCCATCTATTACTGCATCATCGAAGAACACTTGCCGGAATCTTTGAATAAAGTGGACGAACACTTAGATAAATACAAGGATATGGGTAAAGTGGACCGCTTTTATGACCCCCGTAAAGTGAAAAAGGTTATTTTTCCTTGGTTCAGCAAGACCATTACGTATCGGTACCAACTGAATAAAGTCCCTCGTGGAGACCATAAGCTGAAGGCACTTAGAATAAAAACCGGTGACTTTTTCGGCTTTGTAAAAAAAGAACACGTTTATCATAAGGAAAGCAAACTGCTTGTCTTTCCTTATGTTCGTCCTGTGAAAATGAAAGACCGGGTCTACAGTTTTGAACAGGGAGCGAGTCCCTCTTTCAAGATAAATGAAAAGAACACGAACATGGTCACCGGTGTCCGCGAATACATGCCTGGGGACCGCTTTGCCTGGGTGGACTGGAAAACGACGGCGAAGAAGAATGAGATGATGACGAAAGAATTTGAACAGGAAAAAAGTGTCGACATGATGCTTATCCTGAATGGCGTCTATCATCCGGAGATGAGTGAATTGAGTTTTGAAGGAGCGGTGGAATTCACGGCTTCCTTGATGAAGGAGTTCCATAAAAACTCCTCTCCACTCTCATTCATGTCCCTGGGTGACGGACGTCAATACTTTCCTTTCCATCAAGACCACGCTCACCAGCAGCAGATGCAGGGGCATTTGGCTAGAATCCGACCTGTCGGGCGCATTCCTTTTGCGCAACAGCTGGAGCGTGAAAAGTCATTGATCCCAAGTGGTGTGATGCTCATGATCGTGAGTCATCACTTGGATAAGGAAATCCAGGTTGCCATTAGCAAACTGGCAAAAAGAAGCAAGCGTGTCGTCTTTTTCTATGTGCGTCCTCATGGACAAATGTCGTTCCAGGACCATCAAGCTGTGAAGCAGATGAAAAGTCAGGGCGTCGTTGTCAACCTATTGAATGAGGAACAGCTGACGAAACAACAATTCGAGGTGAACACATGATGGAAGAGCGACAATCGTTCATCTATAAACTAATTCTCTATATTACTGGCTTTTTATTGTTCTGTGAATGGATGAGGCCGATGGAGCAGATCTCGGAAACCAATGATGTGCGAGTATTCTTCATCTACGCGACGTTCTGCTTTTTTGTTTCCTTTTTACAAGTGCCGTGGTATCTATCCATCCCTTTGAAAGGGCTTGGACTTGCGTTCATCATTGATGGACTTTATATTGCGGAACGCATTTTTTCACGGGACTGGTTTACTGTCTTATATGAACAGGTGCTTTTCAACATCCAGATGATTCAATCACAGGAATGGTGGCAGATGACGCCGCTCTTCCGAAGTCTGCTGTTTTTGATCCTTCTCTGGTTGATGAGCTATTTGCTTTATTATTGGTTCGTCGTAGCCCGCCGGATGTTCTTTTTTGTCTTATTGACACTCATCTATGTCACAGTCGTCGATACCTTTACGGCCTTCGATGGCAAATGGTCGATTGTAAGAACATTCATCCTGGGAATGGTTGCGCTCGGATTATCCAGCTTTGCCAAAGTGATGGACCAAGAGTCGATCTCCTTTAAAGGACTGCAAAAAGCTAAAATGTGGGCCATTCCGCTTCTTGCGATCATTTTGTTTTCCTCTGCGGCTGCATACGCCTCACCAAAACTTGATCCGCAGTGGCCGGACCCTGTCCCTTATATAGAAAGTGCAGCAGGCGGAGCTGGCCCGGGAGGAAGTGGCGGCGGAACCGTCCAAAAAGTCGGGTATGGAGAAGACGACAGCCGTCTTGGTGGTTCTTTCATTCAAGATGACACCCCTGTGTTCCGTGCGACCGCTGATGGAGAGCGTTATTGGCGCATCGAGTCCAAGGATACGTACACAGGAAAAGGGTGGGAAGATACGCTGGAAGAGCCAGTGACCAATATGGATCCGCAAAACATCAGCTACGAATTGTTTACGGACAATGTGGAAGTGGAAGAGCAGACGGTCATGATTGAAATGTCCCGGCAGGCTTCTTTTCAAAAGTTGGTCTATCCCTATGGCCTGTCTTCGCTCGTCAGGTTCCCGAATGACTATGAACTCCTTGTCCACGAGAACACGGGTGAGATGGATACCGTGAAAGGGGATTCACCAGCGAAGGTGAATGAGTTCATCGCCAATTATGAGTATCCTTCCTTTGCATACGATCAACTGCGGGAAGCGGGGGATGACGATCCTCAGGAAATCCGTGAACGTTACCTTCAGCTTCCGGATGGTCTGCCGAATCGAGTGAGGAACCTAGCCGGTCAAATCGTCGAGGCTGAAGATAATCGATATGATCGTGCGAAAGCGATCGAGTCTTACTTTTCTTCCAATGGCTTTGAGTACTCGACGACGGATGTTCCGGTGCCCGATGAAAATGAAGACTATGTTGCTCAGTTCTTGTTTGAGTCCCAGCTCGGATATTGTGATAACTTCTCCACATCCATGGTCGTCATGCTTCGTTCTGAAGGGATTCCAGCCCGCTGGGTAAAAGGATTCACCGGTGGAGAACGCATCGATACGCGTGAAACCGACCTTAGTGATGGAGTGCAAAATGTCTATCAGGTGACAAGTGGCAACGCGCACTCCTGGGTAGAAGTTTATTTCCCTGAGATCGGCTGGGTACCTTTTGAGCCGACTAAAGGATTCACGAACAACACGGACTTCTATACAGATGTGGAAACAGAAGAAGGAGAAGACCCAGCTGCTGCTCCGGATAGTGAAACACCGGAAGATCAAATGGGGAACCCGCAGCAAATGGAAGAGGAAGAAAGTTCGGATGCTGCCGGAGCCGCAGGATCATCCGGCCAAAGTTACACATGGTTGTGGGTGCTGTTAAGCGCAATCCTTGTGGCAGCGATTATTCTTTACTTTACAAGGTACCGTTGGATGACTGCACTGCTCATTCGTAAGTACCGGAAAAACAAAGATGAAGAAACGTACGAAAAAGCCTATCATTATTTATTAAAAGTGCTTGATCATAAAGGGTTCAAGCGCAAGCCTGAACAAACCCTGCGTGAGTTTGCGCTTTCGGTCGATCGGCATTATCAGTCGAATGACATGAGACGGTTAACGAATCATTATGAGCGTGTCATCTACCGAAATGAAGCTCAAAGTGCCCATTGGCCTAAAGTCACTGAATTATGGGAAAATTTAATCAAAAAGACATTGTCTTGATTCCTCTTCATGCGGTTGATAGAATGAATGAAAATTATCAGATGCATTCTTCCTTCGTATATCCTCGGGAATATGGCCCGAGAGTCTCTACCGGGGCACCGTAAACGCCCTGACTATGAAGGTGGGAATCACGTGACATGTATGTACATGGATGGATTTCTGCCTTCGTCGTCGTGGATTGAGGCGGGGGATCCATCCATTTTTTTATGAAAAAATAATAGTCTATAGATCAAGGAGTGGAACAGATGGAACAAGTACAAGGCATGATTCTCGTGCTGGACTTCGGGAGCCAGTATAACCAATTGATTACACGAAGAATCCGTGAATTCGGAGTGTATAGTGAGCTTCACTCTCACAAAATGAGCATCGAAGAGATTAAAGCGATGAACCCAAGTGGGATCATTCTCTCCGGTGGACCGAACAGCGTATATGGGGAAGAAAGCTTCCGTTGTGACGACCAGATTTTCGAACTTGGTATTCCAGTCCTTGGGATCTGCTATGGCATGCAATTGATGACCCATCATTTCGGTGGAAAAGTCGAACGTGCCAAAGAGCGTGAATATGGAAAAGCAGATATCAATGTGGCCAAAGAGCCGGTGATTTTTGCTAAAACACCGAGAGAACAAACCGTTTGGATGAGCCACAGCGATAAAGTCATCGAAGCTCCGGAAGGTTTCCAGGTCGATGCCACGAGCCCGTCCTGCCCAGTAGCCGCTATCAGTAACGATGAAGCCCGCATGTACGGGGTTCAGTTCCACCCGGAAGTCCGTCATTCCGAATATGGAAATGACATCCTACGCAGCTTTGTCTTTGACGTTTGTGAAGCGACGGATGATTGGACAATGGAACATGTGGTGGAAATGGAAGTGGAAAAAATCCGTGAAAAAGTCGGCGACCGTAAAGTGTTGTGCGCCTTGAGTGGTGGCGTGGATTCTTCTGTTGTCGCTGCTTTGATCCACCGTGCCATCGGCGATCAGCTGACATGTATTTTCGTTGATCACGGACTTCTTCGTAAAAATGAAGCCGATGACGTCATGCGTACCCTCGGAGATGGCTTTAACATGAATATCATCAAAATTGATGCCAAAGACCGTTTCATGAGCAAGCTTGCAGGTGTATCCGATCCTGAGAAGAAACGGAAGATCATCGGCAATGAGTTTATTTATGTTTTTGATGATGAAGCTGAAAAATTGAAGGAAATCGACTTCCTCGCACAAGGAACGCTTTATACTGATATTATCGAAAGTGGTACAGAGACAGCACAGACGATCAAGTCTCACCACAATGTCGGTGGTCTTCCTGAGGACATGCAGTTCGAATTGATTGAGCCTCTTAACACATTGTTCAAAGATGAAGTACGTGCGCTTGGAACAGAGCTGGGTGTGCCTGAGCACATCGTTTGGCGCCAGCCATTCCCAGGGCCCGGCCTTGCGATCCGCGTTCTTGGGGAAGTGACAGAAGAGAAGCTTGAAATCGTCCGCGAATCAGACCATGTCCTTCGCGATGAAATTAAAAAAGCAGGACTTGACCGTGACATCTGGCAATACTTCACCGTGCTTCCTGACATCCGTTCCGTTGGGGTCATGGGTGATGAGCGTACGTACGATTACACCATCGGAATTCGCGCGGTTACGTCCATTGATGGAATGACATCGGATTGGGCACGTATTCCATGGGATGTCCTTGAGAAGATCTCCACTCGAATCGTTAACGAAGTCGACCACATCAACCGCGTCGTTTATGATGTGACAAGTAAGCCACCTGCAACAATCGAGTGGGAATAATCGAACGTTAGGTTTAATTTTTATATTAATGTTCGGATTCAGGGTTGACGAACGATGTCGAAGCTTGTAAGATAGAGACAAATGAATAAAGCAACACCGTCGTATAATTTTGGGGATAAGGCCCATGAGTTTCTACCAGACCACCGTAAATCGGTCTGACTACGTTGGTGAATAGACGATGAGGGAGACCTTTATAGGTTGTACCTTTCGTCCGTTTCCTTCGTATAGATGTAGACACTCTTGGAGCTTCCGAGAGTGTCTTTTTTATTTTCTTGTGCTCCGTTTAGTGCCAGGCACCGAAAAAAGAAGGTGAAGGGTCAGGCACAAAAATAAAGAGAGTGCCTGATCCGTAGAGAATGAGGGAAAAGGGGAGGAAACGTTTATGAGTAAGTTTTTTAAGTTTGAAAAGTTTGGAACAACGTACCGCAGGGAGTTTATGGCAGGTTTAACGACCTTCCTTGCGATGGCATACATTTTGTTCGTGAACCCGTCCACACTTGCACTTGATGGAATTGAGCAGCTTCCGGAAGGTGTAACGAGGATTGACAAAGGAGCCGTATTCACAGCGACGGCGATCGCAGCGGCTGTCGGTACACTGATTATGGGATTGTTCGCCAAGTATCCGATCGCTCTTGCGCCGGGTATGGGCTTGAATGCATTTTTCGCTTACACCGTTGTTTTAGGTTTCGGGATTCCTTGGGAAACGGCGCTCGCAGGCGTTTTGGCATCTGGACTTATTTTTATTGTATTAACCGTGACAGGCCTGCGTACGATGATCATCGATGCGATTCCTGCGAACTTGAAGCTCGCGGTCGGTGCGGGAATCGGTTTGTTCATCGCATTCATTGGATTTCAGAACTCAGGGATTGTGCAGAACAGTGATGCGACATTAGTCCAGCTTGGCGATTTGACGGCAGGCCCGACTCTTCTTTCCATCTTCGGGATCATCGTAAGTGTCATGCTGATGGCTATGGGATTAAAAGGCGGTATTTTTTACGGCATGGTCCTGACGTCTATTGCAGGTATCGTAACTGGTTTGATTACTCCGCCGGCAGGGCTTGGAGATATTGTGAGCACAGCTCCGAGCGTTGCGCCAACCTTCGGTGCTGCCTTTACGCATTTTGGTGAAATTTTTACGATTGAAATGCTGGTCGTCATTCTAACGTTCCTATTCGTCGACTTTTTCGACACAGCTGGAACGCTTGTAGCGGTAGCCACGCAGGCAGGTTTTATGAAAGATAATAAATTGCCACGTGCCAACCGTGCGTTATTTGCGGATTCAGCAGCAACCGTCGTTGGTGCCGCTGTCGGTACTTCTACGACAACCTCTTACATTGAGTCCACAGCTGGTGTCGGCGCTGGTGGACGTACAGGATTCACATCTGTTGTTACAGCTGGATTCTTCATTTTGGCGCTCTTCTTCTCTCCGCTACTTTCTGTAGTGACGGCAGAAGTGACAGCGCCTGCCTTGATCATCGTTGGTGTACTTATGGCCTCAACGCTGAAAAATATCGATTGGGATCAGTTTGAAATCGCAGTCCCTGCCTTCTTCACGATTGCTGCAATGCCGATGACCTACAGCATTGCAACGGGTATTGCCATCGGGTTCATCTTCTATCCGATTACGATGCTGTTGAAGGGGCGCGGCAAAGAGATTCACCCGATTATGTACTTCCTGTTTGTGATCTTTGTGCTGTACTTTGTCTTCCTGGCGTAAAGATACTAATAGAATAGGGGAACTGACCGATAAATGGGCTGAAGTCGCTGATAAAGTGTCTAATAAAAGCTGTGAAGCTGCTAATATAGCCTGGCAGCAGCTAGATTCATCCAGTCAAAAAAGAAACCGGCGCGCCGTTCGTACGGCTGCCGGTTTTATTCATCATTCATCCTCCAAATGGCGGATGGTGATCGGGCGCTGTTTCGTTGAATCTGAAATGTAGCGGTGGAGCTGTATGACGAGCAGGCCATGCTTATACGTCGCTTCCACTTTGTCATGACGAACGGGGAAAGGAAGATCGATGCTTCTTTCAAAAGACCCGTCAGCGATTTCTGATTTGATCTGATGACCGCCGCGGTTGTTGATTTCAATTTTCCCACTTAAGGTCAATGTTGAATGGTCGACAAGGACATCAACATTTTTCGGGTGATTCATGCCCGGGATGTTGACGAAGCAAAGCAGTTCATTGTCGTATTGATACATGTTGATGGCTGGTACGGAGGGCTTCATCATGCCGTCGAAGTCTCCCCAGAAATCCTGCCCGAAGAAGCGATCGAGGTTGGTCTTCCAGTCTTTGAATTGATTCATGTCATCATCCTCCAAAAAATGTCATAGATTGCGTTACAAATCTGTTGTGCACGTCTCTTCTCATGGTTTATAGTGTATGCAAAGAACATTGTCTGGGTGAATGTCACGATTTGGGCACACCTCGGCCTAGGAGGCTCTCTAATATGCTTGAAAACCCATTATTGCTGATCGGGATCATTTTAGCTGTCAACATTGTTTATGTTTCGTTCTTTACCCTCCGGATGATTTTTACACTGAAAGGACAGCGTTACTTTGCTGCGTTCATCAGCATGTTCGAAATCGTGACGTACATTTTCGGGCTGGGGCTTGTCCTCGATCGCCTGGATCAAATTGAAAACGTCATTGCCTATGCCGTCGGGTATGGTCTTGGTGTCATCGTCGGGATGAAGATTGAAGAGAAGCTCGCTCTCGGGTATATTACAGTTAATGTGATATCTTCAGACCCAGACATCGAATTCACCCGCAGACTTCGTGAAAAAGGATATGGTGTGACAAGCTGGTATGCGTATGGGATGGAAGGCGACCGTTTGGCGATGCAGATCCTGACGCCCCGGAAGTATGAACTGTCTTTGTATGAAACGATTCGGGACATCGACCCGAAAGCCTTTATTGTGGCGTATGAACCGAAGCAGATTCATGGTGGATTCTGGGTGAAATCCGTCAAGAGAGGAAAGATTCGTGATGCCCAAAAAGAACAGCAAGAAGCGCTTTGAAGTTGGTGAAAATGAAACGATTGGTCAATGTCTCGATCGCATGAAGAAAGAAGGTTACACACCGGTCCGTCGTGCGGAAGAGCCCGTTTTTCGTGAAGAAACCCGTGGCGGGGAAAAAGTGATGGAACCTGTAGGGAAAACGATCGTATTTCATGCAGTAAAGGAATAAAACCGAACAATTTATTGTTAAGTTTTCATCAATGTTCGACATTTGCGTTGACATCTGTGAACAGAACTTGATATGATGAAAGCAGAATTGCATAGACGACCTCATATATGACGGGGATATGGCCCGTACGTCTCTACCTGGGAACCGTAAATTTCCGGACTATGAGGGGAGTTTAAGCTGTGAAGAAGCTTTCTCAGACCGGACACACGTGTGCCTGTTCGACTCCTCTCATCTTTTTTGAGGGGCGTCGAGCAGGCTTTTTTAATGCTACGAAAGAGAAGAGGGATTCGATGGCAAATGTAGGCGTGATTATGGGCAGCATTTCAGATTGGGAGACAATGAAAGAAGCGTGCAGCGTTTTAGATGAGCTTTCCATTGATTACGAAAAAGAAATCATCTCCGCACATCGTACACCTGAAGATATGTTCACGTACGCGGAAACGGCCCGGGAAAAAGGGTTGAAAGTGATTATTGCAGGAGCAGGGGGCGCGGCTCACCTACCTGGGATGGTCGCTTCCAAAACCACACTACCGGTCATCGGCGTACCGGTAGAATCGAAGGCTTTGCAAGGGCTGGATTCTCTTTTATCCATCGTGCAAATGCCGGGGGGCGTTCCAGTCGCTACCGTCGCAATCGGAAAGGCAGGCGCGAAAAATGCGGGTCTCCTGGCAGCGGAAATGATCGGGGCTTTCGAACAGGAAGTTGCTTCAAAACTATCAGACTATCGTCGGCAGATGGTAGATAAAGTCGACGGAATGAGGAGGGACCTTCGTGAAACCTGAAGTGATACGACCAGGAAGGACCATCGGGATTTTAGGAGGCGGCCAGCTCGGTCGCATGATGGCGGTCGCGGCAAGGCATATGGGCTATAAAATCGCTGTTCTTGATCCTGCAGAAGACTGCCCTTGTTCCTCGATCGCTGAAAAACATATTGTAGCTCCATATGATGACATAGAAGCAGCAGAGCGATTGAGTACCGTCAGTGACGTGATCACCTATGAATTCGAAAACGTCGATCTGAATGTGGCACGGCTTTTTGAAGAAAAAGGGAAGCTGCCTCAAGGAGCTTTTGCGCTTGAAGTAACCCAGAACAGGGCTAAAGAGAAGGAAATCGCGGTCGAAGCAGGACTGTCTGTTCCCGAGTATCGCATAGTGAATACTTTTGAAGAGGTGGAAGAAGCGGTTACCATCACCGGCTATCCGGCTGTCATCAAGACGGTGAGTGGAGGCTATGATGGCAAGGGGCAGCAGAGAATCGAAGATGAAACGCAACTTGAAGATGTCCGTTCTTTTATGAAAGAAGGCGGCACCTACATTGTAGAGCAGTGGCTTGAATTCGATCTGGAAATTTCTCAAGTGTTTACAAGAGGGATGGATGGACGTATTATCCCGTTCCCGATTGCGGAAAATATCCATAAGAACCACATTTTGCATGAATCAAGGGTTCCGGCAACCGTTTCTGGGAAAGTGGAAGAACGCGTCCGTGAAGCTGTCGAGGTTTTGGCGGAACGAATCGGAGTGGTCGGTACATTCGCTGTGGAAATGTTCGTGAAGGGTGATGACATTTTCATCAACGAAATGGCACCACGTCCTCACAACTCCGGCCATTATACGATTGAAGCGTGCAGCGTATCGCAATTCGAACAGCACGTCCGTGCGATCTGCGGCCTTCCGTTGTTACCGGTCCATTCGTTCGGGGCCGCGGTGATGGTGAATGTGCTCGGCAAACATCGAGGCATTTTGCTGGATCGTCTGGAATACTATCACGGCTTTCATATTCACGATTATGGAAAAGGGGAAGCTCGTCAGACTCGTAAAATGGGACACCTTACATTTATCGGCGAAACTTTAGAAGAAATCGACAAAATCATCACAGAAAATCAGATCCATTTATGGTAGGAGGAAGACAATGATAGAACGTTATACACGCCCGGAAATGGGTGCGATTTGGACAGAAGAGAATAGATACCAGGCATGGCTTGAGGTTGAACTTTTAGCGTGTGAAGCGTGGAGTGAACTTGGGGTCATCCCGAAAGAAGACGTGAAGAAGCTGCGCGAAGGTGCTTCCTTCTCCATCGATCGTATTCATGAAATTGAAGCAGAAACCCGTCACGACGTTGTAGCTTTCACACGTGCCGTTTCTGAAACGGTCGGAGAAGAAAGAAAGTGGGTCCACTACGGACTGACTTCAACAGACGTGGTGGACACGGCGCTTTCCTATCAATTGAAACAGGCGAATGAAATCATTCGCAGAGACCTCGTCAACTTCATCGAGATCCTTGGTGAAAAGGCGAAGGAACACAAACATACGGTCATGATGGGGCGTACCCATGGGGTTCATGCCGAGCCGACGACGTTCGGTTTGAAGCTTGCGCTTTATTATGAAGAGATGAAGCGGAATCTGGAGCGTTTGGATCTTGCCATGGACCACATCCAGTTCGGAAAGCTTTCCGGTGCGGTTGGGACCTATGCCAACATTGATCCGTTTGTTGAAGAGTACGTGTGTGAAAAACTGGGCCTGAAGCCAGCACCTGTATCGACGCAGACGCTGCAGCGGGACCGTCACGCTCATTATGTATCCACGCTTGCTTTGGTTGCCACTTCCATTGAGAAAATTGCTGTGGAAATCCGCGGATTGCAAAAAACGGAAACGAGAGAAGTGGAAGAATTCTTTGCGAAGGGTCAAAAGGGATCTTCCGCGATGCCGCACAAACGGAATCCCATCGGTTCTGAAAATATGACCGGAATGGCACGCGTGCTGCGCGGAAACATGCTGACGGCCTTTGAAAATGTACCGCTTTGGCATGAACGCGATATCTCTCACTCTTCCGCAGAGCGCATCATCCTTCCTGATGCAACGATTGCTTTGAATTACATGTTGAACCGTTTCGGCAACATCGTGAAGAACTTGACAGTCTTTCCCGAACGGATGCAGGAAAATATGGAGAAAACATACGGACTGATCTTCTCCCAGCGTGTACTGTTGACGCTCATCGATGAAGGTTTGGTTCGTGAAGAAGCGTACGACCTTGTCCAGCCGAAAGCCATGGAAGCATGGGAGCGAGGCATCCCGTTCCGTGAACTGATTGAAGCAGACGACAAGATCACATCCACCCTGTCCAAAGAACAGCTGGATGCCTGCTTCGACTACAAGCACCACCTGAAACAAGTCGACCGCATCTTTGACCGCATCGGACTATAAGACGAGAGCGGAAAGATCACCATGAGATGAAGGTTAGATGATGGAAAATACTGTATGACCTGGTACACCAGAAACTGGTGTACCAGGTCATACAAAAAATCCCAATTCCTTAGCGAGGTGTTATTGTATGAAGGGTTCTTTATTGTACGAAGGGAAAGCGAAACGGGTCTATCATACGACGGATGAGTCGGATCAGCTCGTTTTATCTTATAAAGATGACGCTACAGCATTTAATGGAAAGAAAAAAGACGAGTTCACAGGCAAAGGACGCCTCAACAACTTGATTACCTCGAAAGTATTCCAATACTTACACCAGCACAACATTACGACCCACTTTATCGAAGCTTTGAACGACACCGAACAACTGGTCAGACGAACGAACATCATTCCTCTTGAAGTCGTTGTCCGCAACCAGGCGGCTGGCAGCATTACACGCCGGCTCGGTATTGAAGAAAAAACGAGCTTCACTCCACCGATCATTGAATTGTTTTACAAGAAAGATGAATTGAATGACCCGCTCATCAACGATGTCCACGCCTATCACCTGACGGACATTACGGAACAAGAACTCACGTTTATTAAGCAACAGGCCTTGGATATCAACATCGAATTACAAAAGCTTTTCCGCTCGGCAGGACTGACACTTGTCGATTTCAAATTGGAATTCGGCCGCCTCCAAGACGGCACCATCGTCCTTTCGGATGAAATTTCCCCGGATACGTGCAGGCTCTGGGACCAGGAAACAGGCGAGAAAATGGATAAAGACGTCTTCCGGGAAAGTACCGGTGACTTGATCGATACGTACACAAAAATTTTACATCGACTGGAGGAGAACATATGCGCAAAGTAAAGATCCACATCACATTAAAAGAAGGTGTCCTTGATCCACAGGGGAAAGCCGTACACAATTCACTGCAATCGTTGGAGTACAACAACGTCCAGGACGTACGCGTCGGAAAATACATGGAAGTGATGGTTGAAGACAGTGACAACCTTGAAGCGGAAATCGACCGCATGTGTGACCAGCTTCTTGCCAACCCTGTTATCGAAAATTACAGCTACACGATTGAGGAGGCGGGTTAAAGTGAAATTCGCTGTCATCGTTTTTCCAGGATCGAATTGTGACCGTGATATGTACTTTGCTGTGAAGGATCAGCTTGGAGCAGAAGCGGATCTTGTCTGGTATAAGGAAGCGAATCTAGCAAACTATGACGGGATTCTACTGCCGGGCGGCTTCTCTTATGGCGACTACCTGCGTTCTGGTGCCATTGCCTCGACGTCTGATGTCATCGCACAAATCAGGGAAGCGGCTGAGGCAGGAAAACCAGTCCTTGGTGTCTGCAACGGATTCCAGATTCTCCTCGAAATGGGTCTTCTGCCGGGTGCGATGCTTCCGAATGAAAAACTTAAATTCATGTGCCATTTTGAAACCTTGACGGTTGAAAATGCCGACACGATGTTCACTCGTCATTACGAGGAAAAGGAAAAAATCCAAATTCCTATCGCTCACGGAGACGGCAATTATTTTTGTGACGAAGAAACGCTTCAGAAGCTCCAAAACAACAAGCAGATTGTATTTACGTATGACCAGAACCCGAACGGGTCCGTCGGAGATATTGCCGGTATTACGAATGAACAAGGAAATGTGCTCGGCATGATGCCACACCCGGAGCGGGCGGTCGAAGCGCTTCTTGGTCATGATGACGGTCTTCGTCTATTTGAATCGATTTTGACACACTGGAGGGAACACCATGCCATCAATGCTTGAGATCAGTCCAGAACAAATCGAAGAACAGCAAGTCTATAGAGAGATGGGGCTGAAGGATGACGAGTATGCCTCGATCTGCTCGATTCTCGGCCGTCGTCCGAACTACACAGAAACCGGCTTGTTTTCGGTCATGTGGTCGGAACATTGCAGCTATAAAAACTCTAAACCACTTTTGAAAAAGTTTCCCACCGAAGGTGCACACGTGCTCCAAGGTCCCGGAGAAGGGGCGGGTATCATCGATATCGGTGATGATCAGGCCGTCGTTTTCAAAATTGAAAGCCACAACCACCCGTCTGCGGTTGAACCCTATCAAGGCGCAGCGACAGGCGTCGGCGGAATCCTGCGTGACGTCTTCTCGATGGGGGCCCGTCCGATTGCGCTCTTGAATTCTCTCAGGTTCGGTTCATTGCAGCAGCCCCGTGTGAAGTATCTTTTTGAAGAAGTCGTCCGCGGCATCGCCGGTTATGGCAACTGTGTCGGCGTCCCTACGGTAGGGGGAGAAGTCCAGTTTGATGATGCGTACAATGGGAATCCGCTCGTCAATGCAATGTGTGTCGGATTGATCGATCATAAAGATATCCAAAAAGGGATTGCAGCAGGAATCGGGAACACTGTCATGTACGTCGGAGCCAAGACGGGCCGCGACGGCATCCACGGCGCTACCTTCGCATCGGAAGAGTTGTCGGAAGAATCCGAAGAAAAGCGTCCGTCCGTACAGGTTGGAGATCCGTTCATGGAAAAACTGCTCATCGAAGCTTGTCTTGATGTCATTCAACACGATGCTCTTGTCGGTATTCAGGATATGGGGGCAGCGGGTCTCACTTCATCAGCAAGCGAAATGGCAAGTAAAGCAGGCACGGGGATGACGATGAACCTTGATCACATCCCGCAGCGTGAAGAAAATATGACGGCCTATGAAATGATGCTCTCTGAATCTCAGGAACGCATGCTTCTCGTTGTAGAAAAAGGACGTGAAGATGAGATTGCGAAAGTTTTCCAGAAGTATAACCTGGAAGCCGTAGCTGTTGGTGAAGTGACGGATACGAAGCGCTTCCGCCTCGAGCATCACGGGGGAGTCGTAGCGGATGTTCCAGTCGATTCTCTTGCTGAGGATGCACCGGTTTACCACCAGCCGTCCCGCGTTCCTGCTTACTATGAAGAGTTTCAAAGAATGGAAGACTATAAACCTGAAGTCACAGACTACCGGGAAACATTGGTGAATCTATTGAAACAGCCGACAATCGCCAGTAAAGAATGGGTGTATGATCAGTACGATTCCATGGTCCAGACGAATACAGTCGTCACGCCAGGGTCCGATGCGGCTGTGCTTCGTGTACGTGGTACGAACAAAGCGCTCGCCATGACGACCGACTGCAACTCCCGCTATCTCTTTGTAGATCCTGAAATCGGTGGGAAAATCGCTGTCGCCGAAGCAGCAAGGAACATCATCTGCTCGGGTGGACGTCCACTGGGGATTACAGACGGTCTCAATTTCGGGTCACCGGAGAATCCGGAAATCTTCTGGCAGATGGAAAAAAGCGTCGACGGAATGAGTGAGGCCTGCCGTGATCTTGAAACGCCTGTCATCGGCGGGAATGTCAGCTTGTATAACGAATCGTTCGGAGGTCAGGCGATTTACCCGACACCGATCGTCGGTATGGTCGGTTTGATTGATGACGTCGCCCATATCACGCGTTCTCATGCTCAGAACGCCGGGGATTTGATTTATGTGATTGGAGAGACGCACGCAGAATTCGGTGGGAGTGAACTGCAGGGGATGCTTGAAGGGAAACATTTCGGCAAAGCTCCTGCGCTTGATTTGAAGACAGAGTACAACCGTCAAAAGCAACTGCTAACCGCGATACGTGCAGGACTTGTCGTCTCTGCCCATGACGTATCCGAAGGTGGTTTGTCAGTTGCTCTTGCAGAAAAGCTGTTTGAAAACGAATTCGGTTGTGAAGTGACGCTCGAAGGTGAACCGGTAACAGCGTTGTTTGCAGAATCGCAGTCACGCTTTATCGTTACCGTCGCGCCGGAACAAAAGGGAGCGTTCGAACAGAGTGTCACAGACGCTCGTCTGATTGGAACCGTGACGGAAAACGGGGTGTACAGAATCAAGCAGGAAGACGTCGTTCTGGAAGAAAAGACATCAGTGTTGAAAGAAGCGTGGAAAGGAGCGATCGGATGCTTGGTGAAATCAAAGGGTTAAATGAAGAGTGCGGCATTTTCGGCGTTTGGGGGCATCAAGATTCGGCCCAGCTGACGTATTACGGCTTACATGCCCTCCAGCACCGCGGTCAGGAGGGGGCAGGAATCGTCACAACGGACGGTGAACAGCTGAAGCTTGCCAAAGGACACGGCCTGATCAATGAAGTTTTCTCTGAAAATCAGCTCGAAGATTTGAGTGGTCATGCGTCAATCGGCCACGTGCGCTATGCAACGGCAGGGGATGGCGGCTATGAAAATATTCAGCCGCTCCTTTTCCGCTCCCAAACAGGCGGTCTTGCTCTTGCTCATAATGGCAACCTTGTAAACGCTCAGGCATTGAAAAATCAGCTGGAGGCACAGGGGAGCATTTTGCAGACCACGTCGGATACCGAAGTGGTCGCCCACTTAATCAAACGCGCGCGACATCTGCCTCTTGAGCAGGCGATTATGGAAGCTCTTTCGATGATCAAAGGGGCGTATGCGTTTCTTGTCATGACGGAGGACCGTATGTTTGTTGCTAATGACCCGCGTGGATTGCGTCCGCTCAGTCTTGGCCATCTTGGAGAATCGTGGGTCGTCTCTTCAGAAACGTGTGCTTTTGATGTAGTAGGGGCTGAGTATGACCGGGAAATCGACCCCGGTGAACTCTTGATCATATCGGATGAGGGCATAGAATCCAAACGGTTCTCTGCACCGATCCAGCGCACGCTCTGTTCCATGGAATATGTCTACTTTTCAAGACCGGACAGCAACCTTGATGGAAAGAATGTCCACGCTTCCCGCAAACGGATGGGCAAATCGCTGGCAGAAGAAGCTCCGATTGATGCGGACGTCGTAACAGGTGTGCCTGACTCAAGCATTTCGGCAGCCATCGGTTATGCGGAAGCTTCCGGAATTCCTTATGAGCTCGGTTTAATTAAAAACCGCTACGTCGGTCGTACGTTCATTCAGCCGTCCCAGGAGCTCCGTGAACAAGGGGTGAAAATGAAACTCTCTGCTGTCCGGGGTATTGTCGAAGGCAAAAAAGTCGTCATGGTCGATGATTCGATTGTGAGGGGTACCACGAGCCGCAGGATTGTGAAGATGCTGAAGGAAGCGGGAGCGAAGGAAGTTCATGTGCGGATTGCGTCTCCTCCGATTCAAAATCCTTGTTATTACGGCATCGATACATCCAACAGCGGAGAGCTGATTGCCGCGAACAACTCCATTGAGGAAATCGAAGAGCAAATCGGCGCAGACAGTCTCGCGTTTTTATCGGTACAGGGGTTGAACGACAGCATTTATCAAGGAGAAGAGTCGTTGAGACATGGCGGGTGTATGGCATGTTTTACTGGCAATTACCCGACAGAAATCTATCCAAACACGATGCATCCATATGAAAAAGCATAGGAGGGAAGCGAGATGAGTCAATCGTATAAACAGGCGGGCGTTGATGTCGAAGCTGGTTACGAAGCGGTCGAGCGTATGAAAAAACATGTCGCCCGCACGATGCGGCCGGAAGTGATGGGTGGACTCGGTTCATTCGCTGGATTGTTTGACCTGAGCGGAATGAGCTATCAACACCCTGTTCTTGTGACAGGAACAGATGGAGTCGGAACGAAGCTGAAGCTGGCGTTCGAGATGGATCAGCATGATACGATCGGTGTAGACGTCGTTGCCATGTGTGTCAACGATATCGTCGCCCAGGGAGCAGATCCGCTTCTGTTTTTGGATTACATTGCCTGTGGAAAAAATGATCCTGCCCGGATCGAGCAGATCGTCAAAGGGATTTCGGATGGCTGTGAACAGTCCGGAGCTGCGTTAGTCGGTGGCGAAACGGCAGAGATGCCAGGGATGTATGAAGAAGATGAATACGACCTCGCCGGTTTTGTCGTTGGGATGGCAGAAAAGAAACAGATCATTACAGGAGATGAAATCAAAGAAGGGGACGTCTTAGTCGGTCTTCCTTCCTCTGGTGTCCATTCGAATGGATTTTCCCTTGTCAGGAAACTCATCGCAGACTTGGATCTCGGTATGGCACCGGCGGGCTGGACCCGGACACTAGGGGAAGTCCTGCTGACACCGACGAGGATTTATGTTCCGGAGATTCAATCGCTGAAGAAAAACACAACCATTAAAGGTGTCGCGCACATTACCGGCGGCGGTTTTTACGAAAACCTTCCGCGCACACTTCCGGGAGGACTTGGCTGCGAAATCGATACCGACAGCTGGCAGGTGCCCGAGGTGTTCCGCTTTTTGCAGGAAAAAGGATCGATCAGCGATGAGGAAATGTTCGGAGTGTTCAACATGGGCATCGGCATGGTCGTCGTGCTTGATCCTTCTGACGTGAACGCCGCGTTCGGAGCGTGTGATGATGCGGTCGTCATCGGAAAAGTGACGGACGAGGAAGGAGTGCAGGGCATATGATCAACATCGCTGTCTTCGCCTCCGGCACCGGTTCGAATTTTGATGCGATCGTCAGCAAAGTGGAATCCGGAGAGCTTGAAGCGAACATCGCCCTGCTCGTCTGTGACCGCATCGGAGCCCCTGTCATCGAAAAGGCACAAAAGCATGAAATCGATACCGTCGTTTACCGGGCAAAAAGTTTTGCAGACAAAGCGGCCTATGAAGAGGCCGTGCTGGAGGACTGCCGACAGCGGGGTATTGAATTCATCGTGCTCGCCGGATATATGAGACTCATCGGACCTACGTTATTGAAGCCTTATGAGCGCCGCATCGTCAACATCCACCCGTCCCTGCTGCCTGCATTCCCTGGGAAAGATGCCATCGGTCAGGCGCTGGAGAAGAAAGTGAAAGTGACCGGCGTGACGGTCCATTTTGTCGATGACGGCATGGATACAGGACCGATCATCGCTCAGGAAGCCATCGATATCGAAGAGAATGACACAGCGGACGATGTGAAAGACAAAATCCAGACGGTCGAACACCGTCTCTACCCACAAGTGATTCAATCATTATTCATCAAGGAGGAGTCTCAATGAAGAAACGTGCCCTACTGAGCGTATCCAACAAACAAGGATTGGCTGATTTTGCAAAAAAACTACATGAACTCGACTTTGAACTTATCTCTACAGGTGGCACGAAACGAGCCATTGAGGAAGCAGGAGTCCCGGTGCAATCCATTTCCGAGGTGACTGAATTTCCGGAAATCATGGACGGACGTGTGAAGACGCTTCATCCTTCGGTCCATGGTGGACTACTTGCTAAGCGCTCTAATGAAGAACATATGAAGCAGCTTGAAGAACTGAACATCGAGACCATCGATCTTGTGGCCGTCAACTTGTACCCGTTCAAGGAAACGATCGCGAAAGAAGGCGTCACAGAAAGAGATGCGATTGAGAACATCGATATTGGTGGACCGACAATGCTGCGTTCAGCTGCGAAGAGTTTTGAAGACGTTGCAGTCGTCGTGGATCCTTCCGATTACGATGAGGTCGTGGAAGGTCTCAAGAACGACGCGCTTTCTTATGAGGCCCGCCGCAAGCTAGCAGCGAAAGTCTTCCGTCATACCGCCAATTATGATGCGATGATTGCCGAATATTTTTCCGGTTTAACTGAAGAACCATTTCCTGAGACGTATTCTGTGACCTATGAAAAAGTGCAATCGTTACGCTATGGAGAAAACCCACACCAGAACGCTGCCTTTTATAAGAAAGCGAATTTTGCAGGTACGTCTCTCGCCGAAGCGGCACAGCTGAACGGGAAAGAACTTTCCTACAACAACATCCAGGATGCCAATGCGGCTCTTGAAGTCGTGCTCGAGTTCCATAAGCCGGCAGCGGTCGCGGTTAAGCACATGAACCCGTGTGGTGTAGGAGTTGGTGAGAACTTGTATGACGCGTATGTAAAAGCGTATGAAGGCGATCCTGTTTCCATTTTCGGAGGCATCGTTGCCTTGAACAGGGAAGTGGATGCTGACACAGCGGCGAAATTGAAAGAGATTTTCCTTGAGATCATCATCGCTCCGTCCTTCAGTCAAGAAGCATTAGATATCCTGACTGCAAAGAAAAACCTTCGCTTGCTGAAAGTGGATATGAAAAAAGCGGATCAACCGGCTCATAAACTCGTAACCGTCAACGGCGGGCTGCTCGTGCAAGATGCCGATGAAGGGTCTCTTGATGATGTCGAGCTTGAAGTGGCGACAGAACGTGAGCCGTCTGAGCAGGAGCTTGAAGATTTGAAGCTTGGCTGGAAGGTCGTCAAGCATGTGAAATCGAACGCGATCGTCGTAGCGAAAGGAGACCGTACACTTGGTGTCGGCGCCGGTCAGATGAACCGCGTCGGTGCAGCGAAAATCGCCTTTGAACAGGCAGGTGAGAACGCGGAAGGCAGCATCATGGCGTCCGATGCCTTCTTCCCAATGCCGGATACTGTGGAGGCGGCAGCGGAAGCAGGCGTGACTGCGATCATCCAGCCAGGCGGTTCCAAGCGTGATCAGGATTCCATTGATGCCTGCAACAAACATGGCATCGCGATGGTCTTTACTAGAATGCGTCACTTCAAACATTAATGGAGAGGGTGGAGTCTTATGAACGTTTTGGTCGTCGGTCGAGGAGGCCGGGAGCACAGCCTTGTGCAGAAGTTTGCAGAAAGTGATCAGGTCGAGCGTATTTTCGTAGCCCCTGGAAATGCAGGGATGAGTATGATTGCTGAATGCATTGATACGAGTGAGCAGGATTTTGACGGGCTGGTTGCTTTTGCCCGCGAGAATAATGTAGAACTGACCGTAGTAGGACCGGAAAACCCTTTGCTTGATGGTTTGGTGGACGCTTTTCAGGAAGCGGACCTACGGGTATTCGGTCCGACCAAAGCGGCTGCACTTATTGAAGGAAGCAAACATTTTGCCAAACAGCTGATGCAAAAATACGAGATTCCGACTGCTGGGTACGCTGCTTTTTCAGAAGTGGAAGCCGCTCAAGCCTTCATTAAAGAAAAAGGCGCACCGATTGTGGTGAAGGCGGATGGACTGGCAGCTGGAAAAGGTGTGGTCGTAGCTGAAAACGTGGACGAAGCGCTGGCGGCAGCGGAAGATATGCTTGAAAACGGCCAGTTCGGTGATGCGAGCCGGGAAATTGTCGTGGAGGAATTTCTGGCAGGGGATGAGTTCTCGCTGATGGCGTTTGTGAATGGTGCGGAGGTCTATCCGATGCTCCCAGCGAAAGATCATAAGCGGGCCTATGATGGAGATCAGGGTCCGAATACAGGCGGTATGGGTGCTTATGCCCCTGTAAAGGAATTGAATAATTGGTCGTACGCGTTTGCCGTCGAGGAAATCGTAAAACCGGTAGCGGCAGCGATGGTGGAGGAAGGCCGATCGTTTACCGGCATTCTGTACGCGGGCCTGATCGAAACGCCCACAGGTCCGAAGGTGATTGAGTTCAATGCGCGCTTCGGAGATCCGGAAACGCAGGTTGTACTGCCTTTATTGAAAAATGATCTTGTACAAGTGATGATTGATGTGCTTGATGGTAAAAATCCTGAACTGATGTGGTCGAAGGATTACTGTGCGGGAGTCGTCATTGCTTCTGAAGGCTATCCGGGGGCTTATGAAAAAGGGCGTCCGTTACCTGAGTTGCAAGTAGCGGAAGATGGTTTTGTCGTCCATGCAGGGACCGCTTGGGAAGACGGGAAGTATGTATCCAGCGGCGGGCGCGTTCTTCTAGTTGGAAATAGAGGAGAAGACTTGGCGCAAGCGCTGGACCGTACGTATCAATCGCTACAGCCATTTGAGGATCAGAGCGACTTTTTCTATCGAAGAGATATCGGACGATCATCAGTCTCTTCGGCGGCTTCTCATACCGACATAGAATAAAGCGGCAATCGATCCGATGATGGTGACGATGACGAAACCGACGTCTGTGAAGTACTCCATAAAATCCATATGATTCATCCTTTTGAGAAAGAGCGGGGACGCCCGCTCTTCTTTTGTTGGTGATGGTGATATATCAATTTAAATCTGGTTATATCAATCAAAAACTAGATATATCGGCTAAACTTTATTTTTATCGGCCCAATTTTTAATATATCTACGAAACAAGAAAATCATCGGCAGAAACATGCCGGACACCTCCGCGTTTATTGGTCCTGCGGAATATTCTGCTGCCAGCTTTGCTCGATGCCGTCTTTTTCTGTTGCCATTTCTTCATAGACGGCGGTCAAAGGGCAGAAGCGTACAATTCCTTCCGCAACTTTCAATGCAGACAACATGATTAGAAGCGGGTGGGAAGAATCACACTCTCTGCGTGAACCGCGGATGGTCAAATAGGTCAGCATACTAAGACCTGCGGTGATGCGGACCATACTGTTGATGATTCCGATATTCGGTTTCATTGTGCTTCCTCCTTACCAGAATGGAATATCCTGTGTTACCATAGAACATAATGATCTCAGGGAGGTACGCTCCATGAACGAAACACGTTTCCGTTGGCGGAACCGTCAGCTGCGTGAACATGCAGCCATCATTGATGGAAAAAAGGCGCCGACGAAATTAATCAAAAATACAACATACTTGAATGTTTACTTAAAGAAATGGATGCATGGCCATATTTGGCTGTATGATGATCGCATCATCTATACTGGCCAAGAGCTTCCTTCCTATACAGAAGGCACGGAAATCATTGATGGCACAGACAGTTATATTGTGCCTGGCTACGTTGAACCGCATGCCCATCCATTTCAGTTATATAATCCCCAGAGCTTTGCAGAATATGCGGCAGAGACCGGGACGACAACGCTCGTCAACGATAACTTGATGTGGCTTTTTTTAACGGAAAAAGAGAAAGCGTTTTCTTTATTGGAGGAGTTCATGGATTTGCCGGCTACGATGTACTGGTGGGCCCGTTTTGACCCGCAGTCGGTGCTGCGTGATGAAGATCGTCACGCTTTCGATTCGCAGATTCCAGACTGGATTACTCATGATGCCGTGATTCAGGGCGGGGAGCTGACTGCCTGGCCGGATGTTCTTCACCATGGAGACGAACAGATTCTGCATTTTATGCAGGAGACTAAACGATCAAGAAAGCCATTGGAAGCTCATCTGCCGGGTGCATCTGAACAAACGCTTGTGAAAATGCGTTTGCTCGGCATGGATTCAGAACACGAATCGATGACCGCTGACGATGTACTGAAGCGTTTGGAAATCGGTTATCATACAGGGTTGCGCTATTCTTCCATCCGTCCGGATCTTCCGGATATTTTACAAGGGTTAGTAGATCAAGGTCACAACCACTTTGACCATATGATGTACACGACGGATGGATCAACGCCTGGCTTTTATCGTGAAGGACTGATCAATCCATGTATTCAAATCGCATTGGATGCCGGCGTCCCGGAAATTGATGCATATATGATGGCTACGTATTACGCGGCCCGTCACTTCGGGATTGAAAATCGTGTGGGGAGCTTGAACGCCGGGCGTGTCGCTCACCTGAACTTTTTATCACATCCGAAAGACCCGATGCCCCACTCCGTTATCGCTAAAGGGGAGTGGACAAAGCGTGATGGTGAAGTTTTGAAAAAAGAAACACCGATCCAGTGGGAGAAAAATGGTGTGAAGCCGCTTGATCTGGATTGGGAAGTGACCGATGCGGATATGCAGTTTTCCATGCCGATCGGTCTTGAGATGGTGAATGATGTCATTATGAAACCATATGCCATCGACACGGACGTTTACACCGACCGGCTGAGTGAGGACAATAAAGAATCTTACCTCATGCTGATGGACCGGGAAGGGGAATGGATGGTCAATACGCTGCTGAAAGGATTCACACAGACCTTAGGCGGCCTTGTCAGCTCTTACAGCAATACAGGCGATATCATATTGACAGGGAAATCACGTAAAGATATGAAGAAGGCCTTTCAACGCATGAAGGAAATCGGGGGCGGGATTGTGCTGGTGAATGAAGGTGAAGTCCTTTATGAACTTCCGTTGGCTCTTGGCGGCGTAATGGCCGACCTGCCGATGAAAGAGCTTATGGAGGAAGAATCGAAATTAAAAGATTACCTGCTACAGCATGGGTTTACGTTCAATGATCCCGTCTACACGCTCCTCTTTTTATCGTCCATGCACCTGCCGTTCATCCGGATTACACCGCTTGGAATCATGGATGTGAAAAAGAAAGAGGTACTCTTTCCTTCAATAATGCGTTAAAATAAAAGAGGGAATACAGATGAGGGAAGTGCTGTTATTGAGAAAGCTTACAATCTTCAGCTTGCTTATCGTCCTTCTGCTCACGGCTTGTAACGAGAAGGCAGGGGCTGCACAACCTGGAGAAACGAAAGAGAAAGAAACAGCGGTCGAAAAACAAATAGAGACAGAAGAGAACGTGACCGTTGATGAAAAGGAAGAAACTGAACAAGCCTATACAGAAACGTTCCCACTGACAGGTGAACCGGCGGTTGATAAAGCAGATCATCGCGCCTTGGCCGTCATGGTTAACAATCACCCGAAAGCGAGACCTCAATCAGGGTTGAGCCAGGCCGATATTGTCTATGAAATTTTGGCAGAGGGGCAGATTACACGCTTCCTTGCTTTGTTCCACAGTGAGATTCCTGATACAATAGGGCCGGTAAGAAGTGCACGGCCATACTATTTCAAAATCGCTGATGGGTTTGATGCGCTTTACGCGTACCACGGGGCGTCCACGGCCATCAATCAGCAAGTAGCCAGCAGCGGGATCGATTATCTGGATGGAGCGATGTATGATAACAACGGCTGGTTATTTCAACGGTCCTCCGATCGTTCAGCCCCTCACAACTCTTATCTTTTGACAGAGGGAGTCGAGCAGGCGGCTGCAACTAAAGGCTATGATGCTGAAGAGGCACCTGAAACACTGTCTTTTACTGAGAAAGACTCCTTCGATGGTACGCCGGTGGATGACGTACAGGTCACATATGGCAGTCGGACGAATGTGAGGTTCACCTATGATTCTGAAAAAGAGCAGTTTTTACGTTCCAGTGATGGAGAGCCGACCATCGACCGTTTGAATGAGGAACGTGTGGCCGTTGAGAATGTCTGGATCATAGAAACGGGTCACCAGATCATCGATGGCGCAGGTCGTCGAGCGATTGATCTTACTTCAGGCGGGAACGGGTATCTTTTACAAAAAGGACAAATGAAAGAAGTAGAGTGGAAGAACGTCGATGGACGACTGCTTCCCTATAAAGACGGCAGCCCGCAGGCATTTACCCCGGGTAAGACTTGGGTGAACATCATTCCAGGGAACGCCGCAGTAGAAACGGAGTAAGGAGGGAAAAGGCATGCAGATCGATAAATTGAGAGGGAAGACGCTCGATCAACTGTTCGAAGCGGTATTATCTTTGCAAAGTGTAGAAGAATGCTATGAATTCTTCGATGATCTCGCAACGATGAATGAAGTCCAGTCACTCGCTCAGCGATTGGAAGTAGCGCGCATGCTGCGTGAAGGCTTCACTTATCATAAAATTGAAACCGAAACAGGTGCATCCACGGCGACGATCTCCCGTGTGAAACGCTGCTTGAATTATGGCAATGACGCTTATACACAAGCGCTTGACCGTGTACAAGCGAAACAAACCGAATAGGTGAGGAGAGGCTGCCAACAGGATGTGGGCAGTCTTTTTTGATGGGTGAGGAGGATATCTATCCATGATTCTAAGAGAAACCGGACAGGCATAGGCTAGTACTATGGAAGGGGACCTGTCCGATGAAAACGATGTTGAAAAAAGGCGCCATGATCATTCTCGGCAGTATGATACTTTCACTCGGCATCAACTTTTTCCTGATTCCGGATCATGTGTTGGATGGAGGCATCATCGGAATCGGGATGATCGCCAATTACATATGGGGGCTTGAGGTGGGGTTAACGATCATCTGCTTCAGCATTCCGATCTTTACACTCGCCTGGTTCTTTTACCGCTCTTATTTCTACAACAGTCTGCATGGGCTGCTCATTTCTTCTTTTTCCATTGACGTTCTCCAAGGGCTGCGTGCCCATCACCTGCCGCTCGATCCAGCGATCAGTTCCATCATAGGAGGGGCACTTGTGGGTGGTGGGATCGGTTTGATGCTCCGGGTGCATACAAGCACGGGCGGGACCGACCTCCTCGCGCAAATGATCGCCGACTGGTGCAAAGTCAATGTCGGTTTCGTCATCCTCGCGATTGACGCTGTCGTCATCGGTGCGAGCGGCTACCTGTTCTCCCTCGAGACGCTCATCCTCTCCGCCATCACCATCCTAAGCGTCGGCCTCGTCACCATGACCTTCACATCCACCCGCCTCCTCCCCGAACAACCATCATGACTTGAGGGTGTGATGGTAGTGGTTATGGTAATATTTGTATGACCTGGTCATCTATTATTTTACAGCCCTCCAAACCCAAATCCGTCCTCTCTTTTGAGTAGAGAGGGCGGGTTTTTTCGTGTTTACAATTTATGGTGTACCAGGTCATACATATATTTCCACACCCTCCACATCCTCTTCTTATCATGGTCATAGATTTGTTTGGTTGTGCCCCTCAACCCGGGGATGAAAATTTGCTATAATGGGTAGATGGATAACTGTTGTTTTGGAGGACGGAAATGTACAATATAAGCGAGTGGGATCATGTGTTCAAGCTTGATCCGAATAAGACGATCACAAACGCAGACTTAGAGAAGATATGCTCATCAGGCACAGATGCGCTCATCGTCGGAGGTACAGACGGTGTCACGTTCGAAAACGTCACGGATTTGCAGGAACGCCTGGAGTCCTTTGACATCCCCTATGTGCTTGAAGTGTCAGACATCGAAGCCATTGCGCCCGATTTTCATGCCTATTTCATCCCTCTTGTCCTGAACAGTGGACATAAGAAGTGGATGATCGATGTGCAGCACCAGGCGATTAAAGAATATGGCGATGTGATCGAGTGGCAGGACATGCTGACGGAAGGGTATTGTGTCCTCAACCCGGAAGCGAAGGTGTTCAAACGGACCGATTGTACGCTCCCGGATCATGAAGATGTCCTCGCCTATGCCCGGATGGCTGAACACATCTTCCATCTGCCCGTCTTCTACATGGAATACAGTGGTACTTACGGGAACCCCGGCTTGGTCCAAGACGTGGCTCGTGAATTGAAAAACACATCCCTCGTTTACGGCGGAGGCATCCGTTCGGAAGAACAGGCGTCAGAAATGGCCGCTTATGCAGATGTCATCGTTGTCGGCGATGTGATTTATGATAACCTAGAGGTTGCTCTTAAAACGGTCAAAGCCGTTAAATCAATGAAGATGAAGGATGGTGGACCCTCATGACACAGGCATTGAACGCATTGATTCAAGGCTTGAATACAGAACAACGAGAAGCGGTGACCCACACAGAAGGCCCGCTGCTCATCATGGCAGGTGCCGGAAGTGGTAAAACACGTGTACTGACACACCGCATCGCCTATCTACTTAGTGAAAAAGATGTAGCGCCACGGAATATATTAGCGATTACGTTTACCAATAAAGCAGCACGCGAAATGAAAGAGCGTGTCGAATCTCTTGTCGGCAAGGATGGGGAAAAAATCTGGATGTCCACGTTCCACTCGATGTGTGTACGCATCCTGAGACGTGACATCGACCGGATCGGTTATGACCGCAACTTTTCCATCCTCGATTCGAGCGATCAGCTTTCTGTCATTAAACAAGTGTTGAAAGAGATCAATCTTGATCCGAAAAAATGGGACCCGCGTGCGATGCTCGGTGCCATCAGTAATTCGAAGAACGAATTGATGACCGCAGAGGATTATGAAAAACAGGCGAACAACATGCACGAAGAACAAATCGCCCAAATCTATAAAGGCTATCAAAAGAAACTCCGCAAAAATCAGTCGCTCGATTTCGATGACTTGATCATGCAGACACTGAGACTTTTCGATGAAGTGCCGGAAGTTCTGGAATCCTACCAGCGCCGTTTTCAGTACATTCATGTCGATGAGTATCAGGATACGAACCATGCCCAGTATCAACTCGTCAAACATTTGGCGAGCCGTTACCAGAACCTATGCGTTGTCGGTGATTCCGACCAGTCGATTTATGCGTGGCGCGGGGCGGATATTCAAAACATCCTGAACTTCGAAAGTGACTATCCGAAAGCACGGACGATCCTGCTTGAGCAGAACTACCGCTCGACAGAATTAATCCTGGATGCTGCCAACAATGTCATCGATAAAAACAGTGGCCGTAAGCCGAAGCGCCTTTGGACGGATAATAAAGGTGGAGAGAAGATCCATTACCACCAGGCAGGCACCGAACGTGAAGAAGGTCTTTTTGTCACTGATAAAATTGAAGACCTCGTCCGCCAAGGGAAGTTCCGTTACCAGGATGTTGCGATTTTGTACCGTACGAACGCTCAGTCCCGTACGATTGAGGAAACGTTCGTCAAAGCTGGCGTGCCGTACCAAATGATCGGTGGGACGAAGTTCTATGATCGTAAAGAGATCAAGGACATGCTTGCTTACCTGCGTCTGATCGCGAACCCGAACGACGACCTCAGCTTCCAGCGTGTGGTCAACGAACCGAAACGCGGTGTCGGGAAAACGAGTATGGATAAGATGCTTGCCTATGCGGCCGATCACGATATTTCCCTTTATGAGGCGGCAGCCGAAGTCGATTTCGTCGGCGTGAGTGCGAAAGCAGCGAAAGCGATCATGAGTTTCCGTAAAATGATCCAGACGTGGGCTGAACAGCAGGAATTCCTTTCTGCGACTGATATGGTTCAGGAAGTCATCGATAAGACCGGCTATGAAGAGATGCTTATGAACGAGAAGAGCATTGAAGCACAAAGCCGCCTTGAGAACATCGAAGAATTCAAATCTGTGACGAAGAACTTTGAAGAAAACGCGGAAGATAAGACACTGGTCGCCTTCCTGACCGATCTTGCACTGATTGCGGATATTGATTCTATGAATGAAGACCCTAGTAGTGATGATACAGTGACGTTGATGACCCTGCACTCTGCGAAAGGTCTGGAATTCCCGGTCGTCTTCCTGATTGGTATGGAGGAGAACGTCTTCCCGCACAGCCGGGCACTAATGGATGAAGAGGAGATGGAAGAAGAACGCCGTCTTGCTTATGTCGGAATCACCCGTGCAGAGAAAGAATTGTTCATTTCCCATGCGAAAATGCGCACCCTTTACGGACGGACGAATATGAATCCGATCAGCCGCTTTATTCATGAAATTCCAGAAGAGCTGGTTGAAGGAAAAGAACAGAAAGAAGAGCTGCCATTTTTCAATAAAAAACGTGAAAGCACGCCGTTCGGTGCGAAGCCTCAAGCCGCTCCGAAGAAACGGGCCGCGAAGAAACCTGAGAAGAAAGCTTCCTCAGGCGGCGAGAAAATCGGCTGGCAGCCGGGCGACAAAGCGCAGCATAAGAAGTGGGGCGAAGGAACGGTCGTCAAAGTGCAGGGCGAAGGAGATGCGATGGAACTCGATATCGCCTTCCCGGCACCGACAGGCATCAAGCGCCTGCTTGCCCGTTTTGCTCCGATTACGAAAGCGTAAGGAAGTGGATGGATATGAACGCAACGGAAGCTAAGCAAAAGATTGAAGCACTCAGAAAGGATCTCGAGCAGTACAGCTACGAGTACCACACGCTCGATGAACCGAGTGTTTCAGATTATGAATATGATAAAAAAATGCAGGAATTGATCAACCTTGAAGAAGAGCATCCAGATTTGCAGACACCCGATTCACCTTCCCAACGGGTTGGAGGCAAGCCCCTTGATGCTTTTGTAAAAGTGCAGCACGACATCCCGATGCTGAGCCTGGGAAATGCCTTCAATGATGAAGAACTCCGTGATTTTGACCGTCGTGTCAAAAACGGCACCGATGCCGAGGTCAATTACGTATGTGAACTGAAAATCGACGGCCTTGCGGTTTCTTTGAAATATGAAGATGGGATCTTTGTTCGGGGAGCGACTCGTGGAGATGGGACGACAGGGGAAGATATTACGAAAAACCTTCGTACCATCCGAAATATCCCTCTTCGCCTGAACGAGCCGATGACCGTCGAAGTCCGCGGTGAAGCGTATATGCCGAAGAAATCGTTCATGGCCTTGAATGAAGCCAAGGAATCGAATGGGGAAGAGCCTTTTGCCAACCCGCGAAACGCAGCTGCGGGTTCCTTAAGGCAGCTGGACCCGAAAATCGCGGCCAAGCGTAACCTCGATATTTTCCTTTATGGCATCGGTGTGTGGGAAAACGATCCGACAGAATCGCACAGTGAGCGCCTGGAGAAAATGAAAGAGCTCGGACTGAAAACAAACCCGGAATGGAAAAAGTGTAACGATATCGAAGAGGTCATCGACTATGTCAATAGCTGGGTCGAACACCGTGCTGATCTTGATTACGAAATTGACGGCATCGTCATCAAAGTGGACAGCCTCGATCAACAGGAAGACTTGGGCTTTACCGCGAAAAGCCCGCGCTGGGCAACGGCCTACAAATTCCCGGCAGAAGAAGCGATTACGAAACTCAAAGATATTGAACTCAGTGTCGGTCGTACAGGTGCCGTGACACCGACAGCGATTCTTGATCCTGTCAAAGTCGCAGGAACAACGGTCCAACGCGCATCTTTACACAATGAAGACCTGATCATCGAAAAAGACATCCGCATCGGAGATACCGTCGTCATCAAGAAAGCGGGAGACATCATTCCTGAAGTCGTCCGTGTAGTTGAAGATCAGCGGACTGGTGAAGAAGAACCGTACCGCATGCCGGAAGAATGTCCAGAGTGTGGCAGTCAGCTCGTGCGTCTTGATGAAGAAGTCGCCTTACGATGTGTGAACCCGAACTGCCCGGCTCAACTAAGGGAAGGCTTGATCCACTTCGTTTCAAGAAATGCGATGGATATCGAAGGACTTGGGGAAAAAGTGATCGCCCAACTGTTCCAGGAAAACTTGATCCATACGATCGCAGACTTGTATAAACTCGACCGTGAAGAGCTGCTGCAGCTCGATCGGATGGGTGAAAAATCAGTGGAGAACCTTTTGAATGCGATTGAAGCTTCAAAAGAAAACTCCCTGGAGCGACTGCTGTTCGGACTGGGAGTCCGTTACGTAGGTTCGAAGGCGGCGAGCACGCTAGCCCAGCATTTTGAACATATGGACGCGCTCGTCGAAGCGGATGCCGCAGCGCTTGAAGCCATCCCAGAAATCGGCAGCAAAATGGCCGAGTCGATTGCCAGCTATTTTGACGAAGACCAGGTCATACAGTTATTGGAAGAATTGAAGCAGCTCGGCCTGAATATGGAGTATAAGGGTGCGAAGAAGAGTGATCAGCCGGTCGATTCTCCTTTCAACGATAAGACCGTGGTCATCACAGGGAAAATGGAAGAATACAGCCGTTCGGACATGAAAAAAATGATTGAAGAACTTGGCGGGAAAGTGACAGGAAGTGTGAGTAAGAAGACCGACCTTCTCATCGCTGGTGAAGACGCTGGTTCCAAGTACGCGAAAGCATCAGACCTGGGGATTGAAATTTGGGGTGAAGAGCAGTTTAAAAACGCTCTATCCTGATCGATATAAACGTTTTATGGTTATACAAGAGTAGCCGGAGCGTAGGAAATCATACGCGCTCCGGCTGGTCTCATTAAGGGAGTGGAAAGCATGAGGAAGATGCACGCACTGTTGCTTAGTTCTTTGCTCGTCGTAAGCGCGTGTACGCCCGTTTTTGACAATAGAGAAGAAGTCATACAAGAAACGAAAGATGAAAAAAATAATCAATCTGCCATCATCCCGAACTACAATATGTCGGAGCAGGATTACCGGATGATTCTGACAGAGAGTAGTCCGAAGGTTTCAACGGCACGTGCGGTGACGACGAACCAGATGGGGAACCGGATGGACATTGATGAATTCGAAAGCGGCCTTCGCCGTCATTCCAAAGAATACTTCGATCCAGATAAGTATTTTTTCCAGCCGGGACAATACTTTGAAGGTGATACGCTGCTCCGGTGGTTAGGCAGGGAGAGCGGGGGCAATGAAGACGGCTTGAATCCCGAGCTTAACGAAGATGAAGCGACCGAAGAAGAGTTTCGTGAAAGCCCCCGTTATATATCAAATATCATCGAGCAGAATTACTTAGTCAGACAAGATGAAAACAAGGTGGAATTGAGAGGGTTGACCATCGGGATCTCATTGAGAACCGTCTACAACTTTACCGCTGAGGACCGAAGCTTTTCTGAGGACCACTCGACCGAAGAACTCCTTCAAAAAGGGAAGGAATACGCAGGAGAGATTTTGAAGCGGATTCGGGAAAGAGAAGAGCTCAACGGTGTACCGGTCGTATTCGCCTTATATGAAGAAGAGGAAGCAAGTTCGAAAGTTCCAGGCAAGTTTTTAAGTAAAACGTATGTCAAAGGATCTGACCTTACCATCAATGGTTGGGATAACATCGATGAAAAGCACGTGCTGTTTCCTTCCAAAGAAGCAGAAGACGATCACTTCGATGATTCACAGATCTTTTCAGACTTCCGAAAAGAAGTTTCCGACTACTTCCCAAACTTCGTAGGGATGATTGCCAATGGATTTTATGTCAATAACGACCTTCGCGAAGTATCGATTGAAATACCGATCCAGTTCCAATCTGAATCGGAAGTTGTCGGTTTCACACAATATGTGTACAGTCTTGTAAACGAAATGTTTGCAGACCATTACAATGTTCAAGTGAATATCCACAGTATGGATGAACCGGAAAGCCTGATCGTTAAAAAAGCCGGCGAGCAGGAACCTTTCGTTCATGTGTATGAATAATAAAAAGACCGCACAGGAAAATCCCGTGTGGTCTTTTTTCTATCATCCGAGAGCAACATCCAGCGTCATCATGACAGTGAAACCAAGCATAAGACTGATGGAAGCCAGATTCACGTTCCCTTTCTCATGGGAACCAGGAATGATTTCTTTAGCTACAACAAAAATCATCGCTCCTGCCGCAAAACTCAAAGCATAAGGCAGAATCGGCTCAATGGCAATAACAGCAAAAGCGCCGATGACAGCGGCCATGGGTTCAACCATGCCGGAAAATTGTCCGAATAGAAAACTCTTCTTTTTTCCCATCCCATCACGGTGAAGAGGCATAGACACCGCTGTTCCTTCAGGGAAATTCTGTATGCCAATTCCGATGGCAAGGGCTACTGCTCCAGCTAGAGTGGCTTCGGTTCCATTAGAAGCTAATGCTCCAAACGCAACGCCGACTGCCAGGCCTTCTGGAATATTATGAAGAGTCATGGAAAAGACGAGAAGTGCGGTTCGGTTTTTCGCCTTCTCATCTTTAATATCATATAAATAACGATCCGTATCTAATGCAGGCAGCATGCGGTCGATGAGGAGCAACAGGGCTCCACCTAATAAAAAGCCTACAGCAGCGGGGACCCAGGAAGGAACAGGTCCCTCTGAAGACATTTCGATGGCTGGAGCTAGAAGCGACCAATAGCTTGCCGCAATCATAACCCCGCCAGCAAAGGCAAGCATACTATCAAGGAATTTTTGATTCGAACCTTTTACGAAAAAGACAAGAGAGGCACCAAGAGCGGTCATGCCCCATGTAAATAACGTGCCCAAAAGAGCCTGTAGTACGGGGTTTAACTCTTTTAAAAGTTCAATCATAGTAACACACACCTCTGAATGAGACTTTAATTTTTGTATTAAGGCAAAAAATATTGACATGACCATTTTATAGGCGTGTATTTTATTCGTCAAATAACAAGATTGAGGTAAATAGGAAATGGGTTTCATGATAAATAACAAAGCATGGTTTATAACAATATTCGACAAAATGTGATTAAAAACAAGAATTTTAGAGTATAGATCCAATGGATGGCATTCAATAGCCTATATATAAATATATCGCTTCAAATCCGTCTCAATCGATTGAACTAGATTCACCGTTACGATAGAATAGTTATGGAAACGCTTAATGTGGTAATTTTCAAACTATTACATAGCGTCACCCATCTTACTTTTCAAGGAGGCGGTTTTTCATGGTAGTCCCTTACAAACACGAACCATTTACTGATTTCACAGTGGAAGAAAATCGGAAAGCTCTGCAGGCGGCAATTAAGCAGGTAGAAGCGGACCTTGGAAAAGAGTACCCTCTCATCATCGGTGGGGAGAGAATTGTCACGGATGACAAGATCAAGGTCGTTAATCCGGCTAACAAGAAAGAAGTCATCGGCTATGTGTCGAAAGCGAACCAGGATCTTGCTGAGAAAGCTCACCAAGTGGCAGATGAGACGTTTGACTGGTGGAGAAAGACGAAAGCGAAGTTCCGTGCAGACATCCTCTTCCGCGCGGCAGCGATCGTCCGCCGTCGTAAGCATGAGTTCACGGCACACCTTGTCAAAGAAGGCGGAAAACCATGGAAGGAAGCGGATGCGGACACAGCAGAAGCAATCGACTTCATGGAGTATTATGGGCGGCAGATGCTTGAAATTGATAAAGGCGTGGAAATCAATTCACGTCCGATTGAAAATAACAGGTTCCATTACATCCCGCTTGGAGTAGGGGTGGTCATTTCTCCTTGGAACTTCCTGTTTGCTATCATGTGCGGAACAACGGTTGCCGCAATGGTATCCGGGAATACGGTGCTTCTGAAGCCGGCGAGTGCAACTCCGATCATCGCTTATAAAATGATGGAAGTTTTAGAGGAAGCTGGACTGCCGAAAGGGGTCATCAACTACATCCCGGGAAGCGGTAAAGAAGTCGGCGACTATCTTGTCGATCACCCTCGTACGCGTTTTGTAAGCTTTACAGGTTCCCGTGAAGTGGGTACCCGTTTATTCGAGCGTGCCGCAAAAGTTCACGAAGGCCAAAAGTGGTTGAAGCGTACCATCATTGAAATGGGCGGGAAAGATACCATTGTTGTAGACAGTGATTCTGACCTTGAGCTTGCGGCAGATGCGATTACGTATTCGGCTTTCGGTTTCTCCGGCCAAAAGTGTTCCGCCTGTTCCCGTGTCATTGCTCATGAAGATGTGTATGATGAGCTGCTGGATCGAGTCGTTCAGAAGACAAAGGAACAAGTAAACTATGGAGATCCAACCGATAACAGCAACTACATGGGACCGGTGATCGACCAGGGCGCTTATGATAAGATTATGAGTTATATCGGAATCGGTAAGGAAGAAGGAAGGTTAATGACAGGCGGCAAAGGAGACGACAGCAAAGGCTGGTTCGTCGCGCCGACTGTTTTTGCTGACCTTGCTCCGGATGCTCGTCTCATGCAGGAGGAAATCTTCGGTCCTGTTGTAGGTTTCACGAAGGCGAAATCTTTTGATGAAGCGATTCAGTTCGCAAACAACACCGACTACGGCTTAACAGGAGCTGTTATTTCCAACAATCGCGAGCATATTGAAAAGGCACGCGATGACTTCCATGTCGGGAATTTGTACTTCAACCGCGGGTGTACGGCTGCAATCGTAGGTTATCATCCATTCGGTGGCTTCAACATGTCAGGAACGGATTCAAAAGCCGGTGGTCCTGATTACCTTATTCATCATATGCAAGGAAAAACAACGTCTGAAATGCTGTAATAGAACGACCAAAAAATCCCTCTTCCACATGTATGTGGAAAGGGATTTTTTCATGAAAAATGGAACATACTAACGCTGTAGGGAAAAGGGAACATTTCCCCAATTTTCTATGACCTCTAAAATTTTTTAAAATAAATTTTGTGAATGAATATCATAAAAATGTCACATATATGTATTTTTATACTATATAAACGAATAAACATTCAATTATGACCTATTCACACAATTTTTGCAATGTTCGTATAAAAGTTATATGATATAGTTGTACCTGTGTTTGGTTTTTTTAAGTCAATATGACTTAAGAACCATGCGTCGGTACGATTTGCATAGGATTGTATAAACCAACATTTGGGAGGTGGAAATGTGTTTGAACTCGCTACTGCAACATCAGCATCCATCGCTGGAGCAACATGGTTCTGGTTATTTGTACCAATGCCAATTTTAATCATTCTATCTATCATTACACTATTCACTGAGAGGAGCGAATAACAAAACATGAGTACTGCTACGTTAATAACGTTTATTGTCTATTTAATCGGTATGCTGGGAATCGGTTTTGCTGCATATCGTCTTACAAGTGATTTATCTGACTATGTCTTAGGTGGTCGTCGTTTAGGTCCAGGAGTTGCCGCGCTATCTGCCGGTGCATCCGACATGAGTGGTTGGTTGCTGCTTGGTTTGCCGGGCGCGATTTATGCTGGAGGACTATCCGCAGCTTGGATCGGTGTCGGTCTAGCTATTGGTGCATACTTAAACTGGCAGTTCGTCGCACGCCGACTTCGTGTGTTTACGGAGATTGCAAATGACTCGATTACTGTTCCAGACTATCTTGAGAACCGCTTCCGTGACCATTCCCACGTGTTACGTGTCATTTCTGCAGCTGTCATTCTTTTATTCTTCACCTTCTATACATCTTCCGGTATGGTTGCCGGTGCGAAGCTGTTTGAAGCTTCCTTTGCTTTGAGCTATACACAGGCTCTATGGTTAGGCGCAATTGTTACTATTTCTTACACTTTCTTAGGTGGATTCCTAGCCGTAAGTTGGACAGACTTTGTTCAAGGTATCCTGATGTTCTTTGCCTTAATCGCTGTACCAATTGTTGCGATTTCTGAACTTGGTGGTTGGAATGCTGCGACAGATGCAGTAGCCCAAATCGATCCATCTCACTTGAACATGGTTCAAGGTGTCGGTGCCCTTGCGATCCTATCTTCTCTTGCCTGGGGACTTGGTTACTTCGGTCAGCCGCACATCCTTGTACGTTTCATGGCTCTACGTTCTCCTAAGGACGTTCCAAAAGCACGCTTGATCGGTATCGGCTGGATGGTTCTAGGTCTATACGGTGCCATCTTCACAGGTCTATTCGGACTTGCTTACATCAACACAGCAGATGTAGCTGATCTTTCTACATTCAACGCAGAAGTGATGACAGAAGGCGGCATCCAGATGCTTGTCGACTCTGAGAAAATTTTCATCACGTTCTCTCAAATCCTGTTCCACCCTGTCATTGCCGGTATCCTACTAGCAGCGATCCTTTCTGCTATCATGAGTACCATTGACTCTCAGTTGCTTGTATCTTCTTCTGCACTTGCAGAGGACTTCTATAAAGCACTGTTCCGTCAGAACGCTACGGAAAAAGAATTGGTATGGGTTGGTCGTGCTGCCGTAGCCGGTATAGCCTTGATCGCCGTGCTTCTTGCAGGTAACCCGGACAGTACCGTTCTTGGTCTTGTATCCTACGCATGGGCAGGTTTCGGTGCCGCATTTGGTCCCGTTATCATTCTGTCCCTATTCTGGAAAGGCATCACACGTAATGGTGCGCTTTCAGGAATCATCGTCGGTGCCGTTACCGTTGTCATTTGGGGAGACTTCCTGAGTGGCGGATTCTTCGACCTTTATGAAATCGTACCTGGTTTCATACTAGGTGGACTTGTCGCTATTCTTGTCAGTCTTTCTGGTACGCCACCGAAAGATATTGCTGAAGAATTTGATAAAGTTACGAAAATGTAAGAAGTTCTTCATTAAAAATTCCCGGTCTCTTGGCCGGGAATTTTTTTGTTTCAGGGCATTTAGCCCGAGGAAGCTCACTGTACGCCCATGGAAAGCGAGTGATTCCCCAGACCTTCAAGCACGTTTGAAATTAACGGAAACACTCTCAGCAAGAGGAAACTTTCGCGATAAGACAGCGCCCTTCTGATGTGTTAAACTAAGAAAGGTGTATCCGTACGTTGAAAATGGATTCTGATATTTGGTATGATCATATATTATGTGAGATCGAAATGGAGGTCGCATTATGTCCAGAATTAGCAAAGAGGAAGTGAAGCACGTCGCGAATCTCGCGCGCCTTGCGATCACGGAAGAAGAAGCAACGACATTCACGAAGCAGCTTGATGACATCATCACGTATGCGGAACAGTTGAATGAAATAGATACAACAGGTGTCGAGCCTACGACCCACGTTCTTGATTTGAAGAACGTTATGCGTAAGGACGAGCCGAAGAAATGGATTTCTCAGGATGATGCACTGAAAAATGCACCAGACAAGCAGGATGGACAGTTCAAAGTACCATCCGTATTGGAATAAGGAGGTTCGACGATGTCTTTATTTGACTATACATTACGTGAGCTTCAAGAGAAGCTACATAATAAAGAGATTTCTGTCACAGATTTAGTAGAGGAATCTTACAAACGAATCGAAGAAGTGGACGACGAAGTCCAGGCCTTCATCACGCTGAATAAAGAAGCAGCGACGAAGCAGGCGGCAGAACTTGACCAGGAGCGCGGCAACAATGATGCAAAGCTCTTCGGACTGCCAATTGGTGTGAAAGATAACATCGTAACAAAAGGACTGCGTACAACAGCAGGAAGCCAGATTCTCTCTAACCTGGATGATCCATTGTATGACGCGACCGTTGTCAACAAACTGAATGATGCCAAGTCCGTCACGATCGGAAAATTGAACATGGACGAGTTCGCCATGGGTTCTTCCAACGAAAACTCAAGCTACGCAGCGGCTCGTAACCCTTGGAATACCGATTACGTTCCAGGTGGATCCAGTGGTGGTTCTGCCGCAGCTGTAGCCGCAGGAGAAGTACCTTATTCTCTAGGTTCTGATACCGGTGGTTCGATCCGCCAGCCAGCCGCTTATTGTGGTGTGGTCGGATTGAAGCCGACTTACGGCCGTGTGTCCCGTTTCGGACTGATTGCATTCGCATCTTCTCTTGATCAGATCGGACCAATCACTCGCAGCGTCGAAGACAATGCGTTCTTGCTTGAAACGATTGCTGGTCATGACAAGATGGATTCTACTTCTGCCAACGTTGAAGTGCCGAAGTACACCGCGTCTCTGACTGGTGATGTGAAAGGCATGAAGATCGGTGTACCGAAAGAATACCTTTCTGAAGGGGTTTCTGAAGAAGTAAAAGAAGCAGTCAAAGCTGCTCTTAAAGAATATGAAAAAATGGGAGCGACTTGGGAAGAAGTTTCTCTTCCTCACTCCAAGTACGCGCTATCCACGTACTACCTGATTTCGTCTTCTGAAGCATCTGCGAACCTGGCCCGTTTCGACGGTGTCCGTTATGGTAAGCGTGCCGAAGATGCGAAGAACATGCTCGATATGTTCAAGCGTTCCCGTGCAGAAGGCTTCGGTGACGAAGTGAAGCGCCGGATCATGCTTGGAACATTCGCCTTGAGCTCCGGGTATTACGATGCGTATTACAAGAAAGCCCAGCAGGTTCGTACATTGATCAAGAACGACTTTGAAAAAGTGTTCGAAGACTACGATGTCATCATCGGGCCGACAACACCGACACCTGCCTTCAAAGTTGGGGACAAAGTCGATGATCCAATGACGATGTATGCGAACGATATTTTGACGATTCCGGTTAACCTTGCAGGCGTACCAGGAATCTCCATCCCATGCGGTTTCTCTGGAGACGGTCTTCCGATCGGCCTTCAGATTATCGGAAAACACTTTGATGAAGGTACCGTTTACCGTGCCGCTCATGCCTTCGAACAGGCGACTGATTATCATAAACAACGCCCGTCCCTTGGAGGTGCGCGCTAATGAACTTTGAAACGATTATCGGACTTGAAGTCCACGTAGAATTGAAAACAGACTCGAAAATTTTCAGCCCGTCTCCGAACATGTTCGGAGATGATCCAAATACGAACGTGAACCCGATCGACCTTGGGTACCCAGGTGTGCTGCCGGTGTTGAACGAAGAAGCCGTCAACTTCGCGATGAAGGCATCGATGGCATTGAACTGCGACATCGCGACAGACACGAAGTTCGACCGTAAAAACTACTTTTACCCTGACAACCCGAAAGCTTATCAAATCTCCCAGTTTGACAAGCCGATCGGTGAAAATGGCTACATCGATATCGAAGTCGATGGCAAGAAGAAGCGTATCGGTATTACCCGTCTTCACATGGAAGAAGATGCTGGTAAGCTGACACACAGCGATGACGGATACTCCCTTGTCGACTATAACCGTCAAGGTACTCCGCTCGTTGAGATCGTATCTGAGCCGGACATCCGTTCACCGAAAGAAGCGTACGCGTACTTGGAAGCATTGAAAAACATCATCCAGTACACAGGCGTTTCCGACTGTAAGATGGAAGAAGGATCCCTACGTTGTGACGCCAACCTTTCCATCCGCCCGATCGGTCAGGAAGAGTTCGGAACGAAGACAGAGCTTAAGAACTTGAACTCCTTCTCCTTTGTACAAAAAGGACTGGAATTCGAAGAGAAGCGTCAGCAGAAAGAATTGCTTTCCGGAGGAGAAATCCTTCAGGAAACTCGTCGTTACGATGAGCAGACGAAAGAAACGATTCTGATGCGTGTCAAAGAAGGTTCTGACGATTATCGTTATTTCCCAGAGCCGGATCTAGTTCCACTACACATCGATGAAGCTTGGAAAGAACGCATCCGTGCTGAAATTCCTGAGCTTCCAGATGCCCGTAAGAAGCGTTACATTGAAGAACTGAAGCTTCCAGAATACGATGCGATGGTTCTGACAAACAACAAAGAGCTTTCCGATTTCTTCGAAGAAACCATTGCCGAAGGAGCGGACATCAAGCAGGCATCCAACTGGTTGATGGGTGAAGTTTCTGCTTACATGAACAAGCACTATAAAGAACTTCATGAGCTTGAGCTAACGCCGGCTTCTCTTGCGAAGATGATCCAGTTGATCGAAGACGGAACAATCAGTTCCAAGATCGCGAAGAAGGTCTTCACAGAGCTAGTAGAAAAAGGCGGCGATCCTGAGAAGATCGTTAAGGATAAAGGACTTGTTCAGATTTCCGACGAAGGCCAGCTGACCGAAATCGTCGTCGGCATCATGGACAACAACCCGCAGTCCATCGAAGACTTCAAGAACGGAAAAGACAAAGCCCTTGGATTCCTTGTCGGTCAGGTAATGAAAGAAACCAAAGGACAAGCGAACCCGCCGATGGTCAACAAGATCATCCTTGCAGAAATGGAAAAGCGCTAAACGCTTAAATTACAAGAAAGCACGCACTTGCTGGTGCGTGCTTTCGTATGGTTTAGGACTTGCCATCATATACTATAGAAATGGTTTGCAAATCCAGGAAAAAGCGCTATGATGTAGAATGGAACATGCTTGGATAGAAAAGGGGGTCATACACGATGAAAAGTGCCCGAATTATATATAACCCGACCTCTGGAAGAGAAGTCATACGCAAGGTTCTCCCGGACATTTTGCAACGGTTCGAACAGTCCGGTTACGAAACCTCCACTCATGCCACAACATGTGCGGGTGACGCCGTCAAAGCAGCAGAATACGCCGTCGATCGTGAATTCGATCTTGTCGTCGCTGCAGGGGGAGACGGAACCATCAATGAAGTGATCAACGGACTTGCCGAAAAACCACACAAACCGAAAGTCGGCATCATTCCAGTCGGGACAACGAACGATTTCGCCCGTGCTTTACACGTGCCTAGAAACATTCATAAAGCGGTGGATATCATCCTGGAAGGCTACAGCCATCCGCTCGATATCGGCCGTGTCAACGACCAATATTTCATGAACATCGCCGGTGGCGGTAAAATAACAGAAATCTCTTACGAAGTACCAAGTAAGCTGAAAACAATGATTGGGCAACTCGCCTACTACTTAAAAGGTATCGAGATGCTGCCATCCATTCGTCCGACTTATGTCGAGATGGAGTATGACGGCAAATGGTATGAAGGCGAGATCATGCTTTTCCTCGTCAGTAACACCAACTCTGTCGGCGGCCTTGAAAAACTGGCGCCATCTGCCCGTATGGATGACGGACTTTTCGACCTGATGATCATTGAAAAAATGAACATCGCAGAATTCGTCCGCTTAGCGACACTCGCCATCCAAGGCAACCACTTGAATCACCCGAAATTCATCCACACGACCGCAAGCCGTGTGAAAGTGAAGACAGATGAAAAGATGCAGTTGAATATTGACGGGGAATTCGGTGGATTATTGCCCGGGGAATTTGTCAATTTATACAGACATCTGGACTTTTTTGTCCCAGAAGATATATTCAAAGAAGAAGAAGCTGACGAAGAAGAATAATGGGGAGCGCTGCTGTGTGAGACAGTGGCGTTCTTTTGTTTTGTTTAAGGGGAGTACATAGCCACCGGGGCGACTCCGCACTTAGAGATATGATAAACTACATGTAGAGTATATAGATAAAGCGATAAAGGACGGATGAACAATGGCGAAACCAAAACCGCCGGTACAGAAGAACGAGACGATCGAACTCAGCTTTGAAGATTTGACCCACGAAGGCAATGGGGTAGGGAAAGTCGATGGCTATCCACTTTTCGTACCGTATGGCCTTCCAGGTGAAAAGGCGGAAGTAAAAGTCATCAAAGTGAAAAAGAACTTCGGCTTTGGCAAGCTGGTGAAAGTGACAGAAGCAAGTGAAGATCGCGTCGAGCCCCCATGTGATGTGTTTTATCAGTGTGGCGGCTGTCAGCTTCAGCACATGAGCTATCAAATGCAGCTCGATATGAAACAGAAGCAAGTAAAGGATAACATGAAGAAAATCGGTCACCTCGAACATGTCCCTGTCCACCCGACGGTTGGCATGGAGGACCCGTGGCGTTACCGCAACAAAGTCCAGATTCCTGTCGGTCAAAAGGAAGACGGTGAACTGATGACAGGCTTCTACCAGAAACGAAGCCACAATATCATCGACATGGACACATGCCTGATCCAGGACGAAATGAACGATCGCATGGTCGAAACCGTCCGCCGCATCGCATCCAAACACGGAATCGATGCCTATGATGAACAGAGCCATCGCGGCGTGCTGAGACACATCATGGTCCGTACCGGTCAGAATACAAAGGACATCATGATCGTTCTCGTCACAAAGACGAAAAAGCTTCCGCACAAGGACAAAATGATCGATGAGATCCGCGATGCTTTTCCAAACGTGAAGTCGATTGTTCATAACGTCAACAGTGCGAAAACAAACGTCATCCTTGGAAAAGAAACGAATATCATCTGGGGCGATGAGTACATTTATGACACGATCGGAGATATCCGATTCATGATCTCACCGAAGTCGTTCTACCAGGTCAACCCGACCCAGACGAAGAAACTTTATGACCAGGCGCTAGACTATGCCGATTTAAGAGGTGGGGAGACCGTCATTGACGCTTACTGCGGTATTGGAACCATTTCCTTGTTCCTCGCTCAAAAAGCGAAGAAAGTGTACGGCGTAGAAATCGTTCCTGAAGCTGTTACTGATGCAAAGAAAAATGCGCGTCTGAACAAGATGGAGAACGCAGAATTCTATGTGGGACAAGCGGAAGAGCTCATGCCGTGGTGGCGCAACCAGGGACTGCGTCCGGATGTTATCGTTGTCGATCCTCCGCGTAAGGGTTGTGACGAAGAGCTGTTGAAGGCGATGCTGGATATGGAACCGGAGCGTATTGTTTATGTTTCCTGTAATCCTTCGACGCTTGCGCGTGACTTGCGTATTCTTGAAGACGGTGGGTATGAGACAAAGGAAGTTCAGCCTGTCGATATGTTCCCGCAGACTAGTCATGTGGAGTGTGTGACTTGGCTGGAGAAGAAAGAAAAGTAAATCTCAGTAGTATTTCTTAAGGGGTTTTTTGAAGTGGAAGCGAACAAACTGTGGTTGTCTTTACCAAAGAACTGTGACAGTAGAGTAGAGAGAGTAGTGGAGAAGGATGAATGAAGTGAAAGTAAATTCTTAAGCCTATAGGACCGGTTGTTGTGTTTGGGGAGGTAACCACACAACAACCGGCCTGTTTTTTACATGTTATATTTTTTGAAGTGCAGGGTAACTTTATATAGGAAGTGTTTTCCCATTCTTATAAAAAATAATCGTGATAGAGTAATACTCTAAGGTGAATGAGGGCACTTGATTAAGGGTATAGATAAGGAAACCCTTGGCCAGAATCTTGACACCAACGAAAGCGAAACTACAAAAACTACATTACATTCACTCACTAGGAAGGGGAATTTCTCATGGCTGATGAAAATATAAGCAAAGGTTTAGTTGATGCTGCGTTTAAAAAGAAAGAATCGGAAGAAGAACAGAAAGTAAAAGAAGAGGATAAAGCAACCGTAGGCGATATTATAACTTTCCAAAAAGACGGCCAACAGTTTGAAGCTGTCGTAACTTCTGCTAATTTACAAAACTCCGTCGTTTGCGACATGACTATTATGGATGATTTTCACGAGCGTAATTTAGATTTTGAAAAAACCGTTGTTGCTCATACAAACTACAGCATTAAAAAACGTCGCGACGTGTAAGTTCAACAATAGTAATATATAAGAGCATCACCTTTATCAAGGGTGATGCTCTTTTCTTAGTGTGGGAAAGGATGAGCGGATCGGAAACAAACATCACAAATTCGGGAAGGATCCCACTGTGTTAAATCATTGCCATAGCGGTTGTCAGGCATCACCTTTGAATAACGTAAACATCACTTCACATTTTTTATCTGCCATAACCATTCATGCCAAGTAGGTTTTTTGAGGAGTTAACTAAGCGCAAGAGTTAATACTAATAGTAAACGTTTACAATGTTGACACAACTAACTTCGGTACAATCGGTAAATAGTGATATAATAAGAGTGTAAAGAAGATAGCAAAAACAAATAAACAACTTAGGTGGCTCAACCATCGCGAGTTCGTTTCCAAACGAACGAAAATCACAGCCGATGAAAGAAGGTTCATCTGTACAATCAGGGTGAACATCCCGTCTTGAAAGGGGCAGGTGATAAAGCTGCCTACAGAGTGTAGGTGGCGGGGAAGTCTTGGTACGATGATTCCCTTCTGAAGTTAAATCGAGGGAGGAGTAAGGAAACAAAGAGCATTCCCTTAGCTGGTGCTTTCTCTCTTCTTTTGAAATAAAGGAAGAAGAAGAGGAAGAAAAAATGGACTTAACAGGAGAAGGAAACGGATTCTCTGAAGAATTTTCCTTTGTGAAAGTCTGAATCCAAAAAATGTGTAGGAATAAGGATGATTCTTACATGGTTGGGTCACCTAAGTTGTTTACTTCGCCTCGGCACTTTCTTAAGTGTCGGGGCTTCTTTCTGTGCAAGGAAGTTGACGGGATCTATTCATAACACATCTAATGTAAACGTTTACAAAATTGACACAACTACCCCCGTTGAAATCTGGAAATGGTGATATAATAAGAGTGTAAAGAAGATAACAAAAATAAATAAACAACTTAGGTGGCTCAACCATCACGAGTTCGTTTCCAATCGAACGAAGATCACACAGCCGATGAAAGAAGGTTCATCCGATGTATGGGGTGAAATAACAGTCTTGATTGAGGCAAGTGATACAGCTATCTAAAGATAGTGGGTAGTGGCTAAAGCTTGGAAAGTTGATTTAGATTGAAGGTTGAGTAAGGAAACAAAGAGCATTTCCTTAGTCTTCTGTTGAAGTAAGGAAGAAGAATAAAAAATAGACTTAACCGGAAAAGGAAACGAATTCTCCGTAGAATTGTCCTTCGAGAAAGTCTGGAATCTAGAAAAATATGTAGAGTCATGGATGATTCTTACATGGTTGGGTCACCTAAGTTGTTTACTTTCGCCCTGGCACTTATTGAAGTGCCAGGGCTTTTTATGTACCAACGACGGTTTCCCTAAGGGTAGCCACTGTTAGAAAGGAGGGGGGAGCTGTGTTAATTTATTCTCAATCTCCTGGATAATGATGTGATTGATTTTCACTCTGGCATAATGTTTATTTTCTCCTGCTACGATGTGCCACTTACTTTCTAGAGGAGACGTGTGCTGAAACATATCCTCTACAGCTTCTTCATACATCTCCCACTTTGCGCGGTTTCTCCAGTCCTCATCCGTGATTTTCCATTTTTTTAGAGGGTCTTGTTCTCTTTCTTGGAATCGTTTCAGTTGTTCTTCTTTAGAAATGTGCAGCCATACTTTGATGACGACATATCGATCTTGAGCAAGGAGATGTTCAAATTGAACGATTTCGTTGTAGGATCGATTCCATTCGGATACAGAAGCGAACTTCTCGACTCTTTCCACAAGAACGCGGCCATACCAGGAACGATCAAAGATCGCTATTTTCCCGTACGGTGGAACCTTGTTCCAGAAGCGTTTGAGGTAATGGTGTCTCTTTTCGTTCGTGGAAGGAGCGCCAATGGCATGGACCTCAAAACCGCGCGGGTCGAGCCCGCTGGTCAGCCTTTTGATCGCACCTCCTTTTCCTGAAGCATCCCAGCCTTCAAAAACAACAATAACGCCTAACTGGTTATCGTAGATGGATCGCTGCAACTGGAGTAACTTCAACTGTGACTGTTTCATTTCCTCTTTATATTCCTTTTTGTCTATGTTCAAGGATAGATCTACAGATTCCAGCATACCGTTCTCTCCTTTGATGTATTTGGTTTTAAAACCCTTTCTCTACATATTCATCAGGAATTGCCTGAATCCTTTTGAATATGACCCTGAAAATGAGAGGGATTTTCTTTTGACCTCGTTGGAATGAAGGACCTTATTCCTAACTATTTATTAAAACTCGACAATAAAATACAAAATATTCTGTTTACTTGTGCTACTATTTATATATCCATTTGTAAACTAATCTTCTGTTCATCACGAAGCAGACATACTTAGAACAAGTAGGAATTGATTAAAGAGTAAGGATATAAGGAGGAAACTCAATTATGAAAAAATTAATAACAGCTGGGTTGGGGATAGTTTTTGCTATGAGTTTAATGGCATCAGGGGTATCGGCAAAGAGTAGTGTCGTTCCTGGTCATCAGACAGATGATGGCAGTATTCCGGTGGGTGATGTCACTGGGATGTACACAGAAGTGAATGGTGATTATCATTACAAAGTTCAATATCGTGGTGATTTTGCAGGAGACCCTTATATGGATAGTGGCTGGATGATCAATCACATCAAGAATATGGAAACCGGGGAAAAGTATTTTTACTTAATTGTTCATGAAACGGACCCCCGTTACACAGGGGAGGGAAATCCAGTATGGGGGAATTGGGAATATCACCTTGTAGTCAGTGGGAATCAATCTGATCCAGTAGATAATGGGGTCATTGATATCAACAAACCTAATCACCCCGTCAAACGGTGAATGTGTAACCGCTGATCTTTAATTATCTAGAAGTAGATTTAAAAGATTAGTTTACAAAATGGATTGCTTTACGTGTGAGAGATCGTGTATAAAGAGGAACCCCACTGTTGATTAAACACCAACGTAAACGTTTACAAAACGGACACAACCCCCAGCGTTAAAACCCGTATATGGTGGTATAATAAGAGTGTAAAGAAGATAACAAACAAACTTAAACAACTTAGGTGGCTCAACCATCGCGAGTTCGTTTCCAAACGAACGAAAGTCCCCGTCACGGAAGGACGTTCATCCATTTTTTAAGGATGGTAAAAGTCCGGGAAGAAGGGGCAGGTAAAAGAGCAGGCCTGCGGATGGCAGGTCGTGGAGAGGTCAGTGTAAGGCAATCCCCCCAATGAAATTAGATTGAGCGTTGAGTAAGGAAACAAAGAGAATTCTCTTAGCTGGTGTTTCACCTTTCCTTTTCGAATCACGAAAAGTGGACGGAAGGTAAATTCGACTTAACCGGATAAGGAAACGGATTCTCAGAAGAATTGTCCTTCGAGTTAGTCTGAATTTCAAAAATGTGTAGAATCAAGGATGATTCTTACATGGTTGGGTCACCTAAGTTGTTTATTTTCGCCCTGGCACTCCTATAGTGCCAGGGCTTTTTTATTTCAATATTTTGGTGGCGGAGACCTTCATGGAACCACCACCGATCCTTCTTATTTCTTTTCCCTGGGAGCCAACGCTCACTTCAAATCTTTACGGCTGATTAACTCAGATACAACAAAAGCGAGGTCGTCATTTCCATAGAGGGACAACACTTCAAGCAGAGTCTCAGGGTCGATGTGATCGGACTCCTGCTTCGGTACGGTCAGCTCCAGGGCATCGACCAGTTCTTTATTTTTATCCTGATAGGGATAGGCCTCTTCATAGATGGTTACAGGATCCAGGTCATGGTTGATGCACCACTGGGCAAAAAGCAGAATCATCATTTTTTCGCCTTTTTGATAATTACGAATCACTTCTTCTTCATTGTTCCGATCCACATGGCATGCCTCCTTCGTAAGCGGGGGACGGTTTTTTATACTTGCAACAGTTTCTTCCTCCCATGATATCAGATATTTATGAAAGCATGGTCTTTTGCCTCCATCCATGTTTCTTTTTCTAAGAAGCGTATAACGAAAAAAGCAGGAGGCGGGAGGCCTCCTGCTTTTTACTTACGCGTTATGGTAAGCTAAATCTTTCTTTTTCTTCAAATCAAAACGATCTGCGTTCATTACTTTCACCCAGGCAGCCACAAAGTCGTGGACAAACTTCTCTTTGTTATCTTCCTGTGCATACACTTCACCAAGCGAACGCAGGACAGAGTTGGATCCGAAGACGAGGTCGACGCGTGTCGCTTTTCTGACAAGATCGCCTGTTTGACGATTGCGGCCTTCGTATTCATTGTAATCACTCGGCTTCCACTCGATGTTCATATCAAGAAGGTTCACGAAAAAGTCGTTTGTCAGTGTGCCGACTTTGTCTGTGAATACGCCGTAGTCTGTGTCTTTGTAGTTGGCACCAAGTACGCGCATACCGCCGACCAGTACAGTCATTTCTGGTGCAGAAAGACCAAGAAGCTGTGCTTTGTCAACGAGCAATTCTTCTGGGCTCAACGTGTATCTTTTCTTCTCATAGTTACGGAATCCATCAGCCATCGGCTCGAGGACTTCGAAGCTTTCTTCATCAGTTTGCTCCTGGGTGGCATCGCCGCGGCCGGAGACAAATGGAATGGTGACTTCGACGCCTGCATCTTTGGCAGCTTTCTCTACAGCTGCGCTTCCGCCAAGGACGATTAAATCAGCCAGGCTGACTTCATTGTCGAACTGTTTTTGAATGCCCTCATAGACGGCAAGCACCTTGGAAAGCTGCTTTGGTTCGTTCACTTCCCAATCTTTTTGTGGAGCGAGTCGGATACGGGCACCATTCGCGCCACCACGCATGTCCGATCCACGATAGGTGCTTGCTGCAGCCCAGGCTGTTTTCACAAGTTCACTGACAGAAAGGCTGGAGTCGAGAATTTTTTCTTTCAACTCTGCTACTTCAGCGTCCGTCAATTCATATTCAACCGTAGGGATTGGATCCTGCCAGATCAAGTCCTCATCCGGCACTTCTGGTCCGAGGTATCTAGTTTTTGGTCCCATGTCACGGTGAAGCAGCTTGAACCATGCACGAGCAAAGGCATCGGCAAATTCATCAGGGTTTTGATGGAAACGACGGGAGATCTTTTCGTAATCCGGGTCCATACGCAGGGCCATATCGGCGGTTGTCATAAATGTAGGGACTTTGACAGATGAATCCTCCGCATCTGGAGCCATGTCCTCTTTTTTAGGGTTGACTGGAGCCCACTGGTTCGCACCGGCTGCACTCTTCGTCAATTCCCACTCGTAACCGAACAATAGATCATAGTAGCCGTTGTCCCAAACAGTCGGGTTCGCTGTCCATGCACCATCGACACCACTTGTGATCGTGTCGCGGCCTTTCCCGCTTCCATGAGAGCTCATCCAGCCTAAGCCTTGATCCTCGATGTCAGCCGCTTCTGGTGAAGCACCGACTTGATCAGGGTCGCCGGCACCGTGAGCTTTACCGAAGGTGTGACCACCTGCAACAAGAGCTACAGTCTCTTCGTCATTCATTCCCATCCGAGCGAACGTTTCGCGGATATCGCGTGCACTTGCAAGTGGGTCCGGGTTGCCGTTTGGACCTTCCGGGTTTACATAGATGAGTCCCATCTGCACAGCAGCGAGTGGGCTTTCAAGTTCGCGGTCGCCGGAGTAACGATTGTCACCGAGCCACTCTTTTTCATTTCCCCAGTAGACATCTTCTTCTGGATGCCAGATGTCCTCGCGTCCTGCGCCAAAGCCAAAGGTCTTCAAGCCCATGGATTCAAGCGCGACGTTTCCAGTAAGTACGAGCAGGTCTGCCCATGAAATTTTATTGCCATATTTCTGTTTGATCGGCCACAGCAGGCGGCGGGCTTTATCGAGGTTCGCATTATCCGGCCAGCTGTTTAAAGGAGCAAAACGTTGGTTTCCTGTGGCACCACCACCGCGTCCATCTCCTGTACGATACGTACCGGCTGCGTGCCAGGACATACGAATGAAAAGGGGGCCATAATGGCCATAGTCTGCCGGCCACCAGTCCTGGCTGTCTGTCATCAGCTCGTGCAGGTCCTGCTTCAGGGCGTAATAATCGAGTTTGTTGAATTCCTCTTCATAATCGAAGTCTTCTCCCATCGGGTTCGACTTTTTATCATGCTGACGTAAAATATGCAGATTCAGCTGGTTGGGCCACCAGTCTTTGTTCGTTGTGCCGACTTTCGTTGTCGTTACGGCGCTTTCTTCTTTCGTTTTTTCGTGGGTTACGGGACACTTACCAGCTTGGCTGTCATGCATTTCATTTTTGTCCATGAATGATACCCTCCTATATTTGTGAAAAAATTATAATCGGTCTTAGATTATAATTATAATAAAAAGAGTCATTTTTTGAAAGGCAGAACCCTCTGATTTACTGGAAAAATTTTATTTCATTAATAGAAGACAAAAGTGAATCATATTTTAATAGATTGATAAAGTTACGAATGGGGAGAGGGGCGGAGATGGGCCTTATAGTGGATGGGAAAGAGAAACCTGCATGGATAAACGCATAAGAAAAAGTCTCTGCTTTTCAAATACAAATTCATTGAAAAATATTCCCATTGTGTATAGCATGAAAGCATTGATTCTAGTAATCGATGCACCCAAACAAACATAGAAATCCAGTCGATGAGATAGGGGAATGATTGTGCGTCACATATCCAACTACTTGTACATATTTTACTCATTCGTGTTCGCCTTGAATGTCGTTCACGTGTTTTGGAACAATTCGACTTTATACACCATCATAGGGATTCTTGGAATCGTCATGCTGACGATCAGTTTTCCTCGATCGGATCGTGTGTTCAAAATCTTAGGAATGGTGTTGTTAGTCGCAGGTGCGTTTTTCTTCTTCTCGAGTGAGACGACCTTTCAGGAGATTCCCTCGTTCTTTGCAGGGAACATTGGACTGCTCTTCCTATTATCCATGCTTCCATGGATGAATAGTGTTGTAAAAGCGGGAAGGTATAACAAACTCCTGCAATCCTTATTAGGAAGTAACGCCAAGGGACTTGGTTCTTTATATGTCCGGAGTGAAGTCACCATGGTTTCTCTTGCCGCTTTCCTGAACTTGTCTTCCGCCACCATTTCCCAGGACTTGTTGAAGGAACAGTTGAAAGATGTGAAAACGAAGGTGAAGAACAGCTTCATTTTAATGGCGACACTGCGTGGGTATTCGCTTGCTTTGTTATGGAGCCCGCTCGAAATCCTGCTTGCGACTTCGATTTTCATTACAGGGGCGAATTATTTAGAAGTGCTGCCGTGGATGCTGCTGATTGCGGTTCTTGGTATTTCGATGGACTCTTTCATGGGGAAAATGATGTTTCGCAAATACGGGATGGAAGCACCCCTTTCACTAGAAAAAGGGACAGGGAAAAGCAGGAAGAAACTCGTCCAGTTCATTGTCGCGCTCGTCCTGTTTTTATCCGTGGTCGTATTTTTAGGAAACGTCATTCAGCTGGACTTTCTTTTTGCTGTCACCGTATCGATCTTCCCCTTCGCTTTTACATGGGCGGTGCTTGTGAAGCGGAGACGGAGTTTCCTGCAAGTCGGCTGGCCGACATGGAAATGGAAGACGAACCATTTAAGCAACTTCATCGTTCTTCTGTTGTCGCTATCCTTTTTAACAGAGACGTTGAATGCTTCGCCATACTTGAAGTATTTACAGGATCCTCTGATTGCGCTTGAGGGAAGTCCGCTTCTCATCATGCTTTTCATCCAGGCTGCTTTCCTTGTGATGACGTTGCTGGGCGTTCATCCGCTTGCGACGATGGGGATCTTTGGTGGTGTCAGTGAACTGTTGATTGGAACGTTCCCTGAGGTGACCCTGACCATTCTTCTGTCTGCCTGTGCGATTGCTACGGTACCTTCAGCCCCTTATGGCCTGATCGTTACCATCACTTCAGTAGCTTTACGGATGAATCCTTATCAAATCGTGCTGAGGAACCTGCCATATAGTATTTTGCTCGGCTTCTTAGGAATAGGAATCTCGCTTCTTACACTACTCGTCTACTAGTGTTTTTTAAAGGGGAGTTTCTAGAGCAATGGTCACCATATTTGGATAAGCACGGGGCGGTAGAAGATGATCTTCTACCGCCCCGTTTTTGTATGACTATTATTCAGGTGAACGCAATTCGTCTTCGGTCACCCATTTGTGGTCAGTCACAGCCCGATCACCGTCAACGGTTGTAAAGTCAACCATGTAAACAGTGGTTTGTTCAGCTGTGTCGATGGTCGCCTTTACACCATCCATTCCTTCCATATGATCAGCCGCAAGCGTCACTTCTGTTCCTTCTGAGAGAGGAGCATTTTCCGCATTTTCAAGCTCTTCATGTATGACCCATTTGTGATTCGTCACCGGATCTCCACCCGTGGTCGGGGTGAACGATACGGCATAAGCGGTAGAATTAAAAGCTCCTGTCACGGTGGCCTCTGCACCCTTCATCACTGAGTCATGACCCTCCGCGTGTTCTGCTTCAATAATCACCTGGTCACCTTCGTTATAGGCAGGGCTTTCAGCCGGTTGCAATCCTTCTGGAATTTCTCCATCACTGGACATGCTGTGACCATGTCCTTCTTCCTTAGAATGATCGCCTCCCATATCCTCTCCGCTCATTTCATCCTGACTTGTTTCTTCTGTCGGTGGTGTTTCTTCAGTATTCTTTTCAACTTCCTGATTTTCACTATTCCCACACGCGCTTATAACCAGAAGCAGACTGAACAAAATTGTGATGACATAACCATTTTTCATTACGCATTTCTCCCTTTTCTTTATGATGGAAAACAATATACCAAATTTTTCTTCTGTAGAGAAATGACAAATGTCTTAAATAAAATAAATGAATCTAAGGATATAGAGCAATGAAAAGAGGATGAAGAAAAAGTCTATAAAAAATCCATAAATTCTGCACAATTGATGGGGATAGACAAATAGATCCTGTTAGCTTAAATGTATACAGTACAGGGTATAGGTATTGTGAAAAAGGAGGAATGACAATGGGTGGAATGATGGACGGTAGTGGAATGGGGAACAGCTTCTTCGGGGGCTTTTTCGGATTTGGATTGATTCTTTTGATTCTGATTATCGCAATTTTTTTCATTGTCAGATGGATGATGAAACCAAATGCAGATGAGCGCAATTCCAATGATCGAGAACATAGGGAGCCAAGGTCTAAAGAGGTATTAAAGAAACGTTTGGCAAGCGGCGAAATCACAGAAGAAGAATACGACCGCTTGAAAAAGAAATTGGATGATTGATGTTGGAGGTGCAAAACATGAACAGGAAGTATTTCGGTTCATTTATGATTGTTGTGATCGTTGCTATAGGAGTTTGGGTATTTTTCCAATCTCCATTCATGCAACAGAAGAGCTCAGGAAATTTAAATACCAGTGAAGAAGGAACAAGTATTTTGGATATTCAACCGATAGAAGCCGGAAGCCGGCCAACCAAACAATTTGAACTAACGGCTGAAGAAACCGAGTGGGAAATACAAAAGGGAGAGTCCGTCCAGGCCTGGACCTATAATGGAAAGGTTCCTGGAGAGCCCTTACGTGTTGAACAGGGCGATTTAGTCCAGGTGGAACTGCACAATGAACTAGATGTTCCTGTCACTATTCATTGGCACGGGGTTATTCTCCCGAATCGGATGGATGGGGTGCCAGGAGTGACCCAGGATGCTGTTGAACCAGGGGAATCCTTCACATATGAATTCATAGCAGAAGACCCTGGGACGTATTGGTATCATTCACACCAACATAGTTCTCTCCAAGTAGACAAGGGATTATATGGGCCACTTGTCGTTGAAGAAAAAGAAGACAAACGCGAACAGGATGAAGTTTTCATTTTAGATGAGTGGGCGGTCAACCAGGACCGTGAGAATTGGACGAATATGGGTGGCATGATGATGGGTTCCATGCAGGGAGATGGAGAAGCCGATACAAAACAAATGTACGATACTTTCACAGTGAACGGCCAAGCTGGGGAAGCCATCGAACCTTTGAGAATGGAAGAAGGAGAAACGGCGAGGCTTCGATTTGTGAATGCCGGGTACCAGCTGCACCGTCTCGTTTTTCCTGAAGGATCGATGGAAATGATTGCTGTTGATGCGGAACCGGTACAAAGCTCCGGGGAAGACAACGTTTTGGAGATTGCCCCTGGTGAAAGGATCGATGTCTTATATACGAAGGGAGAAGCTGATGAAATGATTGGGGAAATGCCAGTGATTGAACACTCTCAAGATATGCAGATTCCCGTTCTCTCTTCGGATTCTAAAGCGGAGAATTTACAAGTAGAGGCTGAAGGTAAGGCGGTAAGCAAGGGTACTTCCCATGCCAGTAAGGATCTGCTTTTTGATAACGTACCGGATGTGGACGTGTCGTATGATATGAACCTTAGTATGGGGATGAACATGGGAGAAGGGATGGTCTGGCAGATTAATGACGGTGTTTTCCCTGATACACCACCGATTCAAGTGGAAAAAGGAGACATTGTAAAAGTGGACATCACCAATGAAGGGCGGTTGAATCATCCCATGCATTTGCATGGCCACCGTTTTCAAGTGGAAGCAGAAGGCGGAGGAGCTGTCGTGAAGGATTTGATTAATGTGAAACCTGGAGAATCGTATACGATTTACTTCGAAGCGGACAATAAAGGGGAATGGTTGTTCCATTGTCATGATAATAATCATGCGGATCGTGGCATGGTAACCATTGTCGATTACGAAAGTGTTTTTTCACCTTTCGAACTGAATCAGACGAATCAGCCTTAATTCACAGAAATGGAGGTTTTAACGATGAGTGAAGAACATTCTCATGAAAAACATAAAGAGCACCATCATGAAGAGTCTCATGAAGGCCATGATCATTCTCATGAAGGCCATGATCATTCTCATGAAGGCCATGATCATTCTCACGAAGGTCATGACCACGGGGCGATGATTGATGATTTCAAACGAAGGTTTTATATATCCTTACTCGTAACCATCCCTATCCTCGTCCTTTCTCCTATGATCCAGGAGCTTTTGGGATTCAGCTTCACGTTTCCGTTTGATCAATACGTGTTATTCGCTTTAGCTACATTCGTATTTTTCTACGGAGGATGGCCGTTCTTGACGGGGGCTATCGATGAACTGAAAAATAAAAACCCTGGAATGATGACTCTGATCGGGCTTGCCATATTCGTGGCCTATGCCTATAGTTCCCTCGTGGTATTCGGATGGTCAGGAAGGAACTTCTTCTGGGAGCTTGCGACTTTGATCGATATTATGCTCCTGGGTCACTGGATAGAGATGAAGTCCGTAATGGGGGCTTCCAATGCCTTACAGGAATTGGTGAAGCTGATGCCGAGTGAGGCTCACCGCCTGACAGAAGATGATCAAGTCGAAGATGTTCCAGTGAGTGAATTGAAGGAGAATGATCGAGTCCTCGTGAAGCCGGGAGAAAAAATTCCGGTTGATGGGAAAATTATTGATGGGAAATCTGCGATCGATGAATCCATGCTTACGGGTGAATCGGTCCCGGTAGAGAAAGAAACCGGAGAAGAAGTCATCGGTGGTTCTATTAATAAAGAAGGAAGTCTCACGCTGGAAGTAGAAAAGTTAGGAGACGACACCTATTTATCTCAGGTAATTACTCTTGTAGAAGAAGCACAGAACTCAAAATCCAAAGCTCAGGATTTCGCAAACCGGGCGGCTAAATGGTTGTTTTACCTGGCTCTGGGCGCAGGGATCACAACGTTTGTGGTGTGGCTCGCTTTAGGCTTTTCATTGGATGTCGCGTTAGAACGTATGGTCACGGTGATGGTCATCACTTGTCCTCATGCCTTAGGGTTAGCGGCACCATTAGTTGTTGCGGTATCCACTTCTCTTTCTGCGAAACAAGGGCTCCTCATAAGGAACCGCACACAGTTTGAAAATGCACGTAACGTGGATGCCGTTATTTTTGATAAAACAGGGACGCTGACAAAAGGGGAGTTCGGGGTGACCGACCTTATGCCGGAAAAAGACGAGGAAACAGACCTTCTTTACTGGGCAGCAAGTGCAGAGCAGAATTCTGAACATCCATTGGCTCAAGGGATTCTGAAGGAAGCAGAAGACCGGGAGATTTCTCTTGGAAAAGTGGAAGACTTTGATTCGGTTACTGGAAAAGGCTTGAGAGGAACCGTGGATGGAAAAGAAGTGAAAGTCATGAGCCCCGGCTATATGGCAGAGCACGAATACAACTATGATCAGGACACGTTCAGCCGCTTATCAGAAGAAGGGAAAACCGTTGTCTTTGTCCTCCTTGATGACACCTATATCGGGATGATTGCTTTAGCAGATATGGTCAGGGATTCTGCGAAGGAAGCGGTATCTGAATTGAAAGAAAGAGGAATCCGCTCGATCATGCTTACAGGGGATCACCAACGAGTAGCTGACTGGGTGGCTGAACAAATCGGCATAGATGAAGTGTATGCAGAAGTTATGCCGGATCACAAAGCGGAGCAAGTGAAAAAAGTACAGGCAGAAGGCAGAAAAGTGGCAATGACCGGGGACGGAATCAATGATGCACCTGCTCTCGCGACTGCCGATGTAGGGATTGCGATTGGAAGCGGAACCGATGTTGCTGTGGAAACAGCGGATATTGTACTCGTGAAGAGCAATCCAAGAGATATCGTATCAATCGTAACATTATCGAAAAACACGTATAAGAAAATGGTTCAGAACTTATGGTGGGCAGCGGGGTATAATATCTTTTCGATTCCACTGGCAGCAGGTGTTCTTGCTCCTGTCGGCATCGTATTAAGTCCTGCTGTCGGAGCGGTCCTCATGAGTTTGAGCACAGTAATTGTAGCGATTAACGCAAAACTTCTCAAAGCATCCTGATTTCCATTTCCTGCACAGTTTCTGCACAAATAGAGGGTAGAATTGAAGTGAACTAGGTATTTCCCTGAAAATGAGAGGTTATATGAAGCATAAAATATCAATCAAATTAGGATTACTCTTTTTGATTTCTATGATTTTAATCGAGCTTTTGCTTTTTGCCGTATTATATACAACCGTTTCTTCCCATCGAATCAATGAAGTAATGGAGGAGTTATTGACGCGCGGCGCCGGTCATCGAGATGTGTTGGAGAATAACTTTGATGAATCCACTCTCGCTCACGTAGCCTTGATGGAATCGGAGGCTGTCACAGAGGTGATCATTACCGACGGGGATGGAAACATCTTATCGGAATCGTTTAATGAAGAAGCCTACCCGGATGTATTCTATGAAGCGATCGACGGAAAAGCAGAAGAAAAGGAGAGGATCATTGAGGATGAATGGAGAACGGAGCCTTATGTGGCTACGGTCTCCCCGATTATCGTGGAGAATGAACAGATTGGAAATGTGTTCATGTTTTCTCCTTCAGAAGTGATCCGCAGCATCATTGGTCACCTCACCCGTCAGTTTGTTCTTGTTATGGTCGTCCTTATCCTGGTTACAGTCCTGATTGTTGTGGCTTTGTCCAAATTTATTACACGTCCTCTTATTCGGATGAAAGAAGTCACAGAGAACTTAAGCACCGGCAAAGTGGAAGAGTATCTTGATGAACATCCGAATGATGAGCTGGGGGTTCTCGCCTCGTCGATCAACCGATTATCTGAGGATCTTGAATGGATAAAAAAAGAGCGTCACGATTTTTTATCTGCGATTGCTCATGAACTGAGGACCCCGCTCACCTATGTCAAAGGCTATGCCGATGTGGCGTCAAAAAAGGAGACATCCTTCGAAGATAAAGATAAATACTTGAATATCATCAAAGAAGAAGCCACTCACTTGACCGACATGGTTCAGCAGCTTTTTCAACTTGCAAAAATGGATGAAAATTCGTTTGTTATTGAAGCTCAACTCGTTGACGTGTCGAAGATTCTCACAGAGGTAAAGGAACATTTAAAGCCTGCCTTAGAGGAAAAGAACGCCCAATTGTTCGTAGATGTTCCATCCAATACGAGGATTTATGCGGACACTATGCGGTTCAAACAGGTCTTTTTTAACATCGTGGAAAATGCTCTCCGTTATGGAGGAGAGGAAACAAAGATAACGATTACAGCTGTAACAGAAAAACAGCACGTGATCATCAGCATATCTGATGACGGGCCCGGGGTCCCCGAAAGCTCTCTGCCTTACTTATTCGAACGTTTATATCGTGTAGATAAAGCGAGATCCAGAGAAATCGGAGGAACGGGACTGGGACTTTCCATTGTAAGGGAAATCATTGAAATGCACGGGGGAGTCGTGAAAGCTTTCAATGATGAAGGGTTGACCATCTCAATCACTTGGCCGAAGGAAGATAACGATGAAAAAAATTCTCTTAGTCGATGATGAAAAGCGAATGTTGGATTTATTAGAATTGTATTTGGTCCCTCACGGATATGAGGTTCGCAAAGTTAGAAGTGGAGCAGATGGTTTGGAAGAACTCCGCACCTATTCTTACGACCTGGTTCTTCTGGATATTATGATGAAGGATATGGATGGAATGGAAACCTGCCGGCGCATACGTACATTCAGTGAGGTTCCCATCATTATGCTGACCGCAAAAGATCAGAAGGAAGATGTCATCCGAGGTTTGAAGACAGGTGCGGATGACTACATAACCAAGCCTTTCGATGAAGAGATCCTGATTGCACGAATCGAAGCATTATTAAGGAGGGAAGACCCACAGGCTTCTATCGAAATGAATGGATTGGTGTGGAATAGTGATACATATGAGCTGCACTATGGGAGCGAACCGATCCCTCTGACCCCGAAAGAGTTCCAACTCTTAGGGCTTCTGCTCAAACATCCGAATCATGTTTATGATAGAAATGATCTGCTTGATCTCGTCTGGGGCATTCAATCAGACACAGGAGGAAGAACGATTGACTCTCATGTCCGTCACATCCGTGAGAAGATCCGGCGTTCAGGCTTCCCGATCAATGAGCACTTGAAGACGGTATGGGGTGTCGGATATAAATGGATAAAAAAGTAAAAAACACGTTTACTAATACCGGTACTGGGTATTATAACTATGTAAGATCAAAATCTTAAGGAGGAATTATTTATGGCTCACCAGCAGTATCAAGAAACGCTTAAGGTTCTACATGATTGTATGGAGGCATGCAACCACTGTTATGATGCCTGCCTTAAAGAAGAAGATGTGAAAATGATGGCTGAGTGTATTCGTCTGGATCGTGAGTGTGCAGATATTTGTGGATACTTAGAAGCAGCGATTACAAGAGGTACTCCTTATGTGGCGGAACTTGCATCCGTCTGTGCGAAGATTTGTGATGATTGCGGGAAAGAATGCGCCAAGCATGATCATGACCATTGCCAAGCGTGCGCGAAAGCCTGCCAGGAGTGTGCGGATGCTTGTAGAAAAATTGCATAACCAAAAAACAGATCAGCTCTTCAGCTGATCTGTTTTTATTTTTTCAAAGAATGTTTCTACAGCAATTTCTTTGAAAGTGGATAGACTCCAAGGCTTTGGATGACAAGAGAAATCAGGACAGTGGCAAAGGCTAACGATAGAAACATTTCATGGTCACCTGTCTGCTGCACTTGAAAACTTAAAATGAGAAACACAGACATCGTTCCTTTAAGTCCCGACCACGAAATGACCGTTGATTCACGCCAGGATATTTCCTTCCTCCAATGGGGGAAGAGGGTTGTGCTGCCGGCGATAATGAGGAAGCGTACGAGCATGGATAGGATAAAGACGACAAAAGCGAACCCCCAGACAGGTGTGCTCAAATAAGGGGCGGCTTTAATTCCGATCAGCAAAAACAATAGAGAGAGACCGGAAATCTCTACAATCCCCCAGAAACCGTCCAATGTATCCTTGAAGTGTTCTTCTTTGATCGTGCGGCCGTATTCGAAAGAAAGCATAAGACCGGCCGAAACGGTTGCGAGAACACCCGAAACACCGATGACTTCTGCCAGGTTGAAGATGCCATAAGCAAGAACGATGCTCAGCATCACCTGGTATTCTTTGTTAGGCGTATAATGAATCCCTTTACTCATCAACCAGCCGAACGCAATCCCAAGACCGGCTCCCCCTAAAGAAACGAGTAAGAACTCGCTTGCGAAGGAGAGGAGAGTGAAATCCTCAGCGCTCGTATAGATGCCCAGAAGTACAGAAAACATGACGATGCTGGTTCCGTCATTCAGAAGGGATTCACCCTCCACCACATCGGCAATTTTCTCATTGCCCGTAGAGTTCTTCAGGATCGATACAACGGAAACGGGGTCTGTTGGCGTTAAAATAGAAGCTAGCAGTAAAGCACCGATGAACGAGAGCGAAAGAAAAGGTCCGCTGATCGCATAGACAAGACCCCCTAAGAACCCGAGCGTCAACAGAAGACCGGCGGTAGCTAGAAAAAGGATCAAACCCATATGCTTTTTAAATTGATCTGCCGGGAAACGATAGGCGGACACAAATAATAGAGCGGGCAGAAACACATGATATATCATATGCTCGGTCACTTCGATGGAAGAAAAGTAAGGGATGAAAGATAAAACGATGCCGATAAAGACGAGAACCGTCGGTACAGGCAGGTTTTCCTGCTTTTTATCGAGTGTAAATATGAAAAAACCGATAAACAATAGGAGAATTCCTTGTGTAATGGACATGGTCGCCCTCCTTTATTTCTATGTATGGTTTGCCATTATCCTTTGGGGTAAATAATGAAACGTTTTTCTACGCAGCTATACGATATAGAGCTGGTTTTTCGCATAAGAAAGTGAACCCGTGCTATGCTTATCATAGTCATCATATACAGAAGGGGGTATTTTGAGTGTCTGAAGAATTTTGGAATAAGAGCTTTTCAAAAGATACTTATGTGTACGGGAAGCAGGCGAATACGTTCGTAGTTGAAAAGACTGAACAGTTAAAAGAAGCCGAAAAAATCGCTTGTTTCGCAGAAGGTGAAGGTAGAAATGCTGTTCACCTGGCAAAGCAGGGACATCACGTAACGGTCTTCGATCAATCGGAAGAAGGGCTGGCAAAAGCTGAACGGCTGGCAGAAGAAGAGGGTGTTCATATAGATGCGGTTCAAGCGGATTTGACGAAAAAAGATATGGAACCTGGACAATTTGATGCAGCGGTTATGGTCTTCGGTCATGTTCCGAAAGATCATCAGCGTTTTCTTATTGATCAGATGATCAAGTCCGTGAAGCCTGGAGGATATGTTCTCTTTGAAGTCTATTCCGAGAATCAAATCGCTTATGAAACCGGAGGTCCAAAAGATAAACAAATGCTTTATAAACCTGAAGAGGTGCTGGATTGGATCAGGGATTACAAGTGCCTTCACTTCTATTACGGAGAAGCGGACCGGACCGAAGGAGAACGGCATACAGGTGTCGGACATGTCATACAAGCATTCATTCGAGTATAAGGAAAGGCCCGTATAAAAATATAGGGGTAAATGAAAGCAGATTGATTACGGATATCAATTAAAGTGGTGAAATATCAATTTAATATCGAATGTATCAATTAAATTTCCAAAATATCAATTAATAATGAAAAATATCAACCAAAACTCTACAAAGTCCCTGTCCTCCACATGGTATGGGGATCAGGGACTTCCTTTTGAGTCTTATCACACTTATTCCCCGAAAGCCTCCGGCAGCATTTTAAATCCATCCACCTCTGCATCTTCTTCCACTTCAATCATAATGCAGCGTTTCCCTTTGTAATTGACCTGTCTTACAAACTGCAGGTCCTGGGGGCTGATTGAAATATTGGCGATCTTCGTATTGATTTTAATCGACTTGGAGTTGTATTTCGGTACGATACTGCTTGCTTTCAGCTCATACCCTTCATTATCGGTAATCTGGGCGAAGGCATGTTTTACTTTTTCCGAATCGACCTGTTCACCACTCGATTTCAAGACGCGTTCGACATCCCGGTAGTCGAGCTTCGGAGGGGTATCGTCTTCGTTTTCTTCGACGGTGCGGTTGATCTCCCCATACACATTAGCAAGGGTGGAAGGGCTCAGCTGGTCGCCGACGACGTCGCGGATGACTTCTTCGAAAATGGCTTTATCTTCTTTCGCCGTCATGATTTCTTCTCCGTTCAACACGTCTTCAATAAACCGATAATCGGGTTCATTGGGTTTTCCGGCTGAGTAGAGGATATGGTTCACGTCGGAAGCGCCGTCTGTAATGCCTGGGAAAAGGAAGCCGGTCATCGGATTCTTCAAGTCGATGACAGGATCAACTTCAATTTTATATTTGAACTCTTTTTCAATATAGTCGAACTGGATTTCTTTTTTCGGGTCTTCGGTTTTATTGATGCTGCAGAGGATGAATGGGTTTGAATACACAGCGTCGCGGCTGCTTTCCTCTGATTCTTCACTGCGGCCCCTCGTCGGTTTCATATATTCGGCGCGGATGAAAGAAATGACGACATCCTTCTCATAAGGGTTGTCGCGGATGATTTTTTCTGTCATCTGGAGCATTTGTTCCTTCCAGTCGTCTACATGATTACTTAATAAACCTTTATGTAATATCAGCTGGCTGTTTTCTTCGGCTTCGCGCTGAAACTTCAGTTCGAACAACTTTTCGTCGAGCTGGCCGGTGAGAAGTTTTTTGAAATTGTTCATATAAAGTTCCTGCTGGTCTTTATCAAGCATTTCAAATGGCTGGCTTTGGTGATGAAAAATTTCCGTCGTTTCTTTCATAATATAGACGTTGAAGATATTCTTGATCTTCAGTAGGTCATTGTCCACTTTAAGCTGCCTGCGGATACCGGCGATGTCTTTTTTGTCCATCCATCGTTCACTCCTAATTTTCGCTCTATCTATAGTTCTCTTATTTTAACACAGGTAGAAGGAAGAGGATAAGAAAAATAAGGAAGTGAAGCCGCTCTTCTCCGTATATCTTTGCCCTCCTGGTCATACATTTTTAGGGTGAACAATATACAAAGGGAGGTGGAAGCTTGAATAAGGAAATGGAGCAATTATTCAATCGGCTGATTGAAATTGAACACGTATCAACGACCTTATACTTAGCGATGTCTGCCTATATGGGGAAGAAGAATTATACAGGAATGGCCAATTGGCTGCGTCTTCAATCAGAGGAAGAACGGACACATATGTTGAAGTTGATTGATTATGTCGTAGATAAAGATGGGACGGTTCAATTGTCTCAAATCCCTGCCCAGCCGACAGAATATGGTTCACCACTCGAAACGTTTCAAAAGGTGTTGGAACATGAGCAGTTTGTCACTAATTCTTATCGGCAGGCTTTCAATTATGCGAACCAGACCGACCCTCAAGCAGCTGTCATCATCCAGGATTTCTTAAGGGAGCAGATAGATGAAGAAGCTCAGAGCCAAACGATTGTGGACCGCTTGAAACTGGCACAGGATAATCCTTCAGCCATTTTATTACTGGATCAGGAGTTAGGCCAAAGGCAGGCGGTCTAGAATGGAAGGTATCCTGCCTTCAGAATAAAAAGGATTCCCACATAAGGGAATCCTTTTTTTATTAGTTGTCTTGTTTTGCTTTTTTAGATTTGCGTGCTTTTTTAGCTTCTTGTTTGTGAGCTTCGTTAGCTGCTGCGCTTCCGAATTCCTGAGAAAACTCAGTATCGGCTTGTTTAGGGTCAAATCCCTTTTTGTTCTTTTGTTCTGCATCATGTTTCTTCGTTCTTTTCGCCATGATCGTTCACCTCCCTCTCTTTTTTATTATGAATCGGAATGTAATTTCTCATGTACAATGAGGGAAGAAATTCATCTAGAAACGATCGCAAATCCAATGTATAATAAGTGAAGTTGTAAAAATAGATGGAAGAAGCGCGTGTGCCTTCTTCCATCTATTTTTTCGTTATACGTTGATCGGAAGGAGGAGGAGAGATATGGATTTTTTTGAGCGGATGAAACAGGAGACGGGTGTCCTTTTGAATGAGGTGCAGCAACAGGCGGTGGTGCACACGGACGGGCCGCTGCTTTTGCTTGCTTCGCCCGGGTCAGGGAAAACGACGACACTGAATATGAAAATCGGTTATTTGATTCTTGAGAAAAAAGTAGACCCGGACCGGATCATGGCGGTCACATTCAGTAAAGCGTCAGCCCGGGATATGTCGGAACGTTTCGATCGTTTCTTTTCAGGTCTGACAAAAGAAAAAGTTCACTTTTCAACCATCCACAGTTTCGCATACAAAGTGGTCCGCGAGTCGTTACGAAAGAATGGTCAGGATTTCCAGCTGATTGAAGGAAACATCAGTGATGAAGAATTGAAAAAAGGCTGGGACGGCCCGGAAGTTCCGCTTCATAAGAAGTTTATTTTGAAGAAGTTGTATGAAGATACAAATGGTGTGCAGATGACGGATGATGAGATGGACGAGCTGATGAGGTATATCAGTTTTGTGAAGAACCGGATGATGGAAGGGAAAGAGCTTGAACGTGTCTCTTGTCAGGTGAAACATGCATCTGTCATCTATCAGTCGTATGAAGCGTTCAAAAAGAAAGATCCGTTCAAGTTGCTGCTGGATTTTGATGACATGCTTACGTATTGTCATCAAATTTTATTGGACGATGCTGAAATCCTATCCAAATATCAGCAGCAGTTTGAGTACATGTTGACGGATGAAAGTCAGGATAACTCGTTGGTCCAGCATGAAATCGTTGAATTGCTGGCAAAACCGCAGAACAACCTTTGTGTCGTAGCGGATGATGACCAGTCGATCTTCATGTGGCGAGGTTCAGATGTCGACAAACTTTTAGATTTTGAAGAGACGTATCCGAACGGGACCGTCCTGACGATGTCCCAGAATTATCGTTCATCCGAGGACATTGTGAGGGTATCCAATCAGTTCATTAAACGCAATAAGAAGCGGTATGCGAAAGAAATGTTCACGGAAAATGAGGCGCACACTCCCATCGAGGTCAAAAACTTGAGCAATTATGAAAAGCAGGTGAAATATCTCACGGAGCAGCTGAAAAAGAGAGACCCGGGTGAAGAGGTGGCTGTCCTTTACCGCAACAACGCTTCGGCTGTACCGATCGCTGATCAGCTCGATAAAGCCGGCATCAATTTTTACATGAAAGACATCGATCCGAAGTTTTTTAAACACTGGGTCGTAGAAGATATCCTGAACTTCATGCGTTTTTCCTATAATGACCGCCGTGTCGATATTCTCGAGCGTATTCACACGAAGTTTAATGCTTACATTTCGAAAAAACAGATCTTCTTTTTGAAAAAGAAAAACAGCCAGGTGTCGGTTTTTGATCGGCTTTTGGAGATGGACATTCCTGACTATCAATCAAAGAACATGAAGAAGGCGAAAAGGCTTTTTAAAGAAATCAACGAAATGGAGCCCGCCCAGGCGATCCGCACGATCAGGGAAAAGCTCGGTTACGATCATGCCCTGCAGAAGATGTCCGAGAAGTTTGGATTCAATGCTGACCACTTGATGAATATCTTGAACACTCTGGAAAAGATCGCTGAGGGGTTAGGGTCACTGAAAGGATTTGCTGACCGCTTGAAGGAGTTGGAGAAACTCCTTCAAACTTCAAAGTACAATAAAAACCAAAGCACCCTGACGCTGACGACGTTCCACAGTGCTAAAGGTCTTGAATATGACAAAGTGTACATGATCGACCTCGTCAATGGCGTCATTCCATCGAAGGATGATATGGAAACGTACCGCAATAAGGAGGCTGGACCGATGGAAGAAGCCGTCCGCCTTTTCTATGTCGGCATGACGCGCGCACGAACAAACCTTGAGTTACTGACGTACAACTACAAAGGTAGTGAACGCGTAACGGAGTCGATTTTCCTGATGAACGTGAGAAGGATCCTTCAGCCGGAAGGGGAGAAGAAGACGCTGAAAAAAAGAAAGCGGCAGGCTTCTGATTTATCAGACGAAAATCTGCTTCGAATGGATGATGTAGAGATTGGCAAACCTATTATTCACCACAAGTTCGGCCCTGGTATGATTAAGGAATTCGGTAGTGATCAGATCGGCATCCAATTCGAAGAAGCAGGTTACAAGGAACTGTTGTTAGAAGTTTGTTTGGACAACGGATTATTGAGTAAGGGATGAAAAGAAATAGAATGTAAATAAAAAAGGTGCCGGGTCTTTAGGGTCCTGGCACCTTTTTTATTCCATTCAGTAAGGCATTTACATTCTTTTACACCCCTTTCATCTCTTCTTATCGTTTACTTAATAAAAAGTATTTAACATAGATCCTAGAAGGGTATTTTACTTGATCGCAAAGGAGATGAAGTCTGATGATCCGAAAACTTAGCGTCATCTTCATAACAATGGGACTCTTGTTGGTTTTGTGGAACGGTTACCCATGGTGGTTGCAAAGTCAGGTCGTTACGGAGGCGCCCGGAAATTCTATGGTTTCTGAACAGTCCTATCCAATGGACTATGTGTATGCTGAAACGTATGAAGGGAGCGGAGAGCTGACAGTTCCTAAACTTGGAAAAAAGTATCCTGTGGATTACGATTCTGATCGAGACACCTTAAAGAAAGGAATCGGGATGTTTGATACATCGTTTGCATCACTCCCTTCTGAAGGTGGGCACACGGCTCTTGCTGGTCACAGTGAGACGACGTTTGCCGGTCTAAATGGTCTAGTAGAAGGGGATTTTATCTATCTCACTGAGAACAACATCGAATATGAATACCAAATTAATAAAATATGGGTGGCGGACTCGGAGGATACATCATTCCTTGTTCCCACATCATCTCCAACTCTAACGTTCACCACCTGTTATCCGTTCGACCTTACCCGTTCTGCTCCTGAGCGTTTTATCGTACAAGCGGATTTAGTGAAACAGCAGGAAATACAATAAATACTGCCCCCTCCTTTTATCATAAAAGGAGGGGGCGTTTTGTTTACTTTTTCATTATGTGAAGGGGCGGGGGAGAAATTATAGGGGGGGCTGTTTTTCAGACTAAATATAAGCTTGGAAAGCACTCGAAGTTTTTAACGCTATCCTGGTCATACTCTTTGTTAAAATCACGGGGGGAGAACTCCGGTAATAGTCAAGCCCTACTCATGACAATGAAGCTGTCCTCTCTTTTAAAAAGAAGGTAGTCTATTGCTCTTGCAGGAATGCAATGCTGCACTGTCGAAAGGTCCTAAAAGCAAAAAAATATAATGGAGAAGGGGGAATCACGGATGAATATCGATCCAATCAAACAAATCCTAAAGCAGGATTCCATTATGGTCCTGGATGGGGCATTAGCCACAGAACTTGAAGCACATGGATGTGACCTGGATGATCCTTTGTGGTCAGCGAAAGTTCTACTGGAAAAGCCAGAAGCTATCGAGGCCGTACATAAAGAATATTTCAAAGCGGGAGCGGATTGTGCGATCACTGCCAGTTATCAGGCAACGCTTCCTGGTTTTTCCGAGCGGGGCTTTTCCGAAGAGCAATCGATATCGTTGATTAAAAAAACGGTGGAGCTTGCCAGGAGCGCAAGAGACGAATATTGGGAAGAAATAGATGCTGTGAACAAAGCGAAGCCGTTAGTGGCCGCTTCAATCGGACCTTATGGAGCCTATCTTGCAGACGGGTCGGAATACACCGGAAATTACGGGGTAACCGATCAACAGTTGATTGATTTCCACCGTCCAAGAATGAAAGCAGTGGTTGAAGCAGGTGCAGATCTTTTAGCAATGGAAACGATCCCTTCTTTTCAAGAGGCGAGAGTGTTGGCTTCCTTATTAAAAGAATTTCCTGAGTCATTTGCCTGGGTGTCTTTTACTTTAAGAGATGGAGGTGAAATCAGTGACGGTACGGATCTTCAAACGTGTGTGAAAGAGCTGGATGATCACAGGCAAATCGCTGCAGTTGGAGTGAACTGTGCACCAATGGAGATAGCTGCAGATGCAGTGGCTCTCCTGAAAAAACATACAGACAAGCCCGTACTTATATATCCGAACTCCGGCGAAACGTATGATCCGGATTCCAATACGTGGCATGGAAAGGGTTCCGCGGTGTGCTTTGATGACGCATCCGAGCGTTGGATTGATAAAGGGGCATCGATCATCGGTGGATGCTGCCGGACGACTCCTGACCATATTCGTAGGTTGGCGGAGAAGTGGAAAATGAAAGGGTGACCCCAAAGGAACGTTCTTTACAAATCAACACCTGCACAAAGGTTGGGAATATCTGATAAAACCTTCTCGATGAATGATATAATTGAATTATATAAACTTAAAACCATTGGAGGAACCGAATGACTAAAATTGGGGGTTACACTTGCAGGTGCTGCGGAATATATCACGAAGAACTTCCTACTAGCTATGGAAACCCAGCTCCTGTCTATTACTATGATGCTGAACCTGAAGAACGAGAGGATAGGTTTGAACTGGATGATGATGTTTGTGTTATGGATAATGGACATTTCTTTATTCATGGTTGCATTGAAATCCCTATGATCGAGACTCATGAACACCTGATATGGGGAGTATGGGTTTCGTTAAGTGAAGCTAATTTTGATGAGCTAATAGAGCACTGGGATATACAAGAAACATTGGAACCAATGTTTGGCTGGTTGTCTACTGACTTACCTTGTTATCCTGATACAGTAAACTTAAAAACAATGGTCCATTTCAGACCAGACAGCATTCGACCTTCTATTGAACTAGAACTGACTGATCATCCTTTAGCAGTGGAATTTAGAGATGGAATAACCCTTGAACGTGTTCAAGGAATAGCTGAACAACTTTGTGATAACAATGATGATTAATGAAAAAGAGCATTGAAGTCAATTCAATGCTCTTTCTACTGCGATTTAATAGGTTAATTGAAATGCTGTTCATATTCACCTACCTTATCTTAGATAACTTTCCCTCCAAAAAAAGAGAAGGCGTTATCGATAAATTCCGTCCTTCATATTCCTTTTTATTGCGTGTACATTTTAAGGAAGTCGAGGACTTTCCTATACACGAGGATTTCGTTTTCCTTCTTGGAAAACCCATGTCCTTCATCCTCAAGTACGATGTATTCCACGTCTCTTCCTTTCTCTTTCAATGCCTCAACCACTTGATCGGATTCCGCTTTGACTACGCGGGGGTCCTTTGCGCCCTGGATGACGAGCATCGGCTTTGTCATCGCATCAAGGTAGTTGATCGGAGAATCTTCTTCTAGCTTTTCTTTATCCTTTTCAGGGTCACCGATAAACTGGGCCATAACCGGCTTCCAGTGCTCGGGGACAGAGTCGATGAAGCTGAACAGATTGCAGGGACCGAAGATATCCACGACCGCTTTAAAGTATTCTGGATGCCTGCCATGAAGTAAGAGCGACATGTAACCGCCGTAACTGCCGCCCATCAACAGAATGTTATCTTTCCTTGCGTACCCCTGATCGATCAGCCATTCGATCCCTGCAATATTATCAAGTCTTGGTGCATTTCCCCAGTCACCCTCAACCATTTTTGTGAATGTCTGTCCATAACCCGTCGAACCCCGGAAGTTCGGGGCGAAAAGGCTGTAGCCTTCATGGACGAGGAACTGGAATAGCGAACGGAAGGAGTCGCGCTCTGCGAATTGTGGACCTCCATGCGGCCAAAGAATCATATGACCGTTATCCTTTTCCGGCTTCGGACGGTACAGCAAGGCTTCAATTTCCAACCCATCAAAAGATTTGTACTTAACATGGGCAGGAGCGATTAAATGGTCTTCTTTCACCCCAGGAACCCCGTACTTAGTTAACGGTTCCCATCCTTTATCCGTCTGTTTGTACAGATTTGCAGGTACAGTCGCGGAATCTCCGCGAAGGTACACACGGCCGGACTCGGCAATCACCAATTGATCGATGACGTTGACTGGGGAGTCAAGCTCTTTCAGTTGGGCATCTTGCAGCTTATATTGATAGAGATGATCGCGAACGCCTTTCTCGCTGATGATATACAACGAATTCGTTGTTTGATCATACTTCATCCGTTTGAATTCTTCTGCCTTTACTTGGACGACTTTTTCAAAAGTTTTCGTTTCAAGGTCAAAGCGCGCGAGATAGGAAAAGTCACTCTCATAATTGGTAAGTAAATATACTTCATGTTCTGATATGAAAATCGCATCGGACACCGTGTGCTGAGGATCCGGAGAGGGAGTCAGAAGTACGTCCTCGTTTTTGTTTTTTACGTAAACCAATTGGTATGTATTCGCAAAAGCTTTCATATAAAGAAAGCTTTCCTCCTCCGGGCTTGTGTCGCCGAGAATCGTCATGGCCTCTTCCCCGTGGACAATCACTTCCTCTTCTTTGGTTTCCAAGTTGTAACGATAGCCTTTCATGTACGTTGCATCATCTTTTGTGGACGTATAGTACAACTTCTTTCCGTCTTTTGATAAAGAAGGGTGGATGTGGCGCGCGCCTTCTTTTTTTCTCACAGGTAGAAGCGTTCCTCCCTGAGTCGGGACGGCATAAATCTGGCCATTTTCATCACCATCTTCATCTATAACAGCCAACACGAATTCACCTTTAGGATCGTAGGTGATGTGCTCACAGCTTTGATTATGGAATGTAAGTGGATAGGGGAACGTATTCGGCAGGTCCATGGCCCATAGGTTGTATTTACCATTCAAGTTGGTGCTGAATACAAGCTGGGACTCATCCGGGCTCACGGCAAACGTCTCTATCCCATAGGTTTGAAAAAATTGTTCCACATCGGGTTGTGGGAAGTCTAACATGATTGATTCCTCCTGGTCTTTTGTAATGTACCTTTTATACCATTCGATCTTTTCCTGAATATCCCTTTTTTCTTAAAAAAATGACCGAAGAAAAGCAATCGCTTCTTCGGTCATTCTTGGTTTTAGGGCTTGACCGGCGTCCTGTTTCCATAAAGGATCCGTTCAATCATCGCCTTGTCCATATTCAAATGGTCCATCCCATTCTTATGAAGGAGTTCCCGGGTGTTTGTATCATCAAAATCAATGTTTTTATTCCAATAAGGATGGAATACCTGCATCGGAGCATTAAACCCTTGTTCTTCTTTCGTTAATTCACCATCGTAATCGGATGGGACCATCTCGATATTGTGAAAGTCAAGTTTCTCCTTCACCATTTCAAATAACAACCGATTCGTCGGTGGATGAGGATTGGTAATGTGATAGATGTCCTTTGGGTGATCCGTGATCAGGGCTGCGTGGAGTACATCCACTACATAGTCGACGGGTACGAAGTTTTGACTCGTCTCTCCATTGCACAAAAACTTAAATGTTTGGTTTTGGAGTTCTTTTTTCCGTTCTGTCCGTTTCTTGAGGATTTCCAGGCCGCGAATGACTCCATACAAGGCAAAACTTGTGTCCGCTTCTCCGGTTTGCGAATCTCCGATAATAATCGAAGGTCGGAAGATTTTAATATTTAATGCGTGATCATAGCTAAGCACGAGGTGTTCGGCATGACATTTGCTTTCTTCATAAGCGTTCACAAATGCCTGGTCTTTTTCGTGTAACTGTTCCGTGGCATGGCGCTTCATTCCGAGTGTATAGGCTGTGCTTACATAGTAGAAATTTTTAGCATGAATGTCTTCAGCCAGATGAAGCACGTTTTTTGTCCCGTCCAGATTGACTTTGAAAGTTTTATCGCGTTCTTCTTCATCAAAAGAAAGGAAAGCGGCACTATGGTAAACCGTGTCAATCTTATCGTTCAAAAGAGAAAGTTGTTCTTCACTGACTCCCGCATCTTTAAGAGATAGATCGCCTTCGATGATGTGGAGGTTTTCTCTGGTGTCCACCGGAACTTCCTGCCTAAGGTTTTCCGCTTTCCGTTTATTCCTTACTAAGGCATAGACATCATGGCCTTCTTTCAGTAGTTTCAATGTCAGTTGTTTTCCCAAAAAGCCTGTAGCTCCTGTGATTAAAATGTTCATGTTAGCTCCTCCGATGTTTCATTCATGAGTCTATCTAACAGTTGTGTCGCTCATAATAGAATGAAAGATTTCCAAATCTATATCCATGGCTAGTTTTCGCTATCATTTGTAGTGGATACAAGGATAACATATAGCAAACGGAATGTTGTGAAAAAAGTAAGAGAAAACACTGGGAAAATAACCCTGCTGAATATGCTAGGGTCGTCTCTGATTTTTACCCTATAGATTAAGGTCGGTGGACAGATTTGATTTTCTTATTATTAGAAAGAGGTGGGAGGTCCTAGTTCGGAATGTATACATGTAGGACTTATTCATAAAAACGGTTAGTCACTTTTGTTCATTTTGTCTGTTTGAGCAGGTTTTTGCGGAAAAGATGAAGTATTTGGTAATTAAGCTATTAATTGGGAGGTATTTGATGAAAAAGAAACTTTTAACAGTAGCAGTCACAGGAGCGCTTTTGACAACAGGCGGGTTAATTCCAGGAAGCGGCACGGTCCTGGCAGGAGAAAACGGACCAAATGGACCGAATTATAACGGAAATGAAACCATTAAAAATGAACGGTTGCACTCTTATGAAGAAATGGCTGATTTCTTACATAAGCTGGATCAGCGTTCAGAAGCGCTTGAGCTTGAAGTCTATGGCCAGTCCGTAAAAGGAAGAGATTTGTATTTAGCGAAATTCGGCACGATGGACGAAGACAAGCCAACTGTCCTTTTCCTTACGCAGCAGCATGGGAATGAAACTTTGACTACAGAAGGCGCTTTGCAAGTTATCAAGTATTTGACTTCTAATGGTAAGAGCGTAGAAAACATCCTTGAAAATGTAAATATTCTCATTGCTCCACGATTGAATGTGGATGGAGCGGAAGGGGATGTTAACTTCTCTTTGGATGATTACGTATCAGGCACACATACGCGCTACAATGCGAACGGGGTAGACTTGAACCGTGATCACGTCGACCGCGAGCAACCTGAAACGAAGGCACTGCATGAGGAAGTGCTGCAAAAATACAGCCCTGACTATATGATCGATTTACACCATCAGGGAACACAAACGACGCTTGGGGATACGGGTGAACTTGTATCTGGTTCTATTTTGTATCCGACCAATTCAGAAGTGGATCCAGAAGTCCGTGAACAGTCGAAAAAATTGGGAGCGGTCGTCTATAACGCCGTAGAGTCCAAAGGTTATGGCCTTCTTTCCAAATATCCAGGAGGAACGGCGCAAACGATCAGCCGTAATGGCCTGGCTGTCGAATACGGCATCTCTACCCTGCTATTCGAAATGCGAGGCATGGCCGATCATTACCGTGAAGATTATGTCCTTGGACAGAAGAGTAATGGATACTTGATCCAACAAGCGGTCACAGCTATGAAAGCTACACTGAATGCTTTGGCGGATGGATCGCTTGAATCTGCAGATCCTTCTTTTTGGGATACACTGCCGGAAAGCAACTACAATGGTGAATAATAAAAAAGGAACTTCCTTAAATGGAAGTTCCTTTTTTATTTCCACCAGCGTTTCGGTGGTCCAGCGCGCGTTCCGTTGATCCAGCGCGCACCTCAGTCTCCCAACGGATGTTCCGAGTTCACTGACTATACAGAGCGCCTTACTAAAATACTTCCCCTCTCCTAAATCTTTAAAATACGGAGAAAACCAGAGAAATTCTGCGATGAGCCGTTTATTTTCAGCAGGTAAGGGAATGGTTTCTCACGAAAGAAAAAAGAAGGTGGAGAAGGTATGCTATTTTCTGGAACGAAATTATCGGATTTATCCATCACCTCTGTATTACTTATTCTGATCGGATTTATTTCACTTGGGGTGAGCATTTATTTCTTTATTGATTTGACCAACAGTATCTTACAGGAGGAAAAATTCGCTATTGACCAGCAGGCGTTCGATCTGGCGCAGGCGGCTTCCTTTGGGGGAGCAGAAGCATTGGCAAAAGGAATTTCTAAGGCAGGATCGGTTATCTTCATGGTAATTGTTTCCCTTATTCTTGCTGTCTATTTGTTGTTCTTCTCACCCTTCAGTCGCTGGGTAGGTGTCTATTTCATTCTGGCCATGGGAGGAGTCAGTGGTCTCACGGCAGGTTTGAAATCATTCTCCAGTCGCGACAGACCAGCGTTTAAAGGAGATTATCACGGGGCTACATCCAGTTTTCCGAGTGGACATGCGTCTGGGGCCCTCGTTTTTTATGGTTTTATTATCTATCTTTTCGTAATCAGTCAACTTGAACAGAAATGGAAATGGACAATCAATACAGTTTTGGCTCTTATTGCTCTCTTTATCGGGGTCAGCCGGGTTTATTTAGGGGTTCATTTCTTTACAGACGTTGTTGCCGGTTACTTATTTGGAATCGCCTGGCTGCTTCTGTGCCTCACTGCTCTTGAAGTGACACTATGGCATCAACGGAGGAGACAACGATTGTCATAATCCCTTCTTTTTTCATGTGTGCTCTTTTTTTGAATAAATATAAAAGAGTGAGCAAAAAGGGGGGTGACATCATGGCTGTTATTAAAGCTCCAAGTAAACATATCGACATGTTGGCACGATTGCTGCGAGCGGAAGCTGTCGGAGAAGGAAAGCAGGGCATGCTGCATGTAGGGGCTGTGACTGTGAATCGGGCAAGAGTGAATTGTTCGGATTTCAAAGGGGTAAGTACACTGCCGGAGGTGATCAATCAACCGAAAGCATTTGAAGCCCTTCAGCATGGTATGTACTACCAGAGAGCGCGGGAAAGTGAAAGACGTTTGGCGCGCAAAAACGTGAAAGGGTATCGATCCTGGCCGGCGAAGTACAGTTTGTGGTACTTCAGGCCGGACGGAGACTGCCCGCCGACGTGGTATGGTCAGAGTCAGGTCGGAAGATACAAATCCCATTGTTTTTATGAGCCTGTAGCCGGCGAATGCGATGTGATTTATAATACATTTTAATAAAGCTGACAGGTGGAAGTCCCGCCTGTCAGCTTTATTTTTATAGATGAAGCCATTTGAAATTTCTGATAAGGGAAGAAAAAGCTTCGAGATTCTTGCATCCGACTGAATAAAACGAAACACAGAGGGTATGAACATATATAGATGTTCATGAACTGGAGGGTCAAGAATGGAGAAGATGAACCGAGGGATTATTACAGCCTTATCGGCAATAGGAATTGCTCAAGCACTAAAGATTGTCACTCATAAAACGGTGACCGGAGAATGGGATTTGAAGCAGATCGCGACGACAGGGGGCCAACCGAGTTCCCACTCTGCTGGTGTCTCGGCCCTTGCCACATATATCGCTGCCAACAAAGGCTCACGTCATACGGAAACAGCTCTCGCTACGATTTTCGGTGTAATCGTTATGTATGATGCTCAAGGAATCAGGCGTCATACCGGTGAAATTGCTCAACTGGTCAACGATCTTGAAGATAATTTTGCCGCGATTTCTGTTGATTTTCCGAGTTCTGATTTCGTAGAGCGGGATAAGGAACTGAAGGAGCTTCTCGGCCATCAGCCCATTGAAGTGCTGGGCGGAGCAGTTCTAGGAGCTGCTCTTGGATATTTTTCTGCAAAACTCGAAGGATAAAGGGATCCAATCGGGCGAACAGTAAATCCAGGAGGTGAATTCGAATGAACCAATCGAACAATCCTGGGAAAGATGTGTTTGCAAAATCGGGAACGAATGTGAGTGAAGTGAAACGCCGGAATGAACAATCCGGGCTTTCCTACAATCAAGTAAAAGAGATGCTCGCTCGTAAACAAAATCAAAAATGATGATAACAAAGGCCTGTCCGATAAAGGGACAGGCCTTTTCCTCGTAAGGAAGTGTTGCCATTGGTGCTATTGTTTTTCATTCACATCTACCGCTGCCGTATTGTTGTTCATATAGGCAGCGGATAAGTGATCCTTTTCTTTGTTGTGTCCCTCGAGAGCTGCCTGCAGTTTCTGGTTAGAAGATCCGCAATCTCTGCCTTTCGGATTGTTCTTTTTTCTGCTTTCACTATTTTTACTCATCGTCATCCTCCTCCTGGTCGTTCCTTATTAATTTCTCCAAGATTTCATTCCCTATGTCCTACTTTTCGTCCTTATTCGTGAATGAATACGATCAGTTTGAAAAGACTAAGAAAAAAGCACGGATATTGCAGTGAATGACTGAATGCAATCCAAATTGGAGGAGTTCAAAATGCCAGAAAGTCCTCGTTTATCCTCATCCGAAATCGGAACTTTATGGATGACTTATCAACAAAAAACGATGATTCTTACAATGCTTGAGTATTTCATAGAACAAGCGGATGACCCTGAAGCCAAACAAATCATGACGAATTTGAGATCAACCATTCAGCCCTATGTTGGGAAAATTGAATCGATGTTTCGAGCAGAAGACATTCCAGTTCCCATCGGATTTACACATGACGATGTAAATAAAGGGGTACCGAAGCTTTATGATAACGGTTTTGATATTATGTTTTTGCGTTTGGTGAAAGAGATAAGCATGGGCATGCACACATTGAATTTAACCATGTCTTATCGTCCGGATGTCACGTTACTGTATCAGGAGCTGACCCAGATCACTCAAAAGTGTTATGACGATTGTACGCAATTTTTACTGACCAAAGGTTATTTACCTAAGTCTCCTTATGTTTCTGTTCAGAAGCAGGTGGAGCATGCGAAAGGGACGAATTATTTAGGGATGATCAATCCGAAAAAAGGGAAGCGGGCACTGAACACGGTCGAAATCGCTCATATCCACCATTCTATTGAATCAAACGTAACGGGGATGCACATGATATTTGGGTTTGCTCAATGTGCCACCCATAAAGATGCCAGCGATTATTTTTATAGAGGTGGAGAATTAGCGAAAGGCGTAATCAAAGAATTGAGTGAAGTGTTATTGCAAAACGACATTCAGTTCCCTACAACTGCGGGTGGTAATATCACCACTTCCAAAGTACCGCCGTTTTCCGATAAGATCATGATGTATTGTGTGAGTTTATTCTGCAGTTTTTCACTGGGAGGCAATTCTTTAGGAACTGCGTTCAGTTTACGGAATGACCTGCCTGCGAAGTTGACCATCTTTATGAAAGATATTTTCGAATATGCCCATAAAGGTGCGAAACTCATGATTGAGCATGGCTGGATGGAAGAACCGCCACAAACCATTAAGCATTGAAAGAAAAGAAACCTGACGCTCTTTCGTCAGGTTTTTCTATGTCAAGATTTCCATATTGACATCCTCCCCTTTATCGTTTAACATCGTAAAAGTCATTAAAACATATCAAATTACTTGGTTTTAAGGGAGGATTCTTATATGAAAAAGTTCGTTTTGTTTTTATCCATAGGTTTTCTAGCGATGGTTCTCGTCGCTTGCGGAAGCAGTGAGGAAGGCGATCAGGCTTCTTCGAGTGAAGGAAATGAGTCCGACAATTCTGAGCAGACTTTACTTGAACAAATTCAGGAAAGTGGAGAATTGGTGATTGGTACAGAAGGTACGTATCGTCCATACACCTTCCACGATGAAAATGATAAACTGACGGGTTTTGATGTAGAGATTGCGCGTGAAGTAGCGGATCGTCTTGGAGTCAAACCTGTATTCAACGAAACGAAATGGGATTCCATGTTCGCGGGTCTCAATGCGGAACGTTTCGATATGGTTGCTAACCAGGTCGGAATTACGGAAGAACGCCAGGAAGAGTATTCCTTTTCTGATCCTTACATCCAGTCTTCAGCGGTCATTGTCACACATAAAGATAATGAATCCATTCAGAGCTTCGAGGATTTGGAAGGTGTGAATGCGGCTCAGTCAATGACGAGTAATTATGCAGACATTGCCCGCGATAATGGCGCGGAAATCACAAGTGTAGAAGGATTCAACGAATCGATGCAGCTGCTTGCAACGAAACGTGTGGAAGCGACTGTCAACGATCGTCTGTCAGTGCTTGATTATTTGAACAACCGTGAGGATGCACCGGTGAAAATCGCTGCCCGCCAGGATGACGCTTCTCAAAGTGGTCTGCTATTCCGTCAAGGCAATGAAGATCTTGTAAAAGCCGTCAATGATGCACTTCAGGAAATGAAAGACGACGGCACATACCTTGAAATTTCCGAGAAGTGGTTTGGTGAAGATGTATCTAAGTAACATCTTTACAGACCCTGAAATGGAAAAGTATATCGATATTATCGTAAGCTCTTTTCTCCCTTTGGTGAAAGGGGCTTTGTATTATACAATTCCGCTCACATTGATTACATTTGCCATTGGATTAGTGTTGGCTGTGATTACTGCACTCATGAGGCTTTCCAACATGAAAGTTCTTCAGTGGATTGCGCGCACCTATGTGTCGATTATTCGCGGAACACCTTTGCTGGTGCAATTGTTCATCATTTTCTTCGGACTCCCGTCTGTCGGCGTAACGATTAACCCGTTGTATTCTGCCATCATCGGTTTTTCCTTGAATATGGGAGCTTACAATTCTGAAATCATTCGTGCGGCCATTTTGTCGATCCCTAAAGGGCAGTGGGAAGCCGCTCATTCAATTGGAATGACCAATTTTCAGGCTCTCCGACGTGTTGTACTCCCTCAAGCGACGAGAGTGTCGATTCCACCATTATCGAACTCCTTTATCGGCTTGATTAAGGATACTTCGCTGGCATCGACAATTACGTACACGGAAATGTTCCGAAAAGCACAGGAAATCGCGGCAACGAACTATCATTTCCTGCTCGTCTATACAGAAGCCGCTGTCATTTACTGGGTTATTTGTATCGGTCTTTCCTTCGTGCAGGATCGTGTAGAAAACAGGTTGGATCAATATGTCGCAAAATAGGAGGGCGCTGCTATGATTACCGTCAAAGACCTCAACAAATCTTTTGGAGATTTGCATGTACTGAAGAATATCAATATGGATGTCGACCGAGGGGAAGTGGTTGTTGTCATCGGCCCCTCGGGTTCTGGGAAAACGACGCTGCTCCGTTCTTTGAACATTCTTGAGACACCGGAAGAAGGAGAAATCATGATTGGAGATCAGTCGATGGATTTTTCCAAGCCTTCAAAGAAAAAACAGGTCGTCGAATTCAGAAAACAAACCGGGATGGTCTTTCAAAACCATAATCTCTTCCCTCATTTCACCGCACTCGAAAATGTAATGGAAGGGCCAGTGACTGTACAAAAAGTATCCAAAGCGAAAGCACGCGAGCGAGCGACGGATATCTTAACGAAGGTCGGCCTTGGTGAGAAGCTGGATGCTTATCCCCATCAACTCTCCGGGGGGCAGCAGCAGCGCGTCGGCATTGCCCGTGCCCTTGCGACGGGAGTGGAAGTCATCTTGTTCGATGAACCAACTTCGGCTCTCGACCCTGAGCTTGTCGGTGATGTTCTTGATGTTATGAAAGAACTTGCGGAAGAAGGGATGACGATGGTCGTCGTCACCCATGAAATGAGCTTTGCGGAAGAAGTGGCCGACCGTGTCATCTTTATGGACCAAGGGGCCGTTGTCGAACAGGGAACCCCGGAGCAAATTTTCCAACAAACGAAAGAACCACGTACCCAGCAGTTCTTAAACCGGATACGGAAGTGAAGTCAGGCGTTTTTGCCTGGCTTTTTTTTGTTACTGTTTTTCATGTGCAAGTTAGGGCGTTACTTTTCAGCGTTAGGTCGCTGTTCGCCTTAGAACGACATCATCAAAATCCAGGTCTCTCCTATACCTGGATTTGTTTGAATATTCTTTACTTCCTGGTCATAAACTCATAAACTGTGAGTGAGCAAGTATTTTCCATTACATACGTTGGAGGAAATGCTATGAAGACATTAGAGCGCGTAACCATTGTAGAATACGAAGAAAAGTATGCATCATCTGTTGCAAAAATGTGGAATGAGAGCCGTGATAACTGGGGTGGTGATGCGGTTGTCACGACGGCAGAGGACGTCGTGGAAAAAGAATCGCAGTCTACGAATCTTCATTTGTTTCTTGCTGTAGTAGAAGATGAAGTGGTCGGTTATTGCGGGCTTTCCGAATATAAGGAAGATACAGGGGCTCTTTATATTCCTCTTTTGAATGTCCATCCCGGGTATCAAGGGTTGAAGATCGGTAAAAAATTACTGCTTCAAGCCATAGATAAAACTGTCGAGTATGGGTGGCCGCGGCTTGATCTTTTTACATGGCCGGGGAATACGAAAGCGGTGCCGCTTTATAAAAAGTGCGGGTTTTTCTGGGAGGACCGGGATGATGCGACTCATTTGATGAATTTCATGCCGCAAGTCCTTCAAATCGAAGCCCTGAAACCCTTTTTCAAAAAGCACGACTGGTACTCTACTAGTGTGAGACCGATGGAGATCAAACCTGATGGAACGAAGGAAAAAGGGTTCACGTTCTATGAATATCGTTGGGAAGCAGGAGAAGAATTTGTACGAGTGCAGTTCGAACGCACAGGACGTGGAATGACTCTCATCGAAACGAATGACTGGCGGGTAGAGATGGACGTCCCGGATTTTAAACTGTTGGAAAAGACGGACTATCCTGTGAGCTATCGCGTAGAGAACTTCACGGAAAAGCCAATGGAAGTTTCTATGTCAGGAGATTCTTCGGCACTTGTCAAAGAGGACCTGAATGAAGAAACAGAAGTGGAGTCCGAATGGAGTGCGGTATCTAACGTGCAAGTTCAAGTACCGGACCAGGAACCGAGCGCATGGAAAACGCATCCCGTCATCGGAGCAGTCATCACAATCAACGGCGATCGTATTCCATTGAGATCGGGTGTTTTCCCGCTGCAGGCAGGGAAGGTGGATATTTGCACGGTCCAAAAATATTGGCGGCCCCGGCAAAAAGGTACGCTTTATCTGGATGTAGAAAGTCGTATGGCAGACAAGGCGGTGTTGACAGTCAAGTTGCCACACCAGGAAGTGGTTGAGTGGTCGGGATCATCGGTTCAAGTGGAGGTGGAAGGCAAAGGACGCGCGACCATTCCGGTTTCTGTTGAATTGTTGAAGAATGGCTTTTTACATGAGGAAGTGCAGGTAGATGGACGTACGGACGCTGGACATTCTTTTTCCTTCCGTACAAAGATTGCGATCGCTTTTCCGGGATACGGTGGGAAATTTGGAGGAGACACCGATACAGATTGGTATGGATATAACGGGCCTTATTTTGTAAAGGTCGAAAAAAGAAATCACATGGTGTTTGTGGGATCAGTCCGGTCGAAAGAAGACCCGCTGCTCCTCATGACACCAAAGCTTGGCCAGCCATTCAGTGAAGAGTTTTCGAAAAAGATGGCGACGGTCGAGTATGTGGAGCTGGCCGAAGCGTTTGTAGTGAAAACCTCTCTTGAGTCGGAAGCGTTCCCGGGGATGTTGTTGAACAATTATTACAAAATCTATGGTGATGGACTTGTCGAGGTCCATCACGAACTCATCAATAACGGGGAGGATAATTATAAAAATCTTCATTTACTGCAGCCTGTCTTTCCGAAATATAAGGCCTTGGCTCTTCCGAATAAAGACGGTGTTGTCATTGGTACAGAAGCCTTGATTCCCTTTACGGAATACTTACGCGAAAAAGATCTCTCTGAACGGTGGCTCTACACGACGAATCGCGCTGGGGATACGTTCGGTATTGCGTGGCCCGAAGAAGCGACGGGAAGAAAAGACGACTGGCGGTTCGCTTTTGAATATCAGCTTGACCAACTTTCCTCAGGAGAAAAAAGGTGTATGGGCCCCCTTCAAATCGGTGTAAATGCTGCGGGTGACTGGTCTGCCTGGCGTGAAATGGTCATCGGTGAGGCTGATCCACTTCCGGAGAAACCAGTGTTTGAGATGGTACCGAAAGAAGGGATGGTTTCAAAAGCAGGGCATGAAGTGACCCATTCGTTCCGTTCTTTACTTACTCCGCATGTGTATGGAACGTTGACGGTTGGAAATGAAGGCAATTCCTATAGAAAAGAAGTGAAACGGGAGGACGGCGTCACCGCTATCGATGTGCCGATCGTCCATGAGCGGCCGGGTTTCGCTGCTTTATCTGGTACTTTCCGTTCTGAAGGAAGAAACGCGGAGTTCAAGTCTTATCAGCTCGTCCAGGGAGAGCAGAAGGTGGACGTAAGCCAAAAAGATGATCGTTGGACGGTCGATAACGGTGTCTTGACGTATTCAGCCTCGGCCTCTTATTTTCCTGGTTTCTATTCTCTCTGTCATCAAGGACGTGAGTTCCTTCATCATCAATATCCGGAAGCAGGTCCGAGAAGTTGGTGGAATCCATGGGGTGGAGGACTGCGTTATGTTTTGGACGGTGTGAGTCCTTTTTCGATGATGAAAGAAGAAACGAAAGTAGAAGCCATTTCGAAGGAAGACCAGTATGGGAATGATTGGACGGGAATTTGTCTCACTACAACTTTCCATGAGCACGAAAAAATGAAAGGTTTGACCTTGAAACAATATGCGCTGACATTACCTGAAGTGCCGGTCGTAGCCGTCTATGCAGAAATTGAACAGGGGGCCCCTCGGACCTTTGCTGCTGAGAAAATAGCATTGGAAGCCTTTTTTAAACCGGATAAACACTTATCCTCAAGCTTTGCTAGAGTACTGACAGAGGGTGTTTTCCATACGTATTATGCCGGGGTAGAAGAATATGATCTTGAATCCGGTCCTACTGTTGTCATTGGATCGGATGGGGAAAAAGATCACCTGATGATGGTCCACCCCCAAACGCGGAAGCAGGCAGAAATGTATATGAACCAGGACGTTTTTCTCGTGGAATCCGTTCACGAATGGTCCGCTTCCTCACAAAAGGTAGCGGCGGTTGAGCCAACCTTCTTCATCATCGGTGAACATGAAGAACCATGGAAGCAGCATCCGTTCCACCGGATTACTTTCAAGGGAATATAAAATGAAAATCATTGATGCACACATCCATTTTTCCAGCATCCAAAGTTTTAAAGACACGGGGCAGGACCTCTCCCGTGTCGATTATACAAAAGAAGGACTACGTAAAGAGATGGAAACAGGTGATATTGCTTTTGCCATTGGAATGGGCGTGACGGAAGGAAGAGAAGGCTTTCCGGACCGCCATGTTCAGACGCCGATGGGGCTTGATTTGGCTGAAGATTTACCGTCAGGATTAGGTGTCTGTCCAGGGATCAATCCTTTCTGCCTGGATCAGGACGCACTGGACAGATTAGAAACGGCGCTTCAAAAGCCGGAGACCGTCGGGGTCAAAATCTATCTCGGCTACTATCCGTTTTACGCTTATGACGATATCTATCAGCCCGTCTATGATCTTGCTGCTGCCTACGGGGTTCCTGTTGTTTTTCATACAGGAGACACGTATTCGGAACGAGGGTTATTAAAGTATTCTCATCCGCTGACGCTGGATGAAGTTGCCGTCGCGAGAAGGGATGTCAACTTCGTCATGGCTCACCTTGGGGATCCCTGGGTGCTGACAGGAGCGGAAGTCGTTTATAAAAACAGGAATATGTTTGCCGATTTATCCGGCTGGCTCGTTGGAACGAAAAAAGAACTGGATGCTCGTTTAGTGGACAATCATTTCGATCATGTCCGCCATGCGTTGACCTATTGTGACCATTACGAGAAGCTGCTCTTCGGTTCTGATTGGCCGCTCGTTCCGATCAAGGACTATGCAGACTTTATCGGTGCACTTATCCCTTCAAAGCATGTAGAAGATGTTTTTTATCAGAATGCCTGCCGGGTTTTCTCTAAAATTGAAAAAATGATGTAGGAAAAGTCTGTCCCTCCCCAGGGGCAGGCTTTCTTTGGTGCGAATAAAAAACCTTAGGGTCTTCGAGTGGAGTCTTCATGGTAGAGGGCTGGTTGTGTGGCGGACCATGCTAAGAGAAAGAAAACGTGGGAACACTTATGATATGGTAGAGGAAACGATGAAAGTGATAAAGGAGATTGTTATGGACGCACATAAAGGATGGAATTTGCAGCAGAGTTATACGGAACTCCCTGATGCTTTTTACACAAAAACGACACCTTCAGAAGTCGAGAATCCTGAACTCGTTCTTTATAATGAGGGGCTCGCAGAAAAGCTGGGTTTACCTACTAAACTGGATCCCGACATCTTCGGAGGGAATGCAGTACCGGAAGGGTCCGAACCGATCGCCCAGGCATACGCTGGCCACCAGTTTGGACATTTGACGATGCTTGGTGACGGAAGAGCTGTATTGCTTGGCGAACAAATCACACCTGAGGATGAGCGCTTCGATATCCAGTTAAAAGGCTCAGGCCGAACCCCGTTTTCCCGCGGGGGGGACGGACGGGCGACGCTTGGTCCGATGCTCCGGGAATACATCATTAGTGAAGCGATGCACGGATTAGGAATCCCGACTAATCGGAGTCTTGCAGTTGCAACGACAGGAGAATACGTACAGAGGGAAGACCTGCTCCCTGGTGCCGTCCTGACCCGGGCCGCTTCCAGTCATTTGCGTATCGGAACTTTTCAATATGCGGCGGGTCTTCAAGACCACGAGCAGTTGAAAGCCCTTGCTGATTATGCCATCGAACGACACGCTCCGGATCTTCTTCATTCTGAAAATCCTTATTTGTCCTTTTTTGAAAAAGTGATTGATCGTCAGGCATCTCTCATTGCTCAGTGGCAGCTTGTCGGCTTTATTCACGGTGTGATGAATACAGATAATATGACGATCAGCGGAGAGACGATTGATTACGGTCCGTGTGCGTTTATGGATACGTACAACCCGAAAACCGTATTCAGCTCCATAGATCGCCAGGGGCGTTATGCCTATATGAACCAACCCCCGATTGGAGCCTGGAACCTGGCTCGTTTTGCAGAAACCCTACTCCCGCTTTTCCATGGAAATCAGGAGGCCGCTGTTGAAATGGCGCAGGAAGCTCACGCCAAATATGAAGAATCTTATCACGCCTACTGGCTTAAAGGGATGCGGGCAAAATTGGGAATGGTGACAGCGGAAGAGCAGGACCAGCCTTTGATTGAAGACTTATTGGAAATGATGGAGAAAAACGAAGCGGATTATACGAACACTTTCCGTGCCCTGACGCTTGGGAGCCCTAATGAAACATCTCTGTACGGGAAGCCGGCATTTACCAACTGGTATAAGCAGTGGCAGGCGCGCTTGGAGCGTCAGGAGACCAGTGACAATGAGGTTCAGGTATTAATGAAAAAATCGAATCCTTCCATTATTCCGCGTAACCATCGGGTGGAAGAAGCTCTTGAAGCCGCGGTGGAAGAGGGAGATTTCAGTGTTGTGAAGCAATTGCTTTCTGTTTTGGAGGATCCTTATGCTTATACGGAAGAACAGGAAGCTTATACCGAATTACCTGATTCAGGCGATCAGCCTTATCGGACATTCTGCGGGACTTGAGTGGATGACATCGTAGGTGAAAAGGCAAAAACCCCCTGATTTGAGTTGAAAGTGTCCTTACTCCAGACGAAAGTGCCCTAACTCAAATGACGAAGTGTTTTTCTGACATTTAAGGAAAGAAATGAGTCATGTTCTGGTTATCTATGGTCGGAACTTTTGACAGAGGACTTTGGTCTGATTATAATAGTATGTATAGCAACTATTTAGGGAGACTGCCTATGAATTTAAGTTTTCAAGATTATATCAGCATTAAGCTGCACCAAACGGATTTAAAGTTGACAAGTTACGTGAAAGCACAGCTTCAACCTTACAATCTTGCACCAGAGCAGAACTTGATTATGATGCTGCTATGGGAAAAAGACGGGATGACGCAGAATCAGCTGGCTCATCATTTGAAAAAAGATAAGACGAATATTGCCCGGATGGCTTCGAATCTTGAGAAAAAAGGGTTTATCAAACGGAATTTTTGTACAGAAGATCGACGTTCCTTGGAACTTTATTTGACGGAAGAAGGAAGAGAGTTGAAGGAACAAGTGGTACCTGTCGCAGAAGCCTTCAATGACGCGGTGACTGAAGGAATATCAAAAGAAGAACTGCAAGAATTGGACCGGCTCCTTACGAAAATGCAAAACAACATTGAAGGGTGAGGAGCCCTTTTTTTCATCATATAGTAGTTATAGCAACTAATTGAAGGGGATGGTTGAAATGGCAAACTTTCAAAGAGAAGTGAATGATCATTGGTACGTTCAATATCAAGAGATGGGGTTTCCGGCTATTCAAAAAGGTTGGGTTCTGCCTGCTGACAGGTGGCGCGACTTCGATCCATTTATACTGATGGCTGAGGATTGGTTTAAAAAAGGAACGTTTCCGGATCACCCGCACCGTGGTTTCCAGACGGTCACGTATGTCGTTGATGGACGGTTGGAGCATATTGACAATGCCGGCGGGCGCGATATTCTTGAACCTGGTGACGTGCAGTACATGAATGCCGGCTGGGCAGCAAGACACGCCGAAGATGGAGTGGAAGATGATGTCGCGCATACGCTGCAGCTATGGTTGAACCTTCCGAAAGATAAGAAGAACTCTAAAACCATCTATCAAAATGTATATGGAGAAGAAGCTCCTGTCGTTCCTTTTGATGGGGGAGCAGTGAAAGTGTTTTCCGGGAATGTTGCCGGAGTGGAAGGACCCCTAGACTCCATTGTTCCCATTACGCTCAGCGAAATCACTTTATCTGAAGGTGCGGCATTCATTCTTGAACTGCCTGACAACCACAATGCTTTCCTCTATGTCCTTGCTGGTGATGTGGTAGCAGGTGAAAATGAAGTGAATGTGAAGAAGCATGGCGTCGGTACACTTTCTTTTCAGGAAGATGGGGAAGGAACGAGTGAATTAAAGCTTATCTCTAAGAAGCGCCGGACGAAGGTGCTTGTCTATTCCGGTGCACCAATCAGAGAAGAAATTGTCCCACATGGCCCGTTTGTCATGAATTCAATGGAAGAGATCAAGCAGGCTTATGACGACTTCCGTAAAGGGAAGTTTGGGCCTCCTGCGGTTTGAGCAATGAAGACTCCTGTTTAATCAGGAGTCTTTATTTTTTTGCGTATTGTTTATGTTCATACATTCGCTCATCAGCCAGGTTAAGATACAAATCCAAATTTAAATCCTCACTGAAAGCTTCCGTTGGGAGTTGGATCAAGCCGTAGGAAATAGAAGCTCCTTCTTCGATCTGTTTAATCGTTTGATTAAGGTCCTGGGCTAATTTTTCTGCACCATTTTCCTTGTACCCCGACAGGACGAGGACAAATTCATCGCCTCCGAACCGGAAAGCTCCGTCAAAATCTTCGTGGATGTTGGAAAGACACCCGGCGAATTTTTTCAACACACGATCCCCTTCCTGGTGACCTCGGCGATCATTGATCTCTTTAAAATTGTTAAAATCAACAAGGATCAGGGTGACAGGGAAGGCTTCTTTCTGCGCTCTTACCAGTTCTTCTTTTACATAGGGATAAAAATACCTGCGGTTATACAGCGAGGTTAGTGGATCTCTCATGCTTTGGTGCTTTAGCTTTTTGTTTTGCTCCTCTATGTATCCTTGAAAAAATGAATTCTGCCTCTTATTTGTAATGTCAAAAAAACGTTCAATAATGGGAGAGGAATCAACGTCAGCGTCCACGGCAGTGATGGCTTTCAATACGCTTTGGATGCTGCACATTCTGGTGCTGTGTGTCAGCTGGAGCATCAAATCAATCGTAAAAAAATCGCGTTCAGCGAAAGCGGCACCCACGCTGACCCCTTCCTTATAATCTTTCTTTATATACCTGTCATATTCTTTTTCTGGTAGAAACAAGGCATCACAGGATCTGCGTAAGGTCTGAATCAAGTGACTGGAGTACTCAGGATAATGCTCCACATATGCCATGAATTCTCTTATGTGGCTCATATCCAGTAGATGATCTTCAACAGCCTTCGGGATGGTCGCTTGTAAAGCTTGAGCATACGTGTGTTTTAACATGGCCCAGGGGATGGGACCTTCCATTTTCTTCACCTGCCTGAAAGGGAATTTTACTTCTGAGGTCTTCAGACTCAAGCAAAAATACTATAGAATGTTCTTTATAATAGAATAGATGAAATATTTGGAAAATGCTAGGCTTGAGGTGTAGAAATGTTCATCAAGGAGGAAAAGGTATGAGCTTTCAAGAATTAAAAGATTTCAACGCATTCACAGACTTATCGAGACGCTGTTACCCGGGGATGAAATTAAATACTCGGGAAGAGCAGGAAAGGTACACCGAGCACCGGAGGAAAATGGCTCAGAAGAATGACATACACACGATCGGTCTTTATGAAGATAAACAGCTCGTCGGTGGATACATCGCTTATGACCACCTCATGAATGTATATGGTCATCAAGTAGAAGCTGCAGGAATTGGGACCGTAGCGGTTGATCTTCCTTACAAAAAACAAGGCCATGCGAAGCGGATCATTCAACATTTCATTACAGAAGCTAGAGGCAAGGGGCAAACCATCGCCCATTTGTACCCGTTTAAGCCTTCTTTTTATAAGCGGATGGGATTCGGGCTCGGTCCAAGGTTGTCCACCTACCATTTTCATCCTTCTCAGCTCCCTTCCTATGATGAAGGAGAGAAGGTGGAAGTGTTGCATTCCAATCATCAGGATGAAGTGAAAGCCTGTTATGACACATGGGCAAGGGAGAACCACGGGGCAACAGCCATTCCTCAGTATGGATTCGCTTTCCTCGAGAAAGAAGAGCTTCACACTTTTGGCGTAAGAGAACAGGGGAGGCTTACGGGATATGTGACGCTTGAATTCAGGGAAGGCGATCACTTTTTGCAAAACGATGTTCATGTCAAAAACTTTTTCTACACGTCGACAAAAGCCTATCGGACACTTATTCAATATCTACATAATCAAAAAGATCAAGTGCGCTCCATCTATTTCCCGACGTTTGATCAGGAATTTTCTTATTCACTGAATGATCCTGTCCATGTAGATGAACAGCTCATCTTTTCCATCTACCATAAAGTCAGTGAAGAAGGCCGGGGGTTGATGTATCGCATCCTGGACATCCCTGCTTTCCTTGAGAAATTGGGAGAGGTCACCTTTGGAATGGATACGGTCAAGATTGGATGGAAAGTGAGCGACTCTTTCCTGAATGAAACATACGAGTCGGTCTGGCAGTTTACGAATGGAAAACCGGAAGCCACCGATGAAGAGGCTGAGGTGATCATTGAAATAGATATCGCGCATTTTTCTTCCTTAATGATGGGCTGCGTGTCGCTTTCGAGTTTGTTGAGGTGTGGAGCGGCTGTCAGGGATGGACGAGCTGTGAACCTGTTTCACCATCCGTATCAGCCGAAAAGCTGGACATTTTTCTAACTGAAACCATACCTATATAACATGGGAATTCAGGTGTAGGGAGAGGGAACGATGAGACAGAAAAAGGTATACGCAGCTGTAAAGCACTTTGAAAGTGGTCCTTTTGCAAACGTGCTCGAGGCTTTTCGGGTGCGTTATGAAAGGATAGGGGAGACAGCAGGGACCATTTATACGACTCCACTTTCCTATGAAGAGCTTGTCGCACTCGCTGACTTTATGGATGTGAGTGTGTACGCTTTGGACTTACAAAGGAAACTTTCTTTAAAGAATTTTGAAGGGAAATTACAGGCGAAATACCCCGGAGTGAAGCTTGAACAGCTGCTGAGCGCGTATTATGGTAAGGAAACCGTTCCGCTATTGGATGAAAAATAGTGTTGCCAGAAGGTTGACGCATGGTGGATATGGGTATATAATAAAGTTAATTATTCTTGTTCGGTTAGGAATGAAAGCTAAAGGAACTTGAAAGTGACTTTCGTCTTGAATGAATAGGCAGAGCAATTATAGTAATACAATGTGGATCTTTCATCCACGCAGGAGGTAACAACATGTTACAAGGTACAGTTAAATGGTTCAACGCAGAAAAAGGTTTCGGATTTATTGAAGTAGAAGGTCAAGACGACGTATTCGTACACTTCTCTGCTATTCAAGGCGAAGGTTTCAAAACTCTAGAAGAGAACGAACAAGTTTCTTTCGAAATCGTTGAAGGCGACCGTGGCCCACAAGCGGCTAACGTTCAAAAATAAGTAAGTAAAAAAGACTTCCGACTCGTTCGGAAGTCTTTTTTTTTTTTGCAAAATACTGATGTATTTGTGAAAGTCACTGATAAAAGCGCAAAACCCACCGATAAATACGCCAAACCAACTGATAAATGGCGAAAACCTACCGATAAACGGCCAAAAGTCACTGATAGAATTAGAAGTTGATAATATCTGGTTGGGAGTCGCTAATAAAATGGTGAAAAGCTACTTATATATTGCGCAAACCTGCTAATAAAACCTACAGCTCTATAGCTCCAACAAAAAAGCCAGACTCCCATAAAGAGTCTGGCTTTTGACAATTTACACCCACGTATAATCATTTCCCCAGCTCTCCTGAGCAAGCTGGCGGATTCCATCAACAATGGAATTTTCCACTGCATATGCATCCCCTTGTTCGTAAGGGTTATAGTGGAAGGCGTATAACCGGGAAACGAATTGGTGGAAAGGAAGAGAGCTTTCGCCTTCCATTTCGCCATTCCCGCTGACGCTTGGTTCAATGTTCTGCCCCCAGTTCTGGGAACCGTCATTGTTCGGGTTATAAAAGTAGATTCTTTCTTCGCCACTCGGGTCTTTCGTTATTCTTGTAATCGATACAGCGTGGAGACCGAGCAGTTTGCCGTGCACGTTGGTAATGAAAATGCCGACAGGGTTTGGATAAATCAATTCATAATCATCATTGTATTCTGTATGATGGGTAGCGTAGAAAAGTTTAACGAATCCTGGGTAATCCAATACGTATCCGGTAATCGGATCGAACACGGAACTGAAACCTTTCTGGACCCAGTTTCCATAAAACGCCGGGTTAACCCAGCGGTGACCGTCTTCTCCTCGCAAAGCGACACGCGTCATCATTTCACTATAGATCTTGTCCAAGTGTGGGACGAGGACAAGGGATACAGGATCGAGCTCTTTATCAAGATCCGGAGCAAGTCCACCTGTTAGCTCTTTGGAATGAATCGGTGTTCCTTCAAACGTAAAGTCAAGGTCGCCGTCACGTGCCGCACGCGGAATGATTTCAAGCAGGAATCCCGGTGCGTGCTGTGCCCATAAGCTAATTCCACGGGCGGCCTGACAGGTCGGGTTGAACCCTTGACCAACGCCGAGCGGTTGACCGAGCACTTGGATCGTCCCCGCGACAAGTATACTGTTCGCAGTGACACCTTCGCCCGTATTCGTCGTTGAATATAGAGCATTTCGGACATCCGGGCGGATATCAAGTTCTACCAATCGCCTTAGGCCCGGTGCAACAGGGGAGTGTGACAATACCCCACGCTCAAGTAACATTGAAAGACCATAAATCGCCTGGCGGGTTCCAGGGAAAATGGAAGCCCGGATCAACTGGATGACGAGTTCCCGGTGCTCTTCAAGGTTCGCACTGCCTTTACTGTTTAGGTTCAGAGCATAGGCGAGAAGGGCAGGGTTTCTTTTGCTCAAAAAGCGGATCAAGGTTGCGTGATGCGGAGCTACAAGTCCTGTTTCACGCATGGATTGAGCGAGTGCGACGCTTTCGGAAATAAGGTCGGTACGCGTGAGTGTTTTTAACTGAGAACGGTATGCATGGACGTCGTTGAACTGTGCACTCAGTTTAGAAGGACCTTCGATGGCTGCAATGAATTGTTTCAGTTCAGCCTTCCCATGTTCATCTGAATCGTGGTCGAGCATTTCTTTAGCCATTTTAATCATGGATACGATGCGCTTCACCATAATAGGACGTTGCGCTGTGAGTCGTTTAATTTCATTGATAAGGGTTTGGATCAGAGCGGTTGACGAAAGGTGAGTAGATAGAAATTGGAATAACTTACCCGCTTTTTCATCATTCTCATGCTTTTCAATCCGGGAACTTTCACTGGCATCCGGGAACAAGAGGTTCAGATTCAGGACCATCACTTCATTCAAAAATTCTTCAGCCATTTCAGGCGGAACATTCGAATTGGTCGCTTTTCCTTTAGCTAAAGCGAGCATGCGCATTTCACTTAGAACTTCAATGATCATAGGCAGGCCTTTCGCTTTCAGGGAACCTGCGACAAGAGGGGGCTGTAGCTTCTCCGCTGCTTCCCAAGGTCCATCCTGAAATACACCCGCTTCTTCCAATCGGCCGGCATGCTGATATAAATTATCAAAGCCATCCTCTGCTTCAATCAGTCGGTTCGCTTCCTGATAGACATCTGTCTGGTACTTGGATTTGGCAAAGGATGGAGCTTTATCTAATTGATCTAAAGCATAGATGAAACGTTCGACAAGGGCACTCGTCGTTTGAGGCATAAAAACCTCTCCTTTCTCTATCGCATGCGATTATACGTAAAAGTTGTATTGCTCGTATGACTTCAGCAAATCGGTCATTTCTTCACTGTCACGGCCATAGAAAAAGATCGTTCCATAGTGGTTTCCGAAACCGACACGTTCAGCTACTTTTCCTTGAGGAGGGGTGAACATATCGTGCTTCTCAAAGTACGGATGGTCTTCAAGTTCTTCAGGAATCTTCAAGTCTTCAACATAATCCACATTCGGGTGAACCATTAGGCAACCGGCGTAATTTTGGTAATCGTAAGGATCTGGGAAAAATTCACGGATTTCCTCTTCTGTTGTATTCGGATCACTGCAAAGGATTTGAGCTTCATAGGCACTGAATCCATAAGCGCGCTCAATCAACTCGAAAATATGACCTCCTGGTACACGGGCCGCTACTTCTCCAAAGTGAAGCGTTCCGTCCTGGGTAATAAAGTACTCGGGATGAATGACACCGTATTCGATTTCAAAAGCGTCCACCAGCTGTTGGACAGCTCGTTCAATGAGTGGGCGCTTTTCCTCTAAGCTCGGGGAAGCCGGAACGAAGTTGGAATAGCCAAGCTTCACATACTCCGTAATATTGAGAAAACGAACCTTGCCTTTATGAATGAAGGCTTCGCAGGAGAATTCCTGTCCATCCAGGTGACTTTCCATCAATAGTGGGAAGTCAACATCCTGAATTCGTTCAATATCCTCATTATTATAGATTGCCAGGTGACCGACAGAACCCGCTTTGTCCAATGGTTTGACGTGGATCGGATCGAGGTGATCTCCTTCCAGTTTCAACAAAGCTTCGTTGACACGCTTCAAGAAACGCTGGACGTCATCTTTGTCGCGGGCCTCTTCAAAGACGCCGACCTTGATGCCGGAAATTTGTGCTTTCCGCTTCATCATTCCTTTGTCACGAAGCAATAGGGAACGGTTGAATACACGAGGGTCTTCACGGAAACGAGCATTGAGTGCGCCCGCCCATTCCACACATTCTTCATATAAAGGAACTGCAAGCTCTACACCCATGTCCTTCAATTGCTTATACAAATGATCAGAGCTTTCATTGAGCTTGTTAAAGTCCCATCCTACAAACGGAATGTCGTGCTTTTCTGCATACGTCTCAAATTCTGCAGGTCCGACAACGACGAATGGACGATTCATGCGAGCTGCAGCCTCGATGGCCTGCACACTCCAGCCGACTAAAGCCGTGTAATACGGTTTTGTTTGAACCGTCTCATCTACAGTCGCATTCAATTCAAGTTGATCTAAATCCATTACGAACCTCTCCTTTGTCAGTGAAAATATAAGTATAGGAAACTTTGACACTGTTACTCTTAAAGTATCAGAATAGGCCAAAAACTGTAAGCTTTATTCGCGCATTCGACAAAACTAGTGTTCCTTCTACAATGATTACAACAAAAGAGGTCATAAAAATTTCTACGGGGGAAGTCGATTTCCCAGGAAATAAAGCGAATCATCGATCAAGAAGTTTAGATGAAGGGATTTACGTAAAAAGTATAGTACTGAAAAAAAGGAAGGTGCCTATGACAAAACAAAAAACCTATCAGGATCGTTTGAAAAATCTTGATCCACGTAAAGCGGTGGAGCGGGGACGAGCCTATTTCTCTGAGAAAGAATATGGTGAAAAGCTTCGTACGTACAGCAGTCGAATCGGGACTAAAATCGTCTATTACAGCCTGCTTCTGTATTATGCCTTCAAAAGCCCTGATACACCAAAGAAAGCCAAGCTGACGATCGCAGGCGCATTAGGTTATTTGATCTTACCCCTTGATGTCATTCCGGACTTCATCCCGGTCGTTGGTTTTACGGATGATAGTGCCGTCATCATCTATGCTGTCTATCAAGTAATTTCCCATATAGATGATCAGGTGAGGGAACAGGCGAAAACAAGACTCTTGAAAATCTTTAACGGTCAAGTGGACGTTGATGATTTGGAAGCCCCCGTACAGAAAAAAGAGTAGGCAAGGAGACCATTTCCAGGTTTCCTTGCTTTTTTCATGTTCCACAATCATGTATAATAAGCGTGTTTTGTAAAAGGGAGAAGATACAATGACAGCGACATTCCAACACTTGAAAACGAATGGAGACTTTTTCAAGTATTTAAATAAAAAGAATCAATATAAACAGCCTGTCCGGGAGTGTATGCTGCGGACGATGGCGAAACTTCAAGGTACAAACACGACCGAGCACCGACCCGGCATGCTTCTTGGGAAAATCCAATCCGGGAAAACACGTACGTTCATCGGTTTGATGGGACTCGCGTATGATCATGGTTTTGATCTCGTTATCCTTTTGACGAAAGGGACGAATGCGCTTGTCAAACAGACGTATGCCCGTCTGCACGAAGAGTTCGAAGGGGCAATCGAACACGATGCCCTGCAGGTTTTTGATATTATGAACATGCCTGATAATCTACGAAAATATGAATTATCACAAAAGCTGGCTCTTATCGTCAAAAAGGAAACTCATAATCTGGATCGGCTGCAGCAGGCGGTGATGGAAAAATATCCATCCCTGCAGAATAAGCGCGTGCTTTTCATCGATGACGAAGCTGACTTCGCAAGTGTCGCTTACGAATACAAGCGGGAGCAGAATATCAAACAAATGCGCGTGATTGCATTAAAAATCAATAAGCTTAGAAAAGCGCTGAACCGCCCAGCGTTTTTACAAGTCACTGCGACTCCTTATTCCCTTTATTTGCAGCCGGAAGAAATGAAAGTCCATGAAGGGAAGGTGTTCGAACCGATCCGCCCGGCGTTCACAGAACTTGTGCCTGTACATGACCGCTATATCGGTGGGAATGTTTATTTTGACAAAAGTGAGAAGGACGGTCACCTTGCTTCCTTCCTTTACCATGAAGTCGAGGAAAAAGAGTTGGAGGTCATGAAAAAGATGGATGGCCGTCGTGTGAAGATGGATCGTTTGCTGAGTCAGAAAAATATTGCAAACATTCGGAGGGCGGTTGTGAACTTCATTGTGGGCACGAGCATCCGTCGTTTTCAGCAACGGATGAAAGGCCGAAGACAACAAAAGTATTCTTTTATCATCCACACTGAGCGTGGGAAAAATGCACATGCCTGGCAGGCCGAACTGATCCAGGGTTTTGAAACGTTGCTTATCGAGGGTGCCCGGTCGGAATCGGAAGAGTTTCAAAGGCTTGTTCGTGAGTCTTATGACGACCTTATCCGTTCAGTGAATACATTGAAAAAGACTCCGGCTCCTACTTTTGACGATGTGTACGAAGAAGTCCGTCATTCTTTGGATGAAGAATATCTCGTAAGCAGTGTGGTCAACTCGGAAAAAGATGTGACCGAACTGCTCGATCATAAAGGAGAGTTGAAGCTTAGAGCTCCCATGAATATTTTCATCGGCGGGCAAATCCTTGACCGTGGAGTGACGATTCACAACCTCATCGGCTTTTTCTATGGAAGAAACCCGAAATCTTTTCAACAGGATACGGTCTTGCAGCACTCTCGAATGTATGGAGCAAGACCAGCCGCAGACCTTGCTGTTACCCGTTTTTACACAACACAAAAGATCTACACAGTCATGAAACGAATCCACGAGTTCGACAGGGAACTGAGGAACGCTTTCGAACGCGGCGGCCATCATAAAGGTGTTGTTTTCATTCAAAGAGATCTCAAAGACACGATCATGCCATGCAATCCTAATAAAATTTTATTATCCAGCCTTACGATGATTAAACCACACAAGCGTATACTGCCTGTCGGTTTCCAAACGGGATATAAAACGCATATCGAAAAAACGGTACGCAAGATCGATCAGCTGGTTGAAAACGCTAAAAAGAATGCTCGTGCCACTAAAGATGAGGCGTATCTTATACCGGTAACGAGGGCGAAGGAGATCCTTCGTCTGGTTCATGAGACTCTGGAAATGGAAAACGGTCATGATTTTCATCTAGAAGAATATGAAGGAATCCTCGATTACTTGGGTTCTGAGGCGCAGGATGAGGCTTTCGTCTGGCTGCTTACAAGAAAGAATAGGCACATTCGCCGTTTCAAACAGGATGGGAAGTTCGAAAACTCCCCTGATACACCGGGGAAAGGGACAGGGGAACTCACAGTGGCAAGGAAGGTCGCTCAACAACACCCGGCTTTCCTCATGCTTCGTCAGGAAGGAAAAAAAGAACATGGTTGGCGCGGGACACCATTCTGGTGGCCTGTCCTCATTGCCCAGGCCGAGACAGCTCCAACTGTGTATGCGAATAAGACCATCCAGGACTAGTAAGAAAGCCTGTACCCGAGAGATAAAAGGTACAGGCTTTTTTACATATTGAACGGAGTCTTCCACAATAGTGTTTTGGTTGACTTTCTGATTTTAGTGTGGAAAAAAAGACCCAGTGAAAGGGTCTTTTTTATATTTCTTATTTTTCAATAGGTTCATCAAATAAATCCGTGAACTTGGCGACGTTCTCGTAACTGAATTCGAACGCCATGCGGACCTCACCAAATCCAGGTTGATAGAAATACCCCTGAACTTCATAACTGCCCGGGTTTTCTCTGACTTTTGTGAGATGGAAGTATCTTTGGATGAACTGGGCCATTTCCTCCAGTTTCTTATTCCGTACCTTGATCCATTGGTCTCTTAATTCTTCTGTTGGAAAGTCAGATTCTTTTAACATTTGCTCACTCCTCTAAGGAAATCAAAGCTATGAAACTGTTTGTTACCATTATACTATAAAAGCTCACAGTGATTTTCAACTACTATCCGAAAATTATGACACTCTCTCCCTAAACCTTAAAAGCTTATGAGCATGGGTACTAGATTATTAGTCGTTTTTGAGTAAGTGTCATTTTTTTAAGGATGTTTTTTGAAAATACACTTTACCTTTACGTAACGTTACCCTTTATAGTGGGGTTTGAAAAGGGGGATTCCTACATGAAGATTACGGAAGTAGCGAAATTATTGGAGACGACACCAAGGACGATTCGTTTTTACGAAGAAAAAGAATTGATTTTTCCACAAAAAGCGGCCAATGGATACCGGATCTACACAGAAGAAGAGGTCGGGGATTTGCGTACCATCCTTGCTTTGAGGGAGATTGGCTTATATACGAAGGAAATTAAGAAAGCCTTGGAACAGAATGATGATTTTACGGATTACCTACATACCCAGCGTTCACTGCTTAATGAAGAAATGCTCCAAATCAGAGACATGATGGTAACGATAGATCGTATGATTGAGGTGAGTGGGAAGGCAGGAGAGGAGGAACAGATGATGGATAGGGCACGTGAGTTAAAGGGATTGAAAGAGAAGCGGACCAACTGGCGCGATCGTTGGGATTTTGATGATCAAGCGAAAGATTACGATAACAACATTAAAACCACTGGGTACCGCTTCAATGTTCACCAGGATTATGAAGAGGCTCTGGAAAAGGTACATACATGGATGGATGCATCACACGAAGAAAGAGGGGCAGATATTGGGGCAGGAACTGGTAACTTGACGCGGCGGTTTCTGAAACAGGGGATTTCTATGGCTGCCGTGGATCAGTCAAAAGAGATGCTGAAGGTTTGTGGAGAGAAACATCCCGGGGTGGAGACACGTCTCGGTCACTTCCTTTCACTTCCATTGAAAGATCAAGAGGTGGACTTCGTCGTTTCGAGCTATGCACTTCATCATTTACCGGATGAGGACAAGGAGCTTGCGCTTGAAGAGATTGACCGGGTCCTGAGTGACTACGGGCGGGTAGTGATTGCCGATTTAATGTTCAAAGATGAATCAGACAGAAAAAGCATCCTGGAAAGTTATCAGGAAGAAGGGAACGAGGAAGCGATAGAGGCGATTGAAGATGAGTACTATGCTGATCGTTCACGTTTGATGAGGTGGTGGGAAGAGCATGGATATGATGTGAAGGTCCATCAGTTCAATCCCATTCTCCACTTGCTCTATGCTCAAAAGATGGAAAGGGGAGTAAATGAATGAATGACTATATTCAGACGATGCGCCAAATGATCGGTCAAGAAACATTGCTGACTGTTGGCTGTGGGGCAATCATTGAAGATGTCCATGGTCGTATTCTGCTGCAAAAACGTTCGGATCATGGATTGTGGGGGATTCCAGGTGGACTGCTTGAGATCGGGGAGACTTTCGAGGCGACAGTCAAAAGGGAAGTGAAGGAAGAAACGGGCTTCGATCTAAGAGAGTTGGAATTGTACGGCATCTATTCCGGTGAAAATGGTTTTGCTACTTATGAGAATGGTGACAAAGTATTTAGTGTGCAAATTGTTTTTAGAAGTACATGCTATAATGGAACGCTATCGCACAACTCCGAAAGTAAGAGGCAAGAATTTTTCTATGCTGAAGAAATCCAGGAAAATCTTTTAAACCCTCATCAGGCCCCCTTTATACGGGATTGGATGGAAGGGGGAAGTGTCCCGGTAATCCGCTGATGAATTCCCTTTCATTCTTTCCACAAATTTTCCACATTTGTAAGAAAGACAAAATATTCCTTGAAAAAGCCTTGGCATGACAGGGTTTTGAAGTGGTTGAGTGCAGCCGGGTAGTGGGGAACGGCGATATGGGTGTGTTTACAGAAAGTAGTTCCGTGTTACAATGGCTATCACAACGATGAATAAAGGAGTAATGACATTGAATAAAAAGTGGTTATTGAGTTTACTATTTGTAGCGTTCGTTTCTTTACTTGCCGCCTGCGGTAACGATGAAGGCGCTTCTGATGATAAGGAAAAAGAGAAAGAAAAAGAAGAGAAAACCGAACAAGCAGAATCTGGTGAACAACCTGAAGCACCTGAGCCGGATCTTGAAGGTGTTCCGGAAGTAGTCGCTAGTGTAAATGGTACAGAAATTAAAAAAGAAGAATTTGAAACGACTTATAAAGGACAGTTCCAACAAGCAGCGATGCAGTCTCAAATGACAGGGCAGGAACTTGATCAAGATCAATTGAAGAAGCAGGTAGCCGAAAGCCTTGTAGGACAAGAACTGTTGATGCAGGAAGCGGACAACCGTGAATTTTCAGCGTCTGAAAAAGAAGTAAACCAGACACTTGAGGAATTGGCTAAGCAACAGCAAGTGGGTTCCGCTGATGAATTTCTTGCTGCGCTAGAAGAGCGGGGAATGAGCGAGAAAGAAGTAAGGTCACAAGTTCAGACCCAAGTTAAAATCGATAAGCTGATTGCTGAGGAAGTTGGAGATGTAAAACCTTCAGAGGAAGAAATCAAAGAAGCTTATGACAAAATGAAAGAACAACAAGAGAGCATGGATACAGAACAAGAAGTACCATCTTTTGAAGAAGCAAAACCAACAATCGAGCAGCAGTTGACTCGTCAAAAAGAAGGACAAGCCACTCAAAAACTTGTCGATAACCTTCGCGAAGAAGCAGAAGTTACAGTTAACCTTTAATAATAAGCAAAAAAACCAGACCTCGCGAGGTCTGGTTTTTTTGATGTATTCAATAGTGTAATGGTGATATTGGATGAAATTGTAAGACCTGGTCATCCATTTCATGGGTGACCAGGTCTTACATATTATTACATATTCTCACTTGTGCTCTCTAAATAAACATGGATACAAAGATGGCGGTGATGAAGCTTGCGAGTGTTCCTCCGATAATGGCTTTTAGGCCGAGTTTAGCTACTTGGGATTGTTTATTAGGTGCCAGAGAACCTAGACCCACAATCAATTGGCCGATGGATGAAAGATTCGCAAAGTTACATAGAGCCACAGACATGATGGCGACTGTCTTCGGAGACAATTGATCAACCATCTCTGTCAGATTTCCATATGCGATGAATTCATTCGCTGCTAGTTTCGTTCCGATGATTGAAGCGGCCTGGAAAGCATCTGAGATCGGAATTCCAATGAGAAGGGCGAATGGATAGAACAAGAATCCGAAAATGGTCGATAGGTCGGTGTTGATGAAGCCTAAGAGTCCATTGACAAGGGCAATCATACTGATGAAGGCAATCAAAAGTCCACCAATATTTAAGGCGAGTTTCACTCCGCTAACGGCCCCATCAGAAATCGCTTCAAATACATTGGCGTGACCAGATTCCGACATCTGTATTTCTTCATTAAGTTCAGATTCTTCCACTTCCGGCTCAAGCAGTTTGGCTATGACCAAAGATACGAATGGTACACTGAAAATAGAGATTAATAGATATTTTAAATCAATTCCCATTCCTACATAGCCAACTAAGATGGCTCCACTGGCTGAGGCGGTTCCTCCGACCATAATCGCAAAGGTTTCAGAGCGAGTCATTCGGGCCAAATAGGGCTTCACGAGCAATGGTGCCTCTGCCACTCCTAGAAACGTATTTCCGACTGCACTGAAGGACTCAACTTTGGATGTTTTTAATAACTTTCCAATGATGGTACCTAAGAATTTCACAATGATTGGGAGAAGACGGATGTGATAAAGAGCAGAAATTAGGGCTGATATAAAAATTAGTGCGCCTAACACATTAATCGCAAACAAAAAGTTGATGTCTGTAAGAGCAAATAACGGACCAAAAACAAACTCAATCCCTGCAGAGCTGTAATCAATCACGCTTTGTATGAAAAGGGCAGCTTGCTTTAACAGCTTTTGTCCGATAGAAACATTGAGCATGGTGTACACAAAGATCCCTTCCAAAGCTAAACCGACAAGAATGGTATGCCATTTCACCATCTTTCGATTGCTGCTAAGCAGCCAAGCTAAAGCAACGATGACGAGTAGAGAGAGTAATCCTGTAAGAATGTTCATGATGTGTTCCTCCTTGGAATAGTTTACGGATTCCTTTCATTGGAGGTAGGATGTCTGACAACCTATGATAAATAAAAAACCTCTTTCCTTAGAAAAAAGGAAAGAGGTAGAACAGGTTATAAATAAACAGCCTGAGTGTATCTTTCCTTATAGTCCGGTCATTTACGGTAGCCGGGTAGAGACTTGTGGACCATATTTCCACATTTATATAAGGAATCCGTATGAAGTTGATAGTTTGAAATTCTAGCAGATGAAACAGAGTGTGACAAGACCATGATGTAATGTTGTAAAATGCGGAATATTCTAAATGTGTCATTACAGTCAAAGGTACCATAGAAAACTTTCCGTATGAAGAAGTATCTTCAAAGATTTTCATTTCATAAAATGATTTTTACAGTAGAAGCAAGAGATAGTTTTCATATTTCTTCTAAGGGAAAAGGAGGTAGTGTACAATAGGTAAGACTGAAGTTTCGTGTGAGTTTTTTTGAGTATAAAAAAAGCTCACGTGAATAAGAGGAGGGAATCTGTTTTTTTATCCCTCTTCACTTAAAAATGTGTCCATTATTCAAGGAGGAATAGCCCCGTGATCATTGCGATCATCTTTTTGCTGTTCGTTTCGCTTTTCTTCTCAGGAAGTGAAACGGCCCTTACGGCAGCTAACAAAATGAAGCTCCAATCGAGAGCAAAGAAAGACGATAAAAAAGCAGGGAAATTACTGGATTTACTCTCACACCCCAGTGAGTTCATCACTACAATTTTAATTGGGAATAATATTGCTAATATCCTGCTTCCTACACTTGTGACTACACTAGCTATCCAATATGGGTTCAGTGTTGGGCTGGCCTCTGCCATCCTGACGGTGACCATTATTATTTTCTCAGAGGTTATTCCGAAATCAGTGGCTGCTGCTTTTCCGGATCGCATCGCTTTGACTGTTTATCCAGTCATTCGTTTTTTTGTGATCCTTTTCAAACCCATTACTATCGTCCTGAATCGATTAACAGGATTTATTACAAATGCTTTATCGAAAGGGGAGGTGAATGAATCTTCCATTTCAAAAGAAGAGCTCCGTACAATGGTTGACATCGCGGACTCAGAAGGGACGTTCAATGAAGCGGAATCCCACCGGATTAAAGGTGTGCTTGATTTTTATAATCTGAACGTAAAAGATGTTTTGAAAACACCACGTGTCGACATGATTGCCATTGATCAGGAAGCTTCCTTCGAGGAGGTCCGGGACATGGTCGTGCAACACCCATTCACCCGGTACCCTGTCTATGGGGAGGACATTGATGACATCATCGGCGTTTTCCACTCGAAGTATTTAATTTCGTGGGCGATGGAACCTGAAAAACCGTTTATGGACTATACGTACAAAGATCCCCTGGTCGTTTATGAGTTCCATAAGATCGAATGGGTGTTTAGGAAAATGACGAAAGAGAAGAAACACATGGCGATCGTTTTGGATGAGTATGGGGGAACCGAGGGCGTGTTAACCCATGAAGATGTCATCGAAGCCATGATAGGCTTGGAAATAGAAGATGAAATGGACGTAGAGAGTGACTCCATCATTGAAAAGATTTCAGAAACAGAGTTGATTTGTGATGGGAAAATTACTCTGCGTCGTCTGAACTCTATTTTTGACACAGAAATTCCAGAAGAGGAAGATGTCCTTGCTGGTTATTTGATCAAGGAATTCAATGATTTTCCTGATGAAGGGGATATATTGGAACAAAACAATCTAACGTTCAAAGTGTTGGAAATCGAGGGACGTATGGTGAGGAAAGTGCAGATTATTAAATGATGTTGAGTGCAGGAAATAGAAAAGACCCGGTCGTATGTGACCGGGTCTTTTTTGATTTTTATTCTTTAATTGGTGCCTCGAGTTCGTGGTCTTTGACTTCAGCCTGTGGGAGCAGGATTTTTTCGAAATCGAAAGCATTCAGTGTATCATTGTCTCTCACTTTGTTCGGTAAATCAGGGTTAGCAAGCGCTCCGGTACCTATCGATACAAGGTCGGCTTCTCCTGATTCGAGAAGACTTTCGGCACGCTCCTGTTCCTGGAGCTGGCCGTTTGCGATGACTGTGATGCCGCCATAAGTCTTAGCTGCACCGGCAAGCGTCTTGGATCCTTCGCCGAAGGAAGGGGCTGTCGCATCCCCATCTGTAACGTGGATGTAATCCAGTCCTGTCTTTCCTAATGCACCGAAGATCTGCTCGGCTTCTTTTTCACCGCCCGCCCATTTATGTGATTGGTCGGCCACTTTACCTTGAGAGATTCGGATCCCAATAATGAAGTCTTCCCCAACTTCTGCAAGAACTTCATCCACGACTTCCAATACGAAACGAAGACGGTTTTCAACAGATCCCCCGTACTCATCCTCACGCTTGTTCAAATAGTCGGTTAAAAACTGATCCAGAAGATAGCCGTTGGCACCGTGAATTTCCACTCCATCAAAACCGGCTGCCTTTGCGCGGCGCGCAGCTGCAACAAAATCCTCTTTCACCTCTAAAAAGTCCTGGTCATCCATAGCACGAGGTGTTTGGAATGTGCCTGATCCTCCATAAAAACCCAGCTGTTCTCCTTTAGGAGGGATGGCAGATGGGGCGATGGTTTCATCTGTATAGGCATTTCCCTGGCTTTGTCCACCGGCATGCATCAACTGAGCAATCAGGATACTGCCTTCCTCGTGGACAGTGTCCACAATTGGCTTCCACGCATCTGCGTGGATATCTGTAGCCATTCCGGGTTGATTGTTGTACCCCTGACTGAAGGTCCTGTCTGGATAGATGCCTTCCGTAATGATGGTACTGAATCCACCCTTAGCGAATCGTTGATAATATTTTTTCATACGGTCATTCGCGCGGCCGTCCGCTTCGGCACTGATGCGGGTCATAGGTGCTACGACATAACGGTTCTCCAATTTTTTGCTGTCTAGTTTATAGGAATCAAATAACATGATCGATCCACCTTTCTCCCAATGTTGATATAAAGGTTAGCTGATTTTTATCTCACCTTCAAAGTAAATGCTCAGGTTGCACATATTTGGGTCTTGAGACATGCGAATCTTCAACAAGCTTCTAGCCTGTTGCTTATCATATAAATTTGCTTTCGTGTTACAAGCTAAAAGCAGTGAATTTTATATGGGAGGGGGAAACTATGTCGCAGGGCAAGAGCGAAGAAAGGATCCTTACAGATAATTTGAATCAGAATGTCCAGCTTATTCATTAAGCTTTTTTCCACACCGAAGATTTAGTCGTGGAATCAGTCACCTTTTGGGGGAAAGAGGGACAAATCCTTTATATCGATTCACTTGTCGCTAAAGATAAAGAGATGGCATGTACAATGAAGAGGTTATAGATCAGAAGGCTCTGCATCACATCGATAGTATCGATTCCATCATGGGAATGAAAAGGGAGCTTGATACCAAGGTCGCAAAGGACCACTCCATTACAAGCACCCTTCTTTTAAAGGTTAAAACGGAACAGACCGCGAACCCGCTCAGGAGTTCGGATCTCAAGAGTATGGCGGCACAAGCCGAAAAGGTGATGACAAAAAGAATGGAGGAAGTTGTAGCCATCCTTCAGGAATTGGGATGGACGTAGCAACGAAGTATCCGGTGGAATGGAAACGAATCAACGGGGAGAGTGAATGTAAAAATGTGGGGGTTAAGTTGGATGTGAAAGTAGATATTGAAAAGACAGGGGTACTGTTTTAAACAGGAAAATCCTGTGTAGTTCGCTACTCACACAGGATTTTCTTATGCTGTAGTTTGGAGCTAAGGTTTAAGCAAACTGTTTTAAGGCCTGGTACATTTCTTCGCCTTCATCGTTCAGCACGTGACCATTTCCATGGCACCGTCCACATTCCGTGCTGTAACTCGTTTCTTCTACCGCCATTTTCCATGCTGTCTTTTCACTGGCATGATTCACGCGGCTGTAGTGGTCCATGATCATGTTTGCTTTGCTGTCATCATATTCCTTATAAGTCCCGGTTCCGTGGCAGAGGGGGCAGACGTTGTAAAGATGACTCACCGTTTTTGTATTCAAAAGAACACTTCCTTCTGATTTGATATAGTTAAATTATGATTGATTTTATGGAATATTCAGACTAATTGCAATAGGTTTTGGACAAATAAAAAAGAAAAAAAGTCATTCGTTCACAGATTTGTGAAAAACGCCTATGTTTTTATAGATTATAGATATGTCAGAGCTGCTGGGAGATGAACATCACGGCTATAATTTCTGTAGCAAAGGAAGCGAAAGGGAGAGGGAATCGCGCCAAAGGGAGAGGGAGTGCACAAAAAAGCCACCGGGAGATCCATCCCGGTGGCGACTGCCCTATATTCTATTACTTACCGATGAACATTTGTGTCCAGTAGTTCCCGTCTTCTGCATGACCTACTCCGATGTGTGTGAAGTCAGGATTCATGATGTTTTCACGGTGACCTTGACTGTTCATCCAGCCCTGGACAACTTGTTCTGGAGTTGTTTGTCCCATAGCAATGTTCTCGCCGGCTGTACGGTAGTCGATGCCATATGACTTCATCATGTCAAAAGGAGAACCGTAGTTCGGACTATTGTGAGAGAAATAGTTGTTTTGCTGCATATCGAGTGACTTGTCTTTAGCTACGGCACTTAGCTCCGTGTCTAGCTTCAGTGGAGCGAGTCCTTGTTTTTCACGTTCCTGGTTCGTCAATTCAACGACTTGCTTTTCAAAAGCGGATACTTCAGATGTTGCTTCGTCCTGTGTGTTTTCTTCTTTTTGAACTTCTTCTTCAGCAGGCTGCTCTGGAGCTGGTTCAGCTTCAGGTTGTGGAGCAGGTGCTTCTTGTTTAGGTTCTTCTTTTACAGGTGCTTCTGCTTTTGGTTCTTCCTGCTTCGGTTGTTCGGTTGGAACTTGTTGATATTTTTGCGCGAACTGATCAAAGAAAGATTGGAAATCTACCTGTTGAAGATTGTTATTCTTTAAAGCTTCTTCATTTTCAGTGATCCAGTTGTTCAATTGACCGCGATCTATTTGAATGGTCTTTGTTTCTACTTGTACGTTTTGCTGTACTTCACCTGTGGATGCAAGGGAAGTAGCTGGTGATGCTAGTAAGGATAGAGCAAGTGCCCCTGTTACAATCAATGACTTTTTCATCATGTTGAAAATTCCTCCTTGAAACCTTTGTTTTTTGGAACGACTCTATCGTACCATCGAACTTTTGTAATATAGGAGGAGGATCTTTCCATATAATTAAAAGAAAAGAGAAATAGATTCAAAGGTGAAGCATTTTTCCTATGCATTCAAGGATTTTTAAAATTCGATGATAGAAGCCATGTTGGAATATAAATCCTGTTCACTTATATTTTACTAGTTTACCAGGGTTGACAGACTTTTGAGAAAGGTTTGTTTTTTACGATTATGACAACACCTTTACAAAGATTAGTGGGACATTAAGGACTGCAGAAAAGCATCGTTACGCTTCTTTACAACCGAGGCAAGCTTCAGGAAAGACTTAAGACCGGAGCCGAACAGCTGAACAACCAGAGATATATTTTTAACACGAACGTTCGTTGTGGTATAGTGAAGGAAAGAGGGAGGCGGATGTTAATGAACCCAATGACCATTCACGTCAAGCAGCAAAAGAAAGATGTAGCGCTTCTTCCATCCCGGGTTGTCTTTTACGAGCAAATGCAACTCGTTGAAACCTTCAATGATCAATCTGAATGCCACATGCTTTTCTTTTATAAACAAAAATATCTAACAGCCGTCAAGACGACACGGCTTAAGCTCCATTCCTATGTGGCCCGTGCATTCAAGGAAGGTACAATATATGAATCTCCGCATCCTTTTTTACATGCTCTGTTAGAAATGAATCATCCCCTACAAAAAATCAGCTATCCTCAGCTGAAAAAGAACATTGCACGACCGTATTCCAGGCAGGAACAAGCGAAAATCCTCACCTTTTTTGAATCATTCATTCCTAAAAAACAACTATTCCAAGATATAAAATCTCTTTTTTATCAATACCGTCGGGAAGGAAATATGTCCGGTGCCTATCGGGTCATCCGCGTGATGCGTGACTTCGCGCCTAATAATCGGTTCGTTAAAGAAATGGCTAATGATCTTTCTTATCGAGAGCATGCCAATCAATACTTAGAACAATCGCACGAACTCATGGAACGCGATCCTTTGTTTAAGGAAGCGTGTGCCTCATTCGAAGACCACCAACGTCTCTTGGAAAAAGAAAACCGTTGGGTTGAAGCGACTTCTTATCTGTTCGCTGATTTTTATAACCAACCGACCCCTGAAAGCTATCAATTGTGTCGAGCCTCACTCTCCAGGTATTTCGATAACGATAGCCGAACCTTCTTACTTGAGCAGATGGCTCAAGCTGTTCCATCCTTTGAATCAGTGATTGAAGATCTTTTCCAACACTATCTAGTCAATGAAAATGTCCATGCAGCAGCACAGCTCTATATAGAACGGGGCCTGCAGCTCGATGAAGCACAATTCAACCAGTTGAAGGCCCTGCTAGAGAAGAACCGGTTTGCGGAGGATCCTGAGAACCTTCTTCCTTTAATGAAACGAATCACAGACGAACAGCCGGGGCAATCGAAAGACCTGTTGGACGCTTTTGTCATAAGGCTTCTGGAAACGCAGGAACTTGTCCAAGTCCATGAATCTTTAAAGTCTTTTCCGAATAAGAGTTCCCTTATGAAAAAAGTGGAGCGGATGAACGACATTTGCGAAGACCTCGATTGTATGCAGGAGCTCGGAGAACTGTACTATGAATTTCATCAGCTTGAGAAATCTATCGAATGTTTTCAAATGGAAATGGAGCTGAAGCCGAGTACACCAGAGCCGTTGAGGTGGTTGTCGAAAGTGTATGCGGATAAACAAATGATGGATGAATCAAAGGCCTACCAGCAACTGTGTGTCGATGTACAAAAGTGGGCCTAAAGGTGATTGACGGCGGGGCGTAAATCCTATATAAAAGACGAGAGAGTCATATTGGGAAGAAAGTGGGGAGAAGAGAATCAAGTTACGCCATTTTATTGAACATAAAAGTTTTTCACGTTTTATATTAACGGTTATCTTGATCAATGCTGTCATTATCGGAATCTCTACGGATGACAGCATTTATCAAAACTATCAGTCGTTATTCATATTTCTAGACATTTTAGTTTTATCCATCTTTACGGTTGAAATTATTTTAAAGCTTGTCGTTTATCGCCGTCACTTTTTTAAAGATGGCTGGAACATCTTCGATTTTGTTATTGTATTTGGAAGTCTCGTGCTCTATAACACTCATTTCGTTGGTGTTTTACGAATTTTGCGTGTGCTACGAGTATTGAGGACGATATCAGTGGTACCTTCCTTGAGAAGACTGACAAGCGCTTTGTTCCTTGCCATTCCCGCCATCGGGTCCGTCATGATCCTAATGGGCATCATCTTTTATGTTTATGCGATTATCGGAGTCACTTTTTTTGGAGATATCGCTCCTGAATACTTTGGAAACGTCGGCCTTAGTACTTTGACATTATTCCAAGTGTTTACGCTGGAAAGTTGGGCGAGCGGTGTTTTTAGACCGATTTTTGCTGAAATCACATGGTCCTGGGTCTATTTCGTGTCCTTCATTGTTATTTCTGCCTTCATCATTTTGAATCTGATTATTGGTGAAATTGTCAACAATGCCCAGCAGCTATCTGAACATGCGGAGGAAGAAAGTAAAGATATGGCGAAGATTATGAATGACCTTGATGAGCTGAAGCAAATGATACGTGAACAAGATCATAAGAATAATAAAACAGGTTAACCCAAAAGGGTCGCTGTCCAGCAATTGGACAGCGACCCCTTTTTAATTCCCGATAAACGTTCTAACCACTGATTTTTTCCTGAGACTTACATAACCCCCTCCTCTCTAAGGAGGGAAAGGGATAGTGTCTATTTAGTTGAAAAACAAAAGAGCAATAGAGATTGGGATGAAGCTCCAAATCAGAATGATGACACAGAAGCCCATAATGTCTTTAACTTTCAACCCGGCAATAGCTAAAAGTGGCAATGCCCAGAATGGCTGGATCATGTTCGTCCACGCATCCCCCCAGGCCACAGCCATCGCCGTTTTGGCTGTGCTTACGCCAAGATCCATGGCAGCTGGAATCATAATCGGTGCCTGAACGGCCCACTGTCCGCCACCGGATGGAACGAAGAAGTTGACGATGCCGGCACTGATGAAGGCGAGCACGGGAAACGTGAATTCCGTTGAAATGCTCACAAACCAGTTCGACATCTGTTCAGATAAACCGGAAGCAACCATCATGCCCATGATTCCTGCATAGAAAGGGAATTGAATGATGATTCCGCCGGCATTTTTCACTCCATCATTTACGCTGTTCAGAAATCTTCTTGGTGTCTGGTGAAAAAGGATTCCTAGGAATAAGAAGATAAAGTTCACAATATTAATATTGAGGTCAAACCCGTTCCTAATAAAGTGATACACGATGAAGGCCAGGCCAAGCGCCCCAATTAAATAAGAGATGATCCTGCTGTTTTCCATCCTTTCGGCGGGGGTCAGGTCGGCAGTTGTTGCGGCCATTTGCTGCTCCGCCTTATCTTCGTTTTCTAAGAAGTCCAGGTTGTTTTTACTGAGGTCTCCACTGGATTTCAGTAACCACAAGTTAAGTAGAGGAAGTGAGAGAAGTAAAGTCACAATGATGAAGATATTCATGCTGCTGAACAATGTCTCCGTAATAGCGATGGAACCTATTGAATCAGATAAAAAATGGTCTTCTGTTGCAATGGTCAATGGAATGGATCCTGAAAACCCTCCGTGCCATAGGATGAATCCACTGTAAGCACTGGCCATCAATAAACGATAGTCCACATTCGGTACACGTCTCGCTACATGAACGGCAAGGAGTGCTCCGGCTACAAGGCCGAAACCATAGTTGATCACACAAGCGACTCCAGCTACGAAAGTAACTAATACAATGGCCTGTCCCGGAGTTTTCGCAAGCGTACTTATTTTAGATAAAGCAGCTTTAACTAAAGGGGTATTTGCAAGTATGTATCCCGTCACAACGATCAATGACATCTGCATGGCAAATGCGAGCAGGTTCCAGAAGCCATCTCCCCAAAATTGCACCATCTGTCCTGGTGAGCTGCCTGTGAAGAAAATCCCTAATCCAAAAACGACGAGTGTCAGAATGATGGCGAACAAAAACGCATCTGGTAAGAAACGCTGCACCATCCGGTCAAAAAAGTTTGTGATTCCTCGAAGCATCCTAAACAACCTCCTAATTATGTAATCGCTTTCAACCTTCCTTGTTAAGTGTCCTTTAGTGAGGAGGAAATTTCAAGGTCCAAGAGAAATTTTTTCCTTGTCAAAAGTTAGAAAAAGTCATATACTACATTACAACACTAATGCACCCATTCAGAGAGAAGGTGATTCATTGATTCTCGATACCGATGGCTTAAAACCAATCTATATTCAAATTGCTGAGTGGCTGGAAAGCGAAATTCTGCATGGGAATTTCCAGGCAGACGAAAAAGTGTATTCTCAATATAAACTGGCCGACTTATATAACATCAACCCGGCAACAGCCGCCAAAGGTCTGACGAAGCTTGCAGAAGAAGGGGTCCTCTATGACAAACGTGGACTTGGTAAATTTGTCTCGACCAACGCTAAAGCTATTATTGTCGAAAAGCGTAAAAATCAGACGCTGAAAAAATTAGTCGAGGATCTCGTAACAGAAGCCGGAAGACTGGAGCTTTCTGAGGAACACATCTTAAAGCTCGTCAGGGATGCTTGGAAAGGGGAACAAGGATGAAGGCCATTAAATGTAAGGATGTAAACAAACAATTCTATCGAAAGCGTGCGTTGAATGATCTTTCTTTTTCTGTGGATGAGAATAAAATTGTCGGCGTGATCGGCAGAAATGGAGCTGGGAAAACGACACTCCTGAAAATCCTAGCGGGGTTATTAAAAGAAAAGTCAGGAGTCATCGAAGTTTTCGGCAGAAGGCCGTTTAACAATTTATTCGTGTCTGCGAATACCATTTATATTGATGATGCTATGAATTTCCCCACGGCGCTCACCTTAAAAGAGATTCTTGAGGAGGGAAGACGCTTTTATCATCATTGGGATCATGAACTAGCCCTCCGTTTGTTCCATTTTTTCGAGTTTGAACCGAAACAGCGTCACAATGAACTATCCAAAGGGAAAGAAAGCACGTTTAATATGATCGTAGGTCTTGCGTCAAGATCGCCGCTTACCATCTTTGATGAACCAACGACAGGGATGGATGCAGCGGTCCGAAAAGACTTTTACCGTGCGTTACTGAAGGATTATTTGGCGCATCCTAGAACGATTCTATTATCGACGCATCATTTGGAGGAAATGGAAGATTTACTTGAAGAAGTACTCGTGATTCATGAGGGAGCTTTGAGGCTGCACATATCGATGGATGAATTGAAGGAGTATGGAGTGGGACTCACAGGGAAGAAGGATGCGGTTGATTCATTTCTGAAAGAAAAAGAGATGCTGTGGAAAAAAGAACAGGCCTTTGATACATGCTATGCCGTGATAAAAAATGATCTTACGGGTGATGACTATCAGCGCCTGAAGGAATCGGGGGTTCAAGTCTCCTCCGTTAAAGCGAATGATCTATGTATCTACCTGACTGAATCTCAAAATGGAAAGGGGAGTGTGGATGATGTCTTTGATTGAAGTGCAGACGTCTGAAATCGTCAAACGGCAGATCGGATATAAATGGAGGGCTTATACAGGCGTATTCACATCTCTTGTCGTTATCCAGCTTCTCGGCTTATTATTTTCCCTGAACGGAACAGGACAGATGGGCAGCGGGAGAACAGGATACGATGTTAAAATCACCTATTTTACTGCAGATATCATTGTAGGCTTTACGATTTTTTGGGGATTTCTAACGGCCTTTCTGTTAACGACGAAAGCTTATCGAGAAGATGACTTCGCATTTGTTACAAACAGAAAAACGAGTACACTGTCTACGATTGCTTTTTTGTTTACGATTTGTGTCATCGGTGCGTTGACCGCTTTGCTCTCCAGTTTTGCTTTGAAACTGCTTGCGTACGTCATCCTGCCGGGGGAAGAGATGCTTCTCATTCAAGGGATGGGGGATGTGGGCACTTGGCTGCAAGGAATATTTGCTACCATTCTTATCGTTTTTATGTTCAGCAGCTTAGGCTACTTGGCTGGCATGATCATTCAGTTAAACAAAATGCTTGTCATCGTTCTGCCTGTCGTTGTGGTAGGATTGATGATTTTGTTATCCAGAGGCGGCTTTCAAGTGGAGGAGTATTTTTTTCAATTCATTTTTGAAGAAAACCAGGCATGGCTTTTTACTCTGAAAACGATTGCTGTGACCGCCATTTTCTACGCACTGGCTGTCCTCGTTTCTAATCGTCTGGAGGTGAAACGATGATTGTTGCAGCGTTCCTGCCAATTATTCTATTGTTGGCAGTTATTATTGGTTTGATTCTCCTCATTAATAAAAGTTCCCGATTCGGTTTTGGGAGAGGTAGAGCAGGACTCTGGATGCTAATCGGTTATTCGTGCCTGTTAGTGGTGTCAGCAGTTATTTTCCTTGCGCTTCCTATTGGTAACACGGATTTGCAAGGAAAGGAGAGCGAGCGAAAGGAAGAACAAACGTCTCAGGAGTTTTATGATGCCGTTCTTCAAGGGAAGATAAACGAAATGGAAAAATGGCTCATCTATGAATGGTCGTTTCCTTTTAATGAAGAACAATTGATTCTTCAAGTAGCAGAAAATGATGAGAACAGCATCAATATTTTTGTCGAGCATACGGAAGAATTGACAGAGACCATAGAAGCTTCTTACTATCAGACGCCGTTGATGATTGACGGGTTTGAAGTGGAAGAAAAGTACACGCCGGCGGTTCATATGGACATGACAACCCTCACGGTTTATCCAGGAGAGACAAAGAATCTGAAATATAAACTTTTTGGTTCTGAATTTCCTTTCCGATTGTTTAACAGAGAGGAAGGGACGATGTGGATGGATTCTATCGTTTCCCACTGGAACGGTTCTGCGCTTTATATCCGTGTTCCTGAAGGATTGGATGTATTTGCTGATCAGAGTGCCTATACTGAAGTGGACCCATCATCATAAAAGGCAGCTTTTCTTCGTAAGAAGTTGTACTAATAATAAGATAGAGATTAAGAAACAGGCTCCCCATCATATGATGGGGAGCCTGTTTCTTTTTCAAGGACTTCTTTTCTGTTGGAACCATCTTTTTCAAAGAACCATATTCTCGTAATCTGGTTCTTTACCAGAATGATCCTCTAGTTACACGAAAAGAGAACGATCTAACCATTTTCACACAATTGGGCACCCGCACATAAATTAGCTGTAGAGGTGGTGAGTATGAAAGATGACCGAAGGGAATCTGTGACAGACCCTTTACAAATGGAAAAACAAGAGTGGAAAAAGCGGCAGATGCAGCACCGTCTGAAGCAGATACTGACAATATCCTCGCCGATTTTCATTGTATTGCTATGGGAGTTTTTATCACGAACGGGATTGATTGATGCCCGTTTCTTCCCGCCTCCGACAGAGATCGTCGGGACGTTCTGGGCGATGGGGATGAGCGGGGAGCTGTTCCATCATGTCGGGATTTCCTTGTTTCGTATTTTTGCCGGGTTCCTGCTCGGGGTCATACCGGCGATTGTGATCGGTCTTTTGATGGGACTTTATGGACCCATCCGCCATTTCCTTTCACCTCTTATCATGGCACTCATGCCGATCCCGACCCTTGCGCTCCTGCCGATCATCATCATCTTATTCGGTGTCGGTGAAGTTTCCAAAGTGGTGACGATTGCGGGGAGTGTGTTTTTTCCTGTCGTCATAAACACAGTAGCGGGCGTTGTAAACATTGACCGCATTTATTTGGATGTGGCAAAGAATTATGGGGCCGATTCGAAGCAGTTCTTTTTCAAGATTGCATTGCCGGGTTCGCTTCCGGTCATGCTCGAAGGGATTCAGATGGGGCAGGCGATCGCGCTGCTTACGATTGTCGCAGCGGAAATGATGGGAGCCAATTCAGGGATCGGGTATTTGATCTGGACGTCGTATAAAGCTTTTTTGTTGAAAGAAATGTTTGTCGGGCTTGTGCTCATTTCGTTCTTCGGCTATTTGTTTTCGGTCATTCTCCGGGGCCTGCAGGCCAAATTGCTGCCATGGCGCTAACTGATGAAAGGAGCGACAGGGGATGGAGGCTAAAATATCGATTCAGGATTTAACAAAGGTTTTTTATAAAAAAGAGACCCGCGTGACGGCCTTAGAGGGGATTTCTCTTGATATTGCGGATGGTGAATTCGTCTGTCTCGTCGGGCCGAGCGGCTGTGGGAAAACGACGCTGTTAAGGATTCTGGCGGAGTTAGAAAAACCAAGTGGTGGCTCCTTCACGATTGCAAAGAGTAAAAAAGAACGGCCGCTGCAGTCGATGGTTTTTCAGGAAAGAGGAGTCATTCCATGGTTGACCGTTGAAGGCAATGTGAGTTTCGGGTTAAAGATGAGACACATGCCTGCAGATGTAATCAAGGAGCGGACCGCTTATTATTTGAATAAAGTAGGGCTCGAGAAATTCGCCAAGCTCTATCCAAAAGAGCTTTCCGGTGGGATGAAGCAGCGCGTCAGCATTGCGAGAGCATTTGCGAACGATCCGGAAATCCTCCTTATGGATGAACCTTTTGCTGCGCTCGATGAGCAGAATAAATTCATTTTGCAGGAGGAACTTTTAAATATATGGTCAGAAACGAAGAAAACGGTCTTATTTATTACCCATAGCATAGATGAAGCGCTCCTACTTAGCGACCGGATTTTGTTAATGAGCTCGCAGCCCGGCACGATTATCGATGAAAAACGGATTGATCTGCCGCGCCCGAGAAATATGGAGCAGGTACGGGCGGACCCTTTGATGGCGGAGCATTTTGTGGAGATTTGGAATCATCTTCAGGAAGAAGTACAGCGTTCGCGTAAATAGAGGAAGAGAGGGGATTGGAATCCCATGATGAAAAAAGTATGTCATCTGTTTTCTTTTTTGTTGATTATCTTTGTGCTGTTCGGGTGTTCCTCCAGTGATGACGGGGGAGATACAGGTAGCGGTGGCCTCACAGACGGTGATTTTGCTCCATTAGATAAGAAGGCGACGGTAGTAATAGCTGAAGATGGAGCAGCTTCAGGGGCCGGCTTTTATATTGCTGAAGAAAAAGGGTACTTTGACGATTACAACATTGATATCAAGTTCACAACGTTCGCCAATAGTGACGATATGCTTCCAGCTCTGGCAGCAGGGGAAGTGGATATTGCCGGTGGTGTTTCCACGGCTTCCTTCTTCAATGCTATCGCCCAGGGGATTGACGTGAAGATCATTGCCGATAAAGGGCATTATTTCGATGGCAGCTCCTATTTCAGTTTTGTGATTCGTGAAGATCTGCAGGATGAAATCAAAGAGTACAGCGACTTGAAAGGAAAGCGGATTGCCGTTTCATCGAGAAATGCTGTGGATGATTATATTTTTCAGCGCATGCTTGAACATGCCGGTCTGACAGAAGACGATGTCGAATTTGTTCTCATGTCTGACTTTGGAAACATGCTTGCGGCCATGGGGAACAAATCGATTGATGCCGCTCTTCAGATCGAGCCACTGATCACTCAGGGAGAAGCACAGAACCTGCACGTTCGTTTCGGTGACGCTACAGATTTCGCTCCGGATGCACAGATTGCGATGGTGCTGGGATCCCCTGATTTCATCGAAAAAGAAACCGACGTTTCTGTACGTTTTATGGCTGCCTATCTGAAGGGTGTCCGTGATTATAATGATGCGTTCCTTCATGATGAAGGTCTTGATGAAGTGATTGATATCATGACCAAACATACGGCGCTTAAGGACGCAGAAGTTTGGAAGAAAGTCGGTGTGACGGGGCTTGACCCTAACGGAGAAATGTTTATTGACGATATTAAGAAACAGTTCGAGATGTATGATGCGAACGGTGCTATCAGTGGAGATATTAACTTCAATGATGCCATCGACACGTCTCTTTCTGAAGAAGCGATGGAAATGATCGGGCGCTACGATCGATAACAATTTTTCTGAAAATCTCTTGTCAGAGGATCTTTTTTATTGTAAAGTTACCATTAACTCAATTGAATATTTCTTATCAAGAGAAGCGGAGGAACTGGTCCTGTGAAGCTTCAGCAACCACCAACATCGGTTGGCCGGTGCTAAGTCCAGCAAGTGATGATCACTTGAGAGATAAGAAGGAATGAACGGATACGTTTCAAGAGCCTTCTTATTGTAAGAAGGCTCTTTTTTGTTGGCCGCCTTCTTTTGGATCAGGAACTTTTCTCGGGATAAAACCAACTATTCTGATGAGTTATATAAAAAAGGAGGTCAAATCATGACAAAACCAAGCAGCAATGCTTTCGCACTCATCCCATTTGTGGTCTTTATTTTGCTTTTCATCGGATCAGGGGTCATCACAGGTGATTTTTATAAAATGCCCGTTCTAGTTGCCCTATTCGCAGCTATTCTCTTCGCCTTAGCCATGAACCGGAAAACGGATTTCCAAACGAAAATTTCCCAGTTGACGAAAGGAGGAGGGCACCCGAACATCATTTTAATGGTGATCATCTTCCTGCTGGCGGGCGCATTTGCTGCCGTAGCATCCGGAATGGGAGCAGTTGAATCCACCGTCAATCTCGGCTTGACTTATCTCCCTGGAGGCTGGATGGTCGTCGGTTTGTTTGTCATCGGCTGCTTCATCTCGATTTCCATGGGGACCTCAACAGGTACGGTGGTTGCCCTCGCCCCTATCGGCGTAGGCGTGGCAGAACAGACGGACATTGGCCTTGCCCTGGTCATGGGTGCCATTGTCAGTGGTGCAATGTTTGGGGACAACCTTTCCGTTATTTCAGATACGACCATTGCAGCTGTCCGTACGCAAGGCACGGAAATGAAAGAGAAGTTCAAAGCAAATTTCTTTATCGTTTTACCAGCAGCCATCATCACGGCCGTTATTTTTGCTGTAATGACGGCGGATGCCTCGGCTAGCCTGGATGAAAACTACGCGTACAACATTGTAGAAATTTTACCTTACTTAGGCGTGCTTGGCTTTGCGATTGCCGGAGTGAATGTCATTTATGTTTTGATTGGTGGTATTGTTTTCGCCGGAGGTGTCGGCCTTCTGCTTGGAAAGTTTTCTGGTATGGAGTTCGTCACTATGGTAGGGGATGGATTTACGAATATGCAGACGCTCGCAATGATAGCGATTTTGCTCGGTGGTCTTGTGGAATTGATCCGTGCAAATGGAGGGATAGAGTTTCTATTACAAGCCGTGAGTCGGAAAGTGAACTCGAATCGTGGCGGGGAGCTTGGTATTGCAGGGATTGTGACGGCCGTCAACTTTTCTACTGCGAACAACACGATTTCCATCATTACAGCGGGCCCGCTGGCGAAACAGATTTCTGATGAATACGGCATCGAAGGGCGTCGCTCCGCAAGTATCCTCGATATCTTTGCCAGTTCCGTTCAGGGAATCATTCCTTATGGTGGACAGATTTTAGCAGTGGCAGGTGTGGCTGGTATTTCTCCTGTCGCGATTGTTCCGTTTTGCATTTATCCTTTACTCACAGCTGCAGCCGGTCTTTTAGCGATCGCTTTCAGATATCCGAAATTCACAGTAGAAAAAAGGAAAGCCGTAATGAGGAGTGCTTCTTAAGAGGGAAAGGAACCTGGATCCAGGTTCCTTTTTTTATGTACTTTTTTTACATTAATTTCAAGAAAGGTTGACATATTATTTTAAAATGAGTCGATTGGAATAGTAGGAAAGCTTTGGAAAAAGAAGGGAAAAAGGACGATTCGGGCCTTAAGTGGTATAGACGACTATATCTATTTCCGTTACGCTTTTATTACAAAATGTAAACGTTTACAACAATATTTCTCCTATACCGACTTTATGAAGAACTGCTTTTTTAGAAAACGTTTTGCGAAAGGGTCTTTTTGGATAGGAAGACACCTTTTACAAATAGATAAATCAAGGAGGAATGGCGAATGAGAATGGCGGGGAAATGGATGTTTATCTTTACACTGACCCTGGGTATGATGCTGCCATCGTGGTTGATGGGTACAAAGGTGGAAGCCGCTGAAGATGGCGGATTATCGGATTTAATCATCTTTGAAAACGTACCACAGGCAGATTTAACGATGGAAGGGGATGAGTTTACTCTTTCCGCACTGAATGTGTATGAAGACGGACATTTTACAAAAGTGGAAGACGGACTCGTTTGGAAATCGAAGAATTCGAACGTTGCCACTGTGGAGGATGACGGTACGGTCACTTTTACAGGAAAACCTGGACGTACATGGGTGACGGTATCGAACGGTGATTTTAAAGATCGGATTGCCCTTGATTTTAAACCGGACCACTCCAAAAAAGGGAGGACGGAATTTAAACCGACCATCAAAAAGCAGGATGGTGATCGTTACGACCTCGTCCAACATGCTCTTTCCAACATGACAATGGAGGAAAAAGTCGGCCAGATGCTCATGCCTGATTTCAGGAAATGGGAAGGTGAAAACGTGACGGAAATGCTTCCTGAAATCGAAGAAATGGTACAGGAATATCATCTGGGTGGGGTCATTTTATTCCGTGAAAACGTTGTGACAACGGAACAAACAGCGAAGCTTGTTTCTGATTATCAAGCAGCCTCTGAAAAATATGGACTGCTTATGACGATTGACCAGGAAGGCGGAATTGTGACTCGTCTTCAGTCAGGAACGGACATGCCTGGAAACATGGCTCTGGGTGCTACTCGTTCCGAAGAAATCGCGGAAGATGTAGGGTCTGTGATCGGGGCTGAACTTTCCTCTCTTGGTATCAACATGAACTTTGCCCCTGTCATGGATGTGAACAATAATCCTGACAACCCTGTCATCGGGGTTCGTTCTTTCGGAGAAGATCCTGAGCTTGTTGGAAAAATGGGCGTGGCGTATACGAAAGGGCTGCAGCAACATGGAGTAGCCGCAACGGCAAAACACTTTCCGGGTCATGGGGATACAGCGACAGATTCCCACCTTGGACTTCCTGAAGTCCCATACGACCTTGAGCGGCTGAAGGAAGTTGAGTTGTATCCATTCCAACAAGCGATGGATGCGGGCATTGATGCGATCATGACTGCGCATATTACGTTCCCGAAAATCGATGATACGAAAGTAATCTCTCAGAAGGATGGTTCTGAAATTGCCCTTCCAGCCACTCTTTCTGAAAAAGTACTGACAGGTTTGATGCGTGAAGAGATGAATTATGATGGAGTCGTCGTCACTGACGCTTTGAATATGAAAGCTATCGCTGACCATTTCGGACCGGTGGATGCTGTTATTCGTGCGATCAATGCCGGGACAGATATTGCGCTTATGCCTGTAGGTCTCGAAGAAGTGGCTTCAGGTGTCTATGAAGCTGTCGAGTCTGGCGAAATACCGATGGCTACGATTGAAGATTCTGTTGAACGGATCCTTACCTTGAAATTGAACAGGGGAATCATCAAAGAAGAAATGCCTCAACCAATTGATGAGAAAATTGCAGAAGCGGAGGAAGTCGTCGGGTCAGATGCACATAAAGCGGTGGAAAGAGAAGCAGCGGAACGTTCCATTACACTAGTGAAAAATGATGGGGTTCTGCCTGCAGACGCATCGGGTGATAAACAAATCGTGGTGATTGGAAACTCCTTTATTGGTGATCTTGAAGAGGCTGTATCTGCTCATCATTCAAATACGACCTTAATCAAAACAGGGGAACGTGAATTAACAGCTGAGCAAAAGCAAACGGTGGCAGAAGCAGACAAGGTTATCTTCGGTACGTACACTTACAATGTGTACACGCGTTCAGCCACTCATCCTCAAATGCAGCTGATGCAGGATGTGATGGCAAATACCAATGCAGAAGTGATCGGAGTCGGCATTCGAAACCCTTATGACGTCATGGCTTATCCAGGAGTGGATGCTTATATCGCTCAGTACGGATTCAGAGATGCAAGCTTTGAAGCAACGGCTGCTACCATTTTCGGTGCGAACAACCCGACTGGACAGCTCCCTGTGACGATTCCAGGAGCTGATGGCGGCACTTTGTTTGAATATGGTACGGGGTTGAGTTACTAGTACATGACTTTTTAGGAAGAGGGGCTTCACGCCCTTCTTCAATATAATCAAAAGGGAGAGGTTTATTTTGAAAAAGTGGTTGATGCTTGCCTTGGTATTGATGATGACATGGTCGACATTCTCCGTTGTTTTCGCAGATCATAACGGCAATCCTGGTAAACACAAAGGGCACAATAAAAAAGCAGAGCCTTTCAAGCTTGGAGTGGAAGTCCTCTTAGATGAAGAAAAAGATCTGATTGAAGGCAAGAATGTAGGACTGATTACAAATCCGACCGGTGTTGATCAAAATTTGAACAGTATCGTTGATTTGTTACACAACGATGAGGATGTTAACCTTACGGCGTTATATGGACCGGAACACGGGGTGAGGGGCAGTGCTCAGGCTGGAGAGTATGTGGATTTTTATATAGATGAAAAGACAGGAGTTCCTGTCTACAGTCTTTATGGTAAGACACGCAAACCGACTCCGGAGATGTTAGAAGATATTGATGTGCTCCTGTTTGATATCCAGGATGTAGGGACACGTTTTTACACGTACATTTACACGATGGCTTATGCAATGGAAGCAGCTCAGGAAAATGACATTCCATTCATCGTGCTTGATCGTCCGAACCCGTTGGGTGGAGAAAAAGTGGAAGGTCCTGTATTGGATGAAGATTACAAGTCCTTCGTCGGAAACTATCCGATTCCGCTTCGCCATGGCATGACGGTCGGGGAGCTTGCGAAGTTATTCAATAACGAATTTGATATTGGTGCAGATTTGACGGTTGTGGAAATGCAAGGATGGAAGCGGAGCATGGACTATGATGAAACAGGACTTGAATTTGTCGCTCCTTCACCGAACATGCCGACTGTGGATACAGCTTTCGTTTATCCAGGAGCGGCGCTGATCGAAGGGACGAATGTTTCTGAAGGGCGCGGCACCACACGACCGTTCGAATTGATTGGTGCTCCTTTCATCAATAGTACGGATTTAGCTGCAGCGATGAACGCCTACAACCTGCCAGGGGTAAGGTTCAGAGCAGCATCCTTTACACCATCCTTCTCGAAGCATGCAGGGGAATTGACGCATGGCGTGCAGATCCATGTGATCGATCGTGAAGAATTCAACGCGGTAGAGACTGGCGTGCATCTTGTGAAGACGATTCATGACATGTACCCGGAAGACTTCCAATTCCGTGCGGAAAACTCAGCAGGTGTCTCCTTCTTCGATTATCTTATCGGAAACGGATGGGTCCGTGAAGCTATTGAAAATGGAGAGTCCGTAGAAGACATGAAGGACCAATGGGAAGGCGGACTGAAAGAATTCAACAAAGTAAGAAAACACTACCTCTTATATAAGAAGTAATAAAGGTATAAGGAAGAATTTGGCACACCAGGTCATCCATATTATGGATGACCTGGTGTGTATATTTTTACCATTAATCGGCAGGTGCTGATTCCAGAGTCTTAAGTGGAGGCAGATTTGTTACAAGAGGGGACATTTTATGATAAAATTTGGAAATATTCATACATATTTGACTAATGGAAAGTGAGGGAATTTGCATGGGTGCGCAATCATTGATAAGTAGTGTATGGAGCCGGCTTTGGGCCATGCACGACGAAGCGAAGGATTTATTGAAGTTTACAGTCACTGGGAATTCCAGCGGTTCATCAGCAACGAAGAAAACGAATCAAAAGACGGAAGGTCAGGACCCGGGTCCGTCCTTTGATACACGTCAAAAAGTAGGACTTTTTTTAGGACCGATTTTGTTTGCGCTTACACTTTTGTTTTTAGAAGCGGACGGGTTGTCGCAAAGCGCCGTAGCTGTGTTGGCGAGTACGGTGTGGATTGCTACATGGTGGATTACGGAAGCGATTCCGATACCTGCGACTTCCCTTCTGCCATTGATTCTTTTTCCTCTCACTGGAGGATTGGATGGGGGGATTACGGCTTCTTCCTATGGAGATAATACGATATTTCTCTTTATGGGAGGTTTTCTCATTGCCCTTGCTATGCAAAAGTGGAACCTGCATAAGCGGATGGCTTTGTTCATTATCGCATCCGTAGGAACAAGCACAGAACAAATCGTCCTTGGTTTTATGGTCGCAACGGGTACCTTGTCGATGTGGATATCCAATACAGCGACGGCCATGATGATGGTTCCGATTGGCATGGCCGTCATTTATCAAGCTTCTGAGCAATTGAAGAAAAAAGGGGAAGCGGTGGACCATGAAAATTTCAATTTCGGAAAAGCAGTTATGCTCGGGGTCGCTTATAGTGCTTCTATTGGAGGACTTGCTACTCTGATAGGAACACCGCCGAATACGATTTTCAAAGCTGTCGTTGAACAAACGTACGGAATAGAAATAAGCTTTGCTGGCTGGATGGCGTTCGGTGTTCCGTTGACAATTCTATTCCTGGCACTCGCATGGTTCTATTTAGTGAAAATTGCTTTCCCTATGAAAATTAAGGAATTACCTGGTGGGAGAAAAGTCATCGGAGAAGAGAGACGTGCGCTCGGGGTCATGAGTGTAGAAGAAAAAATCGTCATGACGGTGTTCGCTGTGACAGCAGTGGCGTGGATTTCCCGGTCATTTTTACTCGTACACATCAATGAAAATATTAATGATACGATGATCGCCATGAGCGCAGCCATCCTCCTTTTTCTCATTCCTTCCAAGAACAAGAAAGGGGATTACCTTCTGGATTGGGATACAGCGAAAGGGCTGCCGTGGGGAATCCTGCTTCTGTTTGGAGCAGGTCTAGCTATTGCCGCAGGATTCCAGGAAACAGGGCTAGCTGAATGGATTGGTACGCAGCTGACGATTTTAGAGGGCGTCAGTCTAATCTTGATTGTTGTTATCGTTGCAGCGCTAGTCATCTTCTTAACGGAAATCACATCGAATACAGCGACAGCGACGATGATGTTCCCGATTATGGCCTCTTTAGCCAGCGCCATTTCGGTTCACCCATACAGTTTAATGATTGCGGCGGGGGTAGCAGCAAGTTGCGCCTTCATGTTGCCGGTTGCGACACCTCCGAACGCCGTCGTTTTCGGAAGTGGATATTTAAGAATTCCGGACATGGCTAAAGCTGGCCTCTGGTTGAATATTGTCGCGGTCGTTTTGATTACCATCGCCATTTACTTTTACCTGCCGTTCGTTTGGGGGATCGATTTAACGACTTTCCCGGACCGTTTTAATTCATAAGAAAGGATGATGGATATGGAAGCTGCACAACCAAACAGACAACCGTACACGCCTGAACAGAGCGAATTTTGGCGTGTGACCATCGCTTTGATGTTAGCTTCCTTATCCATATTCTCCACGTTGTATGTTTTCCAGCCACTACTCCCTGTGTTTACAGATCAATTCCAAGTATCGGCTACGGAGTCCAGTTTTCTCATGTCTTCCTGTGTTATGGCTATGGTTGTCGGCCTTTTTGTTCTCGGCTTTTCTGCCGATCGATATGGCCGTGCTGTTGTCATGAAAGTTTCTTTGTTTATCACAGCTGGAACCCTCATCCTATTGCCATTGATTCCGACATTCGGATGGATAGTCGTGCTTAGGTTGATCCAGGGGTTCTTTTTAGCAGGCATTCCGGCAGCAGCAATGGGATATTTGGGAGATGAGGTAGCTCATAAACATCTGGGACTAGCTATGACCTTATATATATCCAGCAACGCCCTCGGTGGAATGGGAGGGAGAGTAGTTGGTGGATACGTGACGGATTTGCTTAACTGGCAGTCGACATTGTATATCTTTGCGGGTTTCGGGCTGCTTTCCTCTTTACTGTTTTTCATCCTTTTTCCGAAAGAACGCTTTTTCGAAAAAACAGATCAGGCCATTGGGGATGATTTGAAAGGGATGCTTGTCCACTTGAAAAGTCGTTCTATGCTTGTCTTGTTCTTAATGGGTGTGCTGCTTCAAATCGTTTTTACGGCCATTTGGACTTATCTCCCCTTTCACTTGCAGGGAGAGCCGTTCAACTGGTCCTTGAAATGGATTGCCTTCACTTACTTTGCCTATATTTTCGGAGTTCTCGCGCCCCCTCTTGCAGGACGGGTCTCTGATGTGATTGGTCTGAAAAAAGTCATGTTCACTGGTGTGACCGTCCTCATTGTTGGGGCGAGCCTAACCGCCCTTCCATCTGGAACGTTTGTGCTCTTGGGATTGTCTCTTATTTGCATGGGATTCTTTGTTGCTCATTCCATGGCTGCCGCTCTTGTCAGTAAATCAGCCACCCATCATAAAAGCGGGGCATCGGGCTTCTACTTGATCAGCTATTACCTTGGCGTAGCCATCGGCAGTACCGCCATCGGCACCCTATGGGAAAACTATCACTGGATAGGTGTTTTAAGTGTAACTCTCCTGCTCATCCTTCTATTTATCTTTCTGCCCTATTATCAGAACGATTGATAGAGTCATCCATTTTCTGGATGACCTGGTACACCTTATTTTGGTAATTACTCGTGTTATAATCGAGTGAAGATGGATATAGTAGGAGGAATCGTGTGGGTTGGATCATCTATGTGGCTGAGTTTGCTATTATGCTTTATTTATTTTTTAAAGTAAGGAATCTTGAGGAGATGATTGAAAAGCAGGAGTATGATCATCAAGAAATGAAAGTTTCCTTGGAACGACTTCATGAAAAAATGGATCAAGCTTCCCGTCATGAAGATAGATAAAAGATTTAAAGGAGAGAATAGAATGAGAGACGCACCTCTCGTGAAAGGAAATCAAGTAGATACCGAGACCAGGTGTGTGCACTATCACAGTGAGGTGGATGTTATCGCCATCCGTTTTTACTGTTGTGGGGAATATTATGCGTGTTATTCCTGTCATCAGGAGGAGGCGGACCATGAACCACAGCGCTGGCCGAAGAGCTCCTGGGATGAGCGGGCGATTCTTTGTGGCAGCTGCGACCATGAGTTGACCATTGATGAATATATGAAATCGTCTCAATGTCCTGTCTGTCAGCATGGTTTTAATGAAGGCTGCCGCCTGCATTATCCTCTATATTTTGATATGTAGCTTTAGATCTTGATGGGGGAGTATTCATATCTTCGGCAAGGCGGCAGGGGGAGAGGCCCTCGTTTTGAATCCAAGGGATTTTATGCCCTTAACCTTTTTGGTTAAAGAAATTGAAAACATGAAAAAGCTGAGTCTGTAACCGGACTCAGCTTTTTTTTATGTTATTCTCCTACAACAAACTCAAAGTTCCCTTCGAATTTAACATCTTTCCCTAACAGAACTCCGCCAGTTTCAAGGGCCGCATTATAGGTTAATCCATATGCTTCCCGATCGATTTTCCCGCTCACATCGAAACCAGCGATTGTGCTGCCATCCAGCGGGCTTTTGGAAGTTCCGTTATATTCAACGGTGAAGGTTTCCGTGTGAGTCATCTCTTTGATTGTGAAGTCGCCGGTAACTTCAAATTCATCATCTGATATTTTCTTGATGGAAGTGCTGCGGAACACAAGGTTCGGGTATTGATCGGCTTCGAAAAAGTCGCCGGAACGAAGGTGACCGTCGCGCTGTTCGTTCCCAGTATTAATAGAAGTCACTGGAATGGTAACGGTCACTTCGGCAGAAGGTAAATCATTGAGATCACCGGAAAATTCCACGTCGAATGTTTCAAATTCACCCTTCGCTTTGGATACCATCATATGTTTAATTTGGAAGTTCAAGCTGCTGTGGACTTGATCTAACGTTAATTTAGTCATTTTACATTCCCCTTTGAAATAAAATAGTTTGAATTCTAAATAAAACTATACGCTCCATTTATTTCGAAGTCAAGATATTTTATGTCGAGATATTTAAAATGTGCAAAAAAAAGCCCTGGACCTAGGGGTGTCCGGGCTGCCTGTAAGTGAATTCATTTGTTCATTCGAAAATGGGCATTCAGTTGCCCGCGGAGCATCCGCTCCATCATCTTTCCTTTGTGGGAAGACTGTAAATCTTTTCGGATCTCGTACGTTTGTACACCTTCTTCCCGTTTGTCAGCAATTTGCAAGAGGGTTTCAACATCAGAAAAGGAATACTTTCGTGTTCCTCTCTTGGTACGTTCTGGATAAATCAATTCCCTCTCTTCATAATATCGTATTTGCCTGAGGGAAAGGCCGGTGAGTTCATTGACTGTACCAATCGAAATGACTTTTTTGTGCTTGTAAGGTGACATCACTTCTCCTCCTCGATGTTGCGCCTCCTTATGGCCGTTCAATCCTTGAAGCAAGAGCTTCTAGCTCCGTTAATGTCAACGACTGGAGCATTTCATCAGAGGCTTGATACATCCCTGCATCAATAAGTTTTTGGATGTAATGTTCTTTCATACTTTCAACGGCGGTCCTCAAATGGTTTTTCATTAAGGTTCACTCCCGTATGTGTAGAATCTTTCCTTCTCTGGCGCAATGGATCGTCGGGTTGCAAAAGGGACCATGATCTCCTCCTATTCGTATCTGATGAATATAGAATAGCTGAAAAAAATCCATATGTCACTTAATGTGTTAGAAAATCTAACATAAAATAATTCACTTGTTATATTTGTTAACATGAACACATTCGACTTTTTTCACCTCTACCTCAGAGAAGGAAAAGAGATTATAATAAAGGAAAATAATTGGATAAGGTGGGAGCAACGATGGCTTTAATGACTTCAGATCTCACGATGACAGATGCGCTTAATAGCATAGGAGAGAGCATCTTGCTTGCAGACCACAATTATGATCTGGTGTGGATGAATGATGCGGCCCGTGATCTTTTCTCAGATATCGCTCCGTTATTCGGATACAAGAGTGCTGATGATTTAATTGGAGTAAATATGGATAAGTTCCATACCCATCCGTTTAAACAACGGAGTCTTATGGAAGGACTGGATAAGAAACACCAAGTGAGAATCAACATCAAGAATAGATTTGTCGCAGATACCGTGATCACTCCAATGAAAAATGCAGAGGGAGAAACAAGTTACTATACAATCATGTTAATGGATGTAACGACAAAGGCTGAAGAAGAGGAGCGGAAGGACCATCTTATTGAAACGCTTTCCATTCCTATTTTAAAAGTGTGGGACCATGCTGTGGCTGTACCGCTCATTGGTGATTTGGATGAAAAAAGAGTGGATCACCTGATTTCTTCTCTACTGAGAGAATGTACAGAGGGTGATATACAATACGCTTTATTAGATTTGAGCGGTATCCATAAGTTCAATGACCAGTTCAGCAGACACTTAAAACAGCTGAATCAGTCGCTTCAACTAGTAGGGACTGAATGTCTCGTGGTTGGGATCACACCAAGGCTGGCTCTTTCGTTTCAATACTTTGACAAGGGCCTGAAAACATTCAAAAATACGTATGCAGGATTACGTTATATCATCCAACACGATTCTTGAAAAGACTTGCCCATGGGCAGGTCTTTTTTGTGGTGTGTTTTAAATTTGAGGAAGTCATCAAAAATGGAAGGATTTTATTAAGTACGTCTGATCATTGAGTTTACGATCCGTCCATTTAGTGAAATATTGGGGTAAAAGGACGGTGGGGAACATGTGGATCAAACACTCATTCTTTAAGTACATCACAGCAGCTATACTTATTCTTATCTTGTATTATTTCTTAGAAAAGCTAGAGCTGTTGAATCCGGTCAAAACGATCTTTGGAACTTTATTTTATCCGATGCTGATTGCTGGGTTCCTTTTTTATATCCTGAGGCCTCTCGTGAATGCTATGGCAAAATCAAAATTCTTCCCCCTACCTGTGGCTATTCTGCTTGTTTTTGCAGTAATTGGGGGAATGATTTTCGGGGGAGTCCGTTTTTTGGCAGGTACGATAAAAAAACAGATTACGGATATATCGGAGCTGCCTGAAAAACTAAGACAGACGGCGGAAGAAGCAGGACAGAAACTTGAGGAAAACGATATGGGAATGGTCTCCGTTGTTTCGATTAAGCAGCGGGTCACTGAATATTTCGGTGGGTTGACTCAACAAATTGGGGAACACATGATGAGTGTTTTTTCCACCATTGCAGGAGCGACTACGGTCCTTATTATCGTTCCCTTCGTCTTGTTTTTCTTTTTGAAGGATGGCCATAAACTGGTTCCTTTTTTAGAAAGGGCCCTGCCTGAGAAACATAAACCACGCGGAGAGAAGCTGCTTAAGGATTTAGATTATACGGTTTCATCCTATATTATCGGACAAGCGACAATCGCAGCTGTGGATGGTGTTTTGACCTATATCGGTTACGTGATCATTGGACTTGATTATGCATTGATACTAGGGATATTTGTGATGTTGACGTGTGTGATTCCCTTTGTGGGTCCTGTCATAGGAGCGATTCCAGCGATTGTGGTTGCCCTTATGCAAGAACCCTCCATGGCCATTTATGTCATCATCACGTTCATTGTCGTTCAACAATTAGAGGGGAATTTAGTGGCCCCTTTAATCTTCGGAGAACGTTTGGATATCCACCCGTTAACAGTCATTCTGTTACTGGTAGTGGCGGCCCCCTTGTATGGTGTGGTCGGGATGATTATCGCTGTTCCTACGTATTCTGTTATAAAAGTATTACTGAAACATGGGTATGATTTTTACCGTCTTTATCACACCTGAAAAAACCGTCCAGGAAGTCTCCTGGACGGTTTTGGTTTTGTTCCTCAATTCTTAAAGTGAACATTGCTTATCGTAAACCCGCTCTTCGGTAGGGCCGGAATCTTTTTCAAACTGTGGCTGTAGTCTTGTTTTGGTACCTCATACCCTAAGTGTTTAGTCATGTACCGGAAACTGGCCTGCAGAACTTCAATGGTCGGCCATTCCCCTGGGCAGCGGTGTCCTGTATAATATCCGCCTCCACCTTGAGGGATCAAGTCGAACAATCCTCCATCCCAGTCGATGAACCTTTCAGGGTTGAACTGATCCGGATTTTCCCACACTTTAGGATCATGGTTGATGCCATAAATGTCGATCAAGACGAGCTGGTCTTTTTTAAACGGATACTGCTGCCATGTGAAATCATGGTCCACCCTTGCTCCGAGAAAAGGGACAAAAGGGAAGTAGCGCCGTACTTCCTGCGCGAACCGGAATAAATATTCGTCATCCAGGGAAACGCGTGTCTGAGTTTCTGGATGTTCATGAAGAGCGACACCGCCGAAAGCGATGAATTTGGATATGGCTACAAGTGGACGAATTACGTTCAACACTTCGATGGCTGCCATCCTAGCGTCTAACGGCTGACCTTCCAAATCTTTATGCATAGCCATCTCATATATAGCTTTTCCCTTTTCTGCATGAAGATCCCCTTGTCGCGCTTGTAAGATGAGGTCTTCTATCCATTCTTCCGACCGTTTTCGCGCTCTTCTGCTTTCAATGTGTTTCGGGCCGACCGCGCTGAATCCATCGATCATGTTACTCAAATCTCTGGTTCTTTTCTTTACCTCTTTTTCTTCTAATGGAATGCCGGCCCATTCGCACGCAGTCCGGCACAACAATTCACGGGACTCGTCGTAAAGCGTCACTTTTTTCATGCCGCTCCATTTTTTAGTGAAACGTGCCCAGTTTTTCGTCGTGATTTCATACAGTTCCTGCAGAGCCTCAGGAGTCATTAGTGACATGAACAGCAATTTGCGGTGAGTGTGCGCCTCTCCATCCATCGTCTGAATTGCATCTTCACCGAATAAAGTTTTCAATACTCTTTTAGGGAGCGCATTCTTTCGATTCATACGACTGGTGTCGTAAAAAAGTTTCGCCCCCTCGATTCCGCTCAGTAGAGCCACTTTTTCTCCAAGTACCCTCGTTTCATATACATCCAAATGGTGATTTTGCACGCGTTTTGGTATGAAGTTATAGCCCTCTTTAAAAATGGCGAGTGTATTGTCGATTGTCTTGTCTTTCGGCACCTTAACCGTCATTATGTAACGCCTCCTATACTAGCAATCTTCTAATCTTCTTTATTCCTTTTTCTTTACCAGAATAAACCGTCTTAAAAAACTTGATAAAACCTATTGAATTTTCATGCATGAAAATGTATAGTTACTAACTATCATGAGTTGTGTATTTATACTTTATTTTGCATAAAAATGACAGAGGAGGACGAATCATGGCTATTCAACAATCAAAAGTAAGCAGTATTCAAACATCCACATCCTATACAATGAAGCAATGGATGAAATTTCTTCTACCATCTTTGGTCGGGGTCTTATTATTCCTCGTTCCTATCTCTGTTGATGGACGGGTGACAATCGGACTTGGTTTAATGGCAGATGGACTTCAAGCAGCGATCGGTACCTGGATTCCTTTGTTTATGACCATTGTCATCTCTATTTCTGCCATTGGAAGTCTTGCAATCAAGGGCGCCAACAATACAATAAGAAATCATCCATTCATTGCAAATGTTTTTGATGTTGGACCGTTCTGGATGGTTTTGCGTTTCCTGGGAGCAGCTTTTGCTATCCTTACGCTTACAGAGGCAGGACCTTCCTTTATCGGTTCCGAACTGACAGGGGGCGTTGTCCTCTATGATTTAATTCCTGTGCTTATGGTTTGGTTTCTTTTTGCGAGTTTATTTATGCCGCTGTTGCTGGAGTTCGGTCTGATGGACTTGATCGGCACGGTCGTAAGAAAAGTGATGCATCCCCTTTTCAAATTGCCTGGTCGTTCATCTGTAGATGCGATGGCTTCCTGGATGGGAAGCGGGACGGTAGGTGTGCTGTTGACCACTCAGCAGTACGAGAATGGTTACTATTCCAAACGTGAAGCGGCAGTCGTAGCGAGTAATTTCTCCATTGCGTCCATTGCGTTCAGTCTGGTTATTGCTAAGTTTTTATCCATTGACCATATGTTTGTATCTTTTTACTTCACCGTAGTGATCTGTGGAATTGTAGCGGCGGTCGTTTGTCCAAGAATCCCGCCGCTTTCCTTGAAAAAAGAAACCTACCATGAGCCGGTCGGAAAACAGATTGATGAAATCGTGCCAGAAGGGACGTCGACGTTCAAATTCGGTCTTGACCAGGCGGTAGCCAAAGCGGATCAAGTGAAAAGCGCTGGATCAATCGTGAGAAAAGGGATTTTCAATGTAGCGGATATTTGGTTCGGTCTCATCCCGCTGGTGATGGCTCTTGGAACCATTGCCCTGGTCATTGCCGAATTCACACCTGTATTCACATGGCTTTCCTATCCATTCGTTCCACTTTTGAATCTGTTGCAAATTCCAGAAGCCGCGGAGGCAGCACCAGCGATGATCGTTGGATTTGCAGATATGTTCCTACCCGCAGTGGTTGGAAGCGGAATTGAATCAGAATTGACTCGTTTCATTATTGGAGTCATGTCACTAACGCAGTTGATTTACATGTCTGAAATCGGAATTCTTTTAATTAAATCCAAAATTCCAATCAACTTCTTCGAGCTTTTTGTGATTTTTCTGCAGCGTACGGTTATTACACTACCAATTGCCGCTCTGCTGGCTCATCTATTATTCTTTTAACAATGTTCTCAGGAATGGAGAAAATGTCTAAACCGTAAAACAAAAGTTTTAAAAAACATTCCTATTAAGGAATTAAAAAAACACCTTGAAATTTGCATTTAACATCAGGAGGAACATATGACACAGTATTGGACACATCGATTAGAACGGATGTCAGAGAGACTCGCTCCAAGTATGGCTAAAGATCATCCGAATTTGCCAGTAGTGAAAGAAGAAGGTTGTTACTATTACGGCGTAGACGGAAGGCAGTATTTAGATTTTACGTCTGGAATCGCCACGACAAATGTCGGTCACCGCCATCCGAAGGTAGTGGATGCAATCAAAGAGGGGGCCGACAGTCTTGCACATGGACCCTCAGGCGTCATTATCTATGAATCTATCCTAAAGCTTGCGGATCGCCTTGCTGAAATTATGCCTGGAAACCTGGACTGTTTCTTTTTTGGAAATAGCGGAACAGAAGCAGTAGAAGGAGCAATCAAGTTAGCTAAACATGTAACGAAGAGACCGTACATTGTTTCTTTCATTGGAGGCTTCCACGGAAGGTCAATGGGAGCTTTGAGTGTAACAAGTTCAAAGAGTAAATATCGTCAGTATCTGCATCCCCAAGGCTCTTATCACATTCCTTTTGCAAGAATTGAAGATTGTCCTAATGGGGAAGATCCGGAAGAGTACACGGTCCGTCAATTAGAGAAAGACTTTCAGCGGCTGTTTGACCATCAAGTAACTCCTGAGGAGGTCGCCGCGGTCATCGTAGAGCCCGTACTCGGCGAAGGGGGATATGTTGTACCTCCGAAAGCGTGGTTGCAAAAGCTGAGAGAACTATGCGATACGTATGATCTTTTACTCATTTTTGACGAAGTTCAGACGGGTTTTGGGAGAACAGGCGAATGGTTCGCAGCTGATACGTTCGGTGTGGTTCCGGATATCATGGCTATTGCTAAAGGAATTGCGAATGGATTGCCTTTGAGTGCTACGGTAGCTTCCAAAGAGTTGATGCATCAGTGGCCCCTTGGAAGTCATGCTACGACTTTCGGCGGGAACCCCATCGCTTGTTCTGCTGCTAATGCCGTTCTCGATGTAATGGAAGAGGAGAGCCTGCTAGAGAATGCGAAAAAGCAGGGAGCACATGCAGCCAATAAGTTAAGAGAGCTGCAGGACAAACATCCTGTGATTGGAAATGTTCGAGCGATCGGGTTGATGATTGGAATTGAAATCGTCGATCCGGTAACGAAGAAACCCGACAGTGAAGGGCTTTTTAAAATTTTGGATCAAGCACTGGAACAGGGGGTCCTGTTTTATTTTGGTGGCAATAAAACGGAAATCATCAGGATGATCCCTCCATTAACCGTAACAGAGGATCAAATTGACGAAGGGTTGAAGATGTTTGAAGAAGCATTGATTGCCTACGAAAAAGAGATAGGGCATTCTTCTATATCTGTAAGATAAAAAAAGGCGTAGCTGAACATTCAGCTACGCCTCATTTATTTACAATAGGGGAGGTCATTACATGGATAGGTTTCGCTCTTCCTTTCATCTTTTTGGGGGTTTTGGATAGTCATTAATGTTCTTTAATGTATCGATCAAAAAACGTAAGAGATCGGATCGGCTGACATGGGATGGGAGGAACAGTGGAAGATGTGTCCTGTACTCGGATAGAATCGTGAATCTGTAGGCTGGGAAAGCTTCTCAGACTTGATATCTCATCTTCTAGTGTTGTAGAGTATGAAAGAGCTTATCTAGGTCATTTTGCTACTTGAGTAGATATTTTGAACGAATCCTGACAAAGGAGGATTTTTATGGAAACGAAAGATTTGAATAAGGGGAATGGATGGGCATTGATTCCGTTCGGGGTATTCATCCTGTTGTTCATCGGGTCAGGAATATTGACTGGTGACTTTTATAAAATGCCTGTATTGGTGGCTGTTTTTGCTGCTATTCTCGTTGCCCTTTTCATGAATAGAAAAACAGCTTTTCAAACGAAACTGCAACAATTGACGGAAGGCGGAGGGCATTCCAATATCATTTTGATGGTGATCATCTTCTTATTGGCCGGTGCCTTTTCTACAGTCGCTGAAGGGATGGGAGCTGTTGATTCAACTGTCAATTTAGGTTTGAGTATACTGCCAGGAAACTTGCTTATTGTAGGTTTGTTTATTATCGCTTGTTTCATCTCTATCTCCATGGGGACTTCTGTGGGGACAATAGTTGCTCTTGCCCCTGTTGGTATGGGGATTGCAGAGCAGACAGATGTTGCGGTGGCACTGACGATGGGAGCGATTGTCAGTGGAGCGATGTTTGGTGACAACCTTTCCATTATTTCTGATACGACGATTGCGGCCGTCCGTACCCAGGGAACAGAAATGAAGGACAAGTTCAAAGCAAACTTCTTTATCGTGCTTCCTGCCGCGATTGTGACGGCTGTTATTTTTGGTGTGTTGACAACGGATGCAGCATCCACGCTTCAGGAGGACCATCCGTTCAATATTGTAAAAGTACTGCCGTATCTTGGAGTTCTTATTTTTGCCATCATGGGAATAAATGTAATCTATGTCCTTATGGGTGGTATCGGCTTTGCGGGTTTGATCGGCCTCATTATGGGAGACTTTTCAGTGATGGAATTTGTGACCCTTGTAGGAGATGGTTTTGCAGGCATGCAGGAATTAGCCTTGCTGGTGATTCTGCTGGGCGGCCTTGTGGAATTGATCCGTCAAAACGGGGGCATTGATTTTCTTCTTCAAAAGATAAGTCGAGGTGCTCATTCAAATCGAGGTGGAGAATTCAGCATTGCAGGGTTGGTAAGTGCCGTGAACGTATCGACTGCCAACAATACGATCTCAATCATGACAGCTGGGCCGCTTGCTAAACAAATCTCAGAAAGGTTTGAGATTGACTCGAAGAGGTCAGCGAGTTTACTGGATATCTTCTCAAGTTCTGTTCAAGGATTGCTCCCTTATGGTGCTCAAATCTTGTCCGTAGCAGGAGTAGCCAGCCTATCACCTGTCAGTATTGTCCCTTACTGTTTTTATCCCATACTACTTGCCCTATCCGGGGTTCTGGCTATTGTGTTTCGTTTTCCTAAATTTACGGTCCGAAATTAATGGGTTCAAAATAAAAGAATAGGGAATAATCACAGTACCAGGCGTTCCGTCTGGTACTGAATTTATGTGTTCTGGGTTTATTCTTAAAGAGGAGATTGATTTATGGAAGTTTCCATTGAAGCCATTAACCACAGTCACGTTGAAGTGTTGCATAAGTGGGAAATGGATGAAAAATTACAAGTGCAGACAGGTGTGGATGTTCCACGTACATATGAGCAATTTCTTAATGCTTATGAAGCCTACTTCAGTGGTGAAAAACCGAATTTGTACATGAAAGCTGTGGTTTTGGATGACCGCTTAATTGGAAAGGTGGAATTGTTTCGAACGCCAGAGAGGGATTTTATCGGTATGGTGATCGCAGAAAAGAGGAACTGTGGGGTTGGAACAGAGGCCTTGCATTTATTTCTTGAAGAAATTCAGACCCTTTTTGGCATGGAGAACGTTTTCGCTGAAGTTTATGAGGATAATCAGGGAAGCTTACGCTTTTTTGAAAAGAATGGATTTAGACCCACTGGGGAAATGACAGAGGAATGGTTTCGAGGTAGGAAAAGACCATTAGTAACATTAAAAAAAGAGCTGAAATAACGCCTGACCATCACGGACATGATGGGTCAGGCGTTTTTTTATTCAATGATCATTCTCTTATCATTTTTGTGTGAAAGAGCAGCTGCTTCATTGACGGAGGTCAACCGAAGGGCATCTTCTTTCGTAATGTCCGGGTTCTTTTGATGGAGGATATCGTCCACCCATTGCTGCATAGGGGAGTGCATGGCGGGAGGGAGGTCAGGGGACGTCCACTCATCCATTCCGTGCGTTCGGCTCTTGATCCGCACTTCGCTTCCTTCCACCATAAGTGTCCCGTTCGTTCCGTAAATTTCGAGCTGGAAAGGGCTTCCGGATGATACAAAACTTGACTCCAATACTGCCAGGATACCAGATTCATATTCTACCGTGGCGACAGAGTGGTCATCCACACCGCGCCCCATGAGTGAATGCAGCTGGGCAGACACAGCCTTGGGTTCTCCGGCAAGGCGATTTGCTAAATAAATCGGGTGGGCTCCAAGGTCGATTAATGTACCGCCTCCACATTGGTCCTTGTCAAAAAAACGGTCTGGAAGCCAGCCGTTTTTATGGTCTTCATTGGGTACCGCTCCATTATGGGCCACACGGCAGCGGATCATATTGACAGTTCCCAGTGTACCGTCATTGATGATTTTTTGAGCATAAAGACAATAACGGGAAGTTAATCTCGGTAAGGAGATCATAAATTTCACGCCAGCATTTTCAATAGTAGAGAAAATTTCTTCATCATCCGTTCTACTTAAGGAGAGGACTTTCTCTGTGTAAATATGCTTTCCGTGGTTTGCGGCGGCTGTGATGATTTCCTTATGGGCGTTTGTTGGACTTGTGACAATGACACCATCAATTTCTGGATCTGAAAGTACGCGTTCCAGTTGGTCATCAAAAGGTACTCCGAGTTCTTCCGCCCAGATTTTCCCCCGCTCTACATCTTCATCCCAAACTTTCGAAATGGAAACAGAAGGATTTTCGGAGGCTTCTCGTGCATAATCAACCGCATGCACGTGCCACTTACTTAATAAAGCTACGCGAATCATCAGTTCAGCTCCTTAATCGTTATCATTGATGGTAATCAAAGCCTGCTTAAGATCATTAAAGGTCTCCAGTTCCTCAAAATTCATTTCAGACTGGATGGCTGCGATCGCCATTTCTGTTCTTATTCCGGTCAACACCGTTCTCGTTCCCAGTAATTTAATGGTTTTGGTTAAATTGAACAAATCATTTATGAAAACTTCATTGAACGTAGCGATTCCTGAAAAATCAATGAAAAGCAGCCTTAATCCGTGCTCTTTGATTTTATGTAGCGTATGATCCTTGACCACATCGAAACGTTCCGTCGAAAATTCTCCAACTAATGGAAGAACGGCTTGAAATTCGTCGATCAGAACGACAGGGGTGGAAACGGAATTCAAATGCTTTTCCATTTCTTCATGTTCTCTTTCTTTTGTTTTATTATAACTGTCTGTCGTAGCTCGAATCGCAGCATCAAAGGCGTTCACAACTTCTTCCGCCACAACAAAGCCTTCTTCTATTTTTGCCTCCTGAATGAGGTTGGAACTCCTCATGTGCTTCATAAGAGAAAGACGGAAAACACTCAACACATCTACGGTTTGTTTTAAAAGGACCCCTTTAGAGTAGAGGTAATTTTCGGTGTCGTAGCCAATGGCAGCTGCATTCGCTTCATCCGGGTGCTGCAGAAGACTTTTGGCTACGCGGTCAAGAAGTAGACGCAGCATTTCAAAATGGTAATTCAGATCTTGATCTGTATAGTTGATTTGAAGCTTGTCCAAGGTTTTTGGGAGTAATTCGTTCACCAATGTGGTTTGGTTATCATTAAAATATTGGGCTAAACGTTCATTTAATCGTTCCATATCGTTCTCCTTCCATTAACGTTAGTTTTTCTTATACCCCATTTTATCTTAGTATAACGATGAATGTGAAATTTTCATCATAAATTTCTTCAGTTATTGAAGTGCGGGGAAATCAATCATGTACCTGGTACCAGAATGATTGAATGCAGGACCAGGTACAAGGGGGATTAGTGCCAGGTTTAGGCGTCCGTGCTCATTCCTAAAACTGCCACATATTGATTATCAAAAAGAGGGACAAAACCATTGTCTTTCCACGTCAGCGGGGTTTGAACCAAACCCAATCCATCTGCATTATATTGCCCTATAATTCGTTGGAAGGCGAACAACTCATAAACCCCGTCACCGTCGAAATCAACAGGGTAAAGGGTATTCAATCCGGAGACGGAGCCCTGGAGCGGTGCTTTTAATGTTCCGTCCTTATTATAAAGTTCTGATAGATAGTCTGAGTCTCTGTTGCTAAGGTTGATAATGAAAGAAAGACCAAGAGTTTTGTTCAGGACTTCAACTTTATACTGGTCTTGATAGTTGACTTCATATTCGTATGTTTCATCAAATGTTTCGTAGTCGAAAAGGACTAGTGCTTGGTTGTTTAAAAAAGAATACAAATAATAGAATCCATAACCGCCGCTTCCGCCAGAGTCCATGCTAATCAAGATGTCATCGACGCCATCCCCTGTGAAGTCCCCAAGAAAAAGTCGTGGTTGATAGGCCATGTTCGTTTGTAACGGGACGCTATAAAAAAGGTTTGTTTGGCCATCCTGAATGATCAGAGTGATGTTTATAATATAAGGACTGTCCGGTGTTTTTTCACCGACTAGATAAACTTGATCTTCGATAAAGTCTCCATTTACATCACCCTTAGCATAGGAAAGAATGTTTGAAGTTGCAGAGGGTTGCTGCTGCCTGTAGAAATAGGGGTACGTGTACATAAAACTGCCACCTTTTTTTAATACTTTATGCAAAATGGGCGCAATGTGACAATTCTGCAAGATATAAAAAAAGAGCCGTTTATAACGGCTCGGGAATCATTAAAGGCGGTTGAAGCCTTCCTGTTCAAGGAAGTTTACTGCTTCTTCATAGGAATTGAACGTGCCTTCCAGCTGTTCTTCCGCGTACACATGAAAGCCATCTTCTTCACGCATAAGAACCAGGGACTGGTCGTTGTCGTTCAGCCATTCCTCCATGACTGGATTTTTTTCAGCAGGGGAGAGGGACAAGGATTCGATCGCATCCCGGATCAACGTGCGGAGTTCATCGCGGCCGATCTCCTTTATATTGACCATCCCTTTGTCGTCTGTATCATAACCATCCATTTCACCTGCATAAACAAAACCGTTGCCATTCGGGTGGAGGCGGTAGACGACAATTTTTTTATCATAGACGCTCTCTTCATAATGGTAATTCACTCTTCCGAGGGAAATCTCTTTCTTATCAAGTTCAGGAAATTCCTCAATGATGTTCAGTTTTTCTTCAAATGTAAGCATAAGCTCCTCCTGAGGTGTTTTTTAGTAGCCCTAGTATAGCATAAGGAGAGGCGCAAACGCTTTGTTGCTTTCAGATAAAAATAATGGTATATTATTTGAGCGATGAGCTGTTTGTGTAAGACGAAGTACATGCTTTTTATAAAGCTAAACGACGAATGTGGTCGTCGGTATATTCGCGACAAAAATCGAAAGCCTTTCCTCACTGAGGAAAGGCTTTTTCTAATGGTATTTATTTTTTTCCGAAGTTCATGCGTGCGTAACGTCCACGCACCATTTGGTAGACGCCATATAAAATTAATCCAACCGCAGCAATTCCCAGTAATATTTGCCCGAAAGGCTGCTGGGCAATTTCAGAAAGTGCGCCGTCCAGCCCTTTGGCCTCGTCAGGGTTTGCAGTCAAGGCGGTTTGAATGAAAAAGAATCCGATGAGCCCGAGTACGATGCCCCGTGCGGATAATCCGAATTTCCCGGATTTTTCGGCTACATTCCTTTTATGACGGTCCATTTCACCTGTATTCATCTTTTTCATAAATTTCCCTGTGCTACCTTGATAAATTTCATAAAGGCCATACCCGATAACAATAGCTCCAAGAAGTCCGACAAGCCATTGACCAAAAGGTTGGGATAAGAGTTTAGCTGATAGCGTCTGTTCTGAATTACCGCTGCTGGAACCAGCATTGAGCGCGATTTTAATGGCATTGAATGCCAGAGAACCATAAATGATGGCACCAACAATGTAACCGAACCGAGTAATCAACCCTTTCCCATCCGTTCCTTCGTTATTGGGGTCCATGATGGATTTTGTAGCGAGCCAGGAAATATATCCGACCAAACCAATACCAATGATCCAAAGTAATATTTCTCCAAAAGCGACACCGGCAAGGGAGCGGAACAACCCGTTCGTTCCGGTGGTTTTTCCACCCACGCCAATAGCGGCCATCAGAGTTAATATGCCTATCAGGGCATAAACAATCCCCTTGGCCATGTAACCGACCCTTCCGAACCTCCTTACCCAAGGTTTGATTTCTTCACTTGCTTCTGAACGCTTGCTTTTGTTTGTGGCCATCGTAGAAGCCATAGTATCCCTCTCATTTCGTTAATATATTTTCTAATGTATTTCCCGCATTTATAGAAAAAGAAACTTTCCAAAAAAAAGAAGTGATATAATGCAAGGGAAAGAAAGGTGACAGGTTATGTACTTAACAGTTGAAGAAACAGCAGAATATCTCGATCTTCCTGAAGACTACCTCAGGCATCTGATTTAGAATCATAAAATTAAAGCCATTTATGATGGACATCAGTATTTGATTAATAAGAATCAATTCCACAATCATTTGGAACAGATAGAGAACTACCGAAAAATGATTCAAGAATATTTAAGTGAACCACTCCCTGAGGATCCGGATGTTAAAGATGAAGATTAATGAATGAAACAAAAAAGAAGCAGAGCCGTTTGAGCTCTGCTTCTTTTGGAATAAAGTGGACACAAAAACATGTTGATGTTCGAATATTATGAATACATATTCACTCTCGCGTAGCAATGGCTTCTATTTCCACTTTTGCTCCTTTAGGGAGTTTGCTAACTTCTACAGCTGCACGGGCAGGATACGGCTCAGCCAAATAACTCGCATACACATCGTTGACCACTGAAAAATTATCCATGGAATCCAAGAATATGTTCATTTTTACAACATTTTTGAATGAGAGGTCTGCTTCTTCCAGTATTGCACGAATGTTTTTCATAACCTGGTGTGTCTGTTCTGTAATATCACTAGAAACAAATTCCATTGTCTCAGGGTCTAGTGGAATCTGCCCAGAAATAAATACGATATGTCCAAGGTCTGTGGCCTGAGAATATGGACCAATCGCACTTGGTGCTTGATTTGTAGAAACAGCTTTAAACATGACTGCCACTCCTTTATGTAGGTTTCATTCATCCTATCATGATTTTTGTGATAGAGAAATAGAATCATTCCCCGGGAAATGTCGACAATATATCTAAAAATCTCTGTGGTAGTACTGAAAAATGGCGAAAAAGACTTATCCAGGAATATTTTTGTCCGATATTATACGTAGAGAACAAGGTGATAAATAGGAAGAATCATTATTTTAAGAAAATATAATGAAATAGTAGTTTAAAGTAGTTTATTTAGGGTAAGGTACGAGTGAAGGAGCTGAAAACATGCCTTATAAAGAACGTTTAGAACAGCAAATTGAAGAATTAAGAACGCGCATGTATGAGATTTACAACAATAATCCAACGGATGCTGAACTATTGAGAATTTCACAAGAGTTAGATGATTTATTGAATCGTTTTAGTGAACACAGACAATACCAATGCTCTAATTAAAATGAGATAAAAAGTACATAGGGCCATAGGTGTTTGAAACGCTGCAGCCACTATGGTATCTTTAAATCAATGCCACCCTTGCAATCGAAACGACTGCGGGAAACTTAACCATTTCTATAGGGTGGCAGGTTACATAATAAACTTGAAAACTTCTGCGTATATCGCAGGAGTTTTTTTATGCTCAATTGACCTTTCTATGCCTCGCATTGGAGTTTGAATTATTCATATAAGTAAAGAATTCCTCATGCAATCGCTTTATATTTAAGAAAAAAAAGATAAAAATATAAATATTCAGAAAAAGGGTTGTGATTCGACAAAATCATCGCTAGAATACTCCTTACATTCAAATTTGAAAGGAGGCTCAGCGATGATTACGTTTATCGCATCTATTGTTTTACTTGTCGTCGGATATCTTTTTTATGCAAAGGTGGTTGAACGAATTTTTGGGATCAATGATCGAACAAACACACCTGCATATGAAAAGAACGATGGTTTTGACTATGTGCCGATGAGCTGGTGGAAGGCGAGTCTTATCCAGCTATTAAATATCGCTGGGCTTGGACCTATATTCGGAGCAGTAATGGGAGCGTTATACGGCCCTGTGGCTTTTATCTGGATCGTTGTTGGCTCCATTTTTGCAGGTGCTGTCCATGACTATTTCTCAGGGATGCTCTCCCTTCGTCACGATGGCGCCCAATACCCAACGCTTGTCGGAAAATACTTAGGCCGCCCTGCCCGGTCTGTGATCAATCTACTATCTATTGGGCTTATGGTCTTGGTTGCAGCAGCATTTACTGCCGGCCCGGCTCAATTAATGGCAGAAATCACACCCCTGGGATTTTTCACATCTGTTTTAATTATTTTTTCATATTTTCTTATTGCAACCCTTTTACCCATAAACAAAATTATTGGGAAAGTGTACCCGATTTTTGGGGCAATCTTAATTTTCATGGCTGTCTCCATCGGAGTAGGAATGTTCTTCTTTGAGCATCCGATTCCTAATTTGACGGTCAGCAACCTGCATCCAGATGAATTACCGATCTGGCCGATGCTGATGGTGACGATTTCCTGCGGAGCTATATCCGGCTTCCACAGTACTCAAAGTCCAATTCTTGCTCGAACGTTGAAAAAAGAGAGTGAAGGAAGAAAAGTATTCTATGGCGCGATGATTGCTGAAGGAATTATCGCCTTGATCTGGGCCGCTGCCGGCATGACGTTCTTCGGTAATACAGGTGGACTTCAAACAGCACTAGCTGAGGGAGGGCCAGCCGGAGTTATCAATGAAATCAGCAGTACTACCCTGGGCACGCTTGGTGGTATTCTTGCCGTTCTAGGTGTCATTATCCTGCCTATTACTACGGGCGATACGGCATTGCGATCTTCACGTATGATGCTTGTGGACTTTGCGCGTCAGGTCAGTAAAAAGAAATTTGAAGGAAAGTGGACACCGCTATTCTTCGCGATTCCGGTTGCGATTCCAACATTCCTGTTAACACAAATGGATTACAGCTTCCTTTGGAGATATGTAGGTTGGTCCAATCAGGTGGTTGCGACAGTCATGCTTTGGACAGGAGCTATGTATTTATTGAAGAACCACAAGTTCCACTGGATCTGCAGTGTTCCAGCTCTTTTCATGACAGCTGTAGTAAGTTCTTATATTTTCTACGCTCCTGAAGGTTTTGGATTGGAGTATTCTACGTCCATGATCTTAGGTTCCATCATCTGGCTTGTCGTCGCAACATGGTTTGTATGGCAAGTCATTAAACAAAAAGTAAGAAAAGAAGATCCGATCATTACATCAAAAGCAGGATAATTCTAAAGCCGGTTAACCCATGGGTTAACCGGCTTTTAACCATTTATTAAAGATA
>NZ_JAFLHE010000005.1:0-240813 GCF_017307035.1 Halobacillus sp. GSS1
ATAGTTGAAGATCATTGTCATAGGTAAGAGACTATTTTATTGACGTTTTCACAGGAATTAGCTATATTAATAGTAACAAGGGGAGTAGCGACCGTATAATGCGGTTGGTGAATCGTCATTTCAGTGTGCAGACACTCGGTTCACCAAACTATGACCATAGTACGCAAGACCTTGGCCTGAACGAAACTAGGGCCAAGGTCTTTTTTTATTGGCTCAAACCAAGGAGGAAAACGATGAACTTTTTAATTTTCGTCATCTCAGCCGTTGTGGTCGTTCTCGCTGCCGTGCAGCTGAACCGCTACGGGGATGTTATCAGTCAAAAATCTAAATTGAGCGGAGCTGTCGTGGGAACCTTCCTTATCGCTGGAGCTACCTCCTTACCGGAATTGACCACGAGTTTAACGGCCGTCTATATTGACAACCCGGACATTGCTGTAGGGAATATGCTTGGTAGTAACGTATTTAATGTGTTGATTCTGGCAGCGGTTGATCTTATCTATCGCAAACAGAAAATGTTCAACAGCATCGTGCCAAAGCATCACCTCCCTTCTGCCATTGCAGGGATTATTTTTACGCTGGTCGTTGTTGTCTCGCTATTGATGGGTTCTACCCTTTCGCTTTTTAATATAGGAATCGAAATGTTTATTCTCGTGGGCTTATACATCCTGACTGTACGATTCTTTGAAAATGATGAAGCAGAAGAGATGGATGAAGCGGCAGCCACAGGCAAAACGGTTTCCTTAAAAGGGGCAAGCATCGGTTTTGCCATCAGCGCTATTGTCGTTTTCGCTGCCGGAAGTGCCCTTTCGATATCCGGGGATCAACTGGCCCAGCAAACCGGAATGAGTTCAAGCTTTGTCGGAAGCTTCTTGATTGCTGCTTCCACCTCTCTACCTGAACTAGTCACGGTCCTTGTAGCATTTAAAATGGGAAATTATGATATGGCGGTAGGCTCTATTTTAGGGAGTAACTTGTTCAATCTGCAGCTTCTTGCCATCACAGACCTTTTCTATCAAAAAGGTCCGATCCTGAATGCGACATCAGGAAGCAACCTCCCGATTGCCCTTTTATTCATTGGCATGATGGTGCTGACGATTTTCATGATGGTAAGGAAAAATGTGGAGAGCTTCGCTCGCTATGCCGCTCCTTCTCTCCTTATCGTAGTGACGTACTTCGTCTCTTCTTACTTCCTTTTCTAATAAAAAATCCGCAGACTCAAATGTCTGCGGATTTTCTCTATAATACTTTACTTAAGAACTCCTGCGTTCTAGGATTTTGTGGATTCCCGAAAAGATTATCAGGTACATCCTCCTCCATGATGATCCCTTCATCCATAAACAGGACCCGGTCGCCGACTTCGCGGGCAAATCCCATTTCGTGGGTTACGACCACCATCGTCATCCCTTCCTGCGCTAATTCCTTCATAACCGCAAGCACGTCCCCGACAAGTTCCGGATCAAGCGCTGACGTCGGCTCGTCAAACAACATGATGCTTGGTTCCATCGCTAGTGATCGCGCGATCGCTACACGTTGTTTCTGACCGCCGGAAAGGCTTTCCGGGTAAGCGTCCGCTTTTTCACTCAGACCGACTTTCTCAAGGAGCGGACGGGCCACTTTTTCAGCTTCTGCTTTCTTCATTTTTTTCACTTTGATTGGACCGATCGTAATGTTATCAAGCACGGTTTTGTGCGGGAAAAGGTTAAAGTGCTGGAACACCATTCCGACACGGGACCGGACATCGTTGATATTGATTTTAGGGTCAGTCAGATTGTCCCCTTGAATGATGACTTCCCCGGAGGTGACTTCCTCAAGCAGGTTCAAGCACCGTAAAAAAGTACTTTTCCCGGAACCTGATGGCCCGATGACACAGACCACTTCTTTCTCTTTGATTTCTGCATTGATTCCTTTCAACACTTCATTGGAACCGAATGATTTATGCAAATCTTTGACGGTAATCATTACACATCCAGTCTCCTTTCAACTCGTCTCAAGTACACAGCTGTCGGTACCGTGATGATCAAGTACATCACACAAACCATCGTCAGTGCCTGGAAGGCCTGGAACGTCATTCCATAATACTGTTGTCCCATATAAAGCAATTCCCCTACAGCAATGACGGAGAAAAGCGAAGTATCTTTCAAGCTGATAACAAATTGGTTTCCAAGCGGCGGAATCATCCTTCTGAACGCCTGTGGCCAGATGATGTAACGCATCGTCTGATTACGTGTGAGACCGATGGAACGTCCCGCCTCTTCCTGTCCTTTATCAATCGAGTAAACCGCTCCCCTTACGATTTCCGCTATGTAAGCACCGGCATTAATGGCAATCGCTATGATGGAGGCCGTAATTTTATCAATGTTGATTCCGGTAAGGTCGGACAGACCAAAATAGATAAACAAAATTTGAGCGAGAATCGGTGTACCGCGAACGGCTTCTACATAGACCGTTGCAAGTCCGTATATGATCTTGTTTTTCGATAAACGGGCAAAGCCAAAGACCGCCCCGAGTACAAATCCAAAAATCAATCCAACAAAGGTGATGAGTAGTGTCCATACCAATCCTTCAAGCAAAAAAGGCATGACACGAAAATAGTGCGATTCTGTAATGAACTCCATATATGTATTCGCTCCTTGTGTTTTGAATGGTGTGTGGGTTCATGCCAAGTATTCAATTCAAAAAGCGCAACAAGCCAATCACTTGCTACGCTTTTATGATCAGCTGCTTAATTACTCGGAAGATTCTGTGCCGTATTTACGCTCACCGAACCATTCTTCGTAGATATCATCGTACGTACCATTATCAATCAATGTCTGTAAGGCTTCGTTCACATCACTTACAAGTTCAGAATCCTTAGGAAAAGCAATACCATACTGCTCCCCCTGCAAAATGTCGCCAGCTGTTTTTAATCCTTCAGAATCATTGGCTACGTAGTACTGGACGTTAGGAACGTCATACATCACCGCATCCAAACGACCAGACTCAAGGTCCATATAAGCTTCAACGATTCCTGGGAATGTAATCAACTCGGCATCCGGGTGGTTTTCTCTGATGTATGTTTCACTTGTCGTACCAGAACGAGTCCCTACCTTTTTACCTGCAAGATCGTCTTCTGATTGAATATCATCATTATCTGCGCTGACCGCAAGCATCAGACCAGCGTCATAATAAGGATCAGAAAAATCGATAGTTTCTTTACGCTCATCCGTAATTGTCATACCAGCAATTCCGATGTCATAGCGGCCGGATTGCATCCCAGCAACAACACCGTCAAACTTCATCGATTCAATCTCAATATTGAATCCAGCTTCATCAGCAATCGCCTTGATCAAATCAATATCGAACCCTTCCATTTCGCCCGTTTCTTCGTTCATAAACTCAAATGGGACAAAGTTATTATCCGTTGCCACCGAGTACGTTTCTCCGCCTGAATCGCCGGAGTCTCCTGATGAGCCTGTCTCACTATCACTGCCACAGGCTGCAAGAAACAGAGTTAAAGAAATGACCATAATGAATAAGTACCATTTTGCTTTCATCTATTTTCCCCCTTTTATTCTATGACCTCTATTATCTCAAATTTTACTACTCTTGCAAATTTTCTGAATACTACTTTTAAAGGACTTTTAGACTGAAAATAACGATTCTATTAAACTTTTCTAGTGATTACTCAATATTTCTTTATTTTCTGTCAATTTACGGGTAAATGCATCAAATTTCTATAAAAATAAACGTGTTAATCTTAGTTTCAAAGGGTAATAGGGTATAATAGGGGATAGTTCCTAATTTTACGAAAGGGAAGGTTTTACATGTCGGAAGAATATTACTTTGGATCAGAGCAATATTATTCACTCAAATCAGCTGCTCATAAGATCTTTGAAGTCATAACACAGAGACTCGATGTACAGACCACTTATATCACAATGAGAGGTAAAAATTCCATGACTGTGCTGAGTTCATTAAATAAGCAGGAAGAAATCGTCCCCGAGGGATTCACGATTGATTATGAAGAAAGTCACTGCCGGTTAATTATTAATAATCAAAATGACATACTTAGAACAACCAATTTAATGGAAAATAAACTGACTCGAGACATGGAAGCATCCAACCTTTTACAGGTAAAAGGCTATCTCGGTGTGACGCTGAAAGATTTGAAAGGAAATGTATTCGGGACCCTCTGCGTGATGGACAAGGAAGAGAAAGATTTTACCGAAGAAGATGTGGAATTCCTACAAACCATCGCTTCCGTTCTTTCTCACATGATCGACCTTGATCAGACCCACTACAACATGGGGCTCATGAATGCGCCGATCATCCCTATAACGGATGGAGTATCCGTAATCCCCATCCAGGGGATTGTCGATCAAGAGCGTGCGGACAAATTGATGAGTGATGTTCTGCGGTATGGAAAAGACCAAGACATTGATTATTTCGTCCTCGATCTTTCCGGCCTCGTCGTCCGTGATCAATTTTTCTCAGAAATGCTACCAAAACTGATCCACGCTCTCCAAGTGATGGGTATAGATACGATGTTGACCGGTATTACCCCGGAAATAGCACAGAAGGAAATCGAAACCAACGTGCTGGCTCGAACCAAGCCTAAAACCGTTCCGAACTTGCAGACAGCTCTTTCAAAAATCGGGTTTAAATTAGTAGAAAGCCATTAAAAAAAGCCACTTACGGTGCTAATCTCCATAGGAAAAGCTCCACCATAAAAGGTGGAGCTCCATTTATTTCAGCGTTTGTTATTTCCTTTTGTTTTTTCAAACTCTTTAATCTCACCTGACTGACCATCAACGGTAACCTCATATTCAAATTCCTCATCCTGGAATTCAAACTCATAATGACCAGCATCAATTTCCGCCTCTTTCATTTCACTGCCAGAAGCTTTTTCTTTCGCGGTCTTCTCAGCTTCATCTTTTGTCACTTTCAAATCTTCAGCTGAAGTTTCGTTGGAATCGTCATCTTCGTTTTCCACTTGTAAAACTTCCCCTGTATTTGCTTCTACTTCCACGTCCACTTGTTTACCGTCTTCCAACTTACCCTCAAACTCATAAACGAATGTTCCGTCTTCTTTCTCTTTCTCTACTTTTTCAATTGTCATACCTTCTACTTTTTCTTTAGCCACAGCTTCTGCTTCTTTCTGGGAGAGACCCACTTCACTTTCAGAGAATTGATCATTTCCTGAAACTGCACTCACACCAAAAGCTCCTCCCACCAACACAACAACACTCAGGGGAAAATAAAGGGAGAGTTTACTTTTTGGAGCAGTTTAATTGATATATTGCTAATTCAGCCGATATATCTTGCATTTAATTGATATATTCCATTTTTAATTGATAAAACCAAAATTCAGCCGATATCCGCCGCCCTCCACAACACTCACCAAACAAAAAAAGACGACCTCATCACGAGATCGTCTCACCAATTCGGCCTAGGATCAGCCTCCATCAGCAAATCTACCAAATGCACAGCTTCCATACCCAATCCTTCACGCTCCACACCAAGCTTCATCTGAAGCTGACAGCCAGGATTGGATGTCACAACACCTCCAGCGCCGGTACCACACACATCCTGCATTTTCACGTCCAGAATATCCATCGCCTCTTCATAGTTTGTGATATTATAAACACCGGCGGACCCACAGCAAAACTCCGGCCGCTGCAACTCGCGCAATTCCACCCCAGGAATGCGGCGAATCAGATCCAGCGGTTCACTCGTCACCTTCTGCACGTTGCGCAAATGACAGGAAGGTTGATAGGTAACGGTCCTCGACAATTCTTTTTCAAAAAAGAGCCCGTCCACCTCCACCAGCACTTCTGAAATATCCCTCACACGTGATACAAACCGTTCCGCACGGTCGTGCCACTCTGTACCTTCCTCAAACAAATGCGTATACTCGACCAACCGCGCACCACAGCCACCAGCATTATTCACGATATAATCAAAGCCTTCTTCTTCGAAAGCTTCTATATTCCGCTTCGCAAGTTCCACCGACTGAGCCACTTTGCCTGTATGCGCGTGAAGAGCTCCGCAGCACGTCTGAGCTTCTGGAAAAACAACTTCCGCTCCACTCCGAAGCAAAAGCTCGACGGTATTCTGATTCGTTTCAAAAAAGACGCTGTCCATCACGCATCCCTTAAAAAACCCGATCTTCGCCGCAGCAGGCCGCTTACGCACATAACGATCGACTCGCTCCCTGCGGCGTTTACTCGGCGCAGGCATACTCGGCAAAGCCGCTTCGAATTCGTGAATATGAAGCGGCGCTCTTTTCGTCAATCCAAAACTCTGGGAAACCTTCTGCAAACCACTCTTCTGATAAAGCCAAGTCGCATTTCCCAACGTATTCATCCACTTCGAAGAAGGAAAGAATGACTGGAACAAGAAATCCTCCACAATCCTGCGCGGCCTCTCCTCATCAATCACCCGTTTCGCTCCCTCAAAGATCTCTCCATACTGGACGTTCGTTGGACAGACGGTCGTACACGCCATACAGCCCAGACATTTTTCGATTGGCTCTCTTAAATCCTCAACAGAAGCTTTCCCTTCTGCCACCATCTTCACGAGATTGATCCGCCCTCTCGGCGAGTGGGTCTCTTTTCCCATCGTTTCATACGTTGGACAGGCTGGAAGACAGTAACCGCACTGGACACAGTCGAACGTTTTGTCATAGTTCAAGCGTTCCTTCAGTGAACTAGTCATGGTGCAACACCAACTTCTGCCCCTTTTCAGGAAAAACTTTGCCCGGGTTCAAGATGCCGTTCGGGTCCCAGCTGTCTTTGATGCGCTTCATCATATCAAGTCCCACTTCTCCGAGTTCAAGCTCCATGAACGGCGCCTTCATCGTACCGATTCCGTGCTCCCCGGAAAGCGTGCCTCCAAGATCAAGGGCAGCCTGGAACATATCCTCCACCGCTTGTTCAACAAGCTTCATCTCTTCTACATTTCGCTTGTCACATAAAATGTTTGGGTGCAGATTGCCGTCTCCCGCATGTCCAAAAGCGACGACGTCAAGCCCGTACTTTTCTTTGATGAGCTCTAAACGGTCCATGAAGTCCGGGATTTTGCTTCTCGGAACGGTCGCGTCTTCGGAGACTTTCGTCGGCTTAATCTTCGCAATCGCAGGTGAAACTTGTTTGCGCGCATGCCAGAGCTTAGACGCTTCCTCACCATTTTTAGGTATGATGATTTCCTTAGCGCCCATCTCTTCCATAATTCCTTCGATCAGACCCCGCTCCACGCGAAGCGTCTCCGGATGTCCATCAAGCTCAATGATAATCACGGCAACTGCATCGACAGGCAGACCGACCGGCTGAAAATTTTCGACGGCAACAATACAGGCTTGATCCATAAATTCCATTTTCGCTGGTAAAATTCCTGACGTGAGCGTCTGGGAGATGGCTTCCCCTGCTTTTCGCACTTCGTCAAAAGCGACCATGATTGTCTGCACCGCGGGCGGTTTCGGCATCAGCTTCAACGTAGCTCCGACGATGACGCCTAGCGTTCCTTCCGATCCGACGATCAGCTTCGTCAGATCAATGCCTGTGACATTCTTAATCGTCTGACCACCTGTCTTAATGATTTCACCTTCAGGCGTCACGACTTCCAACCCGAGTACGTGGTCTTTTGTCACGCCATACTTCAACCCGCGGGGACCGCCTGAGTTCTCGGCAAGGTTACCTCCAATCGTAGCCACATGGGCACTGCTTGGGTCAGGGGCGTACATCAGCCCGTGTTGTTCGGCCGCTTTATTGATGTTTCCGGTCAAGACACTCGGCGTCACCTTTACCGTTAGATCGCGAGGACTAAGGTCAATGACTGCTGGATATTGAGACATATCCAAAACAATCCCGCCGTGAACGGGAAGGGGACCGCCGCTCAGGCAGGTGCCGGACCCGCGCGGATGAACCGGTACTTTATAACGATTGGCAAGCTTCAAAACATCAGCGACTTCCTGTTTTTCTTTCACCTGCACCACAGCATCCGGCAGGTGTTCCCCAAAAGAAGCATCAAAACTGTAACTGTGACGGTCGGCGAGGGACGTTAACACACGCCCTTCCGGAAGAAAAGACTGCAGATCTTCCAGCCACTTTTCCATACGCTGATTCCTCCTTATCCCTTTGTTTTCTTCCCTTTCAACAAATCCATCACGTCGGTAATTTCATGAAAGTACTCAGAAGCCTTGTCCCATTGTTCGGTGACGACATTGACAAACAAGATGTCGATCATATGTAACTGGGCAAGACGGGAAGATGTCGCACCACTTCGGAATGGGGCAGGGATCTCCCTTGAGGCAGAGATGTATAGCGAAACATCGGCATGCTCTGTAACAGGAGACTGTCCATAACGGGTTAAACTGATGGTCCGCGCTCCCTTTTTCTTTGCAATCTCCATGATTTTTGCTGTCTCATAGGTTTCTCCAGAGAAAGAGATGCCAAAGATAACATCATTCTCCGTGACGTTGGCAATGTTCATCGCCGCATTATGCATATCAGTAAAAGCAGAGGTCGGTTTGTTCATCCTTAAAAATTTCTGTTGAGCGTCCTGAGCAATAATCCCGGACGCCCCCACACCGAAGAAGTGGATCGATCCTGCTTCATTTAACAGCTTCACCGCTTCCGACAACGTCCGGTAGTCGACCATTTCCGTTGTTTCGCGGATCGCCTGCAGACTATTGCTTGTTATTTTTTCTACAATTGAATCGGACGGCTCTCCCGGCTGAATATCCCGGTACCGCGCCTCCGGTTTCTTTTGCAAATCACCGGAGATCCTCAATTTCAATTCCTGCAATCCTTTCAGACCGAGAGACTTGCATAAGCGAATGACAGCGGCACTGCTCGTCGAGCTCAGTTCACCGAGCTGTGTCGCTGTACAGTGGATCGCTTCATGAGGCTGATCCAGTATAAATTCGGCAATCTTTTTTTCAGAAGGCGGAAGCTTATCTTTCATTTCATTGAGTATGACAAGTCCGCCGGTTAGAGAATTCTTCATTTGTTTCACCACACTTATCCTTTAATGGCTCCCTCAGTCATTCCTTTAACAATACGCCGTTGAAAAATCGCATACAAAACGATGACAGGAACAATCGCAATGACAAGACTCGCAAACAGCGTTCCCCATGCATTCGTGTACTGTGTTTCATTACTAATATAATCAATCGCGAGAGCAAGCGTATAGTTTTCCTCTGTTTGAAGGAAGATGAGCGCCATAAAATACTCATTCCAAAACTGGATCATATTCATAATCGTAACGGTAATAATCCCAGTTGTCGAAAGTGGCGTAATGATTTTCCACAGGATGCCATACGGCGACATCCCATCAATCGCTGCCGCTTCTTCCAATGACTTTGGAATCGTTGCCATGAAACTCGTCAAAACGAAAATGCTGAACGGTAACTGGCTGACCGCATACACGATACTGAGCCCGAAGATGTTATCCAGGAGATTCAATTGCATCAATAGGAAAAACAACGGAATCCAGCCAAGGACCATTGGAATCATCATCGCGGAAATATAAAGCGTGAACAACAGTCGGTTTCCGCGGAAACGCATCCGCTCTAACGCATAAGACGTCGGAATCGCCATCGCAAGGGTCAGTGTCGCGCCAAGACCGGTGACGATGAAACTGTTGAACACACTCGCATCGATGTTGTAGTTGCTCCACGCATCGACGAAGTTACTGAAGCTGAACGATTCCGGCAGCCCCCATGGATTGGCGTAGATTTCTGCATTAGACTTGAATGCACCCAGCACCATCCAGAAAATCGGGTATAAGACGGCCAGAGACCAGATGATCAATGGGATACGTACAATCGTTCTTGAAAAAATACTCCCTTTTTGCACTCTATTCCCCTCCTGTCTATTAATACTCCACTTTCTCTCTTCTCATTAGGAATTGCATAATCAGTACGGTCACGAGAGACAGAATTAAAATCATAACCCCGATCGTTGCCCCGTATCCGAAGTTGTATTTAACAAAAGCCTGTTCATATAAGTAGGAACCCATCACGTGTGTGGAGTTGTTTGGTCCACCTTTGGTCATGACCTGGACGATAATGAAGGACCCATTCAACGTCGTAATAATAATGTACAAAATAGATATCTTGATTTGCGGCCAGATCAGCGGTAAGGTCACCTTCCAAAACTGCTGCCACTCGGTGGCCCCATCGATTTCTGCTGCTTCATAATAACTCTTCGAAATGTTCGAAATCCCGCCCATCAGCATGAGCATGAACAACCCGATTCCTGCCCATACAGAAGGAAGCACTAAACTTGGTAAAGCCCAGTCTTCGCTCCCGAGCCACGGCTGCGTCCAGCTTTCAAGACCAATCAGTTCAAGACCTGAGTTCACAAGCCCGAGACTTGGATTATAGATGAACATCCACAAAATCCCGATCACGACGACGGACATGATATTCGGAAAGAAGAAGACAATCCGGTAAAACGGAGCTTCTTTGATTTTCATTTGCGTTAAAGCTACCGCAAAAAAGGTAGACAGAATCATGATGCCGAACACTTTTGTAATGACAAGAAAGTAATCGTGCCAGATGGTTCTCGGGATAATATCATCGCTGAATAACCGGCGGTAATTATCAAAACCTACGAACTCGGCGAGTGAAGATGCCCCTGACCATTTGAAAAAGGAATAATAAAGACCATTGAACAAGGGGTACAACGTGAACACGGCAAACAAAATGAATGTCGGAACAAGACAAAAGGCAAGGAACAAGTTCCGCTGTCGTTTGGACTGGACCATTTACAACCACCTCTTTTTCTAGTTTGAATATGTTTTTACAAGCATAAGTCAAGCAACAGCAGGATGATTTTCCCGCGGTTGATTGGCTTATGCCTTTAAGAAAAATGGAATGTGAAGACGTCCGCCTCCACATTCCACTTGTCCTTTACTCCAAACTGCTGCGGTATTCCGCTGCCGCTTGTTCTGCTTCCTCAACGAACTCTTCTGCTGTAATGTTACCGAGCATCAAAGAAACGAGCGAGTTGCTGATCGGCGTCTCAAGCTCTGAACTCATTGGGTGAGGCTTTTGATAGATCTGGACCTGTTCAGGGTCATTGATCATCTCGTTGGCATCAATCAAGAAAGAAGGCACTTCCTCACTTGAAGCAAGATCCACCCCTTGCAAGTTCATGATGGCTCCCGTATGTTCAGAAAAACTCTTCGCATATTCTTTTGTGAACACGAACTCAACAAAAGCTTTCGCAGCTTCCGGGTTTTCTGCTTTTTCAGCAATTGCTAATGGACGTAGGTCTGGAACAATCGCCGCAGGTTCGCCTTCATCCTGCATCGGAGAAGGAATGAATCCATATTCGAAGTCTTCCGGCGTATCATTCGCCATTTCATTCGGCAGCCAGAAACCGACCGGAATGAACGCATTGTCATGAAGCAGGAAGTTCATTTGGGACTGCGTATGGTTCAACGCACCGAAACCGGAATCAATCATACCTTCTTGCTGCATCTGTTCCACTTTTTTCATGACATTAAGAACAGGTTCACTCGTCCAGGCGCCTTCTGCACCTGTAATGACGTCATTAAGTAACTCGTCTCCACCTGCGGCACCAAAGGCAGGGTAAAGCATCCCACGAAGGAAATAGTATGGATATTGTCCTGTTGTAACGAAAGGCTCAATGCCTTCATCTTCCTTAATCTGACTCATCGTATCCATGAAACTAGGGAAGTCTTTCGGTACCTCCCAATTGTTTTCTTCAAACCAGGCATTGTCATACCATGTGCCCCATGTATCGAACACAAGTGGTAAGCTGTAGATTTCCCCATCGTACTTAGCAGGATCAACAATGAAACTTTCACCTAGAGCGGAGCCATCCTCAAGCTCAACGCCACTCAACCATTCCGTCAAGTTCATAAGCTGACCGTCTTCAACCATCTGTGTTTCACTGGAACCGGCACCATCAATGTAGACGACATCAGGTGGATCATCGGATACCCAGCGTGAACGCATCTCTTCATTAATATTAGGACCCGCGTGTTCCGTAATCGAGACATCCGGATATTCTTCCTGGAAATCAGCAATAACTTCTTTCCACCAGGAATCCCCATAACCACCGACAAAGTACTGAATTTCAAGCTCTCCTGAAACTTCACCCGATTCACCAGACTCTGAAGACCCTTCTGAACTGGATTCTTCCTCCGTGCCTTCGCTGTCTGTTTCTTCCGTTCCTGCTCCAGGTGCACAACCGACCAACAACAAGAAAGCGAACAAAACCGCCATCATCAACCAAGCAGATGTTTTCCGCCACATGCTCAACATAAGCTCCCCCTTTTTGATTGAAAAATTTATTTGAAACCATGAAAAATGGTCTTCAAATCATTAAGATTCATTCATGGCCATGCGCAAATTGCCCTCATTCTCCTGAAGCATTTTTACTGCTTGTTCATAAGAAACACTTCGCTTCAGCATGACAATCGCCGGCTTCACTTGCAGCTTTGCTTTTTTCAACGTTTCCTCAGCTTCCTCATAAGTCGCTGAGGTACACTCCATCAAAATGTTCTTCGCGCGTTCCCTCAGCTTGTGATTGCTTGCATGGACGTCCACCATCAAATTCTCATAGACTTTCCCGAGTTTGACCATGGCTGTCGTACTCATCATGTTCAACACCATTTTGTGGGCTGTCGCTGCTTTCAAACGCGTCGAACCTGTCAAAACTTCCGGCCCGACAACCACTTCGATCGGGCACTCGGCATAATCACTGATTTCGGAACGATGGTTACAGGATAGAGAAATCGTATAAGCACCAATGGAACCTGCATGTTTGAGAGCTCCGATCGGGTAAGGAGTCCGTCCACTGGCCGTAATTCCAACCACAACATCGTTTGAGGTGAGTTTTTTTGCTTTCAGATCGGCTTCCCCTTGAGCTGCATCATCTTCTGAATTCTCTTTCGCCTTTGTAAAGGCGTTGCCTCCCCCGGCCATGACCGCTTGAACCAGGTCGGGATCCACGAGGAAGGTCGGTGGACATTCGGAAGCATCCAGAATGCCGAGCCTTCCGCTTGTCCCTGCTCCTACATAAAAGAGTCGGCCACCCTTTTTCAATGAAGCGGAAATATGATCGACAGCTTTCGTAATCGCCGGCAAAACCTGCTTGACGGCTGCTGCGACTTTGTGATCCTCTTCATTCATGACTTTCAGTATTTCAGCAGTCGTCATTTCATCCATGTTTTTCGTTCGTTCATTTCGTTTCTCAGTTGTTAGGAACGTCAAGGAATTCGTCACTTTAGGCACCACCTTTTATTAATTATCCGGGATTGCTAACAGGGCTGCTCCAAACTCAGGTGGAGCATAGGGCTCTTTATATACGCCCAACCCTTTCGTTTCGATTTCTTGGATAAAATGCTGTTTCAAAATTTTAGAATGCTTGAAAATAGACCCTGCCGCTGTAATCGCTGCATCTTTTTCAAAGCCGTGACGTGCTATACTTTCCACGTGTGAAACGAGCTGATCTGCAGCTTCCTTCAATATTTTCACTGCGACTTCATCCTGTCGTTCCGACGCTTCGATCACGCATGTCGCAAGCTTCGCTATTTCCTGTTTCTCATGATTCCTGCCATACATGTGACGGACGAGAGCTTCAGGCTTATGTAGACTTAATTTCTCTAAGATAAAAGGAGTGAGGAGCGTTTCCTCTCCACGTCCATCTGCTGCTTTCGCCACTGATGATAACGCTTTCAAAGATAGATAATATCCACTACCTTCATCACCAATTAGATGGCCCCAACCGCCGCATTTATGAACTTCCCCTTCAAGGTTTACTCCAATAGCATTTGACCCGGTCCCCGAAATGATGAGAATCCCAGACTTGTCTGTCAGAGAAAGTGCCCCTTTCAAAGCGGCTAAGCTATCAGATCCAATAAATGAGTTTAAATTTTCAGAAAATGATAGACTCCAAAAAATATTCCGCACAATCTCTCTCATTTGCTCTTCGTCTTCTGGTCTTCCTATACCAGCTAGTCCGAAGCCAATGCCTATGATTTGTGCAGAATCTACGTTGAAGGTTTGTAATCCTTTTTCAATCAGAGCCGTTAAGCGGTGACCCGCTTCCTCAAAACCAATCTGATGAGGGTTGGTCCCTGGCCCCTGGATGACTTTTGGTTGTTCCGGGTATGTACATTGATTTGCTTCAAGGAACAGGCACGTCGTTTTCGTCCCGCCTCCATCTATTCCAATCACATAGTTCATGGACATCCTCCAAATCTTTGTTGGCTTTATTATAGAATCTATGAATTTTTATGTCAACATATGTTTTAAAATATTGTAATGATATTTCAAAAAAACATTCTAATAGTAAAGGATCCTAAAAAATACCACACCAGGTCATCCAATATCTGGATGACCTGGTGTGGTTATTATTCCCATTAAAGTGTATATACCGTTCCTTCATAGGGAGCTACTTTTCCACGATTCGATGATTCTGTTTCATTTGTAATTACGACAGGCTTTCCTTCCATCTCTTTTACAATTTCCTCATCTAACGCCACTTCTTCTGAAGAAAAGTTACAGACGATAAGAAGACTTCCTTCATCACTCACACGCTTATAGGCAAAAACATGTGGATCTTCTCTCATCAACAGTTCAAAACGACCGTCGGTGATGATATCGTTTTCTTTTCTCAGGCGGATCAACTGTTGATAGAAATAGAAAACAGAGTTTCTATCTTCCAGTGCGCGCTCCGCATTAATTTCTTTATAATTCGTATTCACTTGTATCCATGGGGTTCCGTCCGTAAATCCACCATTTATCTTATTGTTCCACTGAATCGGTGTCCGGGCATTGTCACGCCCTTTTACATAGATGGCTTTCATGAGATCTTCATGAGACCATCCTTGTTCCTTCTTCTCTTTATACATATTCAATAGTTCAATATCCTGGTAATCTTCCAGTGTGTCAAAGTGGACGTTCGTCATCCCAAGCTCTTCGCCTTGGTAAATATATGGCGTCCCCTGCATCAAGTGGAGGCAGATTCCGAGCATTTTCGCCGACTTCACCCGGTACTCCCCATCATTACCGAAACGGGAAACAATACGAGGCTGGTCATGATTGTTCCAGTATAAACTGTTCCAACCCACACCATGGAGTGCAGTCTGCCATTTTTCAAAGTTCTCCTTCAAATCTACGAGGTTCAGATTCGTCCAGTTCCACTTATCTCCGTTCGAATCCAAATCCATATGCTCAAATGTGAAGATCATGTTCAACTCTTCATTCGCAGGATCTGTGTAACGCTTGGCATCTTCGGGAGAAGAACCCGGCATTTCCCCGACGGTCATCACATCATAGTTTGATAGAACTTCCTGATTCATTTCCTGCAAAAATTCATGGACACGAGGGCCGTTCATAAAATAAGGACTGCCATCCCCATTGTCTCCATCCGGATAGTCCGGGTCTTTAGAGATAAAGTTGATGACATCCATCCGGAACCCATCCATCCCCTTACCCAGCCAAAACTTCATCATATCGTACACATCTTCCCGAAGCTTCGGGTTTTCCCAGTTTAAATCAGGCTGCTTCTTTGCAAAGATGTGCAAGTAATATTGGCCTGTCTTTTCATCATAAGTCCAAGCCGGGCCACTGAAAACAGAGCTCCAGTTTGTTGGTGGCTCTCCGTTTTCTTTGCCATCTTTCCATATGTAATAATCACGATATGGATTATCCTTGCACTTAGATGACTCTACAAACCATGGATGTTCATCAGACGTGTGATTGACGACGAGGTCCATAACCAGCTTCAAGTCTCTCTTATGAGCCTCTGCCAACAGTCGTTCCAGATCTTCCATCTTTCCAAAAAGACTATCCACTTCGCGGTAGTTCCGAATATCATAACCGTTATCTGCTTGTGGAGAATCATAGATGGGGGACAGCCAAAGAACGTCTACGCCCAACTTTTTCAAGTAATCCAGCTTCTCTATAATCCCCGGGATATCCCCAATTCCATCCCCATTTGTATCATTAAAGCTCTTCGGATAAATTTGATAGACGACACTCTTCTTCCACCATTCTTGATTATTCATCTCTTCCACTCCCTTATGAAAACCTTCTCATATAACCATAACGCATAACCGCCGTGCACTTCCATTATTTGTTGCACCAGGTCATACAGATAATGGAAAAAAGACCACCTCTAAAAGGTGGTCTTTTGGTTTATGCGGATAGGCGTTCTGCATTTTTGTATTCTTTTTTCAGTCGGAATGGTGCTGTGACCAGTGCAAGGATTAGGAACAGTCCCATATACCCGATCAGTGGGTAGAAGAACGCGACAAGTTCAGTGAATCCTACAAAGCTGAGCCCGAAAGCGACGACTCCTGTAATGAGTACGAACTTCTTATGCTGGCTTGTCCCGACTTTGGTATAACGGGCAGCAAAGGAGAAGAACATGCTGACGGCTGTATTGAAGACCATCCCGAACAAAACAATTGAATAAAATGTTCCTAATACCGGAGACAGACCATCGACAAGCGCGAGAAGCGGCATGTCATACGAGGCAACAGTATCGACTTTTGAGAAAATAGCCAGATGGCTGATGACAATCATAATTCCGAGCCCTAATCCTCCAAGGAGCCCGCCGAGCGCTGACGTCCGTTCATCTTTCTCGTTTCCTCCCATCAGCAAGGACATCGACGCCCCTACCGCCACGTTAAAGGAAACGTAATTGATGGCGGAAAGGAACCAGTTGGATAAAGCGGATGGCTGATCAACGGCAACAGCGTTCAAATCACTGAAGGACTGATCCATCGTAAACAAGCTGTAGCCGGATATAATTAAAACAGTAATGATTAAAAACGGTGTAATACTTCCAATGACATTAACGACTTTGTCCACATTCATCATAATGGTCGCCACCACAATCACACTCATGACAATGACACCGACGAGCGGTGGCAGACCGAATTGCTGACTAGGAATCGAACCCGCGCCTGCAATCATGACAACGCCAACACCAAATAACGTCAGAATGATAACATAATCCACAATTCTACCAAGCCACTTGTTTCCACTGACTTTATAAACCGCTTCCTTATGTGAAGTCGCCTGTGTTCTCGTTCCTAGCTTCACAAGCATCATGCCCATATAGGCGAACAAAGCGGTTGAAATGATTGTCCCGATTGTTCCTAAATAGCCAAAACTCGTAAAGTATTGAAGAATCTCCTGGCCGGAGGCAAAGCCCGCACCAACGATGATCCCTATAAAAGCGCTTGCAATTTTAAGTACTTTTTTCACGGTAAAATCCTCCTTTAATCTAAGATGTCTCGTTCCTTCCCAGCATGGTAAAACGCTTACACACCAAAGGGACAGGCTCAGTTTATCATGAATGCGCTTTCCGTGATTGGGCAAAATCCACAAATCCCCTCATCTATATTCGTTCAATTTAACAAATACTTCAATAGGAAAATGGATGTTTCTCTAAGAGAATCAATGATAATATATAGGTATTCACACCATAAGGAGTACCGCTATGAACCATTCATCACACATGAACTATTCATATAAAGATTACATCGATTCCCCCGAGGGGCTTGCTGACAGCATCGCGGAAACCTTAGGATGTCCGGTGACCATTGAGGATGCCAACCACCGCATCGTCTCATACAGCAAACATGAGAAAAACGTGGATGAAGCAAGAACGGCAACCATCATGAGACGGAAAGTGCCCGAACATGTCATCAACGGGTTATGGAAACAAGGCATCATGGCCAAGCTTTTCGAAAGCGACCAGCCGCTCATTGTCAAAACAATTGATTCCATTGGACTCGGTCACAGGTTAGCTGTCTCTGTCAGGAAGAACAACGAAATCCTCGGTTTTATCTGGGCCCAGACGAACGATCTCTCCGTAACTGCTGAACATTTGGATGAGATGAAAGAAGCCGCCCAGTGGGTCAGCCATCATTTATTGAGACAACAGGCAAAGAAGAAAAAGACCGAAGAAAACCGGAAAGAGTTTTTCTGGCAGCTGCTGACAGGCTCTCTACAAAATCAGGCGGAAATCAAACGACTGGCGAAGAAGTTTCATATGAATCTACAGGGGCAGCTTTGTGTAGCTGTGTTCGAATTTACGGAAGAAATGAGTCAAGCCGTGGAACGTCACGCCTATTACTTAACCGAAACCCTTCATCAAACCCGGATTGTAAACCGGATTTTCGATGACCAGCAGCTCATTCTCCTTGTCCGTACTGATAATAAGGAAGATGCGAATGAAATGAATCAGGCGTTCATTCGTGAATTCACACAAAAGATGAAGGAACGTCTCAATTTTGAGGATTTAAAAGGGGCTTTCGGTCTGATCTATGACTCCCCCACATTAATCAGCGACAGTTATAAGCAGGCATTAAAAGTCCTTGAATTAAAAGAACAGTATTCCGCAGGGCTTGAGAACGTCGACAACTACCAGGATCTTGGTGTCTATCAATTCCTTAATGAACTGTCGGTTCTACAAAAACGGGAAAATTACAAAAACGCCGCCCTGACCAATATCAAAGCGTACGATGAACGGAACAACTCTATGCTGCTTGAAACATTGAAGGTTTTTCTTGAGAAAAACAGCAACGTACACCAGGCAGCCGCTCATATGCACATTCATACCAATACATTGAACTATCGACTGAAGCGGATTAAAGAGATCGGCAACGTTGACTTCAAAGATATGAACCAGAAGACAATGCTCTACCTGGATTTACTGATCTATGAGAACGAACAGGAGGATTTGTGATTTTACACAAATCCTCCTGTTTATTTTTTCACTTTCACCTAAACAAAAATATTCGCAGGCGGGCTATACTTTGTTTACATTCAATTTGAAAGGTGGACGTTCCCCATGATTATCGGAATTCCAAAAGAAATTAAAAACAATGAAAACCGCGTAGCGATTACGCCTTCAGGTGTCATCAATCTCATGAAAGCCGGACACACGATCCGCATCGAAACTCAAGCCGGTACAGGAAGTAATTTTACCGACGAAGAATACCGTGATGCTGGTGCTGAGATTGTTGAAACCGCTTCCGATATTTGGTCGAATTCAGAAATGGTAATGAAAGTAAAAGAACCACTACCATCTGAATATGGATACTTCCGTAAAGGTCTTATTCTGTTCACATACCTTCACCTTGCAGCGGAACCTGAACTGACAAAAGCATTAGTTGAAAACGAAGTCACGGCCATTGCTTATGAAACGGTGGCTGTTGATAACAAACTTCCTCTTCTTACTCCAATGAGTGAAGTGGCTGGACGTATGGCGACACAAGTCGGAGCTCAATACCTTGAGAAATCCTTCGGTGGAAAAGGAATCCTCCTGAGCGGCGTTCCTGGCGTTTCCCGCGGAAAAGTCGTCATCATTGGCGGAGGTATCGTTGGTACGAACGCAGCGAAAATTGCCATCGGCCTTGGTGCACATGTAACCGTACTGGACTTGAATCCTAACCGCCTTCGCGAGCTGGATGATCAGTTCGGCAAAGACATCCAAACCATGATGTCCAATCCGTTCAACATTGCGGAAGCGGTCAAAGAAGCAGATCTTGTCATCGGAGCTGTTCTGATTCCAGGAGCAAAAGCACCGAAATTAGTAACCGAGGACATGGTCAAAGAAATGAAAGACGGCTCTGTCATCGTTGACGTAGCCATCGACCAGGGTGGAAACTTCGAAACGGTCGACCACATTACGACACACGATGATCCGATTTATGAAAAACACGGCGTCCTTCATTATGCGGTCGCAAACATCCCAGGAGCTGTTCCACGCACATCGACGATCGCTCTTACAAACGTAACGATCCCTTACGCTTTGCAAATCGCTTCTAAAGGGGTAAACAAAGCAGTTGAAGATAATAAAGCGATTGAAGCAGGTGTGAACACAGCCAACGGCCACTTGACTTATGAAGCCGTTGCTCGTGATCTGGGCTATGATTACAAGCCTGTACAAGAAGCCCTTCAGTCTTTGGCACGCGTATAAATCAACAGGCTCCTCCACATTGATGGGGGAGCTTTTTTCATAGAGAGGAGAGAATCATCATGATCAACTATCGTCCGACATGGGCAGAAGTTTCCATGAAAACACTCAGAAACAATGTGAAGGCCTTTCAAAAACATACCGATAAGGACTGTGAATTGATGGCAGTCGTCAAAGCTGATGCGTACGGCCATGGGCTTTTGGAATGTGCAGAAGTCATGATTGAGGCTGGAGCGGACCGTTTAGGTGTTGCCATAATTGAAGAAGCCTTGGAATTGCGAAAAGCAGGAATCACACTCCCTATCCTTGTTTTTGGCTACACGCCTAAAGAAGCCGTCCCGGAAGCCATAGATCATGACATTACGTTGACCGTCTTTACAGAAGAAGTCTTAGAAAAGGTCAATCAAGAAGCCGATCAGCGGGAGAGTTCTATGAATATTCATATCAAAGTGGATAGCGGGATGCATCGGATTGGTCTCAAAAAAGCTGAAGATATCATCCAGCTCTTAGAGCAAAATGTCTCACCATTTGTCCATGTGGAAGGGATCTTCACTCACTTCTCTGACGCAGATAATGAGGAACCTGCCTATACAGAGCAACAATTTGATCATTTTTTATCTGTTGTAGAAGAAGTGGAAAAGGCACATGGGGCCATTCCAACCAAACACTGCTGCAACAGTGCGGCCACCATCACCTTTCCGCATATGCACTTGGATATGGTGCGGGTGGGGGTAAGCTTGTACGGACTTTATCCAGCTGAACATATGCGGGAATCAATCCCACTCCACCAAGTGATGAGCTTAAAAACAAAACCTGTCATGGTGAAAACCGTCCATCCCGGCGAACCCATCAGTTATGGAAGATCCTACGAACCAGCGGAACCGATACAAGTTGCCACAGTCCCCATCGGATATGGAGACGGCCTCCCCCGCTCTCTTTCAAACCAAGGGAATGTGGTCGTCCACGGGAAGAGAGCGCCGATCGTAGGGAAAGTGTGTATGGACCAAACCATGGTGGATATCACAGCAGTCGGAGAAACGGGCGAAGAGACAGAATACACCTTCTTCGGAGATCGGACGGAAGGCCACATCCCCCTTCAGGAAATCGCCGATCAGCTCAACACCATCCACTACGAAATCACCTGCCAAATCGGAACACGCGTACCAAGGAAGTATGTATATAAATAACACACCAGGTCACCCATTTATTTACATCAAGGGTGACCTTTATCTATTAACATTTTTGAACCTTTCTCTTTCCTTCCATATTTTTACGTACCAGGTCATACAGAAAATCCCAACTCCGATTCTTATACTCTACACAATTCTCCATATTTCTTCTTCATTAGTACAATAGTCGGAATCTATTTCGAAACTCGAAATGTTCGTGTGACGGTAATTGTGTCTAATAACCGTGATTAAAGTCTTATCTACCATTTATATTCGACATTATTTTCAGAATATACAAACAGTTCAATCTACTCTGTATACTTTATCCTCTATTACCTATAATTGGATACATTATTACAAGGAGGTTGGTTATGAAGAAAAAACACGTGATTCCAATGGCGGTCTTGTCATCTGCCCTATTAATGGGAACGGTCGCACCGGCACAGTCCTATGCGATCAGTGAGAACGCAAGTTCAAATGCTCATGCACAAATCCAGCAAAATAGTGTACATAAGGATAAAGACAATCGTCCATTCTTTGTACAGGAAAAACAAAACGAGAAGTACACAAAAGCGAACGAGGCCTCTGCCAAAGCCCACCTGAACAAGAATAAGGAAGGTTATAAAATAAATGATCCTGAACATAGTTTAGGTAACGCAGAAGTTACGAAAGACGACCTTGGAATGACCCACGTCAAGCTTCAGCAGGAAAAGAATGGCGTACCTGTAGAAGGCCACCAGGTGACCGTCCACTACGATAAGGAGAATAAAGTCCAAACCGTAAACGGTCAGTTCAACGAAGCGATCGAACAAAAAGATATTTCTACGGACGTAGCATTAAGCGATGCGAAAGGTTTGGAAATAGCTAAGGAAGCTGTAAAAGCTCCAGAACAACTCGTAGAGTCTCCGTCATCCAATCTTGTAATCTATCCATTTCAAGAAGAAAATCACCTCGCTTACAAGGTAAATGTCAACTTCCTTGGAGAAAATCCAGGAAACTGGTTTGTATATGTTGACGCCAACACAGGTGAGGTGATTGACAAATACAACGCCCTCATGCATGCGGATGGATATAAGTCCTCCAAAGGATCAGGGACTGGAGTCCTCGGTGACCACCGTAACCTCCACATTTCCCACAGCAACGAAAAAGGTGTGGAAGCAAACGGAACAGACTTTTACCTGTATGACAAATCTCACGAAAACCTGGACGGCATTTACACATACGATGCGCAGAACAGCTGGGACTACGCGGCCTTGCAAGATAAATTATTCTCTTCAAGCGATGCAGCCTTCACGGATGATTATGAAAAACCAGCCGTTGATGCCCATTACAACTCTGAAAAAGTGTACGAGTATTATTTAGAAGAACATGACCGCAATTCCATTGACGGGGAAGGAATGGCCATCAAGTCGACGGTTCACTTTGGACAAGATTACAACAACGCCTTCTGGAACGGCCGGCAGATGACGTATGGTGACGGAGATGGTGAGTTCTTCATTCCTCTATCCGCTGGACTTGATGTTGCTGCACACGAAATGGCCCACGGAGTAACAACCAACTCAGCAGGTCTTAAATACCGCTTCCAATCCGGAGCTTTAAACGAAGCCTTCTCTGATATTTTTGGAGCACTTGTCGATGAGGAAGATTGGGAAATTGGTGAAGACATTATGGCGGAGGACGCGATTGCTTCCGGGCGAACATCCTTAAGAAGCCTGAGTGATCCAAGCAAATATCCTGTTGGTGCAAAATACGTGGAATATGGAGATGGCAACGGCATGTATCCATCCCACATGGATGAGTTTTATGACTTGCCGCTAGATTTGGATAATGGCGGTGTCCATATCAACTCTTCCATCATCAACCATGCGGCTTACATCACAGGTGAACAGATTGGAAAAGAAAAACTCGGCCAAATCTATTACCGTGCTTTGACTGTCTACTTGCAACCGGAATCTGACTTCAGCCACGCTAGAGAATCACTTATCCAATCTGCTGTCGACCTCTATGGTGAAAACAGTAAAGAAGCTCAAGCTACCGAAGATGGATTCAATCAAGTAGGAATTACAGAATAAGGAGGAATCGTCTATGAAAAAACAAGTATTTGCTGTCGCTAGTTCCATCGTATTGGCATCAAGTGTAGCCATCCCTACTTTTGCAGCCGGAAACCACCCTGGTACACCTGAACAGCAAACCTACAGCAGCTCCGGTTGGACAGACTATGGTCAGCTGACGAAAAAATTAGAGCAGATTGAAAAATCCAGCCAGGGAACAGTAAAAGTCGACGTCGTCGGTCAATCCAATAACGGACTGGATATTTATCAAGCCCGTGTCGGTCATGGAGATAAAGTCATCCTTATTGAAAGTGAAATCCATGGAAATGAAAAAACAGGAACCGAAGCCATTCTGAATCTATTAAGCTATTTGGGTTCAAGTAACTCCCCTCACGCGCAAAAAATCAGAGAAGAGGTAACACTCGTTACCCTTCCTAAAATGAACCCTGATGCCTCGGAGCTCGACAGACGCGGAAATGATATGACGTGGTCAGAAGTCGTCGAAGACTTCCCTCAACTGGCTGATGCAGGTGGGCCGACATGGAATTACTATACTGCCCCCAACATTCAGGGCGACAACTATGCAGTCAATCCAGGTTTTGATGTAAACCGCGACTTTAATCCTGATTTGGATTATGTTCCAGAGGCAGAAGATGTTCCAGGTTCTTCCTCACAGCCAGGCTGGTACATCACACCGGAAGCTCAAACGGTTCGTAATGTGTATAAAAACTTGCAGGAGGAATTCGGAACAGTCGATGTTTTCATAGACCTCCACCACCAGGGACTCTATTATGTGGATGGCACAAGTGATCCCGTCACCTTGTCTCTATCCGGACAATTTGTCCCTGATCCAAGCTCAGAAGAAGGATCGAAGTACTCCGAGTATTCAGATAACTATGATTTCGATTACTCCCGCCAGTTGAATGTCGCCGCCTACGATGCCCTGCAGGAAATGGGGAACTCTCCATTCGATAACATCACTCTGTACAGCCAGGGACTGGACCTTCCAGGCACAGCCTTAGGTTCCTTTGCCCTTAATGGCAGCGGCACGGTCCTTTTTGAAGTGACGGGACAGACACAGAGTCTCGGGCAGAAGAAAAAAGGGATGCTCGTAAAAGCCGTAGAAACGGGTCTCAGAGGGATTATTGATGGTGTAGCAACGGACAGGGTTGAAAATTTAGATCCTGAAGATTATGAAGAAATTCCAGAAACAGCTTATCGTCCAAGCTTATAACATAAGAAGAGCAAGGGGCCTGATTCCCCTTGCTCTCTTTTGCATTATGGAAGAGAACGAATCATTTCTCTCACAGCTCTCGTTAAATCCTCCTGCGACCAACTCGGTAAATCCCCATGCTGGACAGCTAAATCATGAGAGGCCGGCATATGAATGAATCTCCATATTCTTTTTCTTAAAATGATTCAGCCCTCTGTACATCACATGATTACATAAGTACGTCCCGGCAGTGTTAGAGATTTCAGCAGGATATCCCTTGTCATTCAACGCCTCAACGAAGGTTCGAATAGGCAAAGTAGAAAACAATCCATCTGCTCCTTCCGCATCAATCAAATCTCCTTCAAACTGATTTCCTTCATTATCTTCTTCCTTACTTTCATTACAGTTAATCGCTATTCTCTCCGGTGTCACTTTGTACCTTCCTGCAGCAAGACCCAGCGAAAGAACAGAATCGGGTCGAACTTCTTCAATAAAAGACACCAATTGATCGCCGGATTTATTATAGTCGACGGGTAAGACTTTGGCCACAATTGTATAATTGTTGATTGTCTCTCCATCTAATGCCCGTGCAATTTCCTCGGTCGGGTTCAATGAGTAATCCAAAAAAGGTTCAAACCCAGTGAGCAATAATTTTTTCATGTTTCTTCCCCCTTTTCGCTGAACTCCCTCTACAAAACATCCTTATCCATTATTCTAAACCCTATGGAATAACTTCTCATCTCCTTTAGGGAATCTACCCATGTCCAATCTGATAGAATGATAAAAAAAGGAGTGATCCAACATGGAACTTACTGATCACCTGGGACAGGAAATCATCCATCGCCTCTCTAAATACATCGATGTAGCCATCAACCTAATGGATCCGACCGGAAAAATTGTGGCCAGCACAGACCACGCCCGCATCAATCAAGTCCATGGTGGAGCACAAAGAGTGATAGAAACGCTGGAAGCCCAGCAAATAACCAAAGACATCTCATCCCAATATTCCAATACAAAACCTGGGGTTAATCTGCCGATTTTTCATAGAGGAGAACTTGCAGGTGTCGTCGGTTTGACAGGAAATCCAGATCAAGTCTACCAAGCAGCCGGAATGACCCAAGGATCGGTCGAGATCGCGCTGGAACAATTATATATTCAGAAACAGAGTTTCTATCAGGAAAGACAATGGAACCACTGGTTTCATCGGCTCATTTCAGATGAAGATATGGAAGAGCTGGAAAAAGAAGCCCGCTACTCTTTACGAGCAGACCTTAAGAAAGCATGGCAGGTGGTCGTTTTCCAGACAACCTCACCTTTTGATTTTACAGAGAGACTCCGAAGACAGGCAGAACAGCTGCAATTACGTCCTCTTTTCATCCTCCCTTTTCAGGAAAATTCAGTGGTCATGCCTCTTCCATTCCAAGAGCATATTCCACCCTTCCAAACAGAAGGACCCGCCGCTGTTGGTGAACCAGGGTACAGTGCCAAAGGTATTTATACATCTTTCCAACAAGCATCACAGTCGATAGAGATTGCAGGAAAAGCTGGAGAGATGATTTACAGCGGAGCGTTTAAGGTTGAACGGCTACTTTCAAGCATTACAAAAGAGACGTACATAGAGATCACGGAACCTTTCGCCAATCGTTTGAACCGATTAGAAGCACCTTATTTAGAAACACTTGATTCTTTTTTCAAAAACGACTTAAAAATGAACCGGACTGCTGATGGATTGCATATCCACAGAAACACACTCCATTACCGTCTGGATCAAGTTCATAAAAAAGTAGGGTTGGATGCACGGTGTTTCAAAGATGCGATGATCTTACAAGCGATTTTAATCAACCGATGATTTGTGCATTTGCACAAGAATACGTTTACAATTTTCTGATATTTTGTAGATCCCATCAATTGTTATCGTTTCTTATTTCCTGTTGAATAGAAAGTAAGCAAATATAGTAAAGGAGGGTGAATGATGAAGGTTGCTTTTGCCCCTGATTCGTACAAAGGAAGTTTGTCTTCCATTCAAGTCGCTGAAATTATGGAAAAGGCTTTTCATTCGGTAAATCCAAATATAGAAACCATCAAGAAGCCAATGGCTGATGGTGGAGAAGGTACCTTAGACGTATTTTCTACCTCTGTGCCGCACGAAAAAATTCAATTTTCATGCAAAGGGCCTTTAGGAGAAGAGCGGGAAAGCTGGTATGTAAAACTGGACGATGATCGAGCGGTCATCGAAGGAGCAGAAATTGCCGGCTTACCACTCGTACCGACCGAAAAACGTAATCCCGATCACACAACGAGCTATGGGATCGGGCAGGCAATCACGCATGCGTTGGATGAAGGATGCACGGACTTGATTGTAGCTATCGGGGGGAGCTCTACGAATGACGGCGGTCTCGGAATGTTACAGGCGCTGGGGATGAAAACCTACGATGAAAGCGGTCAGATAACGGGGATCCACGGGAAGGATCTACATACTGTGAAAAAAGTAGATTTGTCCGGATTGGACTCCCGCCTGAGAAATATTAAAATTCATGTTGCTTCTGATGTAGACAATCCACTGACCGGAAACCGAGGTGCCAGTCATGTCTATGGCCCACAAAAAGGAGCGACCGAGCAGCAGGTCTATGCTTATGACCAATCTCTAGACCACTATGGAAAACTCGTGGAAGAGGTGCTTGATAAAAACATCATGAACACGCCCGGTGCTGGTGCAGCCGGTGGCCTCGGCTTTGCTTTTCTAACCATTGGTGCTCAGCTTGAATCAGGCGCAAAGTTAGTCGGCGATGCCATCCAGCTCCAAGAGACCATCCGCGGTGCTAATTACGTCATCACTGGCGAAGGTCAAAGCGATGAACAGACCCTTTATGGGAAAGCACCCGGCTATGTAGCTGAACTTGCAAAAGAAAACCATACGCCTGTTCTTCTCATTTCAGGAAGTTTAAGCAATGACTACGGGGCATTAAATGAAAGGTTTACGAGCTGTTTTTCCATAACTCCAGGTCCTTCCTCACTAGAGGACTGCCTGAAGAACGCAGAAGAATATTTATTTGAGACAACAAGACAAATTGCAAGGTTGATCACCAAACAATAAAAAGGAGTGAGAAGTATATGGAAGGTTTCGGACTTGTACTTATTATTTTACTCGGTGTTTTATTTGTCATTGTAGCCACAGCGAAATTCAACCTCCACCCTTTCCTTTCTCTTTTGATTTCTGCTTTCGCTATCGGAATTTTATCCGGTATGCCACTCGGAGATGTCGTAGAGGCCGTCAATGGCGGTTTCGGAGGGTTGATGGGAGGAATCGGACTCGTCATTGTATTTGGTACAATCATCGGTGTCATTTTAGAAAAATCAGGCGCTGCCTTACGTATGGCTGAAGTCGTCTTACGAATCGTTGGGGAAAAGAGACCACAGCTTGCCATGAGCGCTATCGGTAGTATTGTTAGTATCCCGGTATTCTGTGACTCAGGCTATGTTATTTTATCCTCTTTAAAGAAAGCGCTTGCAAATAAAACGAAGGTGACCGTTGCATCCATGGCGATCGCATTGTCTACAGGTCTTTTTGCCACGCACACTTTAGTGCCACCGACACCTGGACCTATCGCAGCGGCAGGGAATATCGGTGCGCAGAATTATCTAGGAACGGTCATATTATTCGGTATCATCGTCGCGATCCCAGCTATCCTGGTTGGATACATCTGGGCGGTCAAGGCCGGTAAGAACATTCACATTGAACAAAGTGAAGATGATGCGTTGTATGATTACGACGAGGTCGTCAGCAGCTTTGGTGATATGCCTTCGGCTTCTAAATCCTTTGCCCCCATTTTAATTCCAATTCTTCTCATTGGATTCAGCTCTGTCATTACTTTCGCTGGATGGGAAGGCCCGCTATTTTCCTTTTTCCTATTCCTAGGTTCACCTGTTGTCGCTCTTCTCGTCGGTGTCTTATTCGCCTTTACTCTTCTTCCAAAATATGATGAAGAAACGCTTACCGAATGGGTCGGAATCGGCATCAAGGAAGCCGCTCCTATCCTGTTGATTACAGGAGCAGGTGGAGCTTTCGGTTCTGTGATCAGCTCCACAAGTATCGCTGATCTTATTAAGGGGATTGCTGGAAATGAAGTAGCAGTCGGAGCGGTATTCATCTTCATCCCATTCATTATCGCAGCCGCATTAAAAAGTGCTCAAGGTTCATCTACTGCTGCGATCGTCATCACATCAACCTTAATCGCTCCCCTTCTTCCGCAAATCGGAATCGAAGGTGCAGTACCGCTGGCCCTTGTTGTCATGTCCGTAGGTGCCGGCGCCATGGTCGTCTCCCACGTGAACGACAGCTATTTCTGGGTCGTTAAAGAATTCAGCGGGATGTCCATTACGCAAGCCTACAAGGCTCAAACGATGGGCACACTATTACAAGGAATAACGGCTATTATTGTCACATCATTTCTTTGGTTCATATTGGTATAACACGAAGGGAGACTTCCAGATTGGAAGTCTCCCTTTTTAACTTTCCCATGTTTGCTCGCGTGAAATTTCCTGTTACCAAATGAAATAAACACCTAAAACAATCATCCCTCAAATCGGCATAGACAGCAATCCAGCCCATAATAATCCTTTGAAAAAGTTCCCCTCATCATGCTCCATACCATCACCTCTTTAGTAACAGTATGAACAACACCAATCGGACTCTTACCTTTTAATGGTCTGCAAAAAAAACAATCCACTATCAATTCGGGTTGAAGAAAAGACAACTCGGTTCAAGAGATCTATTCTATCATAATGTGGCTAAAAAAATCACAATAGGAATTGTAACTAAACTGAGCACTGTGGTTGCTAAAGTTGCACTCGTAACGGTTTGGGGTTCGGTTTGAAACTGGATGGCATACATCGTCGTATTTGCAGCTGTAGGAGTGGCCGCCATAATGATCATAATTTGCTTCATCAACGGATCGACAGGCATTGCCCAAACGATGGCGGCTGCGATGGCTGGAGCAGCTACCAGTTTGATCATTAAGGCGATGGATACTTTCTTATATTCGAACCCTTTGACTTTGATGTTCGCGAGTTGCATGCCAAGGGTAAGCATGATCAAAGGAATCGTAGCACTTGCAATTAAATCTACGCCTCCTTTAAGCTCTCCGATAGATATGCCGAACGTTTGGAAAAGAAACCCGGCTATAGCCCCATAAACCATTGGCATCCGACGTACGGAGCGCAGGGCAGCTTTCATTCCATCTCCCTTGTCTCCTCCCCCTTTAGCCGCATAGTAAACGCCTAAGGTACTCATCAGCAGCTGTTGTAAGACCATAAGGACAATCGCGGTTTCCATTCCTGCCGTTCCGAATAAGAACAAAACAAGTGGTGTGCCGTAGTTTCCATTATTAGTGAAGGCACAGGACAAGACCATCCCGCATCTTTCCTTTTCGGTATAGTTTTGTATCTTGGAAAGAATAGAAACGATGCCAATGATAATGATGCACAATCCCAGCATATAGATTGAAATATAAACATAGGAAAAGGTGATCTTTTCTTCGTAAAACGTCTGGAAGACAAGGAACGGAACGAGAATATAAAGAGCTAGTTTTGAAAACGTAGAAGTATCGAATTGAAAGATCTTCTGAGCTCCATAACCAATACCAAATACTAAGAAAATTGGCAGTAAAATCGTGATAAACTCCATATGCTTTCTCCTATAAGTTAAATTAAGAAAAGGGAGCCGTATGGACTCCCTTCCCAGTTACAAGTTGAATACAACAATTTTCTCTTCTGTCATTTCCTCAATGGCATAGCGTGGACCTTCTTTTCCTGTTCCACTCTTCTTCACGCCGCCATATGGCATGTGGTCGACTCTATAGCCGGAAGTATCGTTGACAATCAAGCCACCAACGTGAATCTGATCCATGGCTTTCATCGCAAACGCCAGGCTGTTTGTGAACAACCCTGCCTGAAGTCCATACTCAGAGTCATTGACGTAAGAGATGACCTCATCTTCATCAGCATAGGAATCAACCGCTACGACCGGACCGAACACTTCCTGTTTACAAACTTTCATTTCTGAATTAACATTTGAAAGAACGGTAGGCTGGTAGAAAACACCGTCACGCTTTCCTCCGGTTTCAATAACCGCCCCTTCTGCAACCGCTTCTTTGACCCATTCTTCCACTCGAACCGCTTCTTCTTCTGCAATCATTGGTCCCATTTGTGTGGAAGGATCCATAGGGTCTCCTAATTTGATTTGGGAGGTCGCTTCTCTTACTTTTTCAAGAAACTGGTCATACACAGCATCGTGAACGTAGGCGCGCTGGACGGAAATACACACTTGCCCTGCATTGTTAAAGCTTTTTTGTGCGACCAGTTGTGCCGCTTGTTCAACTTCGGCATCTTTGTGAACGATTGTTGCGGAATTGTTGCCAAGTTCCAATGCGACATCACGTAGGCCTGCTTCTTGTCGAATCCGTTCTCCGACCTGCGGGCTCCCGGTAAATGTAAACATATTCACATCAGGATTGGATGTCAGCAGTGGTCCTACCTCATGACCTTCTCCAGTAAGTACATTCAGTCTCCCTTTTGGAAGTCCTGCTTCTTCAAACAGCTTCGTCAGTAATAAAGCCGTAAGCGGAGTCTGCTCAGCGGGTTTTAAAACAACACTGTTTCCAGCTGCAAGCGCTGGGCCAACTTTGTGGCAGACAAGGTTCAACGGGACATTGAACGGCGTAATGGCTGCAACCACACCGACAGGATAACGTCTTGTGAACGCTTTACGATTTTCAGATCCCGGGGCTGCTTCGACAGGGATTTCTTCGCCGTGGATTCGTTTTGCTTCCTCCGCCGAATTCTCTAAAGTTAAGGCAGAACGACCTACTTCTCCTCTTGCTTCATTAATCGGTTTTCCGACTTCCTGCGCAATCACCGCTGCAAACCCTTCGGTGTTGTCTCTCAATAATTGAGCGACTTTCAGTAAAACTTGATAACGATCATATAAAGAGAAAGGCACTTTAAAAGCTTCTTTGGCGCTTTCCACAGCTTCCTTGACATCGGATTCATTGGTTACGGCTGTTTCACCGATTTTTTCTTGATTGTATTTGTTCAAGACAGGAACGGTGTTTTCTTTTGTGCGCCATTCGCCATTGATAAATAAACCGAAAGAATAGTCTGTTGCTACTTTATTCATTACAACAACCTCCTTATATATTATAACGTTACGATCTTTTGTTCATTGCTAAATGCTTCCGAACGTCCAGCACTTCCAAAGACATCAATCTTCTCTTTGACTTTTTCCTTCATTCGCTCACGACCTGCACCTAAGGAATTAGCCAAAACAATGTCTTCTGGATTTGAAGCCAAATAATCCTGTAAGCCTTGCGTATAGGCCTGGCGAAGTTCTGTGTCTACATTGATTTTGGAGATCCCCAGCTTAATAGCTTCCTGTACTTGTTCATCCGGCACATCTGAACCGCCATGCAGAACGATTGGTCGAGCCACAGCTTCAGAGATTTCTTTCAACCTTTCGAAACGCAGATTTGGTGTCTGTTTGTAAATGCCATGGGCGGTTCCTATGGATACCGCTAAATAATCGACATCCGTTTCATTCACAAAGTCGACTGCTTCCTCAGTTGTCGTAATCAATGCATCTTTTTCGTCTACCGTAATATCATCTTCAGTTCCACCAATTTTACCGATTTCCCCTTCACTGCCGATGCCAAGCGCCCGGGCAGCATTGACCACCTGTTTCGTAATTCGTGTATTCTCTTCAAAGGAATATCCCGAACCGTCAAACATCACGGATTGAAAGCCGGACTGAATGGCTGCCATTGTCTGCTCATACTGGCGGCTATGGTCGAGATGGATACACACAGGGACTGTGAAATCCTTCGCAAAAGAATCGACCATATCTTTCATCGGCTGCAAGCCCAGCGTTTGAATCACCTTTTGTCCAATCTGGATCATCACAGGGGCTTGCTTTTCTTCCGCAGCTTCTAATATAGCTAAAATGGTTTCCGCATTATGAGCACTAAAGGCTCCGACTCCGTACTTGTTCTCATAAGCATGGGTTAGCAATGTTTTTCCATCCACAAATGGCATAGACGACCTCTCCTTTTATCGTTTAAGTTCAAGACTATAATGGTATTGATCGTTACGGTATTTCGTTTTCGTGTATTCAATCGGTCGTTCATTGACACCGAAGCTCAGCCTCGTCATTTCAAGAAGAGCTTCGCCTCCCCGTATTCCGAGAGCATCTGCTTCATCAATGGTTGCATTGATGGCGGCTATCTTTTCGCTGGCTCTATTCAAATAAATGTTGTAGTTTTCAAGAATTTCGTAGTAACGCGCTTCATCCAAATTGTGCTTCATCAGGATTTCGCCGATCTCTTTCGGCCAGCATGTACGTTCAAGGGCCACCGGTATTTCATCCGCTAAACGAATCCGCTCGATTAACAAGATGGGTTCATCGTCTTTGACCTCAAGCATGGACTTTTCATGATGGAGATTGGATTTAAACTCTGCCCGGATCAACTTGCTTCGAGGAACTTGCCCGCGTTCCAGAACCTCTTCAGCGAACCCTTTCAATTGACTTAAGTTTCCGCTCAATTTTCTAGGTTTCACGATAGTTCCGCGCCCTTGTTTCTTTTCTACCAATCCTTCCTGCACGAGAATGGAAATGGCCTGACGGATCGTTGTGCGGCTGACGTCGAATTCCTTCATAAGTTCCTGCTCGGTCGGAATCAATTTATCTGCTTCCCATTGTCCATTATGGATACGATCAATGAATAATTCTTTCAATTGTAAGTAAAGGGCTAAATCTTTGTTGGGGTTCACTTTAGTGTTCACTATATTCGACTCTCCTTCTCGAAAGCGGAGGATAAGAAGGCCGGTCACCTCCTAACAGTGGAGTCAACCATTGGTAATAAGCCTTTAGATCTGTGATGAATTGAGCTGGTAACAGCCGTTCTCCCTCAGCAATCACTTTTTCAAGTTTTACAGGTTTTATCTCCATTGTATAATAGTTTGATGCTTTTCGCCCAACAGCGACCATTACTTCATCATACCCTTCCATCACCCATCGACCACCTTCTCTGCCAATTTGATAAGCTTCATAGGTATCGATGGGGGATAAAGCCGATGTGTCCGCCCGTTGATTCATCCCCAACAGTTCCGCCCTTGTATTTACATTTAATTCTTCCTTGATAAATTCACTGACTTCCTTGGAAATACCCCCAAGAATGGAGCGTCCTCCTACTTGATTGAGTTCAATTTGAGATCCTTGTTCCCACTGAACCCCTTCACTGACCACAACGATCGCGTAACCATAGGAACTCAAAGCTTCTTTGACTGTTGTTAACAAAGTTTCCTTATTCAATGGCTGTTCAGGAAGAGCTATATAATGGGGGCCTTCCTCCGCATACTCTCTCCAGGCTCCTGCAGCGGCAGCTAACCATCCGGCATTCCTGCCCATCGTTTCCAATACGCGGACCTGTTCAAAATTTTTCATAGAATATAAATCACGGCTCAAATCCTTCGTCGTCTGCGCGATCGATCTCGCTGCACTTGCGAAACCAGGTGCATGGTCTGTGCCTCCCAAATCATTATCCACCGTTTTTGGAAGTCCGAGCACCTGTAGAGAATACCCTTGACGTTCGGCTTCTCTTTTTACCTTTAATAAAGCTTCCATCGTTCCATTCCCGCCGATAAATACGAGGGTATCGATTTGGTGCTTCTTCAGGGAATGGACCGCTTCAGCAATTGCCTGATCGTTAAAAGGGTAACGCCCGGATTGTAGGCACGCCCCCGGCACTGACTGATTTTCAAGAATCCAATCAATGACTTCCGAATCACCGTAAAGAAAGTTCTTTTCTACCAGACCTTGATAACCTCCTTCAACGAAGGTCAATTGACACTGTTCTTTTACACTTTCAACAAAACCAGCCAGGGTAGCGTTGATGACAGCTGTCGGTCCTCCTGCCTGCCCTACTGCGACATGTTTCATCAGGTGTCCTCCTTCAATCAATCTCTCGTATAAACGATGGTTTCAAGGTCCAGTTGACGCCCAAGCTCCACAAGCTCTTCAACGACATCTTCGTAAACGAGAGCATAGTGAGGCTCAAAACCTTCTTCCATTAAACTGTACAGCGTGTCATTGATCTCTGTCTCAAGTTCTACTTCTACAGACGTCCCGTTGAAACGTTTCGGAGTATCCAATGCATTTCCTCTCATAACAAGCAGACGATATCCATCTGGTGTATAGCTGACGCGGAACATCGTCACCTGCCCTGGCTTAAGACCAAATTCCATCGTAAATCCGAGTTTACGGTTCGGGTGCACACCAGGCTGCGCTCCCTGATCAGGGTGAGCAAGAGAATAGGCACCTGCGCCACAATGCCAGAAGACGACTGAATTACTCGCTTCATTCACATGAACCATATCTCCTAAGTAAGGCGCTTTTCCTCCACTCATCTGCTGTAAAATAAACATGGAAACAGAACCATGGATATCCGACTCACAAGAAGAGACGATCCCATCTTCGGTAAATTGGGAAAGGGTTGAACAGGCAGCTGCTCCTAATTCATTGAAAAACTCCGGCCAGCAACGGATGGCAAGTCCCGAAAGGTTTTCTTGATTAACGACAGACTCGACATAAGTCGTGAACTGAGCAAAACGCTGAACGGTTTCATCATTTCTGTTCAAACCGATCACCTGCTGCTGCGCTCGGTCAATCGCATGTTCCCATTCTCCTTCTGATAGTTTCTTAGACTCTTCGAATGCTTTCATCAAATCCACACTTTTCACTTCAACCCCCAGTTGCTTGTGAAGCATTTCTTCGTCTGTTCCTGAGAAAAAGAAGCCAGGAGGGTGTTCCCCGATGACGCCAATTTTGAATTGCTTTAAATCTTGAATCATCTGCTGAACTTTTAAATATTTTTTTAAACGCCCGCGAATTTGAGCCTCTTCCGGATTCCCGAAAAGGAAGGAATAAGGATGCTTCGCACATTTCAACACGTGGCTGGTGCTGTTCCCACCCGTTAAGGAGTTTAAGCGCAAACGTCCGTTAATGCTCGGTTCACGAATGGACCACACCATGACAGGCGCTTCCACCTGCTTGATCAGTGTTTCCACAAATTCACCATCCGCGAACGTGACACTTTGATAAATGGAAACGCCGATGTCATCCTTAGCAATCGCTTTCAAAAAGTCGTTCAAGTCATCCGGTGAAGTAAGGATGCCCTCCGGTTCAATCACTTCAATGCCTAACTCGTTCAACATCTCCGAACTCTTTTTCCTTTGGATTTCTCCTGCTTCTAAATCAAATGTTTTTCTCCCAATTGGAAGATACAATACTTTCATACTCATTGATCCGTCCCACCTTTTTTCTCTATTTGAAAACATCATACCATACATACCTACCTTTTAACAAAGGTTATTACCTTTTTATTTTACCGGCATATGTTTTTCCCGAATCTTCTCAAAGAGATCGGCGTAGGCGGATTCTTTTTTATAAAAAACAGGAGGCTGACCGATAGGAGCGGAAACTTCTACATGGCCGCCGTCAAATTCTTCACCGCTCCAGAGGTGAACCCATGTTTCATTCGGAAGATAAACATTCCACTGGCTCGTTGCTTCCTCGTAGACAGGTGCAACAAGTACATCGTCTCCCAACATGTATTGGTATTGAAGGTCATACGTCAGTGCATCATCTTCAAATTCCATAAACAAAGGCCGCTGAACCGGAATCCCTTTTTCCGCATTTTCTTTCACAAGATCTTTCAAATAAGGGGCCAATGTCACATGGACATCTGTCATTCTTATAAATGCATCCATCGTGTCTTCATCATGATCATACTGGTGACTATCGGTCGGGCGGTTTCCTTCATGACTTCTCATTACCGGCGTGAAAGCAGCGAGTTCCACCCAGCGAAGCAGCAATTCTTTGGAACGCTTGTTTCCATGCAGACTCGTGTATCCTCCGATGTCGCTGTGGTGAAGCCCATTTCCGACAAGGCCCGCAGACAGTGCAGCAGGGATGACAGACGCGATTCCATCATCAAGATCCCAGTTGACGCTCTGATCTCCCGCCCACAACAATCGGCAGTACTTTTGGCTTCCTGTGTAGCCTGCACGCATGAAATAGACAATGTCATCTGTTTTACCAGCTTCATCAACAGCTTCGAAATTGACTTTTGCCCACAGCATCGGCCAGGCATTGTGCATAAGCATGGCAGGCTCACCATTGTGGAGCTTGGCATCGGTCGGCAAGTATTCTCCGAAATCAGCCATCCAGCCATCTAAACCGAAATCAATCATGTACTTTTGAATGACGCTCTTATACCATTCAAAGGCTGCCGGGTTCGTGAGATCGACAATTCCACAGTCAAACTCACCAAAGTCCACTAAATAAACGTCATCTTGTCGATTGAGGACAAAATAATGATTCGCCGCAGCTTCTTTATACAATGCTCCATCTAAAATCAAATAAGGATTAATATAGCCTAAGAAACGGATGCCTTGTTCTTTCCATTCTTTCAGTTTTTGGTCCAGTTCAGGGTATTCGTTCTCATCCCACTGCCAATTCCAGTTCAAACGGCGGCCAAAAGAAGTGACTCTTTTTCCCTGCCAATCCTGAGCCCAGACAGCCCCTACCTTCATGCCTTTATCACGTGCAGCATCGATTTTCTTTTGAACCTCATCCGTGCCGCCTTGCATTCCGAGCCAGATGCCATCATAAGTCCATTCCGGAAGCTCCGGCTGTCTTCCTAGATGATGAGTCAGTCGAGACACTAACTCTTTGATGCTTGCTCCCGTTTCAAACATCATTTGCGACGGGACTTCCCACACTTGGAGTTCATGATAATGATCTTTTCGAAAATCAAAGTCGGCATAAGCAGTCGTATCGACATGACAGAAATACTTCTTTGAAGACAGGAATGTCGGCTGAGGGTAATTGGTATGATAATAGTCGCCCCCTGCCTTATCATGAAGGTCTGCTAGAAAAGTAGTGTACGTGTTTTTGTTGCGGCCAACACCTGGCTCAGAGGTCCATAATGGGAAATGCTTGCCCCGCAAATTCAGGTGAGACATCTGCTCCCCGCATCCGTACACCTTTTCTGTGGAATCAGCAGGGATACGAACCCAAAAACGATTGAAGGCCTTTCGATCTCCTGAAAAATCCAGTTTCAGATTTTGATTTTCATAGCTGAAGGCTACAGATAGAGTTTCAGAATCCATGGAAGTCCGCTTAAAATCAATACGGAAACCCTGTGCGCTTTCTTCAATGACTTCAAAACTTCTCAGTCCGAAGCGTTCCACCACATAATCTTCAATCTCATAATTTCCACGGTACATCTCAATTTTTTCTTCTCCTTGACCGACAAATAAACACGGGGACGTCGGTGTATGTTCAAGGATCATACGTCCATCGAGCACAACTTCGAACGTATTTCTTTGATATTGAATGGATAGCCCTTGTTTTTGTTTCGTCTGCATAGATGAAATCCTCCTTGAAAATTATAGATTAGCCGCTTTTTTCATTTGTTTTTCTACGACACGGTCATATTTCTTTTCCCATTTCTTCATAGCAAAGACCAGTGCTACAGAAGTTAAACCAATCAACACACCAGAAGTGATCCAGAACCATTGAGAAACCACCGCGTCCGGATATGCAAGCCCGATTGGAGAGAAGACGATGTAAGTAAATACAATCAAACTTAACAAAATAATCGCTGTCGGAATCGCATACTTCCACGGGACCATGTCCACTTTAGGAGCATGCTTGAACGAATAAGGTTTGGACAGCGGGCGAATATATCCGATTGCCAACATAATACCGACTTCGATAACAAAAAGGATGGCAGAAATGTGGATGAAGTTCATCGTAATTTCAATGCCGAACATCTGGTTCAATCCCCATACAAGCATGTAGTACGTAATGACGTGAAATATCACTGCAATCTTCGCGCCCAGTGGCGGAACAAACTTGGATGCAATTCCTACGAGCACAATCGCGATGATTGGGATGTTAAAGAAACCAGTAAACTTACGAATGATATCCCAAAGGCCATCCGGTGCACTCATGAGCATCGGGGAAATAAAGAATGAAACGAGTGCCAAAATCGTACCGAAATATTTACTTACCCGAATCAACTGTTCATCAGAAGCATCGGGTTTAAAACCAGGCTTGTACACATCTAAAGCAAACATCGTCGCCGCTGAGTTCAAAAGTGAGTTAAAGCTTGAGAACACCGCTCCCAGAAGAACAGCTAAAAACAATCCAGAGAAGATCGTAGGCATCAAATTGGTCACCATGGTTGGATAAGCCAAATCAACCGTTTGGAAGCCTGACCCATATAGATGGAAAGCAATAACTCCTGGAATCATCATGAGAATAGGTACAACAAGCTTATAAAAACCGGAGAACAAGACCCCTTTTTGACCTTCCGCGAGGTTCTTTGCTCCCAGGGCACGCTGAATCACGTACTGGTTCGTACCCCAATAGAACATGTTCATGAAGATCATACCGGTGAATATAGCGGAAAATGGAACAGAATCTTCTTTTCCACCAATCGCATTTAACTTGTCTGCATTGTCAGTAGCCATCGTCTTGAATCCTTGAAAGAAGTTCCCGTCCCCTAATACAAAAAGTCCGATCACCGGAATCATCAAACCAATCAACAGCAAACCAATTCCATTCAACGTATCAGATACTGCAACCGCTTTCAATCCGCCGAAAATCGCATAAATGGCACCGATAATTCCGATCACCCAGATGACCAGCCAAACCGATGATTCAAAAGAAATACCTAGAAGACCAGGGACATCAAAGAGCTTAAGTACGGCGAGTGCACCAGAGTAAAGAACCGAAGGAATGGTAACAAACGCATACCCGAGCATAAAGAGAACCACTATGTAACGTCTGACGCCATCATCGAATCGTGTACTTAAAAATTCAGGAAGAGTAGAAAAGGCACCACCTAAGTACTTAGGAAGCAGAATCAATGCCATAATGATGACAGCAATCGGAGCCGTCACTTCCCAGGCCATGTTGGACAAGTTCGTCCGATAAGCCTGTCCGTTCAAACCAATCAATTGTTCTGCAGATAAGTTCGTCAGCAGCAAACTACCAGCAATAAACCCACCAGTTAATCCTCGACCAGCAAGGAAATATCCATCGGAATCATTCACCTGTCCTTTCGCCTTACGATAGGACACCCATCCGACCAATCCCATAAACAAGATACACGTGACGAGTGTAAATAGAATACTCATGATTGACTTCCTCCTTCTTTATCGTTCAAATATTGTACAAATACATTGGGACCTTTAATTCCGACATGTGCGCCTTGAGAGACAAACCTTTGATGATCCTCATGGGCAATCAGCCATTTATTTCTCATAAAAAGTAAGGAGTCTTCCCCCTTTTCTTCATCCTTTAATGGAGTATTGGTACCTTCAGGTAAAATGACGATACATTTGAATCCTTCTCCGGTCACCTTGCAAGGAGCGAGGTGAAGGGTCGTTTGGAACATTTCGATCGCATACCCTTCCGGAATGTAAAACGCTTTCAAATGTTCTGTAGAAAAAGTATTATCCTCCACATCATTCAATTGCCCTAAAAGTAAGACCATATCAGTCGCAGCTACATTGATTTCGCTGCCCTTATGATATTCCAGTCCACCTAAATTGGAATTGTTCCCATTACAATAGCCGATTTGAATATCCATGCCACCGTAGTACCTTTTTTGAATGGTACTTTTCACATCTTTTAACTCCAAAGTAGGTTCAGAAGGGACATATACATTCCCAGCATCTGGAACCGGAAGATCTTCAGTCAATTGAATGAGATCTTCATCAGGAAACCTTTCAAGTATTCGTCCGAAATTCTTAAAGGAACTATCCTCCACGTGTCGAATATTTAGAGAAACATTCATCTTTTGCAATTGGTCCAGCATATCATCCCTCCACATTAAAGATATCTACCTTTTATAAAACGTAGGTATCTTTGTTGTTATTCATTGTACTGGAAGCGCATTCAATCTGGCAAGAGGAAATTTTAATTACCTTCCACGGAACCGCATGAAACAGCGATTTAATCATATTTATACCTGATATAAAATTTTTAATTTTCTAAAAAGTGTTGAAATATTCAGGGCCTGTCCATATAATATTAGACAATGAAAGCGTTATCAGTAGAGGAGGTGCGGAATTAAAGGTTGTAACGTTATTAATTAAGGTAGCAACGTTAGTATGTAAAACAAAAGGGGGACGAATTAGTGAATGTTAAGCATGTGATGCTTGCTGTTTTTATTCTAATGACAATGGTTCTAGGCGCTTGTTCATCTGAAAGCTCTGGTGAATCTGATAATGCTGATGGAAGTAAAACGATCAGTTTCATACATTGGCGTGGGGAAGATAAAGAGGTTTTCGATAAGCTCATTGAAAAGTTTGAAAAGGAAAATGAAGGAATTAAAGTGGATATGACCATTTATCCTTCCGAACAATATCAATCCACAGCTCAGACACTCATTCGAGATGGAGAAGTCGGGGATGTATTCACATCCTTCCCAGGTTCTCAATTCGAAATTATGGATAAAGCAGGATTGATGACAGATCTATCTGGAGAAGAATTACTATCCAATTTTAATGAGAGTTTACTTGAAGCTGGTCAGAAAGACGGGAAACAGTGGGCCGTTCCTTATCAGTTGGTGTTCAACCAGCCCGTCTACAACAAAGGGATCTTCGAGGAGTTGGGAATTGAAATCCCTGAGAGTTGGGAAGAGTTTTTAGCTATGAATGAAACGTTGAAGGAAAATGGGTACGCCCCAATGGCCTTCCCTGGTGCAGACATTGGTCCAGGACAATTAATGAACAGTATGATGATGAATAATGCAACAGATGAAGATATCTTTACACAATTGGAAAATGGAGAAACAAAATTGACGGACGAGTGGTGGGTCAAAACACTAAGTCAATTCAAGGAACTAGCCGACAAAGGGTATTTCCAGGATGATTCCCTTGGAACAAAACACGACGGAGCGATCGCACTAATGGCTCAAGAAAAAGCAGCGATGCTCGGAAGTGGTTCGTATGCCATGGCTAGTATTAAAGAACAGAATCCAGACATGAAGCTTGGACTTCTGGCACCGATCACGGTTTCTGCAGATGAAGCCGTCTATGAAGGGATTCACACCACGACATTCATGATGGCTGTCAATAAGAACTCTGACACACAAGACGAAGCGAAGAAATTCATCGAGTTTTTAAGCCAGCCTGAGAATGCCAGTACTTATGCAAATGAAACGGGACAGCACCTAACCGTAAACGATGTGAATTATGAGTCTGAAGTATTGAAAAACACGGCCGATTGGATGGATAAAGACACACGCTTCCAACCTCGCTACTTAATCAATAGTGCAGATATTGAAAAAGCGGTCATCGCTTCCATACAATCCGTCATCGGAGGGACAGACCCAGAACAAGCTGCGGCTGAAGCACAAAAAGTGGTCGATCAATTTGTAAAATAACCAAGATTCCTTATAGGGGAAGAAAGCGCGGTTCATGAAAACAGACGCTTTCTTCTTCTATTTATGACTAAGGAGGCACTTATGAAAGCTGGAAAATCCATTTACCTATTTGTTGTTCCAGGATTGATCCTGTATTTGATCTTTTTTATTTACCCTACAATAAGTGCTCTTTTCTATTCCTTCACAAACTGGGATGGATTATCTACAGAGTACGATTTTGTCGGAGTCAGCAATTACATGGAAATCTTCACGGCTGATGCTATTTTTCGTAAATCATTAGTGAATAATATAGAATTCATGCTGTTTGTAGTAATCTTTCAAACCTTGTTTTCTTTAGTTTTCGCCCTGTTTTTAACGAAGAACTCGAAACGCAGTGTATTCTTAAGAGCGCTTTACTTCTTTCCGACCATTTTATCTTCCGTTTCCGTTGCTTTTATTTGGTCCTATATGTATGACCCGAACCTCGGACTGATCAACACGGTCATGCAGGCTATTAACCTGGATTCCCTTGCATTGAATTGGATAGGAAATGAAGATATCGCTATTTACTCCATTTCCGCTGTTCAAGTCTGGTTCCATACGGGGCAGATGCTGATTATTTTCGTCGCCGGCCTGCAGGGCATCCCGAAAGATTTATATGAGGTGGCCAAAATGGAAGGAGCAAACAAATGGCAGACGTTCAAGAAAGTCACCTGGCCTCTTGTGGCACCTGCGGCTACGATTGTTGTTGCTTATACAACGATCCAATCGTTTAAGGCCTTCGATTTGATCTTCGCCATGACCAGGGGCGGCCCGAACTACTCGACAGAAATCTTAGCCACGCTTATTTACAATACGGCTTTTCGGAGCTACCGCTTTGGATATGCGTCAGCTGAATCTGTCATTTTCATGATTGTCATTGCTATTATCACAATTGTTCAAATGAGAGTCTTAAGATCAAGAGCTACGTAAAAAGGAGGGAAAGAATCTATGGATCGATTAGGAAAAAGAGTGCTGCTCTTCATTTACGCAGCCATCATCATCATTCCCATGTTGACCGTCTTCTTCTCTACATTTAAAACAACATCGCAAATGTATGAGAATCCCATAGGCCTGCCTGAATCATTCAACTTCTCCAACTATGTACAAATATTTAATGAAACAGCGATGGCTACATATTTCAAGAACAGTGTCATCGTGACCCTTGTATCCGTAACGTTCACCTTGTTCTTTGCCAGTTTAATTGCCTATGCCATTACAAGAATGAACAAGTGGATGGGAGGATTACTTTTCGGCTTATTCACCCTAGGAATGATGGTCCCAGCCCAAGTAAATATGATTCCACTCTACTCATTGATTTACCGGTTGGACTTAACCAATACGCTCAGTGGGTTAATGATCGTCAATATATCCGTGACCTTACCCGTTGCGGTGTTCATTTTGACCGGATTCATGAAAACCATTCCGAAAGAATTATTTGAAGCCTGTACCATTGATGGAGCAAACAATTGGCAGGTGTACCGTAGAATTGCCCTGCCGTTATCTTTGCCTTCGATATCCGCAACGGCCATATTCCTTTTTGTCATGCATTGGAATGACTTGTTATATCCTTTGCTGTTCATCACGAAAGACGAATATAAAACTCTGCCTCTGGCTTTATTAGAATTCCAAGGACAGTATATGACAAACTTCCCGATGCTGTTTACGGGTGTCATGATTGCTTCAGCACCCATGATAATTGCCTATGTGTTCCTGCAGAGATACTTCATAGCTGGAATGACAGCAGGATCAGTAAAAGGATAAGGAGCTGTGGAGATGACCATTTCGATTGGATTGATCGGTGCTGGGAATCGTTCAAAATCCTTACTTAAAGCCATGAAACATACCAACGAATTTTCAGTGGTAGGATATGTCGATAAAGAATCAAAGGCGTTTGTTGAACACCTCTACCCTGAGGCGCATTTTTTTCACAACGAAGAAGAACTGTATAGGAATAAGAGGATCGATGCTGTCGTCATTGCTACACCTAACGACCTCCACGCAAAAAATATTAGCACAGCGATGAAAAACCAAGTAGCTATTTTCACAGAAAAACCTATGGTTGCCAAATATGATTCATTCATAGACCTATATAAAAAAATAAAGGCGTACGAGAAAACTTTTATCATTGGAACAGAACTAAGACATGACCCTGGTTTCATTCGCTTTAAAAAACAGGTGAGCACAAACACCCTTCTATCCATTTGGTGCCACGAATTCAGACCTCCCTTTCGTGCCGGGAGTGAGAGTTGGCGACTGGAAAGAATCCGGTCCGGTGGTACATTCTTAGAGAAAAATATCCACCACTTTGATCTTATGGTCAATCTGATAAAGTCCCCTCCTCGTTCTGTATTCGCCAAAGGGGACCATCCTGAAGAAATGATAAAAAACGGCTGGGTCATTGTGGAATTTGAGGATGGCTCCTTTGGAAATTTAGGGATTTCCCTATCCTGTGAGCAACACCATCTTGAAGTGGGCGTCCTTCAAAAAGACAATCAATTTACGTACTACCCTAACCAGCAAAAGCTTATGTCAGGGAATATAGAAAATCCTCCCCTTTTTGACCTTGGAGGAATTGACCAGACAGGTTTTGATCATCCGGGTGAAGTTGAACAAATGAAAGAATTCGCACGACTTATCAAATCAGAAAAAACAATGGACGGAGTTCTTGTGGAAGCCTATTGGAGTCATAAGATTGCTTTTGCCGCTGAAGAGTCGGTTCGGTCAGGAAAAGAAGTTCTGTTAAATGACTTCACTCTTTCTTAAAGGAGGAAAAGTATGAGCGTCATTGATATGCATCACCATATTCTCAACGTCCCAAATTATATGGAGAATTTAATAAAACGAATGGATGAGATCGGTATTGATCGTGTCTGCTTAAGCGGTCTCGGTCTCCCCTCAGATAACTGGCTTGGAGACCTTTCACCTACAAATGAAGATGTCAGGAAAGCGATGGAAGAGTATCCTGACCGCGTGATTGGGTTTGGGGTTATTCGTTTAGGGGAGTCGACGGTAGAAGACGTCGAACGGTTATATACCCAGGGTTTTAGAGGAATTAAAACGACGCGGCCTTTGCACAATTATGATGACCCACGCTATGATCCCATTTATGCAAAGATTGAAGAACTGGGCATGCCGGTCCTTTTCCATACAGGCTTCATTCTCCAAACGAAAGTGGATCAGCAGGATGATGTATCCTCTGCCCGTATGCGTCCGGTGATGTTAGACCGCGTGGCACGATCTTTTCCAAACTTGACTATGTTTATCGCTCATTTAGGAATGCCATGGCACGAGGAGGCAGCTATGATGGCTCGCTTTCATCCCAATGCTTATGTCGACCTATCCGGTTCACCGATGGGTTGGAGGAACCGGAAATCTCCTTCTTTCTTTCAGGATCTATTCTATTGGGAGGGAGCCTTTGAAAAAATCGTGTTTGGTTCAGATGTCCATTACGATGACTTGAAATCTTCTTATTACGACCATAAAAAACTATTTCAGCTGCTTAATCTGGATGAAACGACTCAGCAACGTATTTTTTCTGAGAATATGAAAGCTATCCTAAACTTATAATCGGAGGACAATGATGATAAATCAAGACGTTTCCTACACATTGACAGAAGGTCCAGAAGAATCAGCCCATCACTTTGCCCGTTATTTGGCTGATTTTATTCAGGAGCGTAATGAAAGAAACTTACCCACCAGACTGATTTTGCCCGTAGGACCTGTTCGGCCGTACCCTATTCTAGCCCGTATGATAAATGAGGAAAAAATTTCTTGGAAGAACGTTCATATTTTCAACATGGATGAATACCTGGATTGGCAGGGGCGCCCCATTGAAGAAGATCACGCATACAGCTTCAAAAAGTTCATGAACGAATTTCACGAAAGTCTCCACCCTTCGCTCAGCCCCCCGAAAGATCAGCGTCATTTTCCTGATGTGTACAATATTGATGATATCAGCAGCAAGATCGAACAGGTTGGCGGCATCGATTTATGCTTGGGAGGAGTAGGGGTGCATGGGCATGTCGCTTTTAATGAACCCGTCATCTCCCGTTTCCAACAAGTGACCATCGAAGAATTCAGAAACTCCAAAACCCGAATTCTATCCTTAGCACCCGAAACACAGGTGATGAATAGTATTCGGACCAATGGGGGAAGTTTTGATGAATTCCCCCCGATGGCGATTACCTTAGGAATGAAAGATATCATGAATGCAAGGAAAATCCGACTTTATTGTGATGGAGGAACGTGGCAGCAAGAAGCCTTTTATCAAGCCATCTGCGGGAAAGAAGATGTCCGATATCCTGTCACCTTACTTCAAGACCATGCAGATCTGCAGTTTATAGCTACGAAAGAAACGGCCCTTAAAGTGATCAACCAGTCTTAGCAAGCCAAGTCCGTTAAGAGTTAAAGACCTTAAGCGTGAAGGATTCCCCACTCACGCTTAAGGTCTTTTCTAATTGAACCCACCTCTTTCATTCTATTGCATTCTTTAATGAAAAATAGACAATAATTTCCCGGGTAATATATATTTCGCCATTATTCTATTACCAAATCTAAGCAAAGAAAAAAGCTGCTCGTATAAGAGCAGCTTTTAAAACTTATGAATTATAATCCAGGATCATTTCCCGAACTTCCTGCACCTCTTGGTCCGGGACTTCTAAATAATAAATCCCATTAATTTTAGTCCCACTACCTGTCATCTGATAGGTAGAAAGATTTTCTCTCGCCCCACTATAGTTCTTCATCAAGTCCTGCATGGTATTGAAATCCATATTGGTAGAAACATTCTTACCAAGAACGTCCATGACATTACCAATTTTGTTAATGGATCCGACATTCATCCCTTTATCAACAATCCCCTGGATGACTTTACGTTGGCGTTCGTTACGCCCAAGGTCACCCTTCGGATCATCATAACGCATACGAACATAGCCTAAAGCTTCTTCCCCATCCATGGTCAATTCACCTTTTTTATAATGGAAGTTATCCTTCCCATACCATTCGATGTCGTTTTGGATAGTGATCCCGCCAACGGCATCCACCATTTCTTCCAAACCTTCCATGTTCACCTGAACATAATAGTCAAGGTTAATATCAAGGAAGTTTTCTACAGTCTGTATAGCCATATCTGCTCCACCAAAGGCGTAAGCATGATTGATCTTATCCTGTTTTCCAGAATGAGAGGAATTCCCCACCATCTCTGTCCGTGTGTCACGTGGAATGCTGATAATTTGGCTGCGATTGTCGTTTGGATCGACAGACAATACCATTAAAGCATCAGAACGCCCGGAATCTCCGGCTCTTTCATCAACGCCCATCAGCAAAATGTTAAGTGGTTCCTTTTCCTTACGCTTTTTCTCTGTCAGTTCATGATCGATGGATGCGACTTCTTTGTGCATTTTTGAATCCACCGTGTTTTTCGCCCCACTGTAAAGGGAGTAACTATATACTCCTGCTGGGATTAATAACATTACCAATAAAACTAGAGTTACTTTCCACCATCGTGTTTTTTTCTTCTTATGCTTATCCGTACGTTTCATCTACAAATCTCTCCACCTTATTATCACTTTATCCTTCTATTATATAGTGGGAAGGAAAAACTTACAATTCTATAATTATAAAATCATAGTTCATCCCCCATACTATTAAAAAAGTTCAATGAAGGAGATCTTATTATGAAAAAAGCACTCATCACCCTAATGCCCATTCTCTACATGATTCTTATTTGGATTCAATCAAGTCTTTCTATCGAGACAATTAAGGAATGGATTTTATGACATTAGGATTCTTCCTGGAAAGTTTACACCTGATTGAATTCGCCCTGTTATACATTCTCATCGTTCTTGCTCTGCAAATTCATAACCACTTTTCGAAAACAACCAATTTACTTGCTGCTATTCTTGCCTCTTTCTATGGTTTGACCGATGAATTTCATCAGCTGTTCGTTGACGGTCGATCATTCACGATTAATGATCTGATAAAAGATTGGTGCGGAGTATGGATCACTTATTTTATTGTTAAATTAAAGTATTTTAGAAGAAATAAACATCCTCATGGTGAACCAGAAGATGTCATTGAAAATGTCTTCACTTTAATTAATCAAAAACATTAATTATACTTCATCAAGTAAAAATAGATATCCCATCGTTTCCTTCTACTATTCTTTATTTCGCAAGCAAATGAGGGACTGGATGTACCACTTTCTTCTTACCAAGAACTTTTCTTCTTAATGTTTCCACCAAAGGTTTTTCTACAAATTTATAAACCATACAGCACGAAGCCGTAACCAAAAGAATGATCAAGATCAATCCGAAGAAAGGGTGGATGATGTCAAAAAAATTCAACTTTACAAATATCATTAAATATCCTTTTATAAAAGGTCCGTGGGCAATGTAAATGGAATAGGATGCTCCCCCTAGATAAGATAAGAAATGGGGGACATTTTTCTTGGTCTTATCCTTTTCTGCTATCCCATACATAATTAACATGGAACAAAACCCATACGCTAGAGCTAATGGTATAAAAGTTAGCGAGTAAATATTATGGATCCATACAAGGAAATAGCCAGACAGACCTAGAACAATACAAAGTCCAGCGTATCTATTTGTGAAATGAATAGAAAGATAAGCTACGAGTGTTCCGCAGAAGATTTCCACTATACTGATACTGAAGATAGAGCTTGGGAGGAAGGAAAATATATTCATTTCTCCAAGAAAAGTGAGTACGATCAATAAACCAATGAAAGGTTTCATAATCACCGGTTTATACATATAAGCAAAGAATAGAAAGTAGAAGAATACGATGTGTGTCAGTGACCATGCTGAACTTAAAATGGGCTCGTTCGTCAATAAGAGAAAAGACTTGAGGGTGACCCCCAGACTATAACCTTCTTCCAGCGCAGGTAACCCAAGGGGCACGATTAAAGCTAATGTCGTAAAAATCCAATATAAAGGAAAGATCCTCAAAATTCTTTTGATCAGAAACTGAATAGCTTTTTCCTTGTTTCCAGCATGCTTGTTATAGAGGTAATAAATCATGAATCCTGTGACGATAAAAAAGAAATCCACGCCCCCTGTCCGCTCCCATTGAGCTACATTAAACCAATCATACCCAATTTCCTGATAAAAGTTATTGTTCGCATGTCCGATAAGTACAAATAATATAGCAAGAGCTCTGGAAATTTGGATAATCTCCATTTTACCGGAATTGGATGGTTTCATAATCTTCACCTTCCTATGCTTACTTACTGATGAGCCTGGCTCAAGGAGTTCGCGTATGTTTTTTCACCGCACGGACGGAGTAATTCAAAAAATACCACATCGTTGAAGGAAGATTACTACGCCCGACTTTCCTGTAAGTATTCCAGGTCTTTCGAGCAGACTTCCACTTGTTGCTCGATAGAGATTCATTACATTTCCTATATAAAGCTAGCTCTTCATTTAATCCATAAGCAGTAATCCCCTGGGAGAGAATAGACATCCACAACCCATAATCTTCAGAACAGTCTCTATAGAGGGGCATTTTCACTGTGCCTATCTTTTCTTGGTTCAGGACCACTGTCAGAGTTCCAATTGCTGTATTCTTGAGTAAATCCTTATACGTAATCTGACTAGGCATATGGAATACGATCTCTGTAAGTTCTCCTTCTTCCCGCATAATCCGATAAGCAGTATAAGAAAAAGAATAATCATTTTTATGCATGAACGAAATTTGTTTTTCTAGTTTTTCAGGTAACCAACAATCGTCACTGTCTAAAAAAGCAAGATACCTTCCTTCCGCGGCTAGAATTGCTTGATTCCTAGCATAAGCAGGCCCACTATTTCTAGTTAGTTTAATAAACTTAATACGTTCATCGGCCGATTGTTTGGCTTCAATAAGTTCTACTGAATGATCATTAGAGCAATCATCCACGATAATCATTTCCCAATTCGTGTAAGTTTGAGATTGAACGGATTCAATCGTCTCCAATATAAAATGTGCTGAATTATACGAAGGAGTAATGACGGAGACTTTCCCCATATTTTTAATATCCATTTGAACATCTCCCCTTATTAATGAATCGCTCTCTTCTTACCGACGCTTTTCAAGGAATCTTGTACATCAACACCTTGAGCCTGTTCGCGGTGGAAAACCACTTTCAACGTTAGAAATAATATTTTCCAATCTGACAAAAAGCTATAATTTTTCACATAAGCTAAATCAAACCGTAATTTGTCTTCCGCTGACGTAGTGTATTTCGCGTGTACTTGAGCTAAACCTGTAATGCCTGGCTTAACTTCAAGTCGGTGATGGTAATCAGGAAATTGCTTATTGAACTGTTTTACAAAATATTCTCTCTCTGGTCTAGGACCAATCAGGCTCATCTCACCTTTCAACACATTGAACAATTGCGGAAGTTCGTCTAGTCTTGTAGCTCGAATAAATGAACCGATTGTAGTAATCCTCGGATCTTTAAAGGTAGCTAAAACAGGTCCTGTTTTATTCTCTGCATCAGCAACCATACTCCGAAATTTATAAATCCAGAAAGGTTTCCCTTTGACACCTAATCTTTGCTGTTTATACAGGGCTGGACCCGGAGATGTTAGTGGGATGAGCCATGCTAATAATAGAAGTATTGGGCTTGTAAGTAAGATTAAACTTATGGATCCAATCACATCCATCCCCCTTTTCAGTAATTGGTGGATTGGGTGAATATGAAAGGGTTGGATCGAAAAGACAATTGTATCTTCCAGTTGATAAGTTTCCGCCCCCTGAATACCTAATTCATAAAGTTCAGGTATCACCAATGTTTCCTTCCCATATTTAGTGGCAAGCTGTACCATTTCCACTTTTTCTTTTGCACTAAAACCAGAACCGATCAACAACGCATCCGTATCCTTCTCATATTTTTTTAAGACATCTTCATCCATTGTTTGAGAAGAACCACAAATACGATACCAGCCTTCATTCTTTTCAAGAAAATGATCCATCTTTGAATCCTCGTCTCCAATTAACCAGATCCTTTTTACAGCTTTTTTCCTTATGAAAGACCAGGCTATCGACCTTACGAGTAATAAAAGAAAAGTCTGGAGGCTGATCGAAACCATCAAATAGCTTATACCGAAAGTGAACCATGATGTGAAAACGATTCCCAAACTAATCAACACACCTACAATGATCATTGAGATAACGACGGAATACATAAGATCCTTAAGCGATTTTCTCTCCCAGTTCTTATAAGAATTGGAGAATGTAAAGGTCATATAGGCTATTCCTAATGCGAGAGGAAGTGATGCTGTGTGAAACGGAAAATCAATGATAGAACTCGCCTCAAAAAAGTTATAGATGATCCAAAATCCACTAAAGAGCAGTGCCATATCCATAAAAATAAAGGGGGCAAAGTTTCCTTTAAACGAGTGATTCATCTTATCCCTCTCCTCTCTTAACGATCCTAAACCACCCCAATTAAGAACTTAGGTTCTTTATTGAGAACGAACGTATAAAATTACCTTTCTTATCACCAGGTTTCACCACTTTTTCAAAAGGCTTGGACTTTACCATATAAAGTTTTTTAAACAAGTTCATAGGATGATAATCGATCCGTTTACCATCAACTAGAGAAATATTCTCTCGTGCATAAGACATGGTGTGTAATCCGTCTGGGTAAAGGCTTTCAGGTGACTGATGCAATTGGGATACTGGTTCTTCTTTGAATTCATCAGGACTTAACTTTTCTACCCTATTTAGAACAATACTCCCACCGTATGTGGCTGAACAATCTTGTGCAGGCCTGTATAATACATCATTTAGCACAAAGGGAGTACCTGCGGGTCTTGCTGAACGAATATCATACTTGACCGGGTTTGCAGCATGCTCTTTCCATTCACCTAGAAGGTGATCCGAATAAAAGATATGCAGCTCATAATTCTCGGTTTGGAAGGATGACGCCCTAGTACAAAACAGCCACCACCTTCCATTCCAATGGATAATAGTAGAATCGACAGCTGCTATTCCTTTCAAGATGGTTTTGACTTCCCCCCATCCTTTAGTCTCATCTTTCCATTGGTGGATCGTCACTTTTTTCGACTCTGATGTTTCAGGAATACAGAAATAGTTATTTCCATCCTCTAGTATATAAGGATAAGACATATGGGTGGGGAGGTTCATCGTTCCCTTTCTCAGACTATACTTTCCCATATCTTCCCCTTCGTTGGTTAAATGCAATTCACTAATAAAGCCTTTAACAACTCTATGATCCACTTCTTCGAAAATCAGACGCAACTCTCCATCTGCTTCATAAGCGAATGGGTCTGCATAATATAGGTTTTTATCGGAAAATAGCCATTTAATTTCTACTGGATCTTCTTTCAAGAATGCATGCAAGGGTTGATTCACGACCCCTATATTCCAGTACTCGTATCCAAACAAGCGCTTATACCATCTTTTAGCTTGATGTTTTCCTATTCTCAGTGAATATTTTATTCGTTTCATTGCTGGGAGAGGAGTGTTTTTTTCTATCACCCATTCATGTGAAGCAGAAGTGTTTGGGATACCTTTGTTTATTTTCCTACACATCTGTGCCGGCCATTCCAAAATGGCCTGTTCTAATTGTGTCTTGTGTTTTTTAGCCGAATAAAGAATCGTCGGAAGAGAACCCTTCATTAAATTTTGAACTTTTCCGTTGGGAAGTAAACGATCAAAAAACACTTCCGTATAGGGGGATTCTTTCCATAACGCATGAAAAAATGGTTCTTTTTCTTTTAAATGGCGGAAGGTCCACACTCCGTACGATGTTAGATTTAGAAATTCGCCTTCAAAACGGTTATCACTTAAATCTAAATAAAAATCCAAATGATAAGTTCTTAAATGTAAGAGGTCCTTTTGCTTTAGTACACCCTTATCAACTTCACATACCTTGAGACTACTATGCGGGAACATGTCTTTTATATTGTAGTCTTGATGTTTATATGACTGGTGCTTTCCCCTGTCATGAACCTTAATAACCAACGAACATTCTAGATTCTCCATTTCTTTTAGCTTATGAAGCATTTCATATTTCCATTTTTCTCCTGAAAGAGAATTAATAATAATTCCAAACTTCATTTGTGCAGGCTTCAAAACACCCTCCCCCTCTCTAAATGACATCTTTTCGATCCAAATATTCCTGTATTGTCTCACCTACCATTTTCTTTAAGGAAAACTCCTCTTCCACACGCTGCCGTGCTTTCATAGATAATTCATAATGCTTCGTAGAATCCGCGAATAGCTTCAAAATCTTTTCATGGAACACTTCGGTTGAATGTTCGGAAACGAGATAACCCGTTTGTCCTTCAAGGAGTGCTTCACTGATCCCACCCCGGTCTATGGAAATGATGGGGGTTCCTACAGCCATCGACTCCAAAATGACCATTGGAAAAACCTCTCGATTTGAAGTAAGCAACATAACATCCATGTCTCCGATAAATTTTTCTGGATTCTTGATTGAACCAAGCATCTTTACGTTCTCAGATAAACCATACCGTTTAATTAAATTTTCCAAGTTCTTTTTTTCCGGCCCGTCTCCGCCAATAACAAAATTTACATTTTTCATACCTTTGAACTTCCTGGCAATTTCAATAAAGAATTCAAGGTTTTTTTCTTTAGATAACCTAGCCAAGATTCCGACATTGAAAGCCTGACCTTGTCTTTTTTCTCTAAAAATAAATTGCTCTAGGTCTACGCCGTTATAAATCGTTTTAATGATTTCCTTTTGGACGCCGGATTCTAGGAGCGATTTTTTTTCAAAATTGCTCACAGTAATAATTCGATTCACAAACCTATTCATTAACGCGGAGAATATTTTTCTGCTTTTCAGTTCTAACCAGGTGATATTGTGCTTCGTATAGAGAAGTTTAATCGGCCTGCGTGTCACCATCTTCAGAGCAACTCCATACAAAACCATCCGCAAACTATTCGCGTGAATTAACGAAATCTCATTGATCTTCATTACTTTTTTCAACTTTAAGAAATTCCTAAAATGCCTGTCTCTTTTTAATTCAACGTAATGGTCCTTATTTGTGAGCCTATCTTGCAAATCTCCTGGACCAGCAGCATAGTAGAAATTCATGTCCGGATGCTCCAAATGATTTTCAAGCTTGCAGAAGTAAATCTCTGCTCCTCCGAAGCTCAATTTATCTGTTAGTAACAAAACATTCACTGCATCCACCTCCATTACTATCAGTCATGATACTTTTTGTACCGTCGTCACAGAAAATGTACTTTCCTGCGTCCCAAACTTATATTGATTTAAATAAGTAGATAAGATCGCCAAGACCATAAAAAAGATGTCATTGATGATTACAGATAGAAAACCCATTTGAAGGACCATTCCTATAACGGTTAAAAAAAGATAAGGTTTATGTTTGTAAATTTTGTATTGAAACAGGTGATAAACAACAAGGAATAAAAACAAGAGATAAAAGAATATGCCAAGTAGACCCGATTCCGAAAGTACATCCAAGAAAGTGTTGTGTACGGAAAGGTTATCGCCATACTCAAAGGAGTTGTATTCCGCAAAGTTAAAGGCTCCAATTCCGACAACTTTGTGTGTGGTGAAATATTCCCAGGCCCGGCCCCACAACTCGATCCGCCCGCTGCCTCCGTCACTGGTAAAGTCGTTCATTCTCGATTCCAATATGGAAAGCAAGTCAAACCTTAAATACACGATGGCTATATAGCAAGCAAAGGAAACGGAAAGAATGACCCCCATTGTCATTTTCAATTGTTTGAATGGACGGTTGATCAATCCATATAAGATGAAGAGGGCCACCATAACAAGTAATCCCCCTCTGGAAAAAGTGAGGATATTCGTGGTAATACACAAGATTAACCCCGCTTTGTTCAACCAACCTTTTGAGTTACATAAATAGTAAGCAAAGAAAACAGTATTATAAAAAACAAAAAAGTTAGGATCTTGAAGTAAGCCAATCAATCTAGGATAGTTACGATCGATCATCAGCCCGAATTCAGAAATTCGGATGCCCTCGGTATCAAAAAAGTAGCCGACACTTCTAAGTCCAATCACGTACAAAAGAAGACTGGCCGTATTAAAGATCAGACCTACATATCCAATACTTTTATCAATAATTGATTGATGGACGCCCTCTAAAATGGATTTCATCACCAAGTAACAAGATAAATAGATAAGAGCACCTGCCATTATCCTTATACTTGATGCCGGATATAGCGAGAATGCACCAGTAAACGAGTAAATCAGATAGAATGCAAGCATCGCAACTTCATACAATTGCAGATGATAGAAGCGGAACTGACTGATAAATATGACAAAATAGAGGAGTGAAAATATCATATAAGGTTTTAATGAAAAACCTATGTGAACACCATAATTGGCTAAAGTGATCAACAGGAATAGAAAAAATACAGTCCAATTTCTTTTAAGATCCGTTGGCTTTTGAAGGCCCATTTTCCACCCCTCCTGAATGCTCCGGCACACGCCCTTGTTTGTATTTCAATAATAACTGCTGAGTATAAACATATAGTTTTCGCCTTAAATCAGTGTCCAGCAAAGGAAGTAACAGCACAAGGGTTGTATGGAGGGGCAGCGCAAGCATGGCATGAAGATTACCAACCCATTCGATAATAAGCAAACCAGTAAAAAAGTAGGATAAATAAGGAAATAATGACCTTTTGAACAGTACCCATCGATTTGGTGAACACACCCAAAAACCGATAAGAGCTAAAACCTCGATAGCCACTCCAGTAACGGCAGCCCCGATTACTCCATAAGAAAGACTTAAGGTTATATACAGGCCTAATCCGACGATAACAGTGACCAGTTGGATAAATGTACGGGAATTTTGTTTCTCCATCGTTGTCAAACCGTCCGCTAATGCAATATTCACGGATTGAAGTAACAACATAAGTGAAAGTACTTTAAGGGGGAAGGCAGCCCCTAACCATTCTGTACCGAATAAAATCTTGATAACATATTCAGATAAGTAAAAAAAAGGGAGAACCATCATCATACCGACCAAAGACATGATTTTCGTCTGCGAAATTTGATGATTAAGATGTTCTCTCAAGTTTTGGTGCTGGAAAGAACGGAATAAAACGGGATAGTATGCTCCTGCTACAATAAAAGGAATTTGCTGCAAAGCTTGGGGAATTCGATAAGCAACAGCGAACAACCCCACAGCAGCTATTGGAATCGTTTTCTCAAGTATGATCGGCCCGATATGTGGCAGCAAAACGAACAGAAGCCCCCCCAATGTGAAAGAACCCAGGTTCTTGAATAGACCTTTATGAAAAGGGTAGGCAAATCGAATGGAAACATCCTTCATCACTAAGACCAGACCAAAAATGCCTGCTGTTAGGTAAGAGAGTCCATATAACATACACATGGTGAGAGGGTTTAACTGAAGTCCCATCCCTACCACCATTGCTGTAACAAGACAAAAGGATGAGACCATACGGATCAATCCGTAGTATTGCATTTTTTCGATAAGTTGATAAAACGTCGTTCCTATGCTTTGTAAGGCGACACCTGTGACCATAGGGATTATTAAATAATATGCTGTACGGATCAACTCTCCGTTACTCGAGTTAAAAAAGTGAATGATAGTAAAACCAATGAAAAAGGTGGCCACTAGCAGAGTCAACCTCATCTTTACATAAGAAGAAATCAGTTCCGGTAATTTCACCCCGGGCTTAGAACTTTCGCGAAGCGTGATATCGCTTAACCCTGCATCTGTAAAGTACCCCATAATCATGGCAAAGGCTAATGCGACACTAAATACTCCATAATGGCTGGATTGGAGGTAGGAAGCCAGGACAATGAGAGCAGCAGCATTCAAAATACTAGATAAGGCCGTACTGTAAAAAAGATGAAGGATATTTGATGCGATAGAGTTTTTCTTTTCCTTGTCCACCTTCTCCTCCACTCCTTCCCATTAAATCTACCCCGTTTGTAGGATGGTCCCAAATACTTCTTTCCCAGACCTTTCAACGGCATCTATAGTAGAGATTAACGTCTCTTTCTTACTCTTCTTTGTACGGGCAACCAAAAGGACCCCTTCACAGCATTCAACTAACAATTGGGCGTGAGCACTAGACATAAACATTGGCGCTGTAAATAAAATAAGATCGAACGCTTTCTTACATTCATCAACGACGCCTTGAATTTTTTCAGGCATCCACATTTCGTGTGAAAAACTCTTTGGAGAACCGCTTGTTAAGAGGGATAGGTTAGGGACCAGTGTTTTCCGAATTAGATTTTCCACACCTCTTCTTTCCAGAACAGCATCAGCCCAACCCAATCCATTCTTATTTTGAAATAAATTATGGAGCGTAGGAGACGATAGTTGTGCATCGACCAATAACACTCGTTTACCTTGGTGAGCCATAGCCTGAGCTAATTTAGCAGCTACCAAAGAGGTTTCCGTGTGGTCATCTACTGATGTAAGCATTAAAGCTGAAGGTTTGTGACGGATAAATCGATTCACTCTTATTTGAATCATCCGTATTTGCTGAGTGCTCACATATTGTTCATTGAGCAATAGTTTCTGTTTAACCTTCTCAGACACTGATCTCATTTTTTTCCTCCCCATCTACGATTTCCATTTTCCTACCTCTTTGGGTCGAGTGTTTTTCATGTCTCCTCTTTTTTGAAGCTTTCTTTTTCAAGTGAAGATCACCAAGAACCGGAATCCCTAGTTCTTTTTCTACTTGAGAAACAGTCCGGATTGAATCATCTAAATGTTCTTTAAGAAAAGCGATTCCTATTCCAGCCAATACCCCAATGACTAACCCAATTCCTAAGTTGAGTGTAGTGCTACCGACTTTTTCGGCGGTGGTTCCATTAGGAGCATCGCTTAAAATGTAGATATCTTGTACATCAAACAATTGATTCATCTTGTCTACAGTGGTAACAACAATCATGTTCGCTATTTTTTCTGTTTCCTCCGCATTACTTCCTCTTACGACAACATTCACAATCTGTGAATTCCTCGTATTCTGAACGACCACCTGCTTTTCTATGTCTTCATAACTGATACTAAACTCGTTACTCACGGTATTAAGTACGCTTGGGCTTTTAATAAAATCTATAGTAGAGGCGAGCAACATATTAAGTTCTCGTGATTCCGCATATTCTGTTGTTTGTTTATTCAAATCACCGACAACAATACTCTCCATCGATTCGTACGTAGGCTTTATAAAAAATATAGAAACCGTTCCTACTAAAATAAACACGAACAAGGTGACGAGAACAATTGTAAGGATTCTCGTTTTCAGGACAGAGAAGAAACCTTTGATATCCATCTGATCTTGCATGCAAACCTCCACCTATTCATTAAAGTTTATATCTAGTAAGTATGCACTTGATGACTTTGACAATAGTTTATGGTTAATTGAATACCGTCTGATAGTGTATAGAATGGCTCCCAATCAAGCCATTGTTTAGCCTCCTGGTTGGAAAGTAGACTATGGCGAATATCACCCGGACGTTCACCGTGAAAAGAAGGCATTATGGACTCACCTATGTTTAAGTACAGTTCCTCGATAAGCTCTAATATCGAAGTTTTTGTACCTTGGCTGATATTGAGCGTCTTTCCATCGCCATAATGACATGCAGCGACATTCGCTCGGGCTACATCTTTAACAAAGATAAAATCTCTGGTTTGTAACCCATCTCCGAAAACGCATAAAGACTCCCCTCTTAAAGCTTGATCGATAAACATGGCTACTACGCCCGCTTCCCCTTTTGTATTTTGCCTCATTCCATAAACGTTGGAGTAGCGAAGGATGGTATAGTTCAGATCAAATGTTTGGGAGAACATTTCAATATAGGTTTCTGCATTTCTTTTTGATAATCCATAAAAGGATAAAGGGTCTACAGGATGATTCTCATCAATAGGTAAATAAGCCGGAGCTCCGTAAACAGCTGCTGAAGAGGCAAAAATAAACTTCTTCACTCCATATTTCACGCAGGCTTCTAAGAGGTTAACAGTAACCTTGATGTTTTCTTCCGCATCAAACCCGGGGTTTTTCATTGAAAAAGAAACCGAAACTTGAGCTGCTTGATGAATCACAATATCTGGTCTTTCCTTGGCAAATACTAAATCCAAGCTTTCTCTGAGATCCATGTTATAGTGAGTCACTCGATCCGGGATGTTCTCTTTCCTCCCTGTTGATAAGTTATCTAAAATAACAACATCAAAATCTTGTCTAAGTAATTCATCCACGATGTGTGATCCAATAAAGCCAGCTCCACCTGTCACTATTACTTTCACACCCTCCACCTACCCTTCTTTTTCTTTATAAAGAACGAAGTAATATTGTTCTTTATAAAGTATATTGTGTTCATTATAAAACGATTACCTACAATTTAAAACCTCTAAATACATTCTATTTGTTCTTAATAAGACACTTTTCGTTACTGATACTTCTAATATCTCTTTTTTACAGCTCTTTTCATTCTTTTTAAAGAACAAAAAGAGATCCGTTTTTCCTAAAGAATCTGCCGGACCTCTTTTTTCACTTGTTCTGCGAGCAATAAAGATGTGTTCTTCATTGTTTGAAGGAGCTGCCATAGGTAGATCCCGTTTGTGGAAAGTATGAGTTATCATCTCCTTGATCGACCATATAGGCTTTATCAACATTAGTAACCACACTATTCCTCATGGACTGATCAGAGAATTTCACAACCGTAGTATCCGACGCATAAGTTTCTACGTCCCATATCATTCCTTGGAAACGGTTATCAGATCCAGAAACGTGCAAGACTCCTTCTGTATCGTCTGACATTTGAATTTGAATATCAGTAAATTGATTGCCCGACACTTCGTTAGGAATGGATTTTGAACTGTCTAAGACAATACATTTCACGCAATCATCAAAGGTAAGATTAGTAAAACGATTGCCGTTGACAAAGTTAAATTTTTCAACTGGAACTTCTGCCTTGATCAATATCCCCATGCGAAACCCTACGATTTTTAAAGATAAGAAATCAATAAAACTTATAAACTCATTGGACTGATCAGCTACCAGGGCTATAGCAGTTCCCATATTCTTATCACTCGTATTAATAATATTTACACCCTCAATTCGCGTGGTCTCCCATGACCAGAACCTCTGTTCACCGTCAAAGTATAGGACTTCTGAAGAGAAGTTTTGATCAGACACTTCTATGACTCCATTTGTGATTGAGGAATTTTTCATGATTTCAAATACCCTAAAGTCGCCTTGCACTTCAATAGTGGTGTTCTTTCCTAATTCCAGCTCAATCCCCTGTTTCAATAAAATCCCTTTACGGAGAATGAATCTTTGATTACCTGTCACCTTAACTTTCCCTAATTTATGTTTCACGCCATAATCAATGGCTTCTTGAATAGCCGATGAATCATCTTTATCATCGTTTCCTTTGGCTCCAAATTCCTCTATATTTACATATCCTTCGATTAAAGCTTTTTCTAAGGATTGGTGATGATGAGCATATCTTTCGTGAACAAATAAAATTCCAAGGATAAGTACTGCTAGTGAAAGCATAACAACCTTATTATTCAACGCATACGCTCCTTAAAAGTATTTTTTGTAAGGCAAACCTAAATGCTGCAACTCGAAGAAACCACTTACTATAGGAAGTATTTCCGCGAAGGAATTTATGTCGATCGCAGTAAATCTTATGCTCTGTCCTCTCGCTAATTGAAAACCTATAGAAGCTTGACCTTGACCATAAAGAAGCGTCTACATCACGGCTCTAATTCGAGGTCAAATAAATATCGCAAAAACGCAAGCCTCTACAATAAGGGCTTGCGTTTTTGCGTGACATGAACAAGAGAATTGATGGATATAATCTATTTCTAAACTGCCTTCTTTCTCTGAAAGGTAAGTTTCTTATTGCTTAAAAAATTCCCAGACGTTTTTTTGTTCTGATACGCTCAGGAGGATCTGTATAAACCATTTCTCCCTCAAGAACGACGTGAGCATTTTCCATAAGTTGATACATAAGATTTGTACCAAACTTTTTCTCAATTTTGCTATAAGCTTCTTTCATGAAAAATCCATGCTTTTTGGCATCATGGGCATTAGAAGCCACAAGGTGAGCTAAGTTGAATTCAAACATTTGATAAGAAAACTTTTGAACTTCTCTCCCTAGACGGCCAGCGATACTTGCCGCGGTTACTTGAGTGATGGCCCCATTTCTTACAAAGTTATAAAGTTCATTCGGTTGCTGGCGAATCATTTTATTCCGTTCCGGATGGACAAGTACCGGCTTAAACCCAAGCAATTGAATCTCATACATCATCTTTTTAGCATAATGAGGAATTTCGTGGTTCGGCAATTCGAGAAAAACATAACCACTATTCTGATTAATCGATAACAACTCCTCCGACCTAAACGCTTCAAGATCTCCGTTGAGTCTTATCTCCTGTCCAGGTAACACGGTCAAATCAATTCCTTGTTGGTAGAGTTCATCATTTAACTGCGCCGTTTTTTGAATGATGAGTGACTTTGGATTACTATAACGTTTATGAAGATGATGGGGAGTAGCGACAATCGTATCGATCCCTTGTTCAACAGCCATTTTAGCCATTGCGATACTTTCCTCCATCGTTTGAGCTCCATCATCCAATCCAGGTAAAATATGACTGTGCAAATCGATCATTTTCATTCCACCTCTTTTGTTTTTTCGAATAAAAAGTAAACAATAGCGTTCTTCTTACCACCTATAATGTCTGGGGTAGGATTTAGGTTGTTAGCTTAACTACTAACCAATATCCAGATTTTTCAAACCACATAGTACCTTCAAGTTCATCCCAAACAATGAATAGTTCATTCACACGGCAGGTGAGATCTTTTATTTGCTTGATTTCATGCCTTACAGAGAACTTCTTATTCTTTTCCTGGTCCCAAAGATTTTCGACCCCGTATCCATATAGTTCTCCACAACTTATTTTTGTTCTTTATTAAGAATGGTATAAAATGATTATATACCTTTTAGTGGTAATTTGGAAACCTCAAAATCACCTTTATTTCACTTTAAAGAACAAATTTTAATAAAAATCTCTAAAATACTCTTAATAACTTTAAAATAAGTAAAATTACCCCTTATTCATTCTTATGAAAGAACATTCGAACTAAGCATGCGAATCTAACTTCTACACAAGTGGAAATGATGCATTACTCAGAATACGAACCCTCTTGGAACATGCTCCAAAGTATGAGAACCATTTGAATTAATTGTTCATATAATACAGAGGTAAATAATGAAGGATTTTCATGTGAAATGGACAATTCCTATTCCAGTTACTTATAGGAATAGGACATAAAGTTAGTGGAAATTTGAGAAGAAGAGGTGTACCAATTGGTATATTCCAATGAAGAACTTGAGAATGAGATTAACAATTTGACAAGTGCCATAAACGGTATTGTTACACTTTTATCCTCAATAAATGAGGACAGTCAATCGGCAGGTACCCGTCCCGTCTATATTCGAGTATCTGATTTTTCAGGTGTAAGTGATGCAGATAGGTTACAGAAGGCGATAGACTACGCACAGCAAAATTCCATTAAAACCGTTTTTTCTGATGATTTTAGTTTTTATCTGGAGAAAACCATTACTATAAAAAAAGGTGTACGTTTATTGTCTGCTTACTCTACGGTTTACATGCTGGGAGCGAACGTGGACGGATTCATCATAGAACAAGATGCTTCTTTCTTAGGTGGAAAGGTAGCCATTGACGTAAATGGATATACAAGAAAAGCCATTTCACTGAATGGATCTCAAAAGTTCTATAACACATGGAACAATACGCAAATTGATGATATAACGATTCTTAACTGGATGGGGGATAACGGGGGCACAGGGATTTATCTTTACTCAGGAGGAAATGAACACGAAATTTCATTTGTAAACTTCAGCAATATTAAAGTCGTAGGCTTTGAAAAGGGAATACATCTTCGCGCTACAAAACCTAGCAGTGGCAGGGCTTGGGTAAATGCAAATAACTTTGATAATATCGCCATTGAAGATTGTGTCCACATGATTGTGCTTGAGGGAAGCGAAACAGTCCCATTTGAAACAACAGGTAATATATTCTCAAACCTCCAAATCCAACCCTCCAGTTCTACTAAGAAAATCATTACAGCCAGCGGCCAAGATAACAGGTTTTCAGGCATGGTATGGGACTTATTTGAGATCCCCCACTCCGGGTCTGTCGTAGATTTCACTGCGAGATCGTCTTATAATTTTGTCGACTTATCCAGAAATGTGCCACTGGATCGTGTCAGTGATAAAGGAAGAAAAAACCTTGTCGTTAGCCATGATACGACAATCATTGAAAAAAGAACGAGTGACCCTCAAGACCCCGCGATAGGGCAAGTATGGTTAAGAACAGACCTCAATCCAACAACAGATGCGGTTTATAGAATCATGACCAGCGCAGGAGTTATGCACCTTCCTTTAAAATCAGTATGATGAGAAAATCCTAAAGTACAAAGGAAACTCATTGAAAGTATGAGTATCTATATATGACATTTAAAATTAAATAGTGTCGAATGATGAATCCCCAAGACTACAACTTCTGACAATTGGTAGTCTTTTTTTCTTATTTTTCTGAATATTTTGTAGAAACAATTGATTATTCCTTCTATTTTGATAAATTAGAAAATGTAGGATAAAAAAGGTTTCTAAAGGAAGGGGTCATTTTATTGAAGAAAACGTCAAAGATTGTAACATCTGCTTTAGCTCTAGCACTAGCTGTAGGTCCAATGAGCGCAAGTGCTTTCGAAATGCCGTCAACCGGGCATGAGAACGTACATAAAACTCATTCACATTCTCATGGTGGCATGCCGTTTGACGGAGCAATTGCCAATGATGAGCGGTTGATTGAGATGTTGAAAGAAAGCGGAAAGATCGCTAAAGATGCTTCACCTGCTGAGGCTGAGAAGGGATTGAAGAAGTTCCTTGAATCTAAAAAGGCTTCTGCTGAAAAAGCCAAAGGGCAGCTGGATGATGAAAAAGCAGATACCAAGGCGAAATTAAAAGAAGCTATGGACAATAACAGCTTGACGAAAGGAAAAGGAAACAAACTTGGACAAGCGAAAGCTGATGCTCCTGAGAGCGTAGAGAACGAGGCTTATGACGGCGAAATGCGTACCGACAAAGTTCTAGTTCTTCTGGTCGACTATCCTGATAAACCTCATAATTCAATGACTGCTGATGAAACAGATATGTATTACGATGGAGAAGATGCCTACTCCCGTGAACATTACCAGGACATGCTCTTCGGTACAGGCGGCTGGACAGGTCCGGACGGAGAAAACTATGTATCTATGAAACAATACTATGAGCAGCAATCGGGTGGAAGTTATTCTGTGGAAGGCGAAGTAGCCGGCTGGTACACGGCTAGTCAACCTGCTGCTGCCTATGGCGGTAACTATCCGACAGAAGATGGTAGTGATGTCAATGCTCGCGGGCTTGTCAAGGAAGCTTTAGAGTTAGCCGCTGCTGATCCAACTGTTAACATTGAAGATTACGATAAATGGGACCGCTATGACTTAGACGGTGATGGAGACTACTTAGAACCGGATGGATTAGTTGATCACTTGATGGTCATCCACTCCGGTGTCGGAGAGGAAGCTGGCGGAGGCTCCCTTGGTTCTGATGCGATTTGGTCTCACCGTTGGAATCTTGGAGGAGTAACTCCGATTTCAAATACAGAAGCAACCGTCGATTATTTCGGTTTAGGTGCTATGGCAGCCTACGATTACACGATTGAGCCTGAAGACGGGGCTGTAGGTGTGATGGCCCACGAATTCGGACATGACTTAGGTCTTCCGGATGAGTATGATACTCAGTACTCAGGCGCAGGTGAGCCAGTCAGCTACTGGTCCATCATGTCGAGCGGAAGCTGGGCTGGGGATATCCCTGGTACCATGCCGACAGGATTCAGTCCTTATATGAAAGAAATGCTACAAGCTTCAGCAGTTGTAGATAACAAAGGGACAGAAGGAAACTGGCTATCAGGTTCAGAAATTAATGTTGAAGATGTGAACCAGGATGGAATGGAGTTCCTTTTAGACGAAGCCATTACAAAAGGTACGAACAATGATGTCGTAAAGGTCAACTTGCCACAAAAAGAAACGGTCATCAACGAGCCGGCTAGTGGAGAATTTGAGTACTTCTCTGGAAGCGCTGATGATTTGCACAACTACCTAACCAAAACAGTCGACTTGACTGATGCAACAAGTGCTGAATTCAATTTCAAAACTTGGTATGACATTGAAAAAGACTGGGATTATGCATACGTGACTGTGGATGGTGAGCCAGTCGCAAGTGATATTACAACGAATGAAGACCCGTATGATGTGAATGATGGTAACGGAATTACTGGAAGCTCTGATGGTTGGATTGATGCTTCCTTCGACCTTTCTGCATACGCAGGACAGGAAGTTGAAGTAGCTATCGAATATGTGACGGATGGTGCTGTATCTAACCCAGGGCTTTATGCGGACGACCTTTCCATCGTTGTTGACGGAGAAGAAATTGTCTTTGATGATGCAGAAGGTGATGCGATATTCAATCTCGATGGTTTCACAAAGGATGACGGGATTAAACGTTCCGAACACTACTACCTCCTTGAATGGAGAAGTCACAATGGAGTCGATGAAGGCTTAGCAAACATCCGCCGTGGTGACAGCCTTATGACATTCGATGATGGACTTGTCGTCTGGTACGTGGATAAGCAATACTCTGAGAACTGGACAGGTATCCACCCAGGAGATGGTTTTGTAGGAGTGGTTGATGCAGACCAGCATGTAAACAAGTGGAGTGATGGCAGCGTTGGATCCACTCGTTTCCAAGTACATGATGCTGCATTCAGCCTTGATAAATCCGAAAAGATGTATTTAGATTATACAAACCTTTTAGGTGTAACAATGAAAGATAATTACACGAAACGTACACCACTTTTTGATGACAGTGCAGACTACTCGAATAAAGGTCTTGTAGATGCAGGACGTAACGTTCCTGAGTATGGACTGAAGTTCAGAGTCACTGGTCAAAGTGAAGATGGTACGGTTGGTAAAGTGCTGATTTTCAAATAATGAAAGAACAAAAAAGTCATTGAAGAGTTAACTCTTCAATGACTTCTTCTATGCTAAAAAAACCTTATCATTTGTATTAGCGTCCCCTATTATGAGGAAGGACGATCATTAGAAAACTAAACAAGCTTCCATAGAGAAGAACTAAATGGGTAGGGGTTTACTTAAAAAAGTTCCTCGTCCTAATTAAAAAAGCTTTGAAACTATTTTCATATGAATCACGCTTTTCCGTACGTCCACGGGGAAGGAACTAATCAAATATGTGTATTGTACGAAAGATTAACATAGTAAGAGCGCAAGCCTAAAATAGGCTTGCGCTCTTGTTTTTAAAGGTTCTCTACAATCTGAGAGTGACTCTCAACCTTAAATTATTCTGTTACTTTCTTCTGAAGAGCTTCTCTTACTTCCGGGCTGACAGCTGCGTCGCCACCAAGTACAGTTACAGAAGAAACATCATTCGTGTACACGTACTTCGTAAGGTAAGCATCTACTTCTTTTGGAAGTCTTTCGTCGTCAACCAATAGAAGCTGACCGTTATTAGCTGTCACCAGCGGTGCAGCAGCTAAGGCATCTGGATAGTTAGCTCCACTTGCTGCATAAAGTTGACCTGTGCTGTGACCAAACTCTTTAAGCAAGGCTACAAGCGTGCCGTAACGGTTGGCACCAGACAGTCTTTCCACAGACAAGGCAACTTCATCTGCCTGAGCTAAGACTTCATCAGATACGACTCCCGTACCACCAGCGACATAAACGTCTTCGTTTTCCAGTATTTCAAGAGCTTCTTCAGAAAGTTCTTCACCATTTGTAAGAACAATCGGCATTCCGTTGGCACCAGCGATAGAAGCTGCACTCAACGCATCTGCATAATTCTTACCTGTGGCTAAGAAAACACCATTTCCTTCAAAGCCATATTCACTTTGCAATTCTTTGACGATCTTAAGGTTTGTGCCGTAACGTGTATCATCGGACAAACGCTTGATATTATCGGATGCAATACTGACTGTATTCAATTGAGAGAATACTTCCTTATCAACAGCACCTGTTCCACCTAGTACATATACATTTTCAGCTCCAAGACGCTCAATTTCGTCAAGTGCATTTTGATCCAGGGTACCCTTACTGTTAACCGGAATGATTGGAGCATTGGTTGCAGACGCTAGTGGTCCTGCAGACAAAGCATCCGGGAAGTTATAGCCAGTTGTGACGATGACTGTATCCGCTCCACCATCAGGGTATAGATCTTTGGAAATTTCAATGGCTGTTTCTGTACGAGTGGCACCTGAAATCACATCCACAACATCGGCATCTGTGGTAATTGGTACAAGATCCAGCACTTCATCTGTATTCGCATCCAGCATATACAATGCCGCGTAACCTTTAATCGGCTCATCCGGTGTCGTAATAGAGACCGGAACATCTACAGATTCTCCTACGCCAAGAGTCGTCATGCCTGCATCAGTAGAAACAGAGCCCTTCGTTTCCTCAGTTGTATCATAGGACAATACTTTTTCTTCCGTCATGTTCAAGGTGTAATTTACTGTACTTGAACCATCACCGAAGTTATCAACAGCGATTTGGTAGTTTCCATCTGGAAGACCTGTTACAGAGAATGCTTCGCTATCTGAAGCTGTTGCACTTGAAGCAACAATATCTCCTTCTTCATTGAAAAGGAACAGATCCAAATCGGCAGAAGTTTCTGGAGAAACATCCACACTCAAGGAAACATTGTTTTCAATCTTAATATCAATTAAATCACCATCATCTGGAGCATCAGCAAGATTTTGTGTCACATCACCTGTGATGGTTTTTGTAATAGGTCCTGAGAATCCGACTGTTTCAAATTTAACATCAGCAGAATCCTTCAAGTAGTTCGTAAATGTAACTTCTTCGTTGATTTCCTGAGAAGTAGCTACCTTACCAAGGTCAATACGTCCAGGACTTGCCACTACATCTTGAGCTACAGCTTCAAGCGTGTATTCATGGACTTCTTTTCCTTCTTCGGGAGCGGTTGTTCCATAAACATGAACTTCCCACACACCAGGTTCAGGAGATGGAACGACAAAGTCCTCAACATCCAGTCCACCTGATCCATATCCTGCATATCCAACGTACTCATTGACTTGTGTACCGTCAGGATTGAAAATCATCATTCGGACGCGGCCTTCGTAATTTCCACCTTTAGTAAGCGCGTTTAAAGAGAAACGCAGTTCACTTAACCCAGACTCTACATCAAATGTATAGCCTTTGGTTTGAGAAGACTGAACTTCACCATTATCACGGAAGCGATGTTTATTGTCTTCTGTAAACTTATACCCAGTCATAATTGTCTGAGCACTTCTTGCTTCCACATAGTGAGTGGATGGGTCATTGAAAATCAGATTACCTGCGTTGACACCTGTTTCCAGTTTCGACGCATCATAGCTGACTGTGATGTATTCATGTTCACCCGCACCTAGTGTAAGTTCACTAACTGACGGTGTGAACCAATCGTGAGTCGCTGTGATTTCTAAGTTCTTCTCTTCATCAGAAGGGTTCTCTACAAGAACTTCGACCGTTTCAGGAATATCCTTGTTACGAACATATAGGCCAGGACCACCGGCTACTTTTTCACCGTGGTAGACCGTTACTTCAACATCCTTGATTTCATTGACGAAATGTTCGCGCATATATTCGTAGGCTGCTGGTACATTGATCAGTCCAGCACCCTGTTGAGCACGGTTATAACCATCAAGTTCTCTCGATGTTTGGACCAATGCTTCTTTAGCCAGCTCATAATCAAATGGCAGACGGTCTTTCAAGGCCGCAGATTTCAATAATGCTACTGCACCGGCAACATATGGAGCAGACATACTCGTTCCTTGTTTAACACCATAAGCGGTAGCTAAACTATCCTTTTGGTGAACAGGTACGGCAGCGTATGCAGACCCTGGAGCTACAACGTCCGGTTTCTGATCTCCAATTTCGTTAGGACCTACAGATGAGAAGTACCATAGGCCTTCCCCAGGTAGTGGATTACCTTCTGCATCCTTACCATATGGATAATTTCCATACTCTTTGGCCCACATTTCAGAGTTGATATACGCACCAACTGAAATAACACTTCCTACATCACCAGGGGATCCAACCGAATCTATACCCGGTCCATCGTTACCTGCAGATGTAACGAAGACGATGTCATAATCATCACTAAGAAGAGTCATGAGCTCTCCGTAGCTTCCTTCACCGATATTCAAGTCTGGTAGAGAACCTAGACTCAAGTTGGCTACATCTGCATCAAATCCACCCATATCTTCAGGAAGTGCTGCATCGATCATGGCTTTCTGAATGCTCCAAGTGTAAGCTCCACCTGACTCTTCGAATACACGCATTCCAACAAGATCAGCTTCAGGTGCAACACCTTCTCCAGCTACGGCTCCCGTCTCACTATCACGTAACGGACCATTAGCAGCCGTAATACCTGCTACGTGAGAACCATGGCCATTGAAATCAGTGAACAAGTTGACCGTACGGATTCCAAAACGATCCTCAAGGTAATCCAGGTCATTGACACGGAAGTTCGCTCCTACCGTATCATCGGTCACATCCACATCAAATGTCCCTGCTTCCTCATTTTCGTATGCTGTCTCATCAGAGAAGTCACCATCCATATCCGTATCGATATACAACTCATCTCCAATAAGAAGAACACCAAAGTTATCTGGATCTCCCTCGATTTCTCCATCTACTTCTTTCGGGTGTTCCCCATCACCATTCAAATCTGCCAAAGCATTGAAGTGAGTCTGACCATAGTAAACATCACCTTCTTCGGTAATTCCCATGTCATTTTTCTGGTCTTCATCTAAAGGCATGAAAACGACATCACCCTCGGAGAAATAATCGTATTGCACACCTTCCACAAATTTCTTATAGCGATCTTCTACAGAAAAGACCCCTACTTCAGTGCGGTAATAATTAGAGACCGTATAATCTCTAACATTAACAATCTTAGAATCTCCATATTTTCTCGTTTCTGCGAAGACTTCTTCAGCATCTTCTCCTTCTTCTACTTCAGGAAGATCTGTGAAAGACTCATGCCCAGGGTCTGGACCAGAATCAATGATCGCAACGGTGGTACCTTCTCCATCAAATTTACCGTGGAAATCGTCTACGCCAGCAGCCGGGTGAGTTTCCAGCTGATCCGGGCTTACGCTACCCTCTGTATTTACATCACTATTCCCTTTAGACTCAGAGTCTTCTGGAGTTGGGGCTAGTTGTACCTCGGCATTATCTCCTACAGTACGCACAGCATCCAGTTTTACAACATCAAAGATTTTATTTGTAGGAACATCAGCCAGGTAACCATAATTTCTATGGTTTTGTTTGACTTTGACTCCAAGCTTTTCAAGCTGCTTGGTAGCATCAACTTTCCCGTTACCAATAATGACAAGTTCCTGTACATTCTCCTCATTATTAGCAAGAGAAACGACTTCCTTATAGTTTAATAGAGTATTAAATGTCTTCACTTCACTGGTTTCTGCTTGCACGGCTCCTGGATTGTATGTAGTTACTCCAGCGAAAGAAGAAGCAACAATAGCTGCACTGGCGAAAACACTTAAGGCTTTTTTCTTAGCATTCTTTTTGTTTGACACCAAAGTGTATAACCTCCCAAATTTTTCTGTGAATCGGTGTAAATCTACCTAATACTCCCCTCCCTTTATTAACAAACAATTTCAAAAAATTACAATTTTCATTGTAATGTAAAGAAGTGTATACGTCAATGAATATTCATTCAATTTTGATAATTGTAAACACATGGGCTGAAAATCCTGTTCAAGGATAAAACCTACGAACTATTTCAAGAATGGAAATGAGCAGTTCAAAAGGTTTTTATACAAAATAAAAGGTAGAAAGACCTGTATCAATCAGGCTCTTTCTACCTTCCTCCTAGTTTTTCTACTTTTCCAAGTATGTTCAAGACCTGTTCATAAACAGGACTTAGAAATCAGTCGATATTTCATCGGTAAAAAGTCTCATCAATCTCCCATGCGTACGGAGCAGGAATAGGGACCGTTCCCCCTACGATATGGTAATCCTCTCTATAGTCGAACAGCTGTATATTTTTACTTGTGATGACCTCTTGATTTTCGTGGGTGATCATCACAGGACTTTCCGATTGAACGGCAAGAGGAGCGGCTGCCATCGCGTCCGGGAAGTTACGCCCCGTTACGAAATAAATAGTCCTGGCATCATCATTTCCAAAGATACGGTGCATTTGATAGTTCGTTTCGTAACGATCATCTCCTGCTATCCTGAGAGGATTATCATCTGGCAGCTGATTTTCCACACCTTCAGAAACAGGAACGGACCCGCCTACAATGTAATTTTTCGTGATATTTTCAGCTTTCATATAATCGTTCACGACACCCGGGATCCGATCATGGCGCACATAAAGAACAGGGTATCCATTCATCGCACTATATCCGGAAGCAGAGAGAGCATCAGGGAATTCTTGACCAGAAACAATGAAAGCTTTATTGGTATCAAAAGGAATCAACTGATTGACAGCCACAGCTGTCTTGTAGCGATCTTCCCCTGATATACGGTGAGTGTTGTACCCATTTGATTCCAAAGAAGACTCCACTTCTGTCGACAAAGCATTCGTCCCTCCAATAAGAAGCACATCAGACGCATCTAATCTTTTCAGTTCTTTTAATATTGAAGGTGAAACTTCCTTCTTCAATTCAAGCAGAACAGGACTGTTCAAATAAGATGCGAGTGGAGAGGCAGCTAAGCTGTCAGGAAAATCTCTGGCTGTGGCCAGGATCACAAATTTTCCTTTGACCGTTTTTTCATTAATGGTAAGCTCTTTTTCCTCTAAACTTTCCCAACCTTCACGAGAAACTTCCACAGAGGTTTCAACAGAGGTTGTTCCTGAAATTCGGTGATACTGTTTTACATTTTTCAAAGTATCGCCCGCATGAATCATTCCATCCCCTAACAAAAACTCACCACCAAGTTTTGTAGAGGATGCTTGTATTAATTTCCCCACTTGTTTTCCTGTTAGATAGGGAGAGTTTTCCATCAACAAAGCGGCAAGGGAACTCACATGCCCTGTCGACATGCTGGTCCCATCCATAGCTTCATATCCATTTCCTTTATATGTACTCCAAATGCCATCGCCCGGTGTCACTACATCCACCCCTGAACCGTAATTGGAGAAGGAGGACTTGGATTGTGTCTCGGAATTAAAACTTCCAACAGCCAGAACCCCTTCGAGGGCCGCAGGATAAAGGGTCTCATTGCGATTATCATTCCCTGCAGCTGCCACCACGAGCACTCCCTGATCCTGTGCATATTGAATGGCATCAGCTAATGCGAACTTATAGTTATATGTACCAAGGCTCAAATTAATAACATCCGCTCCCTGCTCAACGGCATAGGTAATGCCATCGATCAGATCAGAAACATTCCCTTCGTTTTCTTCCATAATTTTCACAGGAAGAATCTTTGTTTTGCCGAGGGATACGGAAGCCACGCCCTCTTCATTGTTTGTCAGTGCACTGATCAAACCAGCCACATGGGTGCCATGACCATAATGATCTTCTGGCGACTGATCAGGGTTTACAAAGTTTTCTCCTTCCAACAGTTGTCCCTTCAGGTCCGGGTGATTCAACTGAACCCCGGAATCAATCACAGCAACCACTGTGTCTTCATCAAGCTTTTTCTCTTGGAATGTTCCCCAGCCTTCAGGGGCATGGATAGCTTCAAGCGTATCTTCTTGTTTATCGTAATAGTTGTCGTTAGGTATTTCTCCTTGTGAGTAAACCTTCGTATCCATTTCTATGTATTCAATGTCAGGGTCATTTTTTAATGCAGCCATTTTATTTGGGACATCTTCTTTAGGCGTCGAAATAATTTCTACAGGAAAAGAAGAGGGTTTAGATGCTGCTGTAACTTTGTCTTTATGTTTTACGATAATTTTGACTTCATTTGCTTCGGCTTGTGCCGTTTCAGTATGAGGAAAAAAAATAGATCCTATAAGGATCATCAGGATAGCTGTGTACTGATAATACTTCATGTTGTTTCTTCTCCTTTATCGTTCTTCGGACCTTCGACTTCAAATTTTACGATTTTTTTAAATTTGTTCTTATACTTGGATACAGACTCCACCTCTAATACATAGGATCCCGGCGGCAGTGGTGAAAGTGTTATTTTTTCTGTGTATGTTTCTCCAGGATCAATGACTTTCTCAGTCACTTCCTGTGTAAACATTTTCCCTTTTGAATATGTATCAATCAGTTGACCTTTACCGTCCCTTATATAGTACTCATATCGCTGACCTGATCGAAAAGGTAGGGTGACTGGCTCCTCCGTCACGTTATGAATGGTGTATTCAAAATGGTTGGATTGTAATTCCGTCCCCTTCCGTTTAAGGGTTGCATAAACTTCTTTCTTTTGATCTTTTGATACCACGGTCTCACTCCCTGATATTTCTGTACTGGTACGCTGCTGGGGATTAAAATAAGAGGCATTTACCCACCAGATCACTCCACCAAGCAATAGAATGAGAGATAAAACACTCCAGAACTTTGCCAAGTTTCTTCCTCCTCTCATTTTCTTACAGTTTACACGCAATTCCATCAATTTTAAATATAGGAATCTACTTTTGTTACAAACTTCTATGATATAGCGGCTCCCAACCTTTAACTATAGCACTTCTAACTATAGTGGGTACATGATCATGAAAGACCCTCCCTTATCAGATGGTAAATACTTTTAATTTAAATGTTCAACCAATAATCAATTATATTAAATTACTAAAAACAGGTTGGAATTTTATGTATATAGGGGAATATACTTTATAGGCTGACCAATACCAATAGAAGAGAGGACGTAACGATGAAAAATCTTTTAAAGATACTTGTCACGATGTTCTTCCTTTCCAGTCTCTCTATATTCCTTGATCCTTTCTATGTTTCAGCTGAAAAAGAACCCAAGAAAATTAGAAGTTTTCAACATGAGGAAAATCAAGTGAGGTCACAATTTAAGCCTAAGATAGTTACGTCACAATCAAACAACTCCATTCCAATGAACAAAATTAATGATAGACAAATCGTCATTAAAAAGAAAGATGCAGGGGTTACTCTCAACCTACATAAATACGAGATTGTAGACAACGATGTCTTAGAGAAACTCGCCCCGGGAATATGGATGACCGTTCGTGTCCCTGAGTCGCTTAATTATGATGATGAACTTTCTTCTATTCATGAGCTGCCAGGAGTGGATTCTGTCTCTCCTGATCAAATCTACCAACCTAGTTACATCCCGGGTGATCCCTATTATAAAAGTCAGCAGAATTACTTGAATAAAATCGATATGGAAAAAGCATGGGAAATCACTCAAGGAGCAAGTCAGGTAAAAGTAGCTGTCATTGATTCTGGTATCACACCCTCTCACGAAGATTTGACCTCCCGTTTAACCGATGGATTAGATGTCATAACATCTGGGTCCGTACGGTCCGATGAAGTGGGCCATGGTACTCATGTAACAGGAATCATTGCTGCAAATGCGAATACAAAAGGAGTAATCGGCGTTTCTCCTAAAATCAAAGTGGAACCAATCAAAGCCGGTACAACAGAAGGGATGTCGACTACTGCCATTATACGTGGCGTTCAACATGCTATCGATGAAGAGGTTGATGTTATAAACATGAGCTTTGGTGGATACACGCCCGATCCTCTTCTTCAAGATGTTCTATGGCAGGCCTATCAGGAAGGCATTGTTCTAGTTGCTGCATCAGGAAATGATGGGACGTCTGCCTTCTCCTTCCCTGCAGGTTATCCATGGGTCATTGCCGTAGGTGCAACCGATACGACCAGAAGCTCAACAACTGCGGCAGCCTTCAGTAATTATGGTCCGCATATTGATGTTGCAGCACCAGGGGTGGATATCGTAAGCACAGACCATTTTGGAGGATATGGAAGTGGGGACGGGACCTCCTTTGCCGCGCCAATTGTAAGTGGCCTTGCCGCTCTCCTCAAATCTAAATACCCGGAATGGAACCCAGACCAAGTAGAATTCGCCTTGCAAAATGGTGCAGAACAGCTCTATGGGCAGGAGTCTCATCCTTATGTTGGTTTTGGCCAGGTCAATGGCTATCAGTCACTGACCACCTCTCTTTCCGCTATGGGACGAGATACTTCCACATGGTCGGTGGTTGGAGCAATGAATATTACGGCAGGAACTTATAACGAAAAGTTCAATTTTCCAAATGACAATGACCTGTATGCTTTTACGATGGAATACCCAGGAGAGCTTTCCCTCAACCTTTCACATCGCGGGAACCATATCGATCCTGTTATGAACGTGTATCAGGAAATGGATGGCGTCATCTATGAACTATACTCCGTAGACAGCCGTTATGAAGGCCAGCCAGAAACACTATCCTTTTACGCTGAAAGAGGAAACTATTACATTGGTGTAAGCGATTATTATGCAAACTGGTCAAAAAATCCGTATGTGCTCGAGGTAAAACAAAAGTTGGATCAGCCTGAAAGAATCTATGGAGAAAACCGCTACGAAACAGCCGTTCAAATATCCAGAGAAGGCTTTAAAGATGGAACAGATACCATTGTACTCGCCCAGGGCCAGGACTTCCCTGATGCCCTCTCAGGATCTCCTCTCGCCTATGAACTGAATGCTCCGATATTATTGACACGTTCGCATGCACTTGGTGATGAGACGAAAAACGAGATTGAAAGACTCGGAGCAAACGAAGTCTATATTCTAGGAGGAACCGCGGCCATCCATACAGATGTAGAAAAAGAACTAAAACAGATGGGGTTACAGGTGACAAGGATATCGGGGGAGAACCGGTATCAAACCTCAGCCGAAATAGCTAGAGAGCTTCTCCGCCTTCAGGATCGATCGTCGTTTGATAAAGCTTTTGTATCGTACGGACACAACTTCCCCGACGCTCTTGCTTCCGCGCCTTATGCGGCTCAAAATGGCTACCCAATTTTACTAACCCAACAGAAGGCCATACCAGAGGAAATCCGTTCCATTGCAAGAGATGTGAATCAAGCGTTTGTGGTCGGGGGACAAAGTGTAGTGAGTGATCAAATTCTCCGTGACTTACCGAGTGGCGTCCGCTTCTCTGGTAGCAACCGCTATGCGACGGCTGTTGAAATCATGGAAGGATTGGACATGGACACCAATGAGGTTTTTGTAGTCACCGGTCAATCCTTTGCGGATGCCTTAACGGGCTCTGTTCTTGCAGCCAGTCGTCAGCAACCCATCCTCCTTGTCCGTACAAACGCAATCCCTTCGGAGATAGAATCATTCATTTATCGACACCAGCCAAATGCTTACACCATCCTGGGTGGGTTTGGAGCAGTTAATGAAGAAGTCGGTGCCCGTTTATTGCACTTGTCTTTAGAGTAGGTCGTTTTGAAGGCTACCCCTATCCTGTTAAAAACTGAAAAACTGCAACAAGTGAATGGTTACAAATAAAAGAGGAGCCACCGATGATCATCGGTGGCTCCTTCTTTCAAACCATTATTTTTGTCCAAGTTCTTTTTCTACTTCTTCACTAACAGCTCCTGTACCACCAAGTACATGGAAGTTGCTAAGGCCCATTTCCTCAATCACGGTTTCCGTAGCTTGAGGCAGTTGGTCTTCTTTTACAAGCAGCATGGATGCATCATGCTTCGCTGCAAGAACAGATCCAGCAAGCGCATCAGCAAAGTTTACACCTGTAGAAACAAAAGCATTCTCTTTACTGGCCATCAGATCTTTTGCAATAACCGCAGCTGTTTCGTAACGCGTAGCGCCTTTATACCTTGTTGGTTCAGGCAGCATAGATTCTACATCTTCTGAAATGGCATTCGTGCCGCCGACAACGATACTTTGATCAAATCCACCAAGTGCTGTCTTCGTAATTCCCGGCAGTTTGTCTGTTTCAGAAAGAAGAATTGGGTAACCTTCTTTTGCTGCATAGGAGGCTACAGCCAGGGCATCGGGATAATTACGTCCATCTGCAACAATTACGTTGTCTGGATTGCCGCCAAGACGAGCTGCGATACTTGCGGCTGTAGAATAACGATTCTTACCAGAAATACGTTCAACATCCAGATTCAAACCTTCTAATTGATACTTCACATAAGGAGAAACTGCTCCTGTTCCACCTAGGATAATCGCATTCGTAGCACCCAGACGTTTAATTTCTTCTCTCACTCTTGTATCAAGTTTATTCGATTTCGTCAAAAGAATCGGAGCATCCTCTTTGTAAGCTAAAGGAGCGCCAGCCAGGGCATCCGCAAATTCATCCCCTCTTGCGATAACAACGGTATCCGCCTGCTCCCAGCCTTTCTTAGAGATTTCAATAGCGGTAGCATAGCGATCTTCCCCGCTAATTCGAGTCTTCTCTAAAATACGTCCTTCTTCAGCTGGTGAAACCGTACCATTCTCACTCAAATATTCGTTAAATACTTCATAATCAACAAAAAACAATTCTTTCATTTTCCCATCCGCTTTTGCCTCAGCAAAAGAAGCATAGCCATCTCCACCGTCAGCAATGAAAGCGTTCGTAGCAATCGTGTACGTTCCATTCAAGTCAAGGTCCTCATAACCATCAGCCGTCTTCGTCTGAACATCAACGATTCGTTCACCTGCTGGGTGGTTACGATCAAAAGAATATTGAAGTCCAGAAACCTGAGCAAAGCGTCCACCCATGTTTTCCAAATCGCTCACACCATTTTCAAGAGCTGCCATAAGCTGCTCACCCGTTAATTCAAGAGTGACAAGTTGGTTACCAAAAGGCATGGTTGTCAAAACTTCACCCATGGTGATGTCACCTTCATCAATGGATGCACGAATCCCTCCACCGTTCTGGATAGCAATCGTTGTTTCAGGAACGGCTTTTTGGGCTTTAGCAAGCATAGAGTCCGTAATTAAGTTTCCTAGGTTTGTTTCACCTTGACGGACATCACTACGCTCTCCATTTAATGCAACCGTCGTTTCACCGACCACTTCGTTCTTAAGATCTTCAAGAGGCTTTTGATACTCTTCAAGTAATGCTTGCGCCTCTGCATTCGGTTCTACCTCAGAAGCCTCGATGTCAATCAGCTGCCCATCCCATTCCTGTAAGACACCTTGATCATCGAAAGTCACTTGAAGATCTCCTAAGTATTCATTGTATTCTCCTGCCTGTACAACAAGGGTAGGTTCGTCTCCCTCTCCATTATTGAAAACCTCAGTTTCTTCTACTGCGGTATGACTGTGAGCTCCTACAACGACATCAATGCCATCCACTGATTCAGCCAATGTACGATCGTAAGTCACACCGATATGAGTAAGAGCTACAACCTTATTAACTCCTTCTCCTTCAAGCATCGTCACTGTATCTTCCGCTTTTTGTAAGTAATCCTGGAATTCAATGTCATCTCCCGGGTTCGAAAGAAAAGCCGTTTCTTCCGTAGTCAATCCAAATACACCGATTTTCTCCCCATCAACTTCCAGGATGGTAGCTGGATAGATGCTGCCACCTTCTCCAGGCTTTCCTATTTCGTTCTTGAACAAATCCTTCAGGTTCACATCTTGACTATAATCGATGTTCGCACTGACAATGGGGAACTCTGCATCATTAATAAAATCAGCCAAAGGCTCGGTACCATCATCAAACTCGTGGTTCCCTGGAACCATGGCATCATATTCCATCATGTTCATGAATTTTAGATCAGCAAGACCTTTGAACTCATTATAGAAAAGCGTTCCTGAAAATACGTCACCAGCATCCAGCAATACTGAATTTTCACGATCAGCACGCAATTGTTCCACCAAAGATACCTTTTTAGGTACATTCTCCAAGTGAGCGTGTGTATCATTGCTGTGCATGATTGTCAGATCAAAATCTCCTTCAGCTGCTTTGACTTCCCCGGAAGGGAAAGCCAAAGTACCAAGAGCAATTGCTCCTGATGCAGCTACAGTTACAAGTGGTTTTACCATTTTCATTAAAATACATCCTTTCAAAGTTTCACAGTTTTTTTATTTGTCATCCAGCTCATTCTTCACTTCATCACTTACGGCATTTGTTCCACCAAGAACATGAAAGTTTGTGTAATCCTTTTCCTGGATCAGGGCTTCGATTTCATCTGGAAGGTCATCCTTCTTCACAAGAAGCATGGGAGCTTTTAATTTGGCTGCAAGTACAGATCCTGTTAAAGCATCTGCAAAATCCCGTCCCGTCGCAACTAAAGCAGCGTCTGTATCGCCAACTAATTTCGATGCAATCTCTGCAGATGTTCCGTAACGATCAGATCCTTTGTAGCGCGTTGGATTTGGAAGATTTTCAAGGACTTTTTCACTGACAGCATTTGTTCCACCAAGTACTACCGTTTCGTCAATGTCAGACAAAGCCAGTTTTGTATCTGATGGCAGATTTTCCGTATTCGTTAATAAGACAGGATAGCCATGCTCCGCTGCATAAGAAGCACCAGACAAGGCATCTGGATAGTTTCTTCCATCTGCAATGATCGCTTTTTCTGGTGATCCATCCAAGCGAGCAGCAATGTTGGCCGCCGTTTCATAACGGTCCTCTCCTGAAATACGCTCAACAGACAAGCCTTCTCCCTCTAATTGGTAACTGACATAATCAGAGATCGCTCCATCGCCACCAAGAATGACAGCATGTTTCGCTCCTAATCTATCAATCTCCGCTTTCACTTCGGATTTAAGCGTGTTCGTTTTCGTCAATAGGATAGGTGCATCAAGTTTATAAGCAAGAGGGGCCCCAGCCAATGCATCCGGGAAGGAGTCTCCTCTGGCAATAACCACGGTATCTGCCTGATCCCAGCCTTTTTTCGAAACTTCGATGGCCGTTTCATAACGATTGACTCCTGAAATACGTTCCACATCTGTTCCAAATTCAATTTGAGCAAGCATCGGGTCGTGGTCACTTGCACGTCCATCTGCTTCTGAGAAGTCAGCATTAATATTGACACTATCAATCTTCGTTTGTTCAGCCAGAGAGTTATTGACCAAAATATGATCGAGAACCTGAGAATTCCCTTGATAGTTGTAGGAATAACGCTCTTCCAGCGGAAGTTCTTCCGTCATGTTCGTCAGAACGTCCCCTTTCAATGTTTCGAGAGGATCAGAGAATTCAAAATCATTCAAGTCTCCTAAGACGACGATGTTCGCTCCATCCACGTTTTCTTCGTATTCATCGACAAAGTCATTGAGTACTTGAGCTTGTTTCAGGCGCTGGACCTGACTCCCCAGTTCTATTGGGTGACTGGCACCAAAGAGTGCATCATCTCCGCCTTTGGAATTGAAATGGTTGGTTACGACAAGGACCTTTTGTCCTTTGAATTCAAATTCTGCAGCCAACGATTTACGTGAATCATCGAAAGCTTCATTCGTTGGATCGATACGCCCTGGATTAAGGTTGAGCCCTTCTGCTGAAACTTCTACACCCGTAGTTGCATCACCGCTAGGCTTATCGACCATGGACACACGTTCAGGATTGTAGATAAACCCGACACGAATGTTTCCTCCCGGCTGGCCTCCGTCCGTTTTATCCAAAGGGGCAATTTCTGCAAATTCATAAGTTGGTCCGCCCTGGTCCTCAATCGCAGCAATGAGCTTCTTATAAGACTCATCCGCCTTGACGGTGCCATCGTCTGTCGGACCATTATTGTCTTGAACCTCCACCAATCCGATGATATCCGGCTGCTTCAAGTTGTTCACCATAGATTCAGCAATACGATTGACTTTGTCCATAGAAGTTTCTGCTGAAAAGTTTTCCATGTTGTAAGTAGCTACATTCAACTTTTCTTCTTCAACAGCAAGGTCAGTCGTTTCTCTTTCTGTGCCACCATCAATAATGACAGGGAATTCGCCGGTTGTGCGGACTTTAAAGTTGCTGTAGTCATAGCTGACGATACCCGTGACAGACCCATCAAGCTGATCTCCAACTTTGACATTGACGTCATATTCATCAACATCCAACAGCACACGCTCAGGGTTCGCGTCTTCCTCCGTCAACAACAGTCCGCCGGCATCGGTCATGGCCTGATCCTCATTGGTATCTACATAGACAGCGACCTCCTCATACTTCGGAGGAGAAGTGACGTGGGCATCTTTCAGCTCAATCCGCATACCTTCAAGGCTTTCGTAGAAATCCAGTCCGTCCGTCTCAGGATCAAAGTTTTCCATCCCATCGTCCTCAACGTTCACTTTTGGCTGGATACGGTCTTCGCCGATAACGACCGTATCTGGTAAGGCATTGCCAGATGATAGAATCGTAGAATCAGAAGCTGTGATTTGTGTGGTTAAAAGATCATCCGCATCATCGTATCCATCTTCACGCCACTCTTTAACTTCACCGTTCACCGATACTTCATCACCGACACTCACACCAGAGTTTCGATCATAAACATAGATCCCCTCTGATGTTGCAATATCTTCATCAGGGTTTGTCCCTTGAATATAATAGCCATAAGTACCATCCAGTGCTGTGACAACCCCGTTGACATTTTCTACATTCATATCTACGTATGGTGATGTATGGGAAGATCCTTGGATATCATGAATCTCCAATGAATCAACAGCCTTCAGCACTTCATAGGAGTAAGTAAATACCTCACTCGTTTCTCCACCCTCTTTGACTACGACCGCTTTGATCATCGTATCTTTATTGATGGTGATAGGAGAATCGTACACTTGACTTTCCTTCGTAGGTTCCGATCCATCCATTGTATAATGAATGGTTGCATCTGGTTGAGCAGTGCTGAGAGTGACTTCGGATCCTTCTGGAATGTTGCCAGAATCCTTAGAAGCTATAACTGAAAAAATCTGTTCAATCACATCACTCTGATCGCGAGGGATTAAACGATATTCATCAAAACTGTAGGTGACTACTCCGCGTAACAACTCATAGGTCTTCCCTACTTCAAAATCAACACTACCTTCGTTTGGAGAGATAAGAAAATCATTACCGCTTTCCTCAGCTAAATAATCCCCACCATCTCCTTCGCCAGCGATTTTCACATCGGTGAGTTCAACATATTCCCCTTCGAAATCTTCTCCCGATTCCTTGCTGAAATCTGCACCTTCTACTTGAAGAGCTGCGGGTACACCTTTCTTCTCTTCTGTAATTTCTATCTTCTCTGTCTGGATTTGTTCAAGACCATAATAAGCACCCAAAGGTCCCTCTGCTGTAAGTTCATCACCAATTGCGACTTTCTGGGCTGTACGAACGACAATGCCGCCTGTTTCATCTTGTATGTACACGTTCGTTTTGTCACCAGCTACAAAAGTTGCTGTTGCAATTCCCTTCACTTTGACATCCGTACCCTCTTCGGAGTTTCTAGCATCATATATACTGGATAATTCAGTCGGTTCCTCTACAGAGACTTCGTCCGGGAATTGCCCGAGGTAGGAAAATACATCTTGGCCTCGATCGACATAGGATACCATTGAATCAAATGAGTCATCAGGATTTGTATCTCCTGCAAGGGCATCAGCTTTTCTCGTCAGGGTCACGTCTTTAGCAAAATCGGAACCTGTACCAATTTCACCAATTGAATCAATCACCTGATCGCCTTTCTTCAAAACAATGACATCATCCCCGTTGAAACCAATCACTTGGTTCCCAGTGCTCAAATCTGCAGCATCCAGAATCGCTTGGGCTGCATTTTGATTAGCCACTACGAATGTCTCACCATCTGCAAGTGTTCCTGCCAAAGACAGCGAATAGGTGGGTGTTGTACTCCCATTGTTGTACTGGACAAGAGTGTACTGGGATAAGTCTAATGAACTCCCGGTACCATTATATAATTCCAAAGCTTTATTATTAGAGCTTCCTTCAATGTACTCGGATATGAGCATGGAATCGGCAGATGTTGCCTCTGCACTTACTGGAAAAGCAGGGGCCGTATACATCCCAAGAACCAATGAACCAACCACGACAGAGCTGACTCCACGTACAAAGTTTTTCTTTCTCAAAAGAGATAACCTCCCAATATTGTTTATATTTCTACAAAACTCCTCAACAACCTCCATTATATAGGAAAATTTGTTCAATTTGTGTTAATTGTGTAAATCTTTGATAAACAGTTTGAAATCGCTTACAATTATAGATTAATAACTTACCCATTTTCATTCCTTGAAAGAGCAGTCCAACCCTTATACATCAACGGATAAAGATGAAATTTCATAATAAAAACCCCGATACCGTTCAACGGTTCCCGGGGTCATTCATCTTATTTCTATTAGCAAAGTTACGCTCAAATTTTCCTACCGTAAGACTTCCAATATAAAGAATGAGGACCATTACCACATATCCATCAATAGAATAAATAAACCGATCGATTAAATAAAAAAACAGAAGGAGAACAGAAGCAAAAATCGCATCGATGATTACATGCTTTTTGAAAGAAATGGGAGATCACCACCTTTTTCTTCGGCATCATTCAGCCCCCTACCCCAAAAGTCCCCACTCCCTTCAGTGCTCATGGCTCCGGCCGTGTTGCATGATGGTTTCAACGATAATCTCCGAGGCTTCTCCTAATACACTCTGATCAAAGGTCATATGCGGATGATGCAAACCCGGCTGCAAATCGCACCCAACAGCCAGCATCGTCGCTTTGAGTTCCGGCTTCATGATGGAATAGAAATGAAAGTCATCTCCCCCTGTCGTTTCAATGACAGATATTAAACGCTCTTCACCTTTCACCTCTTTAATCGCACGTTCCATGTGCATGACAGATTCTTCATTCATAACTGCTGCAGGGACATCCGAAGTGACCTTCACCCTTATTTCAGAACCATGTAACTTGGATATACAATCGGCAATGGCTTCAATTTTCGAAAAAAGTTCTGACATGGCTTCGTTCGTCTGAGCTCGTAGATCTATTGAAAAAGCAGCGTTGCCTGGAATGATATTCGCACTGCTCCCACCACTCTGAAATGATGTCATTTTTGCCGAATGAGGAATTTTGGGATCTAAATGAATGGCATTCATCATGTGAACAAATTCTGCCCCCAGCTCGATTGCATTTTTGTTAAGATGCGGGCGTGCCCCATGGGCATCTTCCCCCTGGATCTCCCCTTTCAAAAATCGGACTGCTCCATGCTGAATACCTGGAGCGAACTGACCAGTACGAAGCTCCTGCATAGGTCTGAGGTGCAAACCATAAAGGTATTCTACAGAATCGATGACCCCTTCCTCTACCATCTTCAGGGCACCTTCTATCTTTTCTTCCGCGGGTTGGAAAATAAATCGAACCGTCCCGTTCCAAGAATCTTTTCTCTCTTCTAACTTGTAAAAAGCATCAAGGACTATCGCCATATGGGCATCATGCCCGCAGGAATGATTCGCTTTAAACGTTCCATCTACTTCCTGCCAAAGGGCATCTATATCCGCACGTACAGCGATCACAGGGTCTCCTTGGCCCAGATCAGCGATCAAGCCTGTACAATCATTGAATCGCCGGATTCTCGCATTCGTTTTCTCTAGCAAAGAGGCAATATAATCTGTTGTCTTCGTTTCCTTCCAGCTGACCTCTGGATTTTGATGAAGGTGATCAAAGATTTCCTGTACCGTTGGTCGAACATTCTTCTTCATAGACACACTCCCGTTTACAATATTTTGTATTACACACTTCCCTGTTTTCCTGCCTTTTCCTCCTTGAATGTTGAATTTTCTAGTAGATGTGAATTCCTAAAAAAATATGTTTTTGGAATGAAAAAAGAGTGCACCAACAACTGGTGCACTCTCTTAAAAAACTTCCCATATCCTTCTCAAATTTCTTTGATAATCCTTGCCGGGTAAAAATCATGTGAACAAGACGGAAGCCGATAAGTGTCTACTTTAAAACAAAGAGGAGAGGACCATGAATAAGCAAGTGTATGGACCACACAACAGACCAGAAAAACACTCAGACTAATGAGAGTTCTATCACCATGTCCCCCTCCTATACTTAAAGACAACCATTGAATCCATCATCGGTGTACATTTACGAAAACACCTTGTCGATCTTCATCCATTCCTCTTCAGATAAATCAACATCCAGTGTCTTCAAGTTATCAACCACCTGCTCCGTACGTTTAGCTCCAGGAATTACGGCGTCAATGGAGGGCTGATTCAAGTACCACGCTAAAACAATATGAGGGATTCCCACATTTTTCTCTTCCGCTATCGGTCTGAGCTGCTCCACCTTTTCTAAATTCCGTCTGAATTTCTCACCCTGGAAAAGAGGGTTCTTCGCTCGGAAGTCATCAAACGTCGTGTTCTCATTATACTTTCCGGCGAGGAGACCGGATGCAAATGGAAAGTATGGAATGAAAGAAATCTCATTTTCAGCTGTGTAAGGAAGCATCTCCTTCTCCGCTTCACGTTTGAACAAGTTATATTCACTCTGAATGACATCCACGTATCCATCTTTATCCGCTTCTTTCAGTTGATCGACCGAGAAGTTCGATACACCGATGGATCGTATTTTCCCTTCGTCTTTCAACTCTTTCAAGGCACCCACCGCTTCATCTTTTGGTGTGGATTCATCCGGAAAATGAATGTAGAACAAATCAATATAATCCGTGCGGAGACGCTGCAAGCTATCTTCCACGGATTTCTTCAGAAACTCCGGGGAGTTGTTGAAGACGACATCTTCGCCTTTGAATTGGTGAGCACCTTTTGTAGCAAGAATAATATCCTCACGCTTGTATTCCTTCATCACTTCTCCGACCAACTCTTCCGATCGTTCAGGTCCGTAGATAAACGCTGTATCCAGAAAATTCATTCCATGATTAAGTGCTGTACGTACGACCTCTTTACCTGCTTCTTCATCAAGGTTCGGGTAAATATTGTGACCACCGACGGCGTTGGTTCCAAGGCCTATGGGGTTAACATAGAGTTCTGATTTCCCTAGTCGTGTTTGTCTATCCATATGAACATGTCTCCTTTTAGTTGTTGGTGTTATGGTTATTTACATTCCACAACTCAGGAAGGAAGAAACCAAACGGTCGATCTCTAATGATCAACTCCAGCACTCTTATCACATTTATTTAAAAAGATAAGAAACGTAATCAAGAAATTGTAAGTGGGAGGGTAAGATTCGATATAATAGAATTACTCTATGAATCAAAGGTGATGACTACCTATGCAGCCGAAATGGAAACAACTTCTACAATTGATACGGGCTACCCATCCACCAAAACTTATCTTCTCAATCGCACTATTCTTAAGTTTACTCACAACGATTGCAGGTCTTGCGATCCCTTTACTCGCCAGCCGTTTAATCGACAATTTTGATTTGAACGACCTAAATACAACCGTAATCGCGGGAATCGTTATTGCTTTCTTTGTCCAGGCCGTTGCCGGTGGTGTATCAGTCTACTTCCTCGCCAAAGTCGGACAGCATATCATTGCTTCTTTGCGGGAGCAGTTGTGGCAAAAACTCCTTGTCCTTCCGGTTTCCTACTATGATGCTCATGAAACGGGAGATGCGGTCAGTCGAATGACAAACGATACAGGTGTCATCAAAAACCTGATTACCGAACATTTCACAGGCTTCATTACCGGGATCATTTCTGTCGTCGGGGCGATTGTCATCCTATTTTATTTGGATTGGCCTTTGACGCTCGTCATGTTTTCCATTATTCCGTTAGCTCTCCTTTTTCTAATTCCGATCGGCAGAAAGATGGCGAAGATCTCCCGTAATCTGCAAAAGGAAACCGCCGGCTTTTCTGCTCATTTGACCCGGGTCATCTCAGAAATCCGTCTTGTAAAAGCTTCCAATGCTGAAGACAGGGAGTGGAACAAGGGGAAATCAGGGATCAATAAGTTATATGCCCTCGGATTACGTGAAGGCGTCATCCAGGCATTGATGTCGCCCCTTGTTTCTTCACTCATCATTGTTGTCCTTGTTTTAATCATCGGATTTGGTGGTGTACGGGTAACTTCAGGCTCTATGACACCGGGAGAGCTGGCTGCTTTCTTCATATATTTGTTCCAAATCATTATGCCGATTACACAGATTGTCGTATTCACCACACAATTTCAGAAAACCGTTGGGGCAACTGAAAAGGTGCTTTCGATTTTGTCGTTGGATGGAGAAAACTTGCAGGACGGGCGTGAAGTCGAGTCTTTTGACCGCAGCCTGGTCGTTGATCATTTATCATTTAGCTATCGTCCTGATGATCCCATTTTAGATGACGTTTCCTTTACAGCGATAAAAGGAGAAGTAACGGCGGTTGTCGGGCCCAGCGGGAGTGGGAAAACGACCCTGTTCTCTCTGATCGAACAGTTTTATTCCCCATCTGAAGGAAACATTCTCTATGACGAAGAACCAATATCCATTTACAACCTAAAATCCTGGCGCACTATGATTGGATACGTTTCTCAGGAGAGTCCCCTTTATGCAGGAACGATCATGGACAATTTAACCTATGGCTTGGAAGGGAACATCCCAATAGAGAAAGTACACGCAGCAGCAGAAATGGCTTATGCGGATACATTTATCCAATCGTTGTCCCACGGATATGATACGGAAGTCGGTGAAAGAGGGATTAAGTTATCAGGTGGACAAAGGCAGCGCATCGCGATTGCCCGTGCCCTTCTAAGGGATCCTAAAATTCTCATGCTGGACGAAGCCACCTCAAGCCTCGACAGCCAATCAGAAATCGTCGTTCAACAAGCTTTGAAGAATTTAATGAAAGGACGAACAACACTGGTCATCGCCCATCGGCTATCTACAATTGTGGATGCAGATAAAATCGTTTTCCTAGAGAAAGGAAAGGTAACAGGGATCGGCACCCATGAGGAATTATTCCAGAAACACTCGCTTTACCGTAATTTTGCCAGACAGCAACTAAAGCCTGATGTGGGGACTAGATAGAGCATTTTCAATCATATAATCCATCTCCTTTCTGGAGTGGTTCATCAAATGCTCGGACATATATTTGCACCCATTATTAAGGAATACTCTCCAAAAAAAGAGCACCCTCGTTAAAGGGCGCTCTTTCTTATTATTTAAACTGTCTTGTCGCTTCTACAGCCTTCTGCCAGCCTTTGTATAGCTTTTGCTGCTCTTCTTCACTCATCTCATTCGTAAACGTTCGGTCATTTTCTGATTGCTGTTTAATTTCTTCTTTATCTTTCCAATAGCCAACCGCAAGCCCTGCTAAAAAGGCTGAGCCGAGGGCGGTCGTTTCCTGAACGACTGGACGCTCTACCGGTACGCCGAGAATATCACTTTGGAACTGCATCAGGAAATTGTTCTTCACTGCGCCGCCATCAACTCTAAGCGCTTTCAAATCGATGCCTGAATCGGCGATCATTGCATCCAACACATCTTTTGTTTGGTACGCGAGGGATTCTAATGTTGCGCGGACGAAATGTTCTTTCGTTGTGCCACGTGTCAGGCCGAACATCGCTCCCCTTGCATCACTATCCCAATATGGTGTTCCAAGCCCAACGAAGGCGGGAACTAAATATACCCCGTCCGAAGAATCTACGGAGGTGGCAAGGGCTTCTGTTTCCGGAGCATCCTCTATCATCTTCAACCCATCTCTCAGCCATTGAATCGCTGATCCAGCGACAAAGATGCTTCCTTCAAGGGCATATTCGACTTTTCCATCAAGGCCCCAGGCAAGCGTTGTCAAAAGACCGTGGTCTGAAGCTACGCCTTCTTCTCCTGTGTTCATCAACATGAAGCAGCCCGTACCATACGTATTTTTCGCCATCCCTTTTTCAAAACAGGCTTGGCCGAACAGTGCTGCCTGTTGGTCACCTGCGATTCCTGCAATAGGAACTTCCTGACCGAAGAAGTGATAATCAACGGTATGAGCATAAATTTCCGATGATGGTTTCACCTCTGGAAGCATGGACGCTGGGACACCTAAAATATCAAGGAGTTCCTCATCCCATTTCAAGTCATAGATGTTGTACATCAATGTACGGGAAGCGTTGGAGTAATCCGTGATATGAGCTTTTCCTCCAGAAAGTTTGTACACTAGCCATGTATCAATCGTTCCGAATAATAGCTCCCCATTCTCCGCCTTTTCTCTTGCGCCTTCAACATTGTCTAACATCCATTTTACTTTTGTGCCAGAGAAGTACGGATCTAAAAGCAAACCGGTTTTCCCACGGAAAAGATCATTGTGACCAGCCGCACGCAGCTCTTTACAAATCTCTTCGGTCTGACGGGACTGCCACACAATCGCTTTGTGAATTGGCTTTCCAGTATTCTTATCCCATACGACAGCGGTTTCCCTCTGGTTGGTAATTCCGATTCCCGCGATTTGCTGTGGACTTACATCGGATTTTCTTAATACCTCTGCAATACAGGCCAGTACAGAAGTCCAAATTTCATTCGCATCGTGCTCTACCCAGCCTGGTTTTGGAAAGAACTGTTCAAATTCTTTTTGAGCTGTCTCTACAATTTTTCCTGCTTTGTTAAAAAGAATCGCTCGGGAACTCGTTGTGCCCTGGTCAATTGAAAGAATGTATTGGTTTTCCATATCAATCATCTCCTTAATTTTTAATTAGCTCACTTCATTTTCTATTTTGTCGCTGTAGGTTTGCCCTTTTTTCAATTCAGAACTCGCAGCACCAATCAGGATGAATGCGACAATCACGGACAAGATCCAAAAAGCAACGGACAATTCCTGCATAAAGATTGCTCGGTAAAAAAGAGCTCCATAGATTCCACCTAAAATCGGTCCCACGACTGGGATCCAGGCGTAACTCCAATCTGAACCACCTTTTCCTGGGATCGGAAGCAGGGCATGGGCAATTCTCGGCCCTAAGTCACGTGCAGGGTTAATGGCATAACCGGTCGTTCCCCCGATGGACATCCCGATGGCTACAATGAGTGCACCTACAATAAGTGGATTCAAACCTTCCGTAAATTCATTAGCACCAATAAACAATAGCCCCATAAGAAGAACAAATGTCCCTATCATTTCACTGATTAAATTGGAAAAAGGACTGCGAATCGCTGGATCTGTAGAAAAGACCGCCAGCTTTGCTCCTTGATCTTCCGTAGCACGCCAGTGAGGCAGATAGTTAAGAAAGACAATGCCCGCCCCGATAAGAGCACCAATCATCTGAGCTGTAATATAAAGAGGGACCTTCGCCCAAGGAAAATCGCCGATGGACGCCAAACCTAATGTAACGGCAGGGTTAATGTGCGCGCCTGAGAATCCACCGACAGCGTAGACCGCCATTGTAACGGCAAGTCCCCAGGCAATGGTAATGACCACCCAGCCGGCTCCTTCTGCTTTCGAATTCTTTAGAACAACACCACCAACTACACCACCACCAAAAATAATTAAAATCATGGTACCAATCAGTTCAGCTACAAACTCTGACATCCTCCACACTCCTATTTGTTAAATTTTGGGAGTATATACGCAAAAGGAGACCCACACAAAGAGCCTGGACAATAAACGTCCGGCAAAAGTGTGAGTCTCCAAATCTCCGTCACATACTTAACTTGTTGTTGCTAATTATATGACACTATGTAAGCGGTGTCAATAATATTTTAGAAAGGGCTGCGGCGAAGTGAAAGATTAAAAGCTTTTTACGATAAACTCTACAAGCAAATAAAACGCAACTGACTTAACAGTTGCGCTCTGTTTTTGATTCGATTAGGCACCCATTGATGAAAGAGCACGTTTGCTTTCTTGTTGCTCTTGTTCCTTCTTCAACTGCTGGACCTTGTTCCGCTCTACTTCCAATTCTTCCTGAAGTCTCTGGTTTTCTTTAACCAGTAAATCTCTTTGATCCAACACTCTCAACATATCTTCTCTCATTTTCATTCTCCTTTGAGGATTTTATGGAAAATTGTAGAAAAATGACGGTTTATAATTTCATAGGATATAATTACCCAGTCTTCTAATAACTCAAACATTAATCTCCTAAGAAATTATCAAACTTACGATTCCTCTTTCAGCCGCAACAAATAGAAAAGCGCTCCAAATATAGGAATGACCCCGGTCCAGTGTCGCTGGTTAGCTCTTCCCCTTCTATGTTCTTTCCAGTAGATGACGAAAATAGACAATCCGGTTAATACGATAAAATCAATGGTCATTACATGGACAAAATTAGATGTTTGGAAGGCCTGACGATAGGAGATAAAATCCCCATAAACGGTTCCGTACCATAATAAAGCTGCAGTAACGAATATAAGAACAAAAATGAAAAAACGAGTATGGAATACCTTCACTAACCAGTCCGGAATCCTTCCTTTTTTCACATTCCTTGCGTTTGATAAGAAAAAATAGGGCATTAGCGCAAAGGCTCCCAGCATGAACATCCCCAATAGAAATGGCCATAACGGTAGACGGCTGCGATCTTCTCCGATAAGAAGAGCAACAAAAACGAGGGGATAGATGCCAAGAAAGCTGAACACCATCAATAAGAGAGGATCTGGTTCATCCATCGTTAACAGCTGACCCAAGTATCCATGGTTACCGTCCGGGGCGAGGAAGAAGGCATATAATATAAACCCCATCCATCCAGCTAAAAATAAGACTTGGCGCAATTTCATCTTTTCACCTATCTTTCATTTTTTAAATGAACACTAAGAAGCTTTTTGAAATGTATCCTTATTACCCATTTTAATCATTATTCAAACATTCAAGTTAACGGAACATGGAAGGTAGTCTCTATGGAGGACACCACTTCAACTCCCCACGTCGCAAAACCGCTTTGATAACCTACGTGATCGTTTACAGCCAGGCTTCGTAGAAACCCTTACCAGCCGATAAATACAACATATCCCCGCCATATTAACCAGTCTTTGAACAATAACTCTACCAATTCCCCTACTTTTTAACTGTACAACTTCGGCAAAATTCGAGAATAAATTTCAGAAAATTCATCAAGTTATGATGCATTTTCATGAAAGTTTTGTTATAGTACATAAATAACGGAACATTTAAGGACAATGTCCAAAATAACAATGAAGGGGTGTCCTTTTTGGAAACCTTACAATCATACATCAATGAAATCGAAAATGACATCTATCAAATACGAAGACAATTGCATAAATATCCAGAATTGAGTGGAGAAGAAGGGAACACTTCTGGACTTGTCAAAGAGAAACTCACGGAATACGGGATTCCTTATAAAAACGGCTTCGCTAACACAGGTGTGCTCGGAATCATCAAGGGAGGGAAGCCCGGAAAGACGGTTGCATTAAGAGCTGATATGGATGCCCTTCCGATTCAGGAAACAAACGACCATGATTTTGTTTCGGAAGTAGATGGAAAGATGCATGCGTGCGGTCACGATGCTCACACGGCGATGCTCCTTGGAGCTGGGTATGCCCTCAAGCAAGTCGAAGATCAGATCAAAGGAACGGTACTTCTCGTTTTCCAACCAGCGGAAGAAGCTTCGCCAGTCGGAGGCTCTGGTCCGATGATGGATGATGGGGTGTTTGCTGAGTACCAACCGGACGTGATTTACGGACAACATGTGTGGCCGGGATTACCCGTTGGTAAATTGGGAATTCGCGACAATGAAATGATGGGCGCATCGGATCGCTTCACTGTAAAAGTGACGGGAAGAGGCGGTCATGCCAGCATGCCTCACGAAGGAAACGACGCAATCATTGTTGCGAATCAGATGATTTCAAGCCTGCAAACCATTGTCAGTCGTAACATCAATCCCTTAGATTCCGCAGTCGTGACCATCGGAAGGATTGAAGGCGGCCATCGCTACAACGTCATTCCTAAAGAGGTGACCATTGAAGGAACCATCCGGACTTACAAACCTGAAGTGAAACAAAAAATCAAAGATCGTTTCCATACGATTCTGAACCAAACGGCTGATGCGTTTGACGCGGAGGTTGATATTGAATACCTTGACGGCTATCCAGCTACTATTAATACACCAGCTTACGCTCAACAAGCCCGAAAAACCGCTCAAAGGCTTTTCGGAGAAAATGCGACCCCTGAAGTTGAGCCTGCACTTGCGGGAGAGGATTTCTCTCGTTTCTTACTTGAATACCCAGGCGCTTTCCTCTGGCTTGGAACACAAATTGAGCAGGCATCTGAACAAAAGCCGCTTCATGATCCTGGGTTCCAATTAGATGAAAGAGCCCTGCCTATGGGAAGCCGCTTCTTAGCGGAAGTTGCTTTAGACACGTTGCAGTCTCTATCCAATAAGGAGGGATAATGGTGATTGACGCAATTGATTCTTTCATTCAAGAACTTGAGCCACAATTAACTTCATGGCGACGCGAGCTTCATCAACAGCCTGAACTCGGGTTCCTTGAATACGAAACCTCGTACAAAGTCGGCAAGGAATTAGAAAAACTCGGGTTCATCACCCACATGGGAAAAGAAGCGGTCAAAAGCGATTCAAGATATGGTGTTCCTGAATATCATGATATACAAAAAGCTGAGAAGCAAGCCCTTGAAAATGGTGTACCACCGGAGTGGATCGACCGGATGGCAGGAGGACACACCGGAGTGGTCGCTCAGTGGGACACTGGAAAAGATGGCCCTCACCTCGCCTTTCGTTTTGACATCGATGCCCTCCCAATCTTGGAAGCATCTGATCAAACTCACATTCCTAATAAACATAAATTTCGTTCTAAGCAGAATGGCGTCATGCATGCTTGTGGGCACGATGGACATACAACGATAGGGCTCGGGCTCGCCCGTTTTATTGCTCAATTTCAAGAGCACTTTGTCGGAAGGTTTACCCTCCTGTTTCAGCCGGCAGAAGAAGGCGGCCGAGGGGCAAAAGCGATGGTGGACCAAGGATGGTTGGACGAGGTCGACCAATTCTACTCCGGCCATATCGGGATCAACTCCCTCCCTGTTGGAACCATCGCTGCAACAACGCAAGGCTTTCTTGCTTCATCTAAATGGAACGTGACCTTCCACGGTCAATCTTCCCATGCGGGTATGAAACCTGAGGATGGACGGAACGCATTACTGGCAGCTGCAACAGCCGCCACCCAGCTGCATGCCATCCCCCGTCACAGTGAAGGAGTAAGCCGAGTAAATGTAGGAAAGCTGGTCGCCGGAAACGGCAGGAACATCATATCCGACCGTGGGTATATGGAGATTGAAACAAGAGGTGAATCAGAGGTCATCCATCAATTCATGCAGAAGGAGGCAAAGCGGATCATTCATTCTACCGCTTCCATGTTTGATGTAAGCGTCGATATCGAATACGTCGGGGAAACGGAACGTATGCGCTGTGATGAGAGCTTGATCCCATTCATTGAAGACCAGTGTCAAGAAAGTTCCTTAATCAATCGAATTGATCCTGTTGCTTATGTCTCGGGTTCCGAGGATGCCAGTTTCATGATGAATGCGGTTCAGGAAAATGGAGGAATAGCAACGTACATGCTGTTTGGTACATCATTGCCATCCAATCACCATTCCCCAACCTTTAATTTTGAAGAAAAAGTATTACCTGTCGCACTCGCCGCCTATGCGCACGTCTTAAGAGGAGGAAATGTTCAATGAAGCAGTGGTTAGAAGAAAAACTATTACAACTTAATGTTACTGAATACATGGATGAAGAGAACGGATTCACCAGACTCAGCTATACCAATGAAGAAAAACAGGCACACGAAGCTTTTAGAAAAGTAGCCAGTGAACTGAACCTTGATGTGAGTCAGGACGAGGCCGGAAATTTATGGGCTCGATGGAAAGCAGACAATGAGGATGCACCGACGATTGCTACCGGCTCCCACCTGGATACAGTCAGTAGTGGCGGTGGATATGATGGAGCTGCCGGTGTACTGACAGGCTTGGCTGCTGTCAAACTTTTAAAAGACAAAGGCTTCCGGCCAAAGAAAAACATCGATGTTGTCTGTTTCGCCTCCGAGGAGTCGGCGCGTTTCGGCGTTTCCACCGTAGGAAGCAAGGCGACGGCCGGCATGATTGAAAAAGATGAACTCGGCCGTGTGGTGGATGCTGACGGCATGACGGTGAAAGAAGCGGTAGAAGCTTACGGGTTGTCGTGGGTTGCCATAGATCAAGCCGAGAAATCTCCGGCCGATTTAGAAAGTTTCCTTGAATTGCACATTGAACAAGGAACTCAAATTGAAGACAACGGAGCGGAAATTGGTATCGTTCGTGGAGTCGCTTGTCCTGTACGATTGCAAGTCACCGTTCAAGGGATGGCCAACCACACAGGAACGACACCGATGAACAACCGTGCTGATGCCTTTGTCGCTGCAGCACCCATCATCACCTATGTGGAAGAACAAGCCCGTAAACTTAATGAGGAACAGCAGACACCGATTGTCGCAACGACAAGTACGGTGAAACTTTCACCGAACGTCATGAATGTCATACCAGGAGAAGTCCAATTAGGAATTGACATCCGAAGCGTAGATGATGAGCTGAAAAGAAGTCTTGCCGACCAAATCCGCAGCTATTGTGAAACGATCCAGACATCCAAGGATGTAACGGTTCATGTCCATACGCTCGTGGATAATGATTCTGTCCATCTCGATTCTTCCATTCAAGAGAAGCTTCAGGAGATTACGGAGAACGTCGGTTACCGTGCTCATGCCATGGACAGCGGTGCCGGTCATGATGTCATGAATATGGCTAAACGCTGGCCATCCGGACTCATTTTCATCCCTTGCCGGGAGGGGATCAGCCATCACCCTAAAGAATACGCGTCCATCGAGGACTTAAATAAAGGGACGAATGTGCTGTCAGCCTATCTGGAATCCATAGCGGGTGATGACCAATGAAAACGAAGATAGGAGTCATTGGTCCAAAGGATTCCGTCGAGCAAATCATGTATGTCGCCGAGGAATTTAAACAGATCACATTCTACCCTTTTACCTACGAAAAGCTATCGGACGTCACGGATATCCTGAAAGAACACAGACACGAAGTGGATCAATGGTTCTTCTCGGGAGTCCTCAACCACACCTATGCGATAGAAAACGGCTTGATTACGGAAGAGGAGAGTGCTTATCCTCCTCTTCACGGTTCCAGCTTTTTCGGAATCTTATTGGAAGCTCAACTGACGACCAATCACGTCTACCGGAAAGTCAGCATCGACACGATTGCCAATGAAGAGTTTGATAAGATTTTGTCCTATTATCAACTGGATGCCCTGGAATATGAAAACTTCCCATTCGAGAAGGTACGTCACACCGATGAACTGACCGCTTTTCACAGCCAGTTGTATGAACAAGGGAAAACAGAAGTCGTCATCACTTCCATTAAGGCCGTATATAAAGAGTTGAAAGAAAAGAACATCCCTGTTTTCCGGGTGACCCCCTCTTATTTATCGATTAAAATGCTCATTCAATTCTTAGAGGAGCGCGCCCAATCCAAACATTTCCGCAATTCACAAGTGGCCATCATCGGCTGTCGTGTCGAGATGAACGCCTCCCACTCAGAAGAAAACTACTACTCGTTCAAAACGAAGTATCAAGAACTCGATGTCCGCCGTCAATTATTATCCTTTGCAGAAAAAACGAACGGATCTGTCATGCAGCTCGGAGATGGACTGTTTTTCATCTTTACGACACGGGGCGAATTAAGTGAAGAATCAGAAGCTGATCTTTTTACTCTCATTGAAGACATCCGTCTACAAACCAACTTAACCGCCCGAGTGTCCATCGGTTTTGGTGAAACCGTATCTCAAGCTGAAAATCACGTCAGAATCGGGTTCCGTCACATCAAAGAAGAAAAAGAACCGCTGCTCCTCATTGTGGATGAAGATCAATCCATCTCATTGAAACAGCAGCAGAAGACCTTAAGTTATCATACGACCGAAATCGGTCATAGCCTGCAAAACAAGATGAAAGAAGCGAATTTAAGCCCAGGGGTCATTTCCAAACTACTGGCTTATTCCAAGCAGTATCACAGGGATCACTTCTCATCTCAAGACTTGTCCCGATGGTTGAAAAGTACCGAGCGAAATGGACGAAGGATCCTGACAGAATTAGAACGCGTCCATATTGTGGAGCAAGCAGGTGAACGACAATCAGGCGAACGCGGGAGACCGAGAAAGGTTTATCGCTTCGTGAAGGAGGAATAATTCTTCCTTCTCCCTTTTACGGAACAATAAAGGAATATTTCCTAAATATAGAAAGGATGATGAGTATGAGCGAAAAAAGCTCAACGAAGAAAGCAAAAGGTTTCTCCAGGTTGTTAAACGGCGTAGAGAAAGTGGGGAATAAACTGCCCGATCCATTCATGTTGTTTGTTTACCTATCTGTCTTTACCATCATAGGTTCGTGGATCATTTCCCTTTTTGGAGTCACGACTACCCAGCCTGGCACTGGAGAAGAAATCGCCATTAAAAGTTTAGTTTCAGGAGAAGGTTTACAGTACATTCTTACTTCGATGCTCGAAAACTTCACTGGATTCAAGCCGCTCGGCCTCGTATTGGCTATGATGCTTGGTATTGGTCTAGCCAATAAAGTCGGTCTATTGGAGACAGCGATTAAGAGTACGATTTTGAAAGCACCGAAATCATTGATCACTTATGCCGTTATTTTCGTTGGTATTCTAGGTAACTTAGCTTCAGACGCTGCGTTCGTTATCGTCCCTCCACTTGCGGCGATGGTATTCTATACGCTTGGTCGTCACCCGCTAGCCGGACTTGCTGCCGGATTTGCCGGAGTAGGATCTGGTTTCACAGCAAACATCATCATTGCAGGAACCGATGCGTTACTTTCCGGTATTTCAACAGAAGTCATGGAAAGCCTGGACTCAAACATCGTCGTCACACCTGTCGATAACTGGTACTTCATGATTGCCTCTGTCGTTGTTCTATCCGTTACGGGGGCGTTGATCACAGAAAAAATCGTCGAACCCCGTCTAGGAAAATATGAAGGAGAAGGCGGAACGGAACTAGAGGAAAGCACGAAACTTGAAAAGCGTGGATTCAGAAATGCCGTGCTGGCGGCTCTTGGATTTATCGCACTCTTGATTTTTGCGATTGCCATTCCTGGTTCAGCTTTAAGAAACGAAGAAGGCGGAATCATTCCATCTCCATTTTTAAGCGGAATTGTCCCAATTATCCTATTATTCTTCATTACCATTGGTGTCGCCTATGGGGTTACGGTTAAGAAAATCACTTCCACACGTGATATCTCCGGCTACATGGGAGAAGCAATGAAAGAAATGTCCGGATTTATTGTTTTGATTTTCGCTGCCGCTCAATTCATCGCATACTTTGACTGGACAAACATCGGCACTTGGATTGCCGTGAGCGGAGCAAACTTCCTAGGTTCCATCAACATGACAGGCCTTCCTGTTGTCATCGGCTTTGTCTTCTTGACGGCGCTTATGAACATGTTCATCTTCAGTGGTTCTGCCCAGTGGGCCCTTGAAGCACCAATTTTCCTGAAGATGTTCTATCTATTAGACTATCACCCAGCGTTCATTCAAGCGGCTTATCGTATTGCCGATTCATCGACGAACATCATTACACCGATGAACCCTTACATCATCATCGTCCTTGCGTTTATGAAAGAATACGATAAGAAAGCTGGCCTTGGTACCTTAATTGCACTCATGCTGCCATACGCAGTGATCTTCTTGAGTGTCTGGATCGTTCTATTGCTAGCCTTTGCCCTCTTAGGAATCCCGTTTGGTCCTGGGGTAGGTATGTATATCAATTAAATCACCTTGTTAACATGAAAAGGGCTCCCGTTAAGGAGCCCTTTTTTGTATAGCAAAGAAAGATATACCTAAGGTTGGTCTAACACTTTTAATATAAGCCTCGGCATCTACTAAAAAAAGAACAGGATAGCATCGATATCTATCCTGTTCTTTTATGTTCTTAATTGAGAGATTTCATGTAGTGGGACAGGAGACCAGAGCTATTTGATTCTCATTCCCCCAAAATTCCTATTATCAAAGTTTAGCTTTGGCTATTCATAACCTTCACACAAACAGGTTCCGGAACATGAACATCCGCTTGAACGAGTGACAGCTTTCCTGTCTCTTTGTCTCTTTCAAACAAGGTCATCGTGTTTGACTTCTGGTTCGTCGCAATTAAGAATTCCTCAGTAGGATCCAGCACAAAATCACGCGGCCAATTTCCTTCCGTAGAAGTCCATTCTACAAACGTTAACTGACCCGTGTCTTGATCTACTTTATAGGAAGCAATGGAGTTATGTCCGCGATTTCCTGCATACACAAATTGTCCATCTGAAGAAATATGGATGGCACTTCCGTCATTGGTTTCGTTAAAACCATCCGGAATCGTTTTAATCGCTTGGTGTTCTGTAAAGCTACCATCTTTCTCGTCATAGTGAAGCACAAGGACTTCTGAACTCAGCTCGGTCATCACATAAGCGTATTTTTGATTCGGGTGGAACGTGATATGTCTAGGTCCACTTCCAGGAGCTGTGTTGAATACTTGGACTTGAGTTAAATCCCCTTGATTAGCGGCGTATGTGATGACGCGGTCACTTCCAAGGTCAATCGCGATCACATATTTTTCATCAGGCGTAAAACCTGCATAATGCATGTGTGGTTTCTCCTGTCGTTCATGTGGGCCTGTACCCGCGTGTTCAACTATAGCAGCTGCTGGATTCAGAGATCCATCTTCCTTTGTTAAGTAAGAGACAATATTCGTTGTATGATAATTCGCTGTTACCACCGTGTTGTTCTCGTGATCGACACTGACATGACATGGAGGAGATCCTGCAGCCGTTTGCGTGTTTAATTTCGTTAACTCTCCCGTTCCCTCTTGAATGGAAAAAGCCGTTACGCCGCCATTTTCTCCTTCTTTGGTCACCGCATATAGCTTCTTATGGTCGTCACTCACGGTTACGTATGTCGGGTTGCCCAGCTCAGCCGCTAATTTCACATCTTGCAATTCTTTGTTATCCGTATCCAGCGTAAATTGATAGACACCTTTACTATCCTTTTTTGTATAGGTTCCTACATATCCAACAAACTTTGTCATTAAGAAAACTCCTTTACATCGGTTGTAGTGGACGATCCTAACAGACCGCCGCTTCCTTTCATTATCTCATAAACGGCTTCGCTTCAAAATCACTGTCATCTCCCTCTTTTATATACCCGGATTCTCATCCCTTTAATGATACATCCATATCTTGTCATTCCAGTAACGGGAACGTATGATGAACATACAAAGGTTCAACTGAACAACCGGGGAGGTTAGGAACATGAGATATAAAAGGAAAGATTACTTCCGCTATGAGTTCAAAAAACCGCTCGAGGCTTTCTTCCGTATTCATAGAATAGGAAAAAAAGAGGTGCATACATCAAAAGGTGAAGCCCACATCATAGATATCAGCCCCCAGGGAATGAAGTTGAGCACAAACCTGGATCTTCCTCACCAGGATGGACACGAGGTCAAATTGTCCATCAGTTTCTACCTGAATAGCCAGCATTTCCTCCTACCTGGGACCATTGTTTGGAAGAAAAAAATTGCCCAGTTTAATTATGGGATTTATATGGACTTGGATGAAGCAGAAAGTAAAGCGCTGGTGGAAGCACTCAAATCCTACGCCAACAACCATGATCATGGGAATGAAATATAAACAACAATCATGAGAAACCTTCAAAAGACCGAATCATAACTAGGACGAAAAAAAGCGAAGGGCGAACGGACAACCGTTCCCCTTCGCTTTTTTTATTAGAGCAAACACATAACCCCCTCAGTTTTATCTCACTGATTAATTGTGTACAACTTTTGAACAAGAAATCGCTTACTTCTTATGTATATTATTCTTTTGTGAAAAACTTCACAAAAAACTATTGTATCTTCCGGTGAAATATTGCACAATAAGTATGTGAAATGATTCACAAACATAATTCGATTATTTGGAGGAATTCAAATGACTACAAACCGTGTAAACCGTGTCGCCTTAATCGGAGCTGGAGCTGTGGGAAGCAGCTATGCTTTTGCAATGTTGAACCAATCTGTGACGCAGGAATTCGTCATTATCGATTTGGATGAAAACAAAGCCATGGGAGATGCCATGGACCTGAATCACGGAAAAGTATTTGCTCCAAACCCAACAAAAACCTGGTACGGAAATTATGAAGATTGTAAAGATGCAGATATTGTTTGTCTATGTGCAGGCGCCAACCAAAAGCCCGGCGAAACTCGTTTAGACCTGGTGAAAAAGAACTTATCTATTTTTAAAACGATTGTGGATCAAGTGATGGCGAGTGGATTCAATGGCATTTTCCTCGTTGCAACGAACCCCGTGGACATTCTTACTTATGCTACATGGAAATTCAGTGGACTTCCGAAAGAACGTGTGATTGGAAGTGGAACAATCCTTGATTCCGGACGGTTCCGTTATTTGTTAGGTGAATATTTTGATGTCAACCCAACAAACGTTCACGCCAATATCATAGGAGAACATGGAGACACAGAACTCCCTGTATGGAGTCAAGCGACGATTGGTGGAGTACCGGTACTTGAACTGGTCCGCCGCCATGAACCTTATACTATGGGTGACCTTGAGGACATTTTCACAAATGTACGAGATGCTGCTTATCAGATCATTGAGAAAAAGGGCGCCACTTATTATGGCATAGCTATGGGTCTGACACGGATTACGAAAGCCATCCTTCGTAATGAAAACAGTGTGATGACCGTGAGTGCTTACTTGAATGGTGAGTACAATCTTCAAGATGTTTATATCGGTGTACCAGCCATCATCAATCGCCAGGGCATCCGTAATATCGTGGAGCTGAATTTAAGTGAAAAAGAGCAAACGCAGCTGGAATACAGCGCAGATGTACTCCAGAATATCCTGGCCGATCATTTCGAAGTGAAACCTACCTACTAGACTGTACAGAAAGAGTGATAACGGATGTGGTTACAACAATATGATCCATTTTCAAACGTATGGCTGAGCGCTTTGGTCGCTGCGCTGCCGATTATTTTCTTCTTTTTAGCCTTGACGCGTTTCCGGATGAAGGGCATTCTCGCTGCCCTTCTCACCCTTATCCTCAGCGTCTTGTCTTCTGTACTATTCTTTGACATGCCGATGGGAAATGCGATTGCTGCTTCTTTTCATGGAATCGCCAACGGGCTGTGGCCAATCGGTTACATCGTCATCATGGCCGTTTGGTTATACAAAATCGCGGTGCGCACTGGAAAATTCACGGTCATCCGTTCAAGTATAGCCAACATCTCTCAGGATCAGCGCCTGCAGCTTTTGCTCATCGGATTCAGCTTTAACGCCTTTTTGGAAGGTGCAGCCGGGTTCGGTGTCCCTATTGCCATCAGTGCCGCTCTCCTTGTCGAGTTAGGTTTCCGACCTTTGAAAGCCGCGGCGTTATGTTTGATTGCAAACGCAGCTTCAGGAGCATTTGGAGCCATTGGTATTCCTGTCATTGTTGGTGCACAGATGGGGAACCTCGAAACCATGGAATTGTCCCGCACTCTTGCTTACCTTTTACCTTTGATTTCTTTCATCATTCCTTTTTTACTCGTGTTCCTTCTTAATGGAAGAAAAGGTATCAAAGAAACATTGCCTGCCCTTTTCGTCGTGAGCGGAATTTACACAGGAGTGCAGATCTTTACCATCCTGTTCCTGGGCCCTGAGCTTGCCAACATTCTTGCCGCCCTTGCAAGTATGGCTGGACTAGCCTTGTTCTTACGGAAATGGCAGCCGAAAAACATTCACAGAGAAGAGAATGCTCCAGCTGTCCAGCAGGCGGAAACTTACAGGATCAAAGAAATCATTAAAGCCTGGTCTCCTTTTTATATTTTAACGGCTGTCATTACAGTTTGGAGCCTTCCTGCCTTTAAAGCCTTATTCAGTGAAGGCGGGTTACTGGCAAAAACAACACTCTTGATTCCCGTTCCTTTCTTACATGAGGAAATCCAGAAGGCACCGCCGATTTCACCTGAAATCGTTCCCTTAGATGCCATCTTCCAATTAAATTTACTATCTGCAACAGGAACGGCGATATTGGTTGCTGTTCTGCTTACCGGATGGTTCAGTTCCGCAATCACACTGCCGGAAGGAATGGATTCTCTAAGAACGACCATCCAGGAACTATGGATTCCTATCCTGACGATTTGCTTCGTCATGGGATTTGCCAATCTATCTAACTTTGCCGGCTTAAGCTCTTCTATTGGACTCGCATTAGCAAAAACCGGAGATTTATTTCCTCTTGTCAGCCCGGTCCTCGGCTGGCTGGGCGTGTTCATTACAGGATCTGTCGTCAGTAACAATGCTTTGTTCGGACATTTGCAAGTAGTGACAGCGAACCAGATTATGGCGAACCCAGCGCTCCTGCTTGCTGCGAACACCGCCGGCGGCGTCATGGCCAAACTGATTTCTCCACAGTCCATCGCGATTGCGACAGCGGCTGTTAAACAGACCGGCCAAGAATCTGCTCTATTTAAAATGACATTGAAATACAGTTTGTGGTTATTGGTCTGCGTCTGCCTCACTACCTTCGTATTATCTTTGTTTGGAATATAAGGTACGGCCGTGAAGTGTTCACTTTATTTAACAAACCTGACCTCCTATCGTTATGGGAGGTCAGGACAAAAAATGCCAGTGGGTCCAGCACTCTTAAACCCCCTTCCACAAAACTCCTAATGTCCGTTTATTAACATGTAAATCATTACCAAACATATATAATAATTACTAAACACTATTTAAATCGAACATTTAAATGTATACTCTTAATTAATGTTCGTTTTTTACTTGTATATTTAAAGCGTCTTTGTTATAGTTACACCACAACCAATTACATACCGTACTCGTATATTCTCAGTAATAAGGTCTGAGCGTTTCTACCTGGTTCCCATTGAAAGAACTGGACTACGAGTTGAAGCAAGTCCATCTGCACCTAAATGCAGTATTTTTAGTAATGTTATTCACCCTTGCTTTAACTTTTTGTAGTCTGGAAGGTAGACCGTTACTTTCCAGGCTTTTTTATTTGGAATCAACGATGTACAACTTGTGATTGAGTACTACATCAAGGGAGAGCTACTCATGAAAAACATTCGCAACCTCGCAATCTTACTATTCATCACTCTAACCTTTTCTTTTCTGGCAGGGTGCCAAAGTTCCACAGAGGGAGAAGCATCTGCTGAAGAAAACGACCAGCAGCCCATTCTCATCCAGGGCCCAATGCCCATTGAAGCCGAAAACTTCGCAGCAAAGCTTGAGGATGTAGAAGAAGAGACTTCCGGGAACTTCGTCTTTTATAAAGGGAAAGTCGATGGTTATCCTGTGATTGTCATGAAAACAGGAAAAGGTATGGAAAATACAGCTGCCGCTACGGCGATCGCTATAGAAAAATTCGATCCTGCTGCCATCATCAACCAGGGAACATCCGGTGGTCACGATCCTGACTTGCACGTGTTTGATATCGTACTCGGAGAAAGAACGGTCAACATCGGTTCCATGAAAACAGGACATCTGGAAGATGGAGAAGGCATCGCTCCGAAAGAATGGATCCCTATGGATCTAATGGCTTCAGAAGGAAGTGCCGGAGAAGACCCTGATGCTGAAAACATCCGTTATTTTGAAGGAGACAAAGAACTGCTGAAAGCTGCCAAAGCCGTCAAAGATACGCATGAAGAAGGAAAAGTCGTCGAAGGTACGATTGGTTCTGCAGACGTCTGGAACAATGAAGTCGACCGCATCCAGTGGTTCCATGAGAACTTCGGAACTTCTGTCGAGGAGATGGAAGGCGCTGCCGGTGCACAAATCGCCAAAGCCTACGATGTCCCTTACCTCGGCATTCGTACACTATCCAATAATAAAACGAATGGCGGAGAGTATAATCCGGACACAGCTGAAGCGAACCAGGACTATGTATATGAAGTTGTGAAAGAGTATATTTCTAAATAGTACGAACAAAATATAGTATTAAAACAAGCGGAGCATCCACGATTTAAGTGGATGCTTCGCTTTTCTGTAGTTTTTCAACTTCCCGGGTTAAGCCATTACGCAAAGGGCTGTCTATATTTCACATGGATGATCATGAACCACGGGTTTTCTCATACTGCTTTCCATATTCCTTCCTCATATGAAAGTAATGAACAAGCCGGATTGTCGGACGGATGAGCATTTGAATACTTCCGAGGACAAAAAGTGTCACACCCCAGTTTTTTAAAGGTTCGAAATAAAAAAAGATACTACCGATCAAAAACCATAGTCCAAGCAGTACGTCATTGATGGTATAAAGAATATCGTATGTTTTCTTAAAAAAGACATCATGTTTCCCTACATGAAGATCGATGTATTTCTGTTTATCTGACTTTTGGTTCGACATCCACACACCTCCTACTAAAACCCTTCCCTCTCCCTACATGTTTTATAACGGGAAACCCTGCATTTGTTCATTACACACAAATGTAAGCGCTTATATTTTGTTGTTTCAACGAACGTTTATAGATGAAAACGTGATAGGGTAGAACATGGACATTATAAAAGACCGCCCTACATAGACGGTTACAACAGGATTAGGAGGGTAATCATGCTAGAGATATTGAACCAGATTAATGATGTTCTATGGGGAACACCCAGTTTGGTCCTGTTATTCGGGACAGGGTTGTTTTTAACCATAATGTTAAAAGGGCTGCAGTTCAGTAAGCTGTTTTATGCCTTTAAACTCGCATTTACAAAAGAAGATAAAACCGAAACCTCCCAGGATTCCCAAGGGGATATCAGTAATTTCAAAACTTTAATGACAGCGCTATCAGCGACAATCGGAAACGGAAATATCGCAGGTGTCGCTACTGCCTTAACTCTTGGTGGACCCGGGGCGATTTTCTGGATGTGGATTGTCGGCTTGTTAGGAATGGCGACCAAATACTCTGAAGCCCTTCTTGCGATGAAATATCGAGTAAAAAATGAAAACGGAGAATATTCCGGTGGCCCGATGTACTATGTAGAACGCGGGATCGGCAAGAAGTGGAAATGGCTTGCGGTCGCATTCGCGTTATTCGGTGCCTTCGCTGCTTTAGGAATCGGAAACAGTGTGCAGTCCAATACCATCTCAGATGTTATGACGGAAAGCTTCCACATTAATGGCTGGTTTACCGGAGCTGTGCTCGCGATCTTGACGGGGGTGATTATTTTCGGCGGCATCCAGAGGATCAGTACAGTGGCCGGATTTTTTGTTCCGATCATGGCTTTTCTGTATATTGGTGGTGCTCTATTCATCATCATCGCCAATTACGAAGCGATCGTCCCTGCTTTTGAAATGATCTTCCAATACGCATTCAGCCCGGTTTCCGCGGCTGGTGGATTCGCTGGTGTTGTCGTCATGGAAGCCGTCAGAAGTGGTGTATCACGAGGGATTTTCTCAAACGAAGCTGGTTTAGGTACAGCCGCATTGATTGCCGGTAACGCCAAAACCGATCACCCAGTAAAACAAGCGCTCGTTGCCATGACAGGTACATTCATCGTGACGATCGTCGTTTGTACTATGACCGGACTTGTCCTGATCATGACTGGGTTCTGGGATCCATCCGGTGGAGCGATCTCAGGTGTTCAACATGCGACTGGCCTTGACGGTGGTGCGCTGACAAGTGCAGCATTCGGACATGCGTTAGGAACCGTAGGCGAATACATCGTCGCCTTTTCCGTCATCTTCTTCGGCTTTTCAACGATTGTCGGCTGGTACATGTACGGAGAGAAATGTTTCGAATATCTATTAGGCTTGCGCTACATCGTCCCCTATCGTTTCATATACATCACTGCAACCTTTATGGGTGCCGTCATGCAGCTTGACCTTGTATGGGCGTTTGCGAATATGGCGAATGCTTTGATGATGATTCCGAACTTAATCGCTTTATTGCTTCTTTATAAAGTGATCGTGAATGAAACGAACAGTTACTTTAATGATTATATTCATCAGCATTCTTACACGCGTTCGAAAGCGAGCTAATATCTTGCTAAAACAACCTGTCTCCGGGCAGGTTGTTCTTTTATTTGGACGAGATAGACTAAACTATGGATCACTGTCATCATGCTTCTTCTTTCTTATTCAACGGAGGAGTGAGTGCTTCTCTATAAATAGAAAGATCACTGCCCCCGGCCCCTTTCATATATAATTCCATCTTTTTTGAGTCCAGGGTCAACTCTTCCCTATAAAAATGTACCTTCCCTAAAACATCCACCACTTCTAAAAGCAGATCCGCGTTCGATTTCATCTCTGTCCTTAGCCCAGCAATGCTGTAAAACAGAAGTAAGTCCGCCCTATTCTTTGGTTTTTCTATTATTTTTCTGATCTGCAGCAATTCAGGTCGTTGAAAGGGAGAACCTAAGTACCCTAAATCACTGAACCTTTTGAGGACATGCAAGTTGTTGGATGAACAGTAATCGAACAACATTTTATCCTGGTGGATAATGCGCTGGACTGGAGCCCATGAGTTTCCAAAATTCATAGACTTCCTGTAATAGCAGAAAACACTTTTCATTATTCTCCACATCCCAAATAAGCATATTTAATAGAACACAAAAAAGCATACGCATCCAATAATCTGGATTCATATGCTAGTATGGCCTCATTAACCTGTAGCGTATTCACTTCAAACGGGGTTCATTGGAACCTATGTCTTTCTGAGATCCCCCTCTTATCAACCCGTATATTTTATCTCGTTAGAATATGGTCCTTCCCCTCTGTATAAATACATTACAAAGCAAACATAATAGATGCTTTAATCATTTCCTTGTGCTTTAACAATAAACTCCTAATGAATGTTAAACTGCTAAAAGACCAGCAGAAGAGGTGTGTATATGAAAAAATACATATTAGGTACCCTTTTAGTTATAGCTTCACTAGGTTTGTCATCCATATTCTTCTTAAATGAGGGTGCGGGAGAAGGACAACAGGTAGGGGTAGATGAGAAGTGGTTAGTGCCTGAAGGTTTTAGTGGATGCGCGGTTATCCGCTATAATGTTGAGGGTGCGGACCCTCTCACAATTAACGAAAACAACGAATTCGTTTATGAAGTTCCTAGAGATCGAGTAATTGAGACATCCTCACCTCAGGATTACGGATGGGTCAACGAAGACCACGCAGGACCCTTCCAAATTTCTGCCTATTATGTGGATGAAGACGGAAAGATCACCGAGGAAATCCCACGGGAAGACATCGGGCCAGGTTCTAACGGTACATTTGTAGATGCCGATGGCACTGAATATCATCATGCTACCCAATATTTTAATGCGGATCGAAGTCCATTCACAAAGTGCCCAAAGATTGCACAGTAGAACGTAACCAATATGAAGAAGCAAAGGCAATTACCTCTGCTTCTTTATATTGTGTACTCAGGTTACTTTGACGTGCTCGTTTTGTTCATAAACTTCAATAAATCTGTCAACAACGTACTGAACGTAGACAAATGCTCCTGAATGCGACCTGGGAATTCCTCTTCAATAAAAGCCAGCGTATCTTTCTCTGTATGCCATATTTCCCCGTGTTTTACAGTCTGCTGATAACCGTCTAAATCTCCAATCTCCCAATTGGTCGCTTCCAGGTAACCATAAGGAATACCCTTCGCCTTAAACGGGGCGTGGTCGCTCCAATCCCCTGTCGTACCCGCTGGGTAATAAGGATTCAAACCCGGGTTGGTTTCCACATCTAATTTTTTCTTATCTGCTATATCCAAAGCCTGATCACGGATGAATCCATCTTCTCCAGCATTGCCATACACATACATTTGATCACCTGCAGCCAGACTGTCTAAGTTAATCATTCCAATCGTATTTTTGATCTCTTTCTCCGTCATCTGATCGGCATAATACTTAGACCCTTGTAATCCCACTTCTTCCGCACCAAAAGCTATATATACGATGGAATACGGTGTTTTTATGTTCTTTAACACTTCTGCTGTTTCTAACAGGACGCCTACACCTGACGCATTATCATCCACTCCAACTCCAGATGAGACGGAATCATAGTGAGCACCGACAATGATCTGTTTTGTGGATTTTCCTTCTTTGTAAGCCACCACATTAGACGAATCCTTCGTACCAGAATAGTTAAACTCCTGAACATCGGTCTCTAAACCCATCCGTTCAAATTGCCCCTGAATATAGCGAGCCGCTTCTCTTTCATTGTCTGTCCCCGCTACTCTTGGACCAATTTCATCAGCCAGGTACTGCATATGTTCATAAGCCATGGCCCCGTCCTTATGTACGAGTGAAGGATGGTAGGTAACTGGATCGGCCGATACACTCCCTACGAATGGAAGCAACCCAAAGACGAACGTCATCAAGAGAAGTGAAATTTTCTTTTTCATTGCAAAACTCCTTTAACCAAATTGGTTTATTTTGTCATATATTAATAGATGATCAGTGATAAAGGAATAGATTCGACAAAAACACAGAAAACTTTCATGAACGTATGTCGCTAGATCACCAAAAAAAGAGCGCAATATCCCATCATGGATACCACGCTCAACTCATCTATTATTCTCGTATTGGAGGATAAACATAGAGTTTGTAAAAGTAACTCGCCCGCCTTCTGATTCTTTATTTTACTTGTTCAAGCAACTCCTCAGAAACCGTCTCATCAATGGCTCCCGTACCACCTAATAAGGTGAAGTGGCGCACACCTAGCATTTTTGCTGCATCAGTAATAGAGTCATCTACTCTAGTAAGAGGAACCAGCAGGAACGTGCTATCCGTTTTCGCTGCAAGGACGGAACCTGTAAGAGCATCAGCAAAGTCAGCACCAGTGGCAAAGAACGCTTTGTCAGCTGGATTGAGCATAGTTGCAACCTCTGCAGATGTTTCGTAACGGTTTTTCCCACTATAGCGAACAGCATCCGGGAGTTGATCAAGAACACCATCAGAAACAACGATGCTTCCGCCAACGACTATACTTGATTGAAAGTCGGATAAAGCTGTCTCAGTAACTTCAGGAAGTTCATTTGGACGGGTTAATAAAATGGGATAACCTTTCTCCGCTGCATGAGAAGCGATGGATAGAGCATCCGGGAAGTTCAACCCGTTTGCGACAACCGCTTTCGATGGCGTTCCATCCAAAACAGCTGCAATGTAGGCGGCTGTCTCAAAGCGGTCTTTTCCGCCAATCCTCTCTGTTTCAAGACCCAAGCCTTTCAGTTGGTCCTCCACGTATGGGGTTACTGCCCCTTCTTCTCCCAGAATAACTGCCTTTTTCGCATCTAATCTATGAATCTCTTCTTTCACAGTTGAAGGAAGCGTAGAACCCGTTAGTAAGATCGGTGCATCCAACTTATAGGCTAGTGGCGCTCCTGCAAGCGCGTCAGGGAAGTCGTCTCCACGAGCGATGATGACAGTTTCGGCACTCTCCCAACCATGAGCGGATATTTCCACTGCGGTTTCGTATCGGTCCATGCCTGCAATCCGTTCAGATGAGATTGGGATGATCGTTTTAATCGTTTGCCAGAACTCTTCCGCAATCCTCCTATACCCTTCTTGTCCAGGATGGACGTTCTCTGGATTCGGCAGAAATGCTGGATAGTTCTCAGCTATGGCATCGAATGTCGGAACATAACTGCTCCCCGACTGTATAGCAATCGTCTCAATAACCTGGTTTAAAGACTTCATCAGCTGTACAAAAGCTGCTTGCTGATCGGCAGGATAAGCATAAAAAGGGTTGTAATACCCCATTACAACGACCTTGGCTTCAGGATTCAAGGTATGTATCGCACCCATAATCCCAATATAATTATCCTTCACGACTTCAAACTTATCTTTAACAAATTCAGGATCCTGCAAATCCTCGGGGTTATTTCTAAGCACACCGAGAAAGTCGTTGGCTCCTACGCTTAAAGTAATAAGGTCTGCGTTACTAACTGCAGCTTGAGTCTCTGTATCGTTTTGCAGCTGTGTCAATAAACCTTCGGATGTTAAACCCGGCACTGCGAACTCTTTGGTAAATGACCCTAGCCGATAAAGGTTCTCTAAATCCTCCGCAACGAAATCAGCATAGCCTAAACCTGGCGTATTATCCGATTGAATACCAAAAGCTAATGAGTCTCCAAGCGCGACATAGTCCCAATCTTTTGCAGAATGATCGTTTTCTTCTGCAAAAACGAACGACGGAGCTAACATTATGAAAACGAGTGACAGAATAGCAAATAACTTTACCTTATTCCTCCACATAACTCTTTGATCCAACATGTCCCCTCCTTTTTGTGTTCTTTAACAAACACGAACAAAACCCAATATAGAACACTACCTTATATAATTAGACCTTTTCTTATTTATTCCTGCAAAACTCCTTTGATCCAGCCCCAAATCTTTGCTCAAGTAATGACCAAATTAAGAAAGCGGGAAAACACAAAGGTTCTTGATAGGCTGAGTTCATGCCCAGCCCCTTCAACACAACCTATGGCAATCCTGAAACCACAGTATTTGGTGGATTACCAAGCAGGCAAAGGGGTATAGGTTTACACACATGTTTCAAGACAAAACTTATTAGGATGTGTGAATATGGATAAACGTTCTCTAAAGGAAAAGCTGAAATGGTACCTCCCTCTTCTATCCTTTGTCTCATTTGCGGTGATTTTATGGTTTGCCTTTTTTAAAGTGGAAGATAAAACGTGGAGTTTTGTCACATTGATGATTGCTTTCATAGTCCTGATCCCGGCTAAAATAGATATAAGGAAAGCAATGAGAAGAAATAAAGAAAAGTGAGAAGGCTCATTTAAGCCTTGCTACTTTAACAAGAAGAGTTAAGAGGAAGCATCTCGATGTATTCAAGGGAGAGTAATTCTTTCTCCTATCTCCAGAGAAGAGCTACGACGCACAGGTCGATAAGCTAGTTTTTCACTAAAAAAAGTTAAGAAAAGGAACAGGTGCTTTCATTTAAAAAAAGCAATCATCAAAATAAGACTTCCATGGATATGAAAGCCTTATTCCTTCGATACATATCAAAAGTAAACGTAAACAGTTTCTAAACATTCAAAGGCGTTACAACAAGCACCATACTTTCACTGTACTTCCTGCACTCATCGCTCTTCTCTTTTATTTCGTGCTTCTTTCAGAACATGCAATGCTTCATTGTAGTGATAGTTAATTTCTGCTTTTGATTTTGCTTTTTTCATTTTTTCTACGTGCATTTGGAATTTCAGAATAGCATCATCAAGCTTTTTATTTCCAGTCCGTCGAAAAGGAATTAAATCCCCCATATCACTCTCTCCCATCGTATTGGCTTACCTTCTACAATACGAATCGATATGGAAAAGGTGTGGATGCGGGCAATTGTACTAGGGAGATGGAGATATGGTGACAAATACAAGTGTTAAGTCCTGGGATTTCAAACGGGACAGGCACTCAACTTTATTCTACTAACTTATAAGGATAAAGGTTTCTATACCCTCAAGGAAGATTACGGTTTTCCCCCACCCTCCGTAGGTGAGATAATAAAGACATTTAATAGAAAAGGAGGGAATGCCTATAATGTCTAAGTTATTACGAACAACTATGTTTAGAAAACTACTTAGCAGCTTATTTGTTTTCTTATCTATACATGTGTACTTAGTCTTTGTATTCCTCTTATTTGGCGAGTCCCAGGGCATCCATGATTATGTGTTTGGATTTTTTTGGATCGGTATCCCATCTATATTTATATATGCTCCCGTATGGTCATTACTAAGTGATCACCTCGCTTCCCTAGTTACAAAAGAAACCAAAATCTCTGTCAGACATCGAAGTTATTCCCTTTCCTTTCACTTATTAGGTGGGATCGTCGTTCTATTTTTTATCAGTCGGGTTTTCACCATATTTTCAATCATTGCTGCTTTCCTGTTCTGGGTTTTCGATTCATACTTATTAGAAACGATAAAAAGACGTAATCAGCATAAGCAGTGAGATTCCATAAAAAGAACCTGGTAACAATGGTCCACCGTTGTTACCAGGCTTTTTTCTTGCACGAACCGTCTGTGATCAGCATCTTATTTATGAGAAAACTAGAAATGGAAAAACTATGAGAGGTTCGAACTAAATCCATATAAATACGCGACCAACTTATTAAATTCCTCATCAGAGGAACACTCAATCTGCAAATCAATAAAGGTCATCACAATTTCTTCGTCCTCAAACGGAAAATGGCTGCTATCTACATTGGTTAAGATCTGCCGTTTGGATAATCCCTTTTGTAGTAATACATCTACGGCCTGTTTCATTGAAGATACTTCTGCCATTTGTATGCCCCCTCAACTTAGTAGTCTTGTTTAAATCCACCTAATCATGCCTTTCGATTAAAAAAACAGGAAAGACCTGAGGAAACCAAGAATTATATATTCTTGTATATATTATTTACTACGTCTTTCTTCTAAATTCCTGCTTTTCATGCCGAAATATAAACGCTCTACCAAGATTAAACAGAGATGTCCCAATCTCACTTTGCGATTCTTTAAATCTATCAGACACGTAGACCAATGAGTCGATATATGTCATAAAAAATAGATAGCTTTACTTCGAAGACTGATTTATAATCCTTTTAGTGAACTCGAATGGAAGGTGATGATCCCGTTAAAATCAGCGGTTGTACTGTTGCTTAAGTCCTATTGAAGTTAAAAGTAAAGGGGAAAATGAAACGAGTGAAAAAATTTGTCGGTTTTACAGTTGCTGCTCTATTAACGTCTACCTTATTGACCACACCTGTCCTTGCCACAAGCGAAACACCTTTTAAAAGTCTGGAAGATTTCAAGAAACAAAAGCAGGTTCCGAATGCCCAGGAAATTAAACTGCTTGGCTATAACCAATGGGGAGAATTTGAAGAGGAAGAGCCGAATAATACCATGGCCCAGGCCAATCACATAACAACTGAGGATCTCGCCGTTGGCACATTCACAAAGAGTGATAAAGATTATTACAAGATTGAAATCAATGGAGATGAAGAAGTGGATCTGTCTGTATCTCTTTTCTCTATGAATGAAGATGAAACCAACATGCAGCTGAATGTAAATGTTTATAACTCCACCGGTGAAGAAATGGATAGCTACTTTGAAGGTAGCGACGAGTATGGATATGGGGGTGGATTTTATCTGGACCCGGGCGTCTACTACTTTGAGGCTTCTGATTTAGCTGACTTGAATAATGGGGAAACATACATGTTTAGTCCTCTTGTTCTCGAAGATGAACCATATATTGACCGTATCGCCGGTGAAGACCGCTACCATACAGCGGCAGCTATTGCTGTACGTAGAAGTGCTGGGTATCCAAGCGACCATATCATCCTTGCAACGGGAGCTGACTTCCCTGATGCGCTTGCAGGGGCGCCGCTTGCGTTCTACTATGATGCTCCCATTCTTTTGACCAGGAAAAACTCTCTTCCGCAGATTACAAAGTCAACGATTGAGGTGTTAGGCGCCAAGCATGTCACGATCCTTGGTGGCACAGGTGCCATTTCCAAAGATGTTGAAAACTCACTTGTGAAATTAGGACTGGATGTCGAAAGGATTTCAGGAGCTGACCGGTACGAAACCGCAACAGCCATTGCCGAAGTGCTTCCAGCTAGTGATGGAGCCGTGGTCGCGTACGGAAGAAACTTCCCTGACGCGCTTTCCATCGCACCGGTAGCCGCAAGCAACATGATGCCGATCCTTTTAACAGAAAAAAGTAAACTCCCGGATGCTACGAAACAAGCCATCAATGATTACGACTTCACCTATGTCGTAGGTGGTGAAGGAGTGATCGATCAAAAAGTATTCTCTCAACTTCCAGATCCAGAACGGATATCCGGGAAAAACAGATATAGCACATCGATCGCAATCGCTGAGTACTTCGAACTGGAACCGACGTTTGTGAATATCGCGACTGGAGTGGATTTCGCAGACGCTCTTGCAGGAGCCACTTATACGTATGGTGAACCGTTATTGTTGACTCCTACCAATTACCTTTCGCCTGAGGTGAAAGATTATTTTGTTAAGAACGAAACCTTCTACTTCACTATTCTTGGTGGCACGGCAGCTGTCAGTGAGAATGTGGAGGATGAGATTCTGGAGCTATTTGAATAGGTTTCTACTACTCTACTATTCCATGGTCAGCCTTAACAAAATGCAAAGTCAGAGCATTAAGTAAGAACAGATTAAACACCACCAAGTAGTCAATCAGGCTTGGTGGTGTTTTTCTACAAATTATCCTAGAAAACTCCAAAAATGCCTTATCGTTTGGTTAATCACTTACTAAAAACGGAACCTCAAGGGAAAGATTATGGAAACACCCTTGACTCTTTAATTGCCGGGGATCATTACAATTTCTACCACACTCAAATAAAATAAATTTTCACACTTTTCTCTAAAATGCATTGACACATACCCTTTCCCTTGCTAACATGGCACTTAACCAAATAACGAAAGAACATCTTATCCAGAGAGGTGGAGGGACTGGCCCTGTGAAGCCCGGCAACCGCTATTAATATAGCATGGTGCCAAATCCTACTGAGTGAACGCTCAGGAAGATAAGAGATTTACATAATCTCTAGCCTCTCTATCAATGATAGAGAGGTTTTATATTTTCCAACTGAATACATATTTCTTATCCAGAGAGGCAGAGGGACTGGCCCGTTGACGCCCGGCAACCATCAAGCAGCCGCTTGAAAAGGTGCTAATTCCTGCAGGAGATGATCCTGGAAGATAAGAAGAGCCAAGAGCCCTCTTCTTATTTTTGTGAAGAGGGCTCTTTCTATTTTACAAAAAGGAGTGTCTACATAGATGAAACCCGTACTTTTAGATGGCATTCGTACCCCGTTCGGAAAATGGAAAGGGGCTTTGAAAAAGAAATCCGCAGCAGAACTTGGATCACATGCGCTAAACGCTCTAATTGAGAGAAATCCGATAGCCAAACAGGCAGATGGTGCGCTACTTGCCCAAGTGATCCAGGCTGGGGGCGGCCAAAATCCTGCCAGGCAAGTCGCTTATAAGGCGGGGGTGGAGATCAATACACCTGCCATCACATTGAACAATGTCTGCTTAGGAGGAATCGCTACGATTGCGGATGCCTCCCGTAGACTGCAGTTGAACGAAGGAGAATTATACATCGTCGGTGGTTTCGATTCGATGACTAACGCTCCTCATACCGCTCCTGTACGTGCTTCTTCAGGACTCGGTCATAGCATACTGAAAGACACCTTACTGAACGATGGTTTGTGGTGCGCCTTAAGCGATGTGTCGATGGGAGCTCTTACCGATGAGAAAAACCGCTCCTTTGAAATTAGTCGAGGGGAACAAGATGAGTATGCGGCCCTTTCCCAGCAACGAGCATCAAACGCTCAGGAAAAAGGCTGGCTGCAGCCAGAAATCACTCCTTTCTCAGGATTGCTTGAAGAAGATGAAGGTATCCGCAAAGGAACGACAGTTGAAAAGTTATCGAACCTCTCCCCTGCCTTTTCCAACGAAGGCACGATTACGGCAGGCAATGCGTCTCAAATGACGGACGGGGCGAGCGTTGGGATCGTTACCACGAAAGAGAAAGCAGAATCACTCGGACAGGATACGCTCGCAGAAATCATCGATTGGTCCGAGATTGCCGGACCAGATCCGAGTTTACAGACGAAACCATCGCAAGCGATTCAAGAACTATTAGACAGACACCAATTGACAACTGACGATATCGATCTGTTTGAAATCAATGAAGCTTTCGCCAGTGTGGTGATTGCCAGCTGCCGGGATCTTGGCATCGATTATGACCGCGTCAACGTCAACGGTGGCGCGATCGCTCTTGGTCACCCATTAGGCGGCACAGGGTTTCGACTCGTTTTGACCCTTGCCCATGAACTGAAACGTCGCGGCGGTGGAAAAGGCATCGCGTCCCTTTGTGGCGGTGGCGGACAGGGCATGGCCCTATTGATTGAAGTTCCTCATACATAATTCGAAAGGAGACATATCCAATGAATACATCAATTACCGCTCAGCGCTCCCCTTATCTTTGGGAACCATCGAGCGAAAGAATAGAACAATCGCATATCAAAGCTTTTGCTGAATCTACCGGCCAGCCGCTCTTTCCATATGAACGGTTCCACCGCTGGTCCGTTTCCCACCTTTCTGAATTTTGGTCAGCCGTTTGGGATTATGCAGGAATTATCGGAGATAAAGGCGACCGTGTTTTTGTCCCTGGCCCTTCGATGCCGGATAGTACATGGTTTCCGGAAGCACGATTGAACTTCGCTGAAAATCTGCTGCGCGGTTCTCTTGATCGAACCGTTGCCTATGAAGCGAATGAGGAAGGTGTTCAACGAAGCATCACTTTACATGAGCTAAGGCAATCCGTCGCCAAAGCACAGGAAGGATTGAAGCGATTAGGTGTACAGGAAGGCGATTGTGTCGCCGGGGTCACGACGAACGATATCCAGGGATTGGTGGCATTGCTTGCGACGACCTCACTCGGGGCGACATGGACCTCCTGTTCCCCTGACTTCGGGACGAAAGGAATCGTCGACCGCATTGGTCAGGTTAAACCGAAAGTATTGATTGCTCCTCTCTCCTATCAATATAAACAGAAGCCGTTCCAAATCGAGGACAAAATCAAGCAGACGACGGAACATCTGGAAGGACTATCCGCACTCGTCACTTTCGAAGGGAAAACGGATATTGAAGGGATTGAATCTCTTTCATGGAACGAGCTATGCAACAATGAAGCACAAGAGCCGACGTTCGAACCCGTTCCTTTTAATCACCCTTTATATATTTTATATACATCTGGAACAACGGGACTGCCGAAAGCGATCGTCCATTCGGTCGGTGGGACGCTTCTGCAACATGTGAAAGAGCATCAGCTCCATTGCGATGTCCAGCAAAATGACGTGTTGTTCTGGTACACCAATACCGCTTGGATGATGTATCCATGGCTCGTTTCAGGGTTGGCCAGTGAAGCGGCCATTCTATTGTATGACGGCTCTCCCGTAAGGCAGGATTCCCTAACCCATTTGTGGGACATTGCGGATGAAGTCGGCATCACGCATTTCGGCACAAGCCCTAAGTACCTCGATACATTGATGAAAGCAGGGGTCGACCTGAAAAGCAGTCATTCCCTCGACTCTTTGAAAAGTCTGCTATCCTGCGGGGCTCCCTTAGCGTCTGAGCAATACAACTGGATCTACCAAACCATCAAACAGGATTTGTTCCTTGCCTCCATTTCAGGCGGTACAGAAATCATCGGTTGCTTTGTGATGGGCTCTCCCGTTCACCCTCTGAAGCAAGGTGAAATTGCTTGCAAAGCGTTAGGAATGGCGGTCGATGTATTGGATGAGCGAGGAGCATCAGTCTATGAAGAAAAAGGCGACCTTGTTTGTACGAAGCCATTCCCAAGCATGCCGCTCACTTTCTTCGGTGAAGGTGGAGAGGAACGTTACCGGAAGAGCTACTTTTCCAAACGACCAGGGATCTGGACACACGGGGACTTAGCGGAACAGACCATTGACCAATCGTTCATCATTTATGGACGTGCCGATACGACCTTGAATCCGGGGGGCATCCGCATCGGAACGGCAGAAATTTACGGTGTTGTCGATCATATCAAAGAAATTAAAGACAGCGTCGTATTCGGAGCACCCAAAGACCATGATGAAGAAATCGTACTCTGTGTCATCACGGAACAACTGACGGAAGACTTAGCAAAAGAAATACGGAGTCAGATCCGCACGAAAGCTTCTCCTCGTCATGTACCGAAGCGGATTTATCAAGTGGAGGAAATCCCTCATACCATTAATGGAAAAAGAGTCGAAGGAGCAGCGAAAACAGCCGCTTTAGGAGAAGAAGTGAAAAACGAAGCGTCCTTACGTAATCCATCAAGCTTACAAGCATTTCGTCAGCTTTCAGAAAGGGAGTTCGTGTAATGGCCAGCCAAATTCAAGGAGCGATCACCGGAATCGGTGAGCTGAAGCCCGTCCGTTATTCAGAAGGAAAAACCACTTTAAGTTTAATTGCAGAATCCGTCCGCCTCGCCATTCAGGATGCCGGCATCTCAAAGGAAGAAATTGATGGCCTCCTCGTCGGTCCACAAGTCGGGGAAACGCCGCAACATGTGCCGGCGACGGTTTCTGAGTATCTAGGAATCGATCCCACGATGTCTAATACGGTTGATCTCGGCGGAGCGACCGGCCCGGGGATGATCTGGAGAGCAGCCGCAGCCATCCAGGCCGGCATGTGCGAAACCGTCGTCTGTGTATTAGCTAACAAAAATGAAAAAGGCGAAACACTAAGGTCTCCGAACCGTAATCCAATCCGCGAGTTTGATGTGCCCTTCGGTGCCTCGGGAGCGAATACCTCCTATGCCCTCTTAAAAAGACAGCACATGGAAGAACACGGATCCACCCAGGAAGACTTTGCAAGGATCGCCTTCTGGCACAGGAAAAATGCCCAGTTAAACCCGGATGCGATTTTCTATGGAAAACCCGTGGAAGTCGAAGATATTCTCGCCTCTCCTTTGATCGCTGATCCGCTTCACCTGCTTGAAATCGTCATGCCTGTCGCCGGTGGTTCAGCCGTCGTCGTCACATCTGCGGAAAAAGCAGCACAAGGGAATCATAAACCGGTCTATCTGAAAGGAGCTGGTGAAAAAATCACCCACCGGGCGGTAAGCCAAGCACCAGGCATAGACGCCTTGCCATTTAGCTATTCGATCCCAAGGGCGCTTGAACAAGCCCGGACCAACGTGGAGGACATCGACCTTTTCTCCCTGTATGACTGTTATACAAGTGTCGTGGCTACCACCATTGAAAGTACTGGCCTCTGTAAGCCAGGTGAGTTCGGAGAATTTGTCAAAAACCATAACTTCGGTCATGACGGTGATTATCCATTGAACACGCATGGTGGCCAGTTAGGGTTCGGCCAAGCAGACTTGGCAGGTGGCATGTCACATGTCGTTGAGGCCGTCCATCAATTGAGAGGCGAAGCTGGAAACCGTCAAATACCAGATGCGAGAAAAGCCCTTGTGACGGGGAACGGAGCCACATTAAGCGAAACGACAGCCCTTGTGTTAGGAGGAGAACGATGAGCCAACAACCAAACATTTCTTTACCAGGTCCGACGATCACACCAATTAGTCAGCCTTTTTGGGAAAGCATCCAATCCGGACACCTCAGCCTTCAGCAATGTGACAAATGTGAGCAGTGGATTTTCTACCCTCGTGAACACTGTCCCCACTGTTTTAATGATTCGTTAACATGGAAAAAAGCGTCCGGACGAGGAAGGCTGAAAACATGGAGCGTGATTCATCGTGCGGGACATCCCGCCTGGCAGGAACATACACCCTATGTGGTTGGCCTGGTCGCTCTTGAAGAAGGACCTTCTCTATTGACGCATGTACTGGTAGAAGAAACCGCTTTAACCCATAACCTGAAAGTCGAAATGGAAATCAGTGAAATCGAGCCACACCCATTGCCATTCTTCAAAAAACAGGAGGAAACGATATGATCCTTACTTATTTCATAGCTGTTGCTTTGTTCTGGTTACTCGGACTATTGATATGGAAGAATTTTTACACGACGAAGAAAGGAGAACGATAAACGATGCTTACAAGTTCCAGTGTACTACTATGGACCGTCATCCTTTTATTAGCTGTATACTTTGCCGCTGTAACGTGGGTGGGTAAAAAAGGGCGGGCTCACAGCCAGTCGATGGCCGGCTTTGCTACGGCCCGAGGAAAAGTGAGCCCCTGGCTAGTCGGAGCAAGTTTCGCCACCTCCTACGCCAGTGCCAACCTGTTCATCGGAGTCCCAGGCCTCGCCTACGAACACGGAACCGCCGTGCTCTGGTACACCCTTGGCTGCTTTGGCGTTTCCTGGGTCGGACTTCTTCTGTTCGCCAAAACGTTCTGGCGTTACGGGAAGAAATTCGGTCATGTGTCGACACTTCCAGAGTGGCTTGGAAAACGTTATAACTCTAAAGCACTGCAAGCGATTGTCTCTTTACTGATCTTATTCAATGTCTATTATATTGTCGGACAAAATGTCGGACTTGCAACCATTTTTGAAACCGTGATCGGGATCCCCTACTTCTGGGGCATCATCATCGGGGTAGCCATCACGATTCTTTACATCGGTCTTGGCGGAGCCTTCGCACAAATCATCACGGACGGCATCCAGGGAATTCTTATGGCGATCACTTCGATCTTCATCGTCGTTTCCTTTTTCTGGACCATCGGTGGAGGATGGAACGTCTTCGGTGTGCTGACCGACCGTCTGCATAGCATCGATCCGAACCTGACCGCTGCCATTGCCGACGGCGGTCCTTATAACAGTGCACTCGCCATCATGGCTGTACAGTTCCTTCTATTTAGTTTCGTATTGATGCCACACCTGTTGAACAAGGTGCTGTCGATTGAAAAAGAGGAAGACCTGGCTCCATTTACCTTATCCGCAGGGCTCGTGCTATGCGTCATTTCAACTCTGATGGTCCTAGGTGGACTCGCCGCCCGCGTCCTTTTCCCAAGCTTGCAAAGTGCTGATGCAGCTATTCCGACCTATGTCATTGAGGCTTTCCCGAGTGTCATTGCAGCCATCATGATCGTCGGAATCATCTCTGCGATTTTATCCAGTACAGACAGCCTGTACTTAGGAATCACGACTAGTATCGGAAACGACTTGTACCGTGTTGTCGCACCGTTCCTGACATCAAGAAAGATGTCAGCAAAAGAGTTGGATAACAAATCGTTGAAAGTCGCGAAAGGATCACTGATTTTCGTCGGACTTCTGTCTCTCTACTTCTCGTTAGAACGCCCAGAGTCGTTGGCCTTCCTGATCCAATTCAGTTTTTCCGCGATCATTTCCGGAATCATCGCACCGATTACGCTCGGGTATTTCTGGAACCGTGCGAATCATTATGGCGCTATCGCAGCTGTCGTTACAGGGGCTTCCTTGTATGTCACCTTTACGTCTCTTAGCTTAATCGGAAATATCTTTATAGCGATGTTCTTTAGTGCAGCTGCGGCCTTTGTCATCATGGGCATTGTGAGTGTACTGACTGCTAAAGCGAAGGAAGAGAAGTTGGTATTGGAGAAGTCTAGTTAACCAAACACCGGATTACTTTACCATCCTATTTTTTCAAAACCATAAGTTGCTAACACCAAAGATCAAATTCTTTGGTGTTACGCACTTATGCAATCTAAAGCATCATGGACTCACTTTATTTCCCTTTGATACTTCCAGAATGGGATGATACAAATCTTCCATCGTGTGTTCCGACGAGCATTCAATGGTTTCAGTGCGGTCACCTGCCGTTATACGACGTGTATAAATCCCTTCAAAAATCTTCTCAAACGGTCTTGGAAATGACTTTTGCAAATCTCACCTGCAAAAAGTTCCTTGAAATCCTGATAGTACGCTACCCGTTTCTGGAGGACAGATCGATTGCCTTTCACCGTCATTAATTTACCTTGAATAGCTAGATGGTAAAATAGATGAACGCGTGGATAGTAAATCTGATCATTCTTCTCCGTCACTTTTTCTGTCTGTATTTCAAACCGTTAATTCAACTCCCAGCAGTGCTTCCGCTGCAGGTGCCTATCCCTTTTCGTCACCGTTACGTTCTCTTGATCTATAAAATCCAGGAAAGCTTGAGTCCAGTGCAATTTCCATTGGCAGATTCGAGGGATAAATTCATTACAAATGCCCCCTTCTTCATATATATCCTTTCTTTCCTATACCCTTCAGTTCTCCATCCTTATTACATAAAAATCCTATAATAAAATAATAGGAACATTGTAGCTCCTGAATAAAAGTGTTTATATGAAAACATACACATATAAAAGCTATAAAATACAGCGTAGTATCACGTACAAACCATTGATACTACGCCATCATTTAATGCTCTAACGCACTGGGGGCAGGCACCGACATTAAGAGAGAAATTAGATAAACTACCATTTAAATCTGCGAGATAATATAAACCAAAAAATAATAAAAAATATTGCACCATACCCCATCATCGTACGTGGGAGACTTGCTTGTGATAAATAAAAAACGCTTATTAAAAGGTAAACCTGTAATACTTTATTAGTTATATTAGGTCTCATATTCTCAAATATATAATCTACATATCTAAGTAATAACCCTAGTACTAAGCAACCAATAGCTACACCTAAAATGCCAAATCCGCCATAAAAATCAATAATAGCTGACGCAGCTAAAGAGCCATTGTCTTCACCAACAAAATACTCATAAACAACTTTTGAATCAGGGAAAAGATCTGTTTGAAAAACCTTAGAAAATAAGCCTATGTTAGAAAATAAATAAAAATCTTCTATACTAGGAAAATAGTGCACGTACATTATAGCTGGCATTGATAGTCTGCCAATAATTCGTGAAGCGACTACCAATACTATTGTTGTTATAAGCTCGAATGGATTATCTGTACTATTGATATAATTTGTACTGGTAATATATAAGAAAAACAAGATAACAAATAACCCACCTGAGGCAATAATTAAACGCAATCTTTTTTTAATTTTTTGGTAAAGAGCAGATGATTTTACTCTATACATAATGGTGGGGTGTTTAATTATAGAATAAATCACCATTAAAGAGAGTAGAAACAAAATCAATGGCCTTTTTTGAAAAACTAATAATAAGAGTAGAATAGTAAAAGAGTTGTAAGTTAACATTCTCATTTTATCGTATATACTTTTTTTCTCTAATAAAAGGTAATAACCGAAATAGGTTGAAGTCAAAAATGGAATAATATTATATATTGATATAGTTAATAAATAATTACTTGTTACGACTCTTCTAGCATTCAATTGGTTATGAGGATTTGATCCAAAAATTGCTTCTAATATCACACTAATATGTGGTATCAGTTGAATCATAGAAACACTAATGAAAAAAGTTAATAAAATTCTGAGCTTCTTAATTTGAAAAATAGAAGGTTTTTCAATTTTAGAATTATTGAAAATTCCTTTATGAATGTATAATGGAGATTTTTTCAAAACTAAGTTTCCTATTGAATAAGATATAAGCACCAATATTAAGCCAGAAACAATAATTAAAAATGTTTTAATTATTGTTTCGTCTCTAATAATAATAAGATTTAACCCACTAAAAAAAATTTCTTCCCTAAATATGACCTCTTTTGTCCATGGAATAATTATTAAGCCTATTAAAATAAATAGTATATGACAAATAAAAAAAGTTCCTATAGCAGTATAAGGTAAAATCAACTTTTTCCTAAAAAGAAGCACAGTTAATATAATTAGTATTGTTAAGATTGATATAAATTTAACCGACAAAAAAATGCCCCCAGTTCAATTTAGTTTAAATGATTTTTTTAAGATGTTTTTTATATTCTTGTCAATTTTCAACATAGTATAAATCTCAGTAATAAATAAACTAGAAAAGAATTTGAAGACAATGATTATTGAAACAAAATATACTACAAAAGATATCATTATATTTATATTTAAAATCAATAAGGTATAATTAACTAACAACAATATACTTGATGCTAGGAGAAGTTTACCTAACGAATAATATTTTACTTTAGGGAGGTAATCTTTAAGATAGAATAAAGTCATTAATCCTGCAATGAAGAATGATATAATTATTGATAGATTAATAGCAATATCTCCAACAAAATTAGTTAGTATTAAAAAACTTAAGACTTGGATTATAATAGTAACTATTAAAGTATATAAGTTATATGGTTTAAACCATTTCATTTCAATTATACCCTTTAAGCCATGAAAAATACTGATAGGCACTAGAGCTAAAAGTATAGCATTATAATAAAAGGAAACTCCATTTACAATAGAATAGTCACGTAACCATAGATATAATATTTCGTCTCTCCAAGGGATCAAAAAACATAAAGCTATCACACTCAAATAAATAACAATACCAACTATATTCCTTACAGCTTTAGAAATATGACTATCAATATCTTTATTGTTAAGGTTTCGAGCTACTCCCACTGAAATAATTTGTGATATAGGGTTTATAGCTGTTTGTATAAGTCTTAGGAAAGTATATGCTATAACTAAGTTACCAGAAGCTACTAAATTATCTCTTAATAGCCACGGGCCTATTAAAATAACTAATGAATCAAAGAATGTGATTAACCCTCTATAACTCCCATATTTCACAAATGTATTAAACAAACGAGAAAATTGTTTATTTTTAATGAATAGTGTAAGCGAGAAATCCGTAGAAAAGTATGATAACAAGTAAATAAAACAAATGGAAATTATACCAATAACTTGAAAATGCAAAACTGTTTCTGGCGAATTGTTCAGTTTTTCAATATATAACGCTATTAATACAAAACCACTTGAATTCATCAAATCAAAGATATTAGATAGAAAAACCTTTCTCTCTGAAAATAAAGTGGAATTTGCAAGATAGTGTAATATTAAAGATAATGTAACCATCCATGTTAATAATCCAAGGGATTCGTATTGTTTCTCTCCGAACATCAACTCAGCTAAAGCATCATCATAAAACAAAACAATAGGCAGTGTACATATTGAAATTATGATCCAAATAAGAAAGCCAAAAAACACATAATCTTTTCGGCTATTATTTTCTAGATTCATAGAAACATATCTTCTGATTGTTTGGGCCATCCCTAATTGTAAAAAATTTGAGATAGTGCTACTAAACCTTCTAGATAATAAAAATATTCCTAGAAATGAGTAAGTGAAGATCCCTGATGATTTACTAATTACCCAAAGCATACACAGTGCTTTTATTATAGAAAATATAATGTTTATAAGTAATTCAAATTTCATTTTCATTATACTTATTACTCCCAAATATTAAGTAGTACTTTAAATTTCTTTAATACTGAAATACAATTTATTATAACCTTGTTTGCAATTTGACTTTAAAATTAACTTTTTACTTTTTTTTACAATTCCATATCCAAAACTTTGATAAAATTCTTCTGTTGAAATTGTGGAATTTTCGTCGGAAATTAGAGTGAAACACTTCCCAGTATTTTCACATATAAGTAAATAATCACTGTTATTGCTTTTAAAATTAATGCTATTATCCAAATGGATATATCTTGTAACATTACAATCCTTTATAGCTGTGAATTGATCAATACATCTAAAAAATTCTTCACGGTTCTCTTCAACGAAAAATTTACGACTGTAATCTATAAAGTCATTACTATAACCCGTATGAGATACATCTAGCTCTAAATTATTTCTAGTATGTTTAACTTCATTAACTGTAGGTATTGCAGCGTTATCAATTTGCCAATTACCCAGTAGATTTGCTATTTCTTTACCTTCCACCTGCAAAATATTATGCATACTTGTAGACCTATACTTTTTCAGCTTTGCTAAATCACCTGTGTATGTTGGGCTCCCTGGGTCTACAACAAGTTTTGCTCCTTTATATTCTAACTCATATGAAAGGAGATCATTATGTCCATGCCCGCCTCTTCCATTCATGCCTACTTCTCCAATATCAGTAAAGAAATAAATATCTGAGGTTTTATATACAATATATCCCCCCTCTTCAAATCTACTTAACTTCTTATCTCCTTTTTTCACATTTTGATGTTCTTTAATTGGCCCAAAGAATATAAAATAAGGATAATCATTTTGATCACCAAAATATGAAGTTCCCTCAAAGAACAATTTACCAATATCTAAAATAGGGGAATGCATTTTAATATCTATATCAAATATGAAATTAAGTATTGAGGCATTATCATTATCCCCAAAAACAGGTGCTGTTAAGTCATCTTTTAAGTATGCTTCAACATAAGAAATAGCATTTTGTAATTTACTTTGATTTTTTAGAGTGATGTTTTTTTTCTTAAGTGTAATAGTCGATAGTAAAAAAAGTTCTGTAACCAATCTATGATAGCCAATTGCCTTTTCGAAATTTACTCCATCATCATAAAATTGAAGTTGGAGTTCATTATCTAATTTATCTACAATATTCTTTAACCATCGTTTGCTCGGTTTGTAAATTTTTTCTAATTTATAACCTAGTAACAATAAAGCCACTAAATTAGCAGTATAATGATTTCCTCTTACATCAGTGTACTCTATAGTCTTATATAAAAATTCTCCATGTTTAGCTAGTACACGATAAAATAGTCTGTTTTCCTCTATACTAAGATTATCCCAACTATTAAGAATTTCTAGTAATATAATTAAATTTATAACCCTAATTGAGCATTCCATAGGATTCCAGTTTATCGAATAACAATATGGATTGTTTTTCTCCCAATCCTCTAATATGCTAAATATGTCTTTTTTATTTATACAACCTGTTTCATCCACTAATAGCGCCATAGGTATTAAAAAGTTCAACCTTGATAATTCCCAGGGATATTTAACATCGTATGGCTTAGATTTTTCTGTACTATAATAATTATACCTCCGAAAATATTTCTCCCCCCAAAAGTAATTAAACCTCCAATCTTCATTCCAATAGTAGGAAAAGTTGCTTGGAATACAATGACCTAACAGCTCATATTTACCATCTCTTACCCTACTAGTTACTCCATCATAATAATCGTAATACCTATATATATTAGGTTTTAATAGAGATAAGTTATCATATAAAATAATGTTTTTTTGTCTATTTGCATCCGTCAAGGTAAGGCTTTTATCAATATTCTTTTCTACCCTATCCCATCTATTGATGATTCTATATGATTCCAAAATTAACTCTTGAGTAGTTCTATATGTAATTACGCCTAAAGGTTTTGAGAACAATCTTTTAGCTTTATTTACAAATCTTTTCATTAGTTAACTTCCTTTCACCGGATACTCCGTCACTCATATAGCAAGAGACTTACAAGATTTGTTGTTCAAATGTTAATACACAGTGCATTAGAAAGTGATGGGTATATTCAGGCTTGGAATAGTCTAACTTCTCCCTACTTCCTTAAACATAAATACTATTAGTCTTTGTATTTATAAATATTATAAAGCCTTTCATTAGTTGCTTCATATTTATTCTTATTATAAAATGCTTTGCAATTCCTCTTAATTGTTGCCATATATGAATTGTCTCTTAAACTTAAAAGTGCCTCCGTTAACTCGTCAATACTATCATCTTTTATTGCAATACCTAGTCCGTTATCTTCAACAATATCTGCTAGCTCAGTATTTTTCGATACAATCAATGGAAGTTCACACAAAGTTGCTTCATATAGTCTATTCGGTAACGCAATTCTTACATTTTGTATATTAGTATCGTACACTGAAAACACACAATCAATATTACTATATAATTGAGCTATTTCTTTGTTATAATTATAAGCCCCATGAATAGTGACATTTTCCATTCCAGCACTATAATTTTTAATTTCATTAAGGTCTATTCCATTACCAGCAATCAATACATCTACATCTGCACGATCAGCGGCATCTATTAACATTTTAAGTTGCTTTTTATATCTTACCTTCCCAATAAATCCTATACAAAATCGGCCTTTATCCTTTGCTTTATAACCATTAAATGATGCTTCTTCCGGGGCATTAGGTAAAAACACAGTAGAGTCTTTAGAAATCATCTTTTGATAATAAACCTTCCAAAAAGATTCGGAAGTTACAATCAACCTATCTACTATACTCATTCCAATTCGTTCAAGTAAATATATAAACATTTTCATTAAATTCCCAGAAATAGATTTAGATTTGTTTAATGCTAAACTATGAATATCGCTAACCTCATATATAATATAAGGACGTTTCTTTTTAGTAAGACTATACAACCATACTAAAAGTAACATGTCTGTTTTAGTTACATGGATGCAAGAAGGGGCCTCCTTCTTTAAAAGAGAAAAGGCTTTTTTGCAAAATCTTAAAGTTGCCCCAACCCTCTTTAAAGGTTCCCCTTCATTTGCATTTTCAATTATTTGATGTTTCTTAACCCCCGTGGGCATACTTAAATTACTGGTTTTATCTGTACCTCTATCCCAAAATATGACTGAAGTATTCTCAACTGAATTTGCAGTATTTATACGTTTGACCATTCTAGGAATTGGAACATATGGAACTAGAAAAACTATACTCAACCCTTTACACGCTCCCTTTTTCAATCCTACCTTTCTAAGACATCCGCTATCCTTTTACTGGCATAGCCATCCCCATATGGATTACTCGCTAAACTCATTCTTTTATACTCTTCTTCATTTTCGAGTAAGGCTTTGAAAGACTGGTATATTGTCTCTTCAGCTATACCTACCAATTTTAATGTTCCAGCTTCGATACCTTCAGGTCGTTCAGTTGTGTCCCGCATTACTAAAACTGGCTTGCCAAGACTAGGCGCTTCCTCTTGAATTCCTCCACTATCAGTTAGAATCATATGGGATTGTGAAAGAAAGTTATGAAAGTCTAAGACTTCCAAAGGCTCGATAATCCTTATCCTTTCACAGTCTCCTAGTATTTCTTCAGCAGCTTCTCTTACTAAAGGATTCATATGTATTGGATAGATAGCTTTAACATCTTGATTCTCATCTATAATACGTTTGATAGCTCTAAACATGTTTCTCATTGGATTTCCAAGATTTTCTCTCCTATGAGCAGTAATCATAATAAGCTTACTGTCCTCAGCCCAGGTTAAATGTTCATGAAAATAATCATCTCTTACAGTAGTTCTCAGTGCATCAATTGCCGTATTACCAGTTACAAATACTGTCGATGGGTCTTTTCCTTCATTTATTAGGTTATTTCTAGATGTATCAGTAGGCGAAAAATTATATTGTGCAACTATACCCACTGCCTGACGATTAAATTCTTCAGGATATGGAGACTTAATATTATAGGTTCTTAAACCTGCCTCCACATGACCAATAGGTATTTGCATGTAGAAGCAAGCCAAAGCAGTAACAAAAGTAGTAGATGTATCACCATGAACTAACACTACATCTGGTTTTACCTCTTCTAAAATCCCTTGCATTCTTTCAAGTATACTAGCAGTTACATCAAACAATGTTTGATTTGCTTTCATTATAGATAAATCAAAATCAGGTACAATGTTGAAAGCAGTTAAAACTTGATCAAGCATCTCTCTATGTTGGCCGGTAACACATACACTTGTATCTAAATTCTTTCTAGTTTTTAATTCTTTGACTAGGGGGCACATCTTTATGGCTTCCGGTCTAGTTCCAAAAACAACCATTATTTTTTCCAACTTTAACGACCTACTTTACTTTATAATTTATAAACACCTTCAAAAGGATAAACATTTTTCGTATCGAGAACTAATTTATCCTTAATCAAATCCATATTATCTTTAAGATGATTATGGCCAACCATCAGTACAATAATTTCTATTTCATTCAAAAAATCTTCAAAGTTCATGTATTGATGGTCTACTATTTTCTTATTAACGTGTGGATCAAATACTTTCACACCAAAAGCTAAGTGCTCATCCATTCTTTCTAATAATTGAAGAGAAGGGCTCTCTCTTGTGTCATCAACATTCTCTTTATATGACAACCCGTATAAACCTACCTTTGATATATCTTTAATCTTATGTTCTCTCATAATGTCTCTTATCCTACCCAGAACATGCCTTGGCATGGAGTCATTGATCTTTCGTGCCGTAAGAATAAGGTTAGTCAAATCTGGATAATCTCCAACCAAGAACCATGGATCTACAGAAATACAATGACCTCCAACCCCCGGTCCTGGTTGCATAATATTAACCCTAGGATGCATATTTGCAATTTTAATAATTTCGTAAACATCCATATTATCAGTATGACAAATTTTAGCTAACTCATTTGCAAATGCAATATTAATATCTCGATAAGTATTTTCAACTACTTTTGACATTTCTGCGGATCTTATATCGGTTACTACGATATCAGCCTTACAGAAACTTGAGTATAAACCCTTAATTTTCTCGCCAATCTCTATGTTATCCGCGCCTATCGTTCTGGAATTATATTCAAGTTCATGAACCATATTTCCAGGAATAATTCTTTCTGGGGCATGTAATAAATGTATATCTTCTCCAATTACATATCCCCGACTTTCTATCACAGGACGAACATACTTATCTACTGTCCCAGGTGAAACTGTTGATTCTATAATTACCGAGGCACCTTTATCACAAACATCAAGAACACTATTTAATGCAGAAATTACGTATTTCGGATCTAGTTTTTTACTCTCTTTTATATAAGGGGTTGGAACTGCAAGAATATAAGTGTGAGTCTTTTGATATTCATTTGAGAACGTGATCCCATTAGTAAGTGCTTCTTGATGTAGTACTTCAAGCCCATCTTCTTCAAAAGGAAGGTCTCCTTTTGATAAAGAGTTTACAAGATCCGTGTTGTAATCAGTCCCTACTACTTTTTGACCACTTTTGGCAAACATTAATGCTGTGGGTAACCCAATATATCCCAAACCAATTATGTTAATCATTCTAATCCTCTACCTTTCAGTTAATATTATCTCAATTTTATTATTACATTTTTTTTCCTTCATTTTAACTCTAATAAAAACGAGGTTAACTTCCTCTTTCTTCAAGTAATACAAGCTTCTAAAAGCTTTTTTCACTTCAATTTCTCCATCAGTTTTAACATTAGCAATTACTTGGTCATCATTGTATAATAAAATACTTTTCTCGGTATTTTTCACTTTACAAGGTGTGTGAAAATAAAAATCACAGTACTCTCCGCCTCCGATAACTTCATCAATAATGGAATATCCTTGTTTTGTTTTTTTTATACTTCTTGTATGTTCATAACCATTTTTGGAAATCATTGTTCCCTTGAAGCAGTCACTTCCTAGTGTTACATTATTACGTCTAGACCAATCATAAACCAAAAAAGGCTCTCTCTTTTTCATCTGCTCTTTTCCATCAACTTTTACCGTATTGTGTGCTGAAGTTAACGACATCTCCTTACCAATACCAGAGGCATAAGAGTAACTTCCACTATCACAAAAAACATTTACACCATTGTGCCACAAATCAATATGGAGTTGATCCATTTGCGCTGGACGACTTTCAAAACCTTGGAGAATCGTCATTAAAAACCCTCCAGAATGCCTCAAAGAATATAAACCTGATGCTTCAAACATCTCAGTTTTCTTCTCTATCAATGACACAGGGTAGTCTCTTGGTTCTTTTGTGCCGAACCAAATAATTTCTTCATCATAGGATCCTGAATTGAAAATTCTTTTACCATCAACTATTGCGAATATTGTATTAACTATGGGCCGGAAATCTCTATATCCACAGGCAGTGACTGGAAATATTAATGCGCCATCATTCGAACCATAGTTTGGCACATCTCCTGATTGATCTTGTAATTGATATAGTAATTGGGCACTGTTTTTTATAAGCTTTTTACTTTGATCTGAAATTTGGTGTTTAGTTTTTTCACTAATTTTCATAACAAACTCAGCTATTTGAAGTGCAAACCTTTGATAATTAAAAGAGTATTGCAAATATCCACCGTCTGGTAGAAACTGTTTTTGAATTTCTTTATCAAGCAGTATGTATGCATTCTTTAACCCTTTATTATCTTTAGATGCCCACGCCCCTATAATAAGACCTGTAATTTCAGATAATGTATGATTATTTCTTATACATTTGTGTGCATAGAAGAAGTTAGATAATATTTTTTTATAACTATCACCTATAAGTTGAACAAGGTTTTCTTCATCACTTGAGTCAGTTAAACCATATAATTTAAAAGCAGAATAAGTAATTAAAGCATTAATCATTCTCAGAGATGCTTCTTGGCCACACTTATAATTAGGCCCATAAGAATACTTGTTCTCTTGTAACCAATTTTTCAGTTGATCAGAAAAAGCATTATAGTATTTTTCGTTCTTGGTTAACATATACGCTCTAACAAAATAGAAGAAATGAGTAAGTCTCGAAGCTTCCCATATTGCCTTGATGTCACCACGTTCTGAATCAAAATCTGAAATTTGATACCATTTTAAATCTTTATCTACTTCTTTTTTTGTAATTGGACTATAATGCCAGCGAATTGGATAACCGTAATCAAGTTGTATAGATGAAAAGCCTAAAATCTTTCCTTCTAAGGCATCGTCTGCAATGGAGATTATCTCTTCTTTATTTTCTAGAGATAATTTACTTAAAAAGTCTTCTAATAACTCATGGTTTAATTCAAATATATTTATTCTTTTTATTTTCACTTTTGTTTCAAATAAACTTTCACTTGAAGGTATTGCCCTTAACAACTTTAGTTTTGCAGAATAAAGTGAGCGGTTAAAAATCCATGGTAAACCATATTCTCTTATAAGTGACTTGATCATAGCAACACCTCCCACATCATTTTTGAACTTCCTCAATAATACCAATTAGATCTTTAGTTAATTTTCGGAAGTCAAAATCTTCTGCAGCACTCTTCGCATTTTGTGATTTAATGTTATAGAGTTTCTCCGGCATTTTTTTCATTGTTAATACTGATTCAGCTAGATCTTGTGGTGTACATTTTTCCAATTCTATCCCACATTGATATTTTTCCAATATGGAATAACCCATTTGAATTGTAGAGATTATAGGTTTTCCTGAAGCCATATATTCAAAAAGTTTGTTAGAGCTATTACCTCTAGCCCAGTTATATTGAGAGTTTGAATAATTTAGTAGGTTTACTGAAGATTTACTTAATATGTTCGGAATTGAACTTTTATCTACGAAACCCTTTATTTTTACATTTGAAATATTTTCTTCATGTACTCTTTTCTCCAACATGTGCTTTTGATTACCATCACCATATATTAGAAATTGTATGTCTTCTCTATCTTGGATTAATTTAGCAGCATCTAAAATATTCCCAACATTATTTACAGGACGAATAGCTCCTACGTACACTACATTAAACTTGTTAGAATCTAAATCTTCATCCTTTACTTCATTTTTAGAAGCTAATTGTTCAAAAGCTCTTAAATCTACGCCATTATTAATATAATGACATTTAGAGAGTTCGATATCCCCTCCTTGGGTCGTATCCCATTTTTTTTCTTTTATATAATCGGTGTCCCCTTCTTTTGTAAAAATTAGAGCATCAGCATTCTTATATATCCAATGTTCACCTCTAATGAGGACACGACCAAATAAGCTTTTTTCTTTAGCTTTATTAAACGAAAAAATAGCTTCTGGCCATAGATCACGTACTTCACAAATGCAAGGTACTTCTAGTTTCTTAGCTATTTGTATACCTGCAATCATAGTTAAGGGATGAACACTTGACGCTATTATTACATCGGGTTTCCCATATACTTTGGCATATTCTTTTGCCGCAGAAAATAAATTAATGAAAAAAAGACTCATATTTTTTATTCTATCTAGGCCGTTCTCTAACGCAGCTTTGGTTTTCACAAATACAAATGGAATGTTATCTCTGGTATCTGTAGTGAATTTTTTTTTATTTGTATCAATAAAACCTGCTTTATTATGAAAAGTGTTAGCACAGAAAATGGTAGGTTCATAACCTTGTTCAATTAAATTTTTTGCAAACCAATAGTGACGTCCACCACGGTTCTTATACATATCCGTTGCATAATGGTTCCACATCCAAATCTTCTTCCCCAAATTTCCCACCTCAATTAAAACTTTTAAATTAGACACACTATCCTTTTAAACCTTCCTTGCTGGAACTCCCACATAGGTACCAGGTGTATTAATTTCTTTAATCACTGCCGCACCAGCGCCAATCTTACAATCAGTGGTTATGTATAAGTTGTTACTTACTACGCTTCCAATCCCTATCCATGTACTCTTTCCTACTTTTACATTTCCTGCCAAGTGTACACCTGGTGAAATATGGACATAGTTCGAGAGTGTATTATCATGATCTATTGAAGCACTCGTGTTAACAATACACCCCTTACCGATATTGGAGCTAGGATTAATTATCGCCCCTGCCATGATCACACTACCATTTCCAATATAGACATCGAATCCAATAATAGCATTAGGATGTACCAAAGTAGCCAAGCGCGCTCCTTTACTTTCCAGGTCACTTTGTATTGATTCACGTAACTTGTTATCTCCTATCCCAACAATAAATTCGTATTCATCTATATAATGTAGTGAGTCATCTACTTTCCCCATAACATCTAATTCTAAAGGTGATTGATTAATGCTTTTATCATCTAGAAAAACAATTTCATTCCAGTTATCCATTTTTAATGCGATATCCGCTACCACTTTCCCATGCCCACTAGCGCCAATAATAATCAATTTATTACTCATTCGATTTTTTTCCCTCTTCATTTCCTTTAAACGGCACAACAGTAGCCGAGGCATCTGAATTTATACCCTCTCGTACAACTACTTTCTTAATCGTAGAAAGAACTATATTAAAATCTTTTAATAATGTAACATTATCTACATAATGCACATCCAAATCAAATTTCTCTTGCCAGCTAATCGCATTTCTACCACTCACTTGAGCTAAACCAGTAAGACCTGGTTTAACCTCATGCCTTCTTTTTTGATGGTCATTGTACAATGGGAGGTACTTCATTAATAAAGGCCTCGGACCAACTATAGACATATCGCCTTTTATTATATTAAAAAGTTCTGGCAATTCATCCAGTGAAGTTGAGCGCAAAAAGGCACCAAATTTAGTGAGGCGTACATCATCTGGTAGGAGCTCACCTTTTTCATCTTTTTCATCGGTCATTGTTCTAAACTTGTACATAAAAAAAGCCTTTCCATCAAGACCTGGACGTTCTTGTTTAAACAAAATTGGAGAACCTAGTTTCTTTCTAACCATAAACGACACAATTATGATAGGGATGCTTAGAAGAATAATAGCAATTGAGGAAAGAGAGAAATCAACTACCCTTTTGATAAAACCTTCATAAACACCCTTTTTCTTGTACACCATTATTTCACCCACAAACCTTTAACTGTTTTTACAACTCTATTCAAATCTTCATCAGATATTTTCGTGTCGGATGGTAAGCAAATACCGTTATGGAATAAGTCCTCAGATACTCCCGTTCCTATATAGTCATAGTCCTTAAAATAGGGTTGCATGTGCATAGGTTTCCATACAGGTCTGGATTCAATATTTTCCTTTTCAAGGGCATTCATTACATCTAGCGGCCTAACTTTACTTTTTAGGGTCAAAGAACTCAACCAGTAATTCGGTTCATCCCACTCATTTATAGGCATGAACTCAACTCCCTCAAGGTCACCAAGTTCCTTCTTATAAAATTCAAAAATATATTTTTTCTTTTCCACTCTCTCATGCAGCACCTTTAGCTGCCCTCTTCCAATACCAGCAACCACATTACTCATACGATAGTTAAACCCTAATTCACTATGCTGGTAATGTCTGGCTTGATCACGGGATTGCGTGGCCCAAAACCTGGATTTTTCTATCTTCTCCTCATTATTTGATACAAGCATCCCGCCACCAGAAGTTGTAATAATCTTGTTTCCATTGAAAGAAAAAATCCCATAGTCTCCAAATGTTCCTGTGTGCTGCCCTTTGTAATAACCACCCAACGATTCAGCTGCATCTTCAATAACAATTACATCATGTTTCTTACACACGTTCATTATCTTGTCCATATCAGCTGACAACCCATATAGATGGACAACAATTACAGCTTTCACTTCAGGGTACTTCTCAAAAGCTTCTTCTAATGCTTCAGGACACATATTCCATGTTTCATAATTACTATCTATGAAGACTGGGCTGGCGTTTTGATAGATGATAGGATTGACAGTTGCTGAAAATGTTAGTGTGGGGCAAAAAACGATATCCCCTTTTTCAACATTAGCTGCTTTCAATGCCAAATGAATGGCAGCTGTTCCGGATGACAAAGCTGCAGCAGCTTTGGATCCGACTTTTTCAGCTAATTCTATTTCAAATTGGTTTACATTATTTCCTAACGGTGCAATCCAGTTGGTGTCAAATGCTTCCTGTACGTACTGTCTTTCATAACCCTCATCACTCATGTGAGGGGATGATAGAAATACACGTTCTCCCACGGTTTACGACTTCCTTCCTACTGACTTGTCTATTATGTCTATATATATCCAATTAATGTATAAGATACTTAGTCTATTTGATTAAAGCTGCGCTTCCAAGTCAACTATAGAATTTGTTCAACAACCTTTTCGCTAGACGGAAGTCTATTATTAGCCAAGTCAATCGTATATTTTTTCAAATCTTCATCACTAGACTCCCCATAATGCTCAACCAAATACTCTACAAACTGGTAATCAAACTCTACCGTCTTCCCTATAAAGATCTTAGGAAACACAGGCTTCTTATTCACTTCCTTATCACTCAGAAGCTCCTCATACATCTTCTCCCCAGGGCGAATCCCACTGAACTGAATCGGAATCTGCTCTTCCGTAAACCCGGAAAGATGAATCAAATTCTTCGCAAGATCAACGATCTTGACCGGCTCACCCATATCAAGCACAAACACCTCTCCACCACGGGCGAGCGCACCTGCTTGTAAAACTAACCTTGAGGCTTCTGGAATCGTCATAAAGTATCTCGTCATATCTGGATGAGTAACGGTTACAGGTCCCCCTGCAGCAATCTGTTTTTTGAATAGTGGAATGACACTACCACGACTACCAAGGACATTACCAAACCTGACCGCTACAAATTTTGTCTGGCTTTGTCGGCCAAGGTTCTGCACAACCATTTCTGCAATCCGTTTGGTGGAACCCATTACGTTAGGCGGGTTGACTGCTTTGTCTGTAGAAACGAGCACGAAAGCTTTGACTCCTGCATGGTGTGCAGCTTCAGCAACGTTTTTCGTTCCGATAATGTTGTTCTTCACCGCTTCTTTAGGGTTTGCTTCCATTAATGGGACGTGTTTATGAGCGGCTGCGTGGTATATGTAAGACGGTGTGTGATCTTGTACGACTTGGAATATACGCTCACGATCCTGAACGTCCGCAATGACGGTCACAAGTTCTGTTTCAATGTCGAATTGTTTTAGTTCCATATGGATGGTATAAATACTGTTTTCACCATGCCCGAGTAAAACAAGTCTCTTCGGACTGAATTTAACGAGTTGGCGGCAGATTTCTGAACCAATACTTCCACCGGCACCTGTGACCATGACGGTTCGTCCTTTAACTTCGGATTCTATAGAATCGATGTCGAGTTCTACAGGCTCACGTCCGAGCAGATCTTCAATCTGTACGTCACGGATTTGATTGACTGATACATTACCTAGTGCAATATCTTCAATCATCGGCAAAGTTTGGACATTTTTAACAGTTTTTTTTGACATTTGAATCAAATCTTTTATAACCTCTTGCTTAACAGATGGCATCGCCATGACGATATGATTCACTTTGTGTTTAACTGTTAATTGTTCAATATTTTTTGTACTGCCCAGGACGGGAAGTCCCGAGATGGTTAAATGGTGCAACGTAAAATCGTCATCTACAAATCCGATAAGGTCACCTTTAAATTCCTTGGAGTCCTTCATTTGTCGTGCAAGCATACGCCCGGCAGCTCCTGCACCTACAATGAGTGTGCGCTGTCGGCTAGGGTCATTGACTTTAATTTTTGCTTTTTTCAGTTTGGGCTTCAGTGTCATGCCATAATTTCTATAATACTGCCAGGCAAAACGCACGCCACCGATAAGTAAAATATGTAACATCCACGTGATCGTCAAAGCCCTTTCATAAACGTTTCCGAATACGATGGATTGAATCAGTACAGCAGTAATAATCGATAAGGTCACCACACCGAAAATGCCGATCAGTTCTTCTGTACTTGCGTAGCGCCACTTCTTCTTATACATACCCGTCAGACTGGAAAATAGATGGTGGCTTATGAGTAATGTAGCCGAAAGTACGATCATTACATTGTCAAAGACAGCAACGTAAGGATTCAAAAAAAAGTGGGACATATAAACAGAAAAGAAAACGATGATAGAATCAACGAAAACCAATAGAAACAACCTTTTTTTATATGCGTGGGTCACTTAGATCCCTCCTCTTTCTTTGATCAATCGCCTTATGTATTTCTTTTTCCAATAAATGAATTTTCCATTCTGGTGCCTGATACTTTATGTATCGAATGGTTTTAATTGCTGACTTCGGTAATTGTTTTTCTTCCTCCATTCATACATCTCCTTAAATACTACTTACGTTTTGTAACTTTTTTGTAACAATCCACATTGTACCAATATCTATGAATGCTTAAAAGGGAATAGTAATAGAATTTTGCAGATTTTTTATATTTTTTGTAAATAAATTATAGTAAAGCGCTTTCTTATGGTGGTGCTTATTAATTTATATAAAGAGGTAATCACATTTGCTTTTGACTACCTCTTTATTGCTTTTAAAACAATCCGAATATTTTCTTCTTTTTCACGTGCTGCGGGGGGTCTGCCTGCAAGGCTCTTCCAACCAGTACATCTTCCGCATTCTCTGATAAGAGGTAAACAAAATCGAGACCGAATGTACCTCTGATTTCACTGTAAGCTTCTGTCATACAGAAACCTCTTGAACCCGTATTGTGAGCATCACTAGCAATCAGATGCGCCAAGTTCGCTTCCAGCAGTTGTTCCGAAAACTTTTTGATTTTCTTCCCGAACTTTCCGCAGACACTAGCCGCTGTAAGCTGGACATAGGCTCCATGCTTAACAAACGAATATAAAAGGTCCGGGTTCTCCATGATGGCTTTGTTCCGCTCTGGATGAACAATGATCGGCGAGTACCCGGCTACCTGCAAATCAAAGAATAGTTGATTCGCATAACGGGGAACGCTGCCTGATGGAAATTCAACAAATACGTAATTACTATCCTGATTCAATGGTAAGACTTCTTCCTGTTGCAAGCCTTCAATCATCTCGCCATAGATTCTCGTTTCCTGGCCAGGCAGAACTTCAAGTTCAATGCCCCGCTCCTGAAACGTTCGATTCAATTCATTGACTTGGATGAGGATGTCGTTCCTATAGTTATCGTAAGCCCCATTTTTATGATGAGGGGTAGCAATGATGGCTCGAATGCCGTCAGCGACCGCGGCTTCAGCCATCTGGACGCTTTCTTCTATGGTTTGTGCCCCATCATCGACACCAGGCAAGATATGACTATGAATGTCTATCAAAAGACCCATCCCCTTTCTATTATTTTACAGACAAACTTTAAATACTAAGCTAGATTATAGCAATATCTGACACATTTTTAAACACTAGCTTACTAGTTTTTTAAAATTTTACAGTTTATTTTCATATTTGTAACAAATTTGATAATTATTTTAAATGTCAAAAAGAAGAGTCCGTAGACTCTTCTTTCTCTTATTGACCGTAATAATAATAGTAGTTGCTTGAAGATGTGACTTCCTGGTCGTTCAGCACGACGCCCAGCACATTGGCTTTCGCTTGGTCCAGCTTCTCTTTCGCTTTCGCAGCAGCTTCTTTTTCCGTCTGCTTGCTTCGCACCACAAGTAGGACACCATCGACGTAGTTGGATAGCACCTGTGAATCTGTCACAGCTAGAACCGGCGGGGTATCAAAAATGATCATGTCGTAATGTTGTTTCGCTTCGTTAATGAATTGCTCCATTTTATGAGAGCCCAGTAATTCGGAAGGGTTCGGTGGCACCGGACCACTCGTAATGACATCCAGGTAATCCACGTGGGTCGTGTTGACGAGGTCTTTCACCCGCTGTGTGCCGGCTAGGTAATTACTCAGACCCAGCATATTTTGAATACGGAACGTGTACTGAACTGTCGGTTTCCGCATGTCTGCATCGACCAGCAGCGTTCTTTTCTGTTGTTGAGCAAATACGGCAGCTGTATTCGCCGTTGTCATGGACTTACCCTCGGAAGGTCCGGCGGAAGTCACGAGCATGGTTTCTAACTCGTTGTCTACCGATGTGAATTGTAAGTTTGTACGGATTGTTCGATACTGTTCGGCAATTGGTGATTTGGGATTGTCTTCAGCAATCAAGTTTCTGGCTTTTGTATTCATGGTGTTCTTTTTCTTACGTACCAACGGATTCACCTCTGATTTCTGACACTTTCGCTCTTCCTCGTGCCGGACTCTTATTCGGGAGATCTTTCTCAGAAATGGTAGAGACAACGCCCAGAACTGGAAGGCCAAGGGTTTCTTCAATGTCTTCTTCTTGCTTGATCGTATTGTCCAAGTATTCCAATAGGAAGGCAAGACCAACACCGATCATTGTACCGACAACAAGTGCGATTGCAATATTAAGTGCAGTGTTCGGACTTACAGGTGCTGGATCAGGACCTAACTCAGCTTCTGTTAAGATATTAATGTTGTCGACACCATTCATCAGTTGGGGAACTTCCCCTTTGAATACATTGACAACGGTATTAGCAATGTCTACAGCGCGCTGTGGATTCGTATCGGTAGCTGTCACATTTACTACTTGCGATTCCTGCTCATTGCCTACTTGAATTTTGTTAGCCAGCTGTCCGGCTGTCATATTCAACCCTAATTCATCAGAGACTTCGGTCAAAATGCGCGGGCTCTTGATGATCACGTTATATGTATTGATCAATTCCACGTTTGTGCGGATATCGTTGATATCATAAGCGGCATTCTGCGACTGATCCTGGGACTGATTAACAATAAACTGAGAGGATGCTTCATAGGACGGGGTAAGAACAAAGAATGTAATAAGTGCACTAAGTGCAGCTGCCCCGACAGCTAGACTGATAATCATCCAGATTCGTTTCTTAAGGACCTCAAAAATTTCTTTCAAGGAAATCGTTTCTTCCATAGGTGTACCTCCATTTTTGTCGAAATTTACACAATAAGCACATTATAGCATAATGCTCTCTTTCGTTAAGGGGAAACATGACATTTTTTTCAATTGCTTTACAAAAAACAGTTCCATACTCCCCTTTTACAAACATCGGATAATCTTGGAATCTATGAATAGGATTAAGAATTTTTGATTCTAATGAACTACAAAAATAGGATTAACCAACAAGATTCAACAGAAAATTATGGATTACGACCCAAATCATTCTCGGGACGTTGTATAATGATGAATGATAATCAAGAGGAGAAAGGGATGTGGTCCATGAATAAAAAAGCGATCGCTATATTTGTACTTGCTTTAGCCATTATAGGAGCAGGGACGTTTTTTACAATGAAAGCCGTTGGAGCGAAAACACTGAACAGCTTATACTCGGAGGCGAAAGAAGCCTATGAAGCGAAAGACTACGAAAAAAGCATACCCCTCTATGAACAAGTGCTCCGTAAAGACGCTGGTCACACAGCAGCCATAACAGAATTGGCGCAATCCCATGCAGCGCTTGAGCAGACAGAACAAGCGATCAAAACCTTGCAGCAGGGAATCTATCAAAATCCAGAGGAATCTTCTCTCTACCTGTTCTTATCTGATCTTTTCTTAGAAATTGAAAATGTAGAAAATTCCTACGAAACGCTGGAAAAAGGAAAGTCCTATGCGAGGTCAGAAGGAATCAATGATGCTTTCCAGCAGCTGACGGACAAGATTTACTTACATATGGAAAGAAGCCGGGTACAAAAGGGATTCGATCAGGAATTGTCAATGGTGTGGGAAAACGAAGAAGGTGACCGTGTCCCTCTTCAAGCTGATTATGTTATAGAAGATGAGTCAGTAGGAACACTCTCAAAGTTAGAGGATTCTCCTGCCGTGTTATTTACTGGAGAACAGCTGGGAGAAACTTCGGTCGAAGTGGAGTGGAAAGCCATTGAAGAGAACATGACGATGGAGGTCGTCGACCAGCTTCTTTCTGAAGTGGAACTCACCCCCGGCGATCTGGAACCGCTCGTCATTGGAGAAACATTGAACCTTGAGGTGACGGGTAAGGATGCTTCAGGAGAGGACATGAGTTTTGATCCCGAATGGTATTCGAAAGAAGGGAATGTCTCCGTACAATTCACCGATGATCAAAAAGTAACTCTCGAAGCAGCTGAATCCGGCAAAGATATCTTGACACTTTCCTTTGAGGACTTCACTCAAGAATGGGAAATCATAGTCGAAGGTGATGGAGAGTCTTACGTTCAGACCCATGTCGAAGGAGAAGGCCGTATCGATGTATCTCCTGATAAAGAAGAATATGAGGAAGGCGAGGACATCCAATTAGAAGCGATTGGCGAAGAAGGCTGGGAGTTCGTCCGATGGGAAGGCGATCTTCAAGGAAGCGAGAACCCAGTTCAGCATACGATGGACGGGCACTTGAACGTAACTGCTGTCTTCGAGTCCGGTAGTCACGACCTCCGCCTGAGTATTTCTGGAGAAGGAGAAGTCTATCGAGATTCCCTTGCTACCTCTTTTGCTCATAACGAAACGATTTCTCTACGAGCACGACCAGAATCAGGCTGGACGTTTGAAGGCTGGGAAGGCGATGTTACGAGTTCACAACACGATATTGAACTGATGATGGATGAGGAAAAGTCGTTACGTGCGATTTTTGTTAAAGACGAAGAGGATGAAGAACCAACAGAAGAGGAAACGGAAGAGGAATCTCCTTCTGAAGCTGCCACCTATCTATTGAGCGTCCAGAAAAGCGGACAAGGCTCTGTTCAAAAAAATAAATCCGGAAGCCGCTTCGACGATGGAACCCTCGTCAACTTATCTGCCACGCCTGCGGATGGTTATACTTTTGCAGGATGGAAGGGTGATGTGAGTGGCTCTTCCAAGCACATTACCTTAAGGATGAATAGCAACTATTCGGTACGGGCGGTCTTCGAAAAAGAATCGTCTCCAGATCCTGAACCAGAACCTGAGCCGACTCCTGAACCAGATCCCGAGCCTGAACCCGAGCCAGATCCGGAAACATATTCTATAACGGTAGGAAAAACGGGAGAAGGAAGTTTACAAGTATCGAACAAGACGGTTCAAGCAGGTCAAACGATCACGGTGACCGCAGTTCCAGCGGAAGGTTGGACATTTGCACGTTGGGCGGGAGATGCTTCCGGAACGAGCCCCAGTATGTCCGTCACTATGAACCGCAATAAGTCTGTGACAGCCATTTTTGTAAAAGCATCTGAAGAATAAAGATGTTTTAAATACGTAAAAAATCGCAAGCCCTTTTGGGTTTGCGATTTTTCAATTTAGGCGTGCTCACCTTCCATGACCTGTTTTGAAGATGTTTCAGGAGCTTGATGTGTCACATAAGTACCCGCAATAAAATCGTGAATTGCCCGTTTATCCTCACGTAAACCGACCATAAACGCACTGACGATAAGCGCAATTCCTAAGGTAATAGCATAAACAAGTGCTCCGATGAGCTCCCGCAACAGCATCTGCTTGATCCCTACCTCTGAACCATCCTTCTTCACGATACGAACTCCGGCCGCTTTCTTCCCTACCGTATACCCGTACCATGCAATGGGAAGAACAATAAAATATACCGTACTCAGAGTATCCAAAGGATTGGATTGTCTTAAGAATTCTCCGTAAATGACGTAAGTAATCAGAGTAAAAATCACACCTAAAATAACGCCATCCAGTAACCGGGCAGCGAAGCGCGCCCAAAATCCTGCAGGTTGTTTGATGTCCATACTTCCATCTCCTTTCGTTGTTATGTACTATATACCACATTTTGGAATTTGTAGTCCTTTGGATGCGGTCACTTTATAATGCCCCATATGTATGAATGTTTTTTACCGTCCAAGCCAGACCTTCGAGTCACTGTTGGCTCCCGTTCTTTCCCAAGACACATATTCTTGCGCACGATCTTCAATCTCTTATATCGTCACTCTCCTTATGCGTGCTACTAAAAAGAGCGCAAGCCATTTTATAGGCTTGCGCTCATTCTTATCATTTTTAACCATTAATCCAATCTGTATGGAACGTACCTTCTTTATCAACACGCTGATACGTGTGCGCACCAAAGTAGTCACGCTGTGCTTGCAGCAGGTTTGCTGGAAGCTTCGCAGTACGGTAGCTGTCGTAATAAGCAAGGGCGCTTGAAAACGCAGGTACCGGTACGCCGTTTTGAATCGCAAGAGCGAGTGTTTCACGAAGCTCTTTTTGATAAGAAACCGCGATATCCTGGAAATAAGGATCGAGAAGCAGGTTCGTCAGGTTCTCGTCTTTATCGTAAGCGTCTTTGATCTTCTGCAGGAACTGGGCACGGATGATGCAGCCGCCACGGAAGTTCATGGCGATGTCGCCGTACTGAAGGTCCCAGCCTTTTTCTTCAGACTGTGCACGCATCTGCGCGAAGCCTTGCGCATAAGAACAGATTTTACTCATGTACAACGCTTTGCGAAGAGACTCGATCACTTCTTCTTTGTTTCCGTCAAAAGTAACTTCCGGACCAGTCAGGTATTGGCTCGCTTTCTCGCGTTCTTCTTTCATCGCAGAGATGAAGCGTGAGAATACAGATTCTGTGATGATTGGAAGGGGAACACCAAGATCAAGCGCACTCTTACTTGTCCATTTTCCTGTTCCTTTTTGACCGGCTGTATCAAGGATGACTTCAACAAGCGGCTTGCCTGTTTCTTCGTCTACTTTTGTGAAGATGTCGGCAGTGATCTCAATCAGGTAGCTGTCGAGTTCGCCTTCGTTCCACTCTTTGAAGACTTCGTGAAGCTCTTGTGCAGATAGGCCAAGAACATTTTTCATGATGAAGTAGGCTTCACAGATCAACTGCATGTCACCATACTCGATGCCGTTGTGTACCATTTTCACGTAGTGACCGGCACCGCCGCGGCCCATGTAGGCGGCACATGGTGTACCTTCAACGTTCGCTGCGATCGCATCAAAGATCGGCTTCACTTCTTCATAAGCTTCACTAGGTCCACCTGGCATGATGGAAGGTCCTTTACGGGCACCTTCTTCACCACCGGAGAATCCTGTACCGATGAAGTGAACACCTTTTTCTTCTAAGTAAGCTGCACGGCGTTCTGTATCTTCATAGTACGTGTTACCACCGTCGATCAGCATGTCGCCTTCTTCCAAGTGAGGGACAAGGCTTTCGATGACTTTATCTGTTGTGTCTCCTGCTTTGACCATCATCAGAATTTTGCGTGGTTTTTCAAGAGAAGCGACGAATTCTACAGCGCTGTAAGCACCTGAAATATTTCCTGTATTCTCATCATTTCCGACCAGTTCGTCTACACGGTCTGTCCAGTAATCATAAACAGACACGGTATACCCGTTATCCTGAATGTTCAGGGCAAGATTCGCCCCCATGACTCCTAAACCGATGACTCCAATATTCTGCTTATCCATGTTCCGATCAAATCCTTTCCATTCTATCTGTAAAAAGTTCTTACCACCATGTATAGCCGTCTTCGTTCAAGAGCTTCTCAGCTGCTTCCGGTCCTTCAGATCCTGCTTGATAGCCGTGAAGAGGAAGAGCGTCGTTTTCGAATGCTTCCAAAATCGGCTGAACCCACTTCCAGGATAGCTCCACCTCGCTCCAGTGAGCGAAATACGTGGAGTGCCCCTGCATGGCATCTTCCAAGAGGTTCTCATAAGCCTCTGGCTGGGCATCCAGGTTTTTAGAAAAGTTGATGTACGCCGGTTCGAACTTCTCATTCGAATCGTCTTTCAAGTTGATACGCAGTCCGACACTTTCGTTCGGATTGATTTCGATCATCAACAGGTTGGAAACTGCCCCTGCTGCATCTTCATCCGTTGCGACATCGTTCTTAAACTCGATGATGATGCGTGTCGATTTTTTCTCAAGACGCTTCCCTGTACGGATGTAAAAAGGAATGCCTTTCCAGTAATCATTGTCGATGTACAAACGAGCAGCGAAGTACGTGTCGTTGTTCGAGTTTTCCGCTACACCGTCTTCTTCTAAGTAACCCGGAATCGGTTCCGCGTCCATTTCACCCGCTTCATACTGCCCACGCACGACATGTTTGGAAATTTCATCTTCCTCCACAGGGCGCAGCGATTCCATGATCGCTTTTTTCTTTTCTTCAATCTGTTTCGGCGTCAGTTTTTCCGGGTGGTGAAGGGCGGTCATCATTACGAGCTGCAGCAAGTGATTCTGTACCATATCACGAATGGCTCCAGCTTTATCATAATAACCCGCTCTCGTTCCAACCCCGACGGTCTCACTCGCTGTAATTTGAACGTTCGCAATCTGTTCGTGATTCCACAGGGCCTTCAAAATAGGGTTCGGGCGAATCAACGATTCAAGGTTCTGCACCATCGGTTTTCCAAGGTAGTGGTCGATACGGAAAATCTCATCTTCCTGGAACACTTTCGTCAGCTCTGCATTCAAATGACGCGCTGAGTGCAAGTCACTTCCGAATGGCTTTTCAACGATCAGACGCTTCCAGCCGCTCGTGTCCGTGATTCCATTTTCGTGAAGAGAGGCCGCGATCGGCTCAATCAACTTCGGTGCAACCGAAAGATAGAACAGACGATTTTCCGGAATGGAAAGCTCGCTTTCTCTTTCTTCAATAAAGGCTTTCAATCCTTGATACGATTCATCCTTCATCGCATCAAAAATGAAGTAACGGAAAGAAGCAAGGAACTCTTCCAGGTTCGATTCGTCTACATCTCTTCGTGAGAAAGATTCCAGAGACTCTTTAATGATGTTGTGGAAATCTTCCTGCGTATACTGTCTGCGTCCAAGGCCTACAACGGAAAGGGAATTCGGCATTTTCCCTTCGATATATAAATTATAGAGAGCGGGATAGATTTTACGTTTCGCCAAATCGCCGCTTGCTCCGAATAAAACAAAGGTCATGTCGTCCATCATTTCTGCGGTATCGATTCCATGACTTTTCGTGTTGAGTTGGTCCATGATTCGTGTTACCTCCTGTACTTTTGCGCTTTTATTAGTATAAAGCATGAGTACCAAATATGTAAGTGAACAGGCTTACGCCAGGAACACTATTTTATTGTTTACCTCATCCATGACATTTATGAAACATGTCTAATATGTATGGTTCGCCATGAAAATTATTTTACTGAAAATTCGGCTGTTTTTAAAGAGGCAACAGGAGGCACATAGTCCGCATCAGGCTTAATTTCAGTGATGTGAGAAACGTGACGCTTTGTATGTCGGCTATACTCTTAGTGTGAGCGTTTTCACTCTTATTTGCAATAGATTGAAAAAAAATTTCATAAAATATTTGATTTATAAGTCCGGTTTCACTCTGAATGAGGGAGTGTTTTTCCTCTACTATGAGAGGCTATCGTCTTGTGCTTTACGATAAAAAGAAAAAAGCCGAACACTCCTTTTCAGGAAGCATTCGACTCTTCTTCTGTTTGGTCCGCTTGCGAATTTTTTCGATTACGAATGATTGGAACAACGAACGATAGAATACTTACGATGTAAAGTCCGATGGATACCGGATCGGAGATGAGAATCATCATATCTCCACCGGCAGCTGTCAATGACTGTCTTAGTGACTGCTCCATCATGCCACCGAGAATGAAAGCTAAGATGAACGGAGCTGCCGGAAAGCTGAATAGTCTCATTAGATAACCAACAAAACCAAAGATCAGCAATAAGTATAAATCGAACGTACTGAAGCTGATGGCATAAACGCCGATCAAACTGAAGATGGCAACTAGCGAGATCAGCATCGGGCGTGCGATCTTCAATATTTTTGCGATGTATGGAATAAGTGGTAAATTCAGAATCAATAAAAAGATATTTCCGATATACATACTCGCGATGATCCCCCAGAAGACTTCCGGACGATCGGCCATCAGGAGTGGCCCGGGTTGAATTCCGAGAACAAGGAAAGCCCCTAACATGACGGCTGTCGTTCCGGAACCTGGTATACCAAGGCTGAGTAATGGAACGAAGGCACCACTAGTCGCTGCATTGTTGGCCGTTTCTGGAGCCGATAATCCTTTGATGGATCCTTTTCCGAATTCTTTTGGATTCTTGGCGATTTTCTTTTCTGAAATATAACCGATGAATGAAGCAATTGTCGCCCCAGCACCTGGTAGAACACCAAGAATGAAACCGAGGAATGACTGTCTGCTCATCGGGCCACGCATTTCTTTAAAATCCTCTTTACTGAGCTTCAAGCTTCCGATGTCACCCTGGTTTTGGAGCGATTGATCTTTTCTTTTTTTAACGAGAAAACAAATTTCAGCAAGAGCAAAGAGGCCGAGAGCGATGACTAGAAAATCTATACCTTCCAATAAGTTCGGATTGTTGAACGTAAAACGGCTCGTTCCCGTCTGCCCGTCGATCCCTATGGTAGCCACTATAAAACCGACGGTAGCTGTAATCAATGCTTTAATCGTTGAGCCATCCGATAGACTCGCAATGGCCGTCAAACCCAGGAACATGAGAGCAAAGTATTGAGGTGGACCGAATGAAACGGCGACGGCAGATAAGGCGGGAGCGAATAACATGAGCAAGACGACGGAAACCGTTCCTCCGACAAAGGATGATATAGCCGCTATCGCCAATGCTTTACCGGCTTCTCCCCGCTGAGCCATCGGATAGCCGTCAAAGGAAGTGGCAACTGTTCCGGATATCCCTGGTGCGTTTAAGAGAATCGAAGACGTCGATCCACCGAATACCGCTCCGTAATAGACACCCGCCATCATCACTAAAGCGACAGAGGGATCCATCCCATATGTGATCGGGATCATGATCGCAATTGCACTAATCGGACCAAGACCCGGCATCATTCCAATGAGCGTACCTGCAACGACACCGATCAGAACGAACAAAATCCCCTGCCAGCTGAACGCGACCTGAACTCCCTGCATTAATCCTTCCATTGCACCCATGGTGACTCACCTCCTTTTAAAATGGTAAAACTCCTTGTGGGAGACGGATTTGTAATAAGTAATTGAACGAAAGGTACATAATCAGTGGAAATAGAACCGCAACGAGGATGGTTGTGACGAGTTTTCTATACCCCAGGAACCAGGAACAGGCAAAAATAAACAGCATGGAACTCAAAACAAAACCGAGGAGTTCCAGTAAGAAGATGTAAAGAAAAATCATCCCACCGACCGCGAGTAGAACCAGCATTTCTTTTTTCGGTACCTGACGTTTTTCCTTTTCTTCTTCGGTTTCCGAAGATTTATCGAAAAATAAAAAGACGGCTAAAATGATTAATAAATAGCCAAGGATCTTTGGAACAAAATCTGAATCGACCGGGACGTATGGATATTCCTTTAAGTTATAGGTCAAATAGAGATAACCAGCAGCGAACAAAATCAAAAAGATACTCACTTTTTGGTTCAACGTTTTCAGCAAAATCATCACCTTCGATCTAATAGAAAAGGGCCTGCATACAGACCCTCTCTATCTATTATTGATTCAACCCAAGCTCTTCCATCAAGCTTCCCAGTTGGTCCCTTTGTTCATCAAGGAACTGACTGTACTCTTCACTATCCATATACATTTCATCCCAGCCATAATTGGTCCGAATCTCAGCAAAGGCTTCTGAATCACTGACTTCTTTCAGTTTTTCCTCATAATAAGCGACTTGTCCTTCGGTCATATCTCCAGGTCCGAAGAATCCTCTCCAGTTCACGAATGTCGCATCAATGCCCTGCTCTTTCGCTGTCGGGAAGTCTCCCAGGACCTCACCTTCCAAGCGTTCTTCTGCTGTAATTCCGAGGACACGGACCTTACCTGCTTTCACTTGTTCGACAGTTTCAGCGATTCCCGTAGAATAGACATCTGCACTTCCGTTCAGGATCTGGGTCATCCCTCCGCCATCCTGGGCAGAAACGTATTTGATTTTCTGAATATCGACACCCGCTTCTTTAGCGATGGTCACGAACTGCATGTGATCCATGGAACCAGGAGAAGACGTTCCAACGACCGTAACGCTGGAAGGATCTTTTTTCATATCTTCAAATAATTCGTTCAAATCCTGCCACTTCGCATCATCTGCGACAGCGAAGGCTGCATAGTCCGCAATCATGTTGGAAAGTGGAGTAAAGTCTTCGTGAGACAGATCCGACTGTCCGTTCAATGGTACGAAAATCAATGGTGGTGAAGAAACGAAAATGTTGTGCGGGTTGTTCGTACTGTTGATGTAGGACCAACCGACAGCTCCACCGCCCCCTTCTTTGTTGACGACACCGACGTTCTGTTCCGTGATCTCTTCTTCCTCAAGGATTTTTCCGACTGAGCGAGCGGTCGTATCCCAGCCACCGCCGGCACCAGCTGGAGCGACAATCTCAATATTTTTATCTGGCGTCCATTCTCCATCGCCGCCATCCCCGCTCGTTTCTGAAGAGTCGCCGCCACAAGCAGCTAAGAACAAAACAATCAATAAACTACCTATCATCCATAAATGCTTTTTCATAAGTATGAATCCCCTCTCTTCTTGCTATTTGATGATAGTTTATAAGATAAAACCTGAAATGTAACCGTTTTCAAAATAATCAAAATTAAAAGCATAAAATCAATTAACCAAATAAAATTCACGAGAGTTACTATGGATGAAAAAGTAAGAAACTGTAAGACCTGGTCACCCAATTCTTGGGTGACCAGGTCTTACAGTTTCTAACAATCCTCTGACTTTCATTCTTCTGTTTCTTTCCTCTGTTCAAACCAAAAAAAGACTCGTCATACCGACGAGTCTTCTCAGTGGTCTATCCTTTATAGTATTTTCTCTGAGGGCGGCCGACTTTTCCGTAGTTCATCTCTGCCTTGCCTTTTCCTATGCTGATCAAGTACTCCAAGTACCTGCGAGCAGTCGTTTTTGAAGCTCCCATCTGCCCGCTTGCCTGTTCTGCCGTCAATCCATGCTCCCCTGCACCCGAAAGCATCTGTTCTACCTTCTCAAGCGTCAGTGGATCGATTCCTTTAGGTACCGATAGAGAAGCAGTGGGAGCCGCTTCATTGGAGGGTTTGATCAACTGATCGACAGCTGCTTGGTCAAAGGTTTCAATCTGGGCCATCTGTTTTTTTCGTTCCTGATAGTTTTCAATCGTTTCCTGGAAACGCTCCATCGTAATCGGTTTGATGATATAGTCGAACACGCCATACTTCAGCGCCTTTTCCACGACTTCTTTTTCTCTCGCCGCCGTAATCATGATGACATCCGTTTGTGGCGCAATCGAACGAATGTCATGCAGAAGATCGACACCGAGTTGATCTGGCATATAGACATCCAACAGAAGAAGGTCCGGCTGTTGTTCCTCAAGCATCCTTAAAGTTTCTTCGCCATTCAAAGCCTTCCCGACAACTTCGACCCCATCCACCACTCGTAGAAATTGTGCATGCAGTTCTGCCACCCTGAAATCATCTTCACTGACCATGATTTTCATCCGGTCCACCTCCTGTGTATTTCGGTAAAAAGATCGAGAACACAGCCCCATCTTCGTCGCTATTGTCCACTTCCATCGTTCCAGAGAGACCCTCGACAATCTCCCTCACATTGTGAAGACCGTATCCCCGGTGATCTCCTTCTTTCGTAGAGAAACCTCGCACGAATAAAGATTTGTACACGTCTTCAGGAATGCCCGGTCCGTTATCTGATACTTCGAAAACGATGTCATGTCCCACATCCGTCACAAAAAACTCGACTCTTTTTTCCTTTTGGCCACTCACCGCTTCGAAAGCATTATCAATCATGTTGCCTAACATCGTGATTAATTCCGTCCTTGTGATATGTCCGGGAACCCTTTGCAGTTCTGAATCTTCCTGAATGATGAAGTCCACTTTCTGCTCAGAAGCCGTACTCATTTTCCCTGTCAAAATGGCCTGGACCGTTTCATCTTGAATCCGGTCGAAAATCAAAACTTGATGCTTTTGGGACATCTGGAAATCTTCTTCAATCATTCCCATTGCTTCTTCCTGTTTCCCTAACTGCAAAAGCCCGAGCAGCACATACATTTTGTTGGCGTGCTCATGGGTCTGGGAGCGCAGACTTTCCGAATGACTTTTTACTTCGGATAACGTCTGGACCATGTTCCTCACTTCTGTCTTATCACGAAAACTGGAAACGACCCCGGCGACCTCTCCTTCATGGATAATCGGCGTTCGATTAACGATTACGACCTTATCCAGCAGAATCATCTCTTCATCTCTGATGGCTTTTCCTGTCTCTAACACCTTAAGCATTTCTGTGTTAGGAAAGACATCCGTAATGAACTGCCCCTCAGCTCCGCCGGATAAGTTTAACAACTCAATAGCGGACTGGTTGATCATCGTCACCCGGCCTTCGGCATCAATAGATATGATCCCTTCTTTAATAGAAGAAAGAATGGCTTCACGCGTTTGATAAAAGGAGGTAATTTCATAAGGTTCCAGCCCAAGTGTATCTTTCCTTATACTCCGCGCCAATAAAAGGCTTCCGACAGCCCCGACCACTAATACAAGAACGGCAACACCAAAAACGTTCTCAAGCTTATTCCATACGATTGAGCGGACGTCCTCTAACAAGAAACCTACCGAAACGATGCCGATAATATCCCCGTTCTCCCCAATGATCGGCGCTTTTCCTCTTAACGAAGGACCAAGTGTCCCCTCTGCTTTCGATATGTAATATTCGCCGTTCTTCAGGGCCTGCTCATTGTCACCACCGACCATCCGCCGGCCTATTTTCCACTCATCGGGATGGGCATACCGGATGCTGTCCTTATTTCCGATCACGACAAATTCAGCCCCGGACTCTTCCTGCACACTCAAAGCAATCGGCTGAATGACTTCAGACGGGTTCTCTGTGTCAAACGCTTCCTTGATGGAAGGCATAAATGAGACCGTACTCGCGACTTGAAGGGCGAGCTGCCCCATTTGGTCTTCCACATCCTTCTTTTCCATATAAGCAAAAACGCCAGCCAATAGCCCGATGACCAGAACGAGCAATGATAAAATCAGCACCATGATTTTTGTACGCAGGGAAACTTTCACCATCATCTCCACCTATGAAAACGTTATCTCTATTTATCGTAACATAGGAGAATACACTTCGGATGATCGAAGTCTGAATTTTATATAAATGGCATGATATGACTTTTGCCGATGTAGAAACGACATCCAGGTGCCTGGGTATGTTTTTAATCTTAGTGAAAAATCCACTCACAATGGGACATCCCTTCATCTTCTCTATTTAAACAGAACATAATTAATGACGATATATGAGGTAAAGCAAAAAAGGATGAGTCCATGTTTTCTAAACTATTTTCGAGAAAAAAAGTCGATAAGAAAAAGACCTCTTCTAAACCTCACACTTCCAGTACCGGATCTTCTAAAGATAGGGATGCTAAGAGTATGAGAAAAGGGGAGATTGGAGAATACAAGATCAGTATTCAATTGGACCAAATGCCTAAAGAGTACAAACATCTAAATGATTTACTTATTAAAAATCCGAAATCAAAATCTGGCTACTCTCAAATTGATCATGTACTTATTACGGAGTATGGCATTTTCGTCATTGAAACAAAAAACTATCAAGGTACCGTTTATGGAGGTAAAGATAGAAAGACATGGTCTGTGAATGGTAAATTCAAAATGTTGAATCCCTTCATCCAGAACTATGGACATCTACAAGCGCTTACCAGAATCATTGGAAAAGATTATGAGCATTGTATGATATCAGTCGTATCCTTCACGAAAAGGTGCACGTTTAAGATTGGTACTGATTTACGTGATATTAAAAGTAACCAGCTCATCGTTTATGATATCGAATTAAGTGAATTCATTAATCGTAAAGTCCACGTACAAAAGCTTTTACATCATCAACCTCTCCTGTCAGTCGAGGAAGTCAGCCGTATCTATACAGACATAAAAAACCAGCATATTGCTGATTCTGATGCTCTTAAGCACCATGTCGATGTTTTAAAAGAACAAACAAAACCCGGAGCCTCATGCGTTGTCTGTAATCAGGAAGTGTCAGAAAAAGTAAAAACGTTTTGCTTATCTAATAAAAAGTTCAATGGAAAAGTATATTGCTATCAGCATCAAAAATAACAAAAAGAGTCCTCAGCGAATATTCCTCGCTTCGGACTCTTTTTTAATTACTGGCCCCTTCGCTCCGCCCCCTTTCCCCATCCATAAATAAAGATATCCTCATTGTCATAAATGGAAGGATGCTAAATGTAGAAGATTTTTCTCATAAGAAAACACCTTCACAATTGTCAGTACAACTGTAAAGGTGTTCCCTTGACTATTATTGTCTGATGTCATTACACGAGCTATCTTACATTTACTTTTCATAAAGGGTAACAATGCGCTCAAGAAGAACATTGCTATCATTCTCTTTCGCTGCCGCTTCCCCTTTTTCAATCAATGCCTCTCGTAAACCCGGTTCCGTGAGAACACGCTGAATTCCATCTCTTAATGAATCGGTGTCCTTTGGTTGAACAAGGACGCCTCTTCCGTCACTAAGCAGATAGGACAAACCACCAACGTCTGATCCCACGACGGGTGTATGGCAGGACATCGCCTCAAGAGCGACGAGTCCGAAGCCTTCAATATGAGAAGGAAGGACGAAAACGTCAGCCGCTGCTACCCATTTAGCCAGCTGTTCTTGATCTTTCGTCCCGTGGAAATGCACAGCTTCCTTATACTCGGGCTGAATGGACTGCTTCAACTCATGTAGGAAGCTTTCGTCTTTCACACTGCCAATGAAATGAAGCTCGGCATTCTCTACATTCAAGTCCTGGAATGCTTGTAAGAGTTCCTGAAGACCTTTGGCTTTAATATGGTTGCCAACGAAAAGAATGTGCTTCTTTTCTGTGGAGAGCTGCAACTCTTTTTTCGCTTCATCGGCATTTCGCGGTTGGAAGACACTACGGTCGACTCCCATATTGATGACCGACACTTTTTCTTCCGGAATACCGAATTCACCCGTGACTTCAGATTTCAATGCTTCTCCGACCACAATCACAGCGTCTGCTTCATGAAGGATTTTTTCTGTCGCTTTCCGGATCAGCCCGCCCTTTTTCGCCATTTGGTCCAAGTCGCCACCGTGGGAAGTGACGATCAGCTTGGTTCCGAACAACTTTTTGAACAAGAGAGCTGGAAGACCACTAGGAAAAATATAATGCGCATGAACGACGTCATATTGCTTTCCTTTCGTAAGGAGAGCGAACAGGATCTTCACAAACCATAAACCGTATTTTCTTAAAAGGTTCAGCTTGCCTGAACGGTTGTCTTTATTCACAGCGGTATCGATGTGAAGGCCTTTCTGTCTTAGAGCCTCGACCTGGTTCTTCACGAAAATGCCGTAGGTCGGTGTTCTCCGGCTTGGATACATGTTACTGATGACCAGCACGCGTTTACTCATCTTCCTCCCCCTTACATGTCGTGTTCATGCTCGGATCTCATGTTCAAAAGATAACCCAGCATAGCGAAGTAGAAGATCGTAAAGGAATCGCCTTCCCAGATGTTGTACACCATTCCGGCTGCATACGCTCCGATGAGGACGGCAAGTAGGAATGGAGAAAGCAGCGTATCATTTTTGCGTTTCCAAATCAGATACAGCATGTTCAATAGGAAGATCGCGAACAGAATGACACCTACGATTCCCGTTTGAGTGATGACCTGGATATATTGGTTGTCGGAATAAAACTCTCTGTCGATTCCGTAGTCATCATAGATCGGGGAGCCAAAGCTTAACGTCGCCCCATCACCGAACGTGGCGAATCCGGTTCCGATAATCGGGTGATCAAGGAAGATTTCAAATCCTTTGCTTACAATCCATAACCTTCCGGACTGGCTGCTTTGTTCACGTGTTTCTTTATCAAACGTCGATCCCATCCGATCACGGAAACTACCTTCACTATCATCATACTGTGACTGACGTTCTTTGCTTTCCTGGCCAAAGTTCGTATCTTCGACCATCGCTGTGCCGACACTTACGGGAACGGCAACCAGCAGGATCCCTGCTACAAGTGCGAGAATCATTGGTTTCAGGAAGTACCATGTCCTTGTTGCCAGCAAATAGATGAGCAAAGCGACACCGAAAGCAATCCACGTGCCTCGTGAATAGGTGAGAGACCAAACACCGAACATGAGCGCAATACACACATAAAGGAAGGTGCGCCATTTGCCTGTGAAGATCTTACGGAAATAGAGAATAAGTACGACGGCAAAACTCAAGTAATAAGAAAGAACATTCGGGTTTCCGATCATGCCGTAGATACGGATTCTATTTTTCGAAGAAAGCGGCATATTCTCCCAGCTCTCGGGCAGCAGCCAGCTTCTCAAGGAAAGCTTCTCAATGATTCCGTGAATACTGATCATAACTGCGACAATCAAGGTCGTGAAGATGAACTTACGAATATCTTCCCTTGTGATGTGCAGTCTTCTTACAATATAGAAAACAAGATAGAATAAAAGAATTCCACGAATTTGGAAAATGATTGCGATTGGGGATACGCCTGTGATCAAAGCAGAGACGGCTCCAACTCCGCAAAATGCGAAAAAGGCATATTCAAACCAGTAAAAGTCGAACAGCTTCTTCCAGTCTTTCCGGTACATAATTAAAATCCGGAATAATAGAGCGAAAATAATGATGTCGCCGATTCCTTTCAATGTCGGGTTGAATTCCAATAAGAAAGGACGAATCGGGAAATACATGAATAAAATGATCAATGAATTCTTCGGCTTAAAGATTGCGTAGGCGGCAAAAGCCAGCATAATCACTAGATCGAGAATCGTCACATCCACATACGCGCCTCCGAGAAGGAGCAAGAGCGTCAATGGAACGAAATAAAGTTTTTTAACATCAATTGGCATGCTGTGCACCTCTTTTCTATGTTGAAGGAATTTATGATTTTCTGTACAAATCTTTCTTCATGGCGTAATTTTTGAAAATCGCCCATAGTAATGTATCGGTCCTGTTGACCTGCTTGAAGCTGCGCGGGAAATTGTATTCCATTTTCTCCAATGTTTCACAATGGTTTATGAAACCATTGCGGTCCCATTCGACAAAACCTTCCGCTGTTCGAACTTTCGGTTCAGCCAGCTTCCCTTTATATTCATTCAACCGGAGAAAACCGTCGAAAGCAATCGCTTGAGAATCAAAGACCTCTGTTGCTTCGACTTTTTTCGCATGTTGGGCCGACGTATCGACAAGTACATTGATCGCACTGGGTGGGAACGCACAGTTGATTTCGTACATGCGGACCTTCCCACGGAAGTCTTCCATCTCTTGAAGCGTATCGCTCAGCAGTTTCGCTGTTGCCGTGTGGTCGACGTGCGCATCTATATATGGGGTACAATAGATCAACTCTGGCTGGATCGTGTTGATTTTTCCCTTCAACATTTCGATGCTTTCTCTTGTACTTTTCACTTGTCCGTCCGGCTGGTTCATATAGGTGACACTCGTTAGACCAAGGATTTCTTTGACTTTGTCGATTTCATCGCGTCTTAGCGCCATCAACTCTTCGGAACTATGGTCGGACACACTGCTCCCTCCATCAGTGATGAACAGGCAGTGGATGTTCGCGCCTTGTTCCGCATGTTGTCTAAGCGTCCCTCCAAGCCCGATGGTTTCATCATCCATGTGAGGAGCGAGGACGAGCACATTGTTCACTTTTTCATTCTTGACTGCTTCCATGTCCCCGCTGTAATGCCGGCCGAGAATCACGTTCGTGACCGGTGCATTGACGGGGCGCACGGCGTTCATGAGAAGCTCTTTTTTATTCATGAAGCTCCTCCTTTCTTTTTGCGTCTTCGGACTTGATTTAATAAGAACAGAAAGGCATCGGCTTTTAATAGGAAAGCCGTTCCTGCAAAAGCGGCTGCACCAACAATAGCTACGAGGATGATCTGAACAAGGTTCGGCAGGTTGCCAATCCCTTGCTGCAGTCCGAGAACCGCACCGCTCATAACGAGTGCTGCTGCTGTAATTTTGGCATAATCGATGGTGATGTACTTAAAGTCGAGTCCACCCACAAGTTTTACAAACACGATCAGGCAGGCCCCTGTATAGAAAAGAGCCATCAGAGAAGCAGCAAGCGGAATACCTAAGTACCCGAGCCACTCAGCGAAAATAAAGTTGAACACGATGTTCAAAAGAATCGAACCGAGGCTGATCATCAGAATCAGGTGACCTTTTTTCATCGTATAAAAACCTTTGTTGATGATGTTATTCAAGCTGAAGAACAACACCGAACCAAAGTAAAAGTATGCCACCTGAGAAGTAGCCGCTGTCGCTGAATTGTTAAAGGCTCCCCGTTCATAGAAAAGCTCAATCAAATTCGGCATCAAAAGCATCATGCCGATAATGGCAGGCAGGAGAACGAGGTACATCGTCGTGAGACCTTTCTCAATCCCCTTTTTAAACTGCCCTGTATCGTTCGTCGTAATCGCTTTGGACAACATAGGGAAGATGATCGTCGCAATCGTCACGCCAAAGATCCCTTGAGGCATGTGCACAAGGTTCTTCGCATAGTTGATGTACGTGACCGCCCCTTCGCCCTGGTAACTGGCGAAGATCGAACCCACCATCAGGTTCACCTGTCCAACCGCGACCGTCAATCCGACGGGAAGGAAAACCCAGTAAAACTTCCTAACCTCAGGCCAATCCATCTTTTGTTTCAGTGACAGCGCCCTCTGCGGGATGACAATGAAGGACTTGAAGATCAAAGAAAAAATCGTTCCGGCCAGGTACCCGAAGGCCAGCGAATAAGCTCCAATTTGATTGGCAAATAAGAAAGCTCCGAGAATGGAACTTAAAATAACGATAATCTGAGAGACAATCGACAAGGCAAACCTGTTTTCCGCATCGAAAAAAGCTTCTAGAACGGAGTTCATCCCGACAAATGCAATACAGGAGAAGAAAATCACCGTTACCCAAGTCGCGATTTCTGTCGCCGGCTCGCTGAAATCAGGGTAGAACAGACGGATCATCAGCGGAGCAAGGAGCATTCCGAGAATGGAAAAGACCAATGCTAATCCAGCTGTCCCCTTAAACACTTGTCCCAAATGGGATTTGCCTCGCTTTTCGTCCTTGGCATCGATGTAACTTGGCACGAGTGCATTCTTCATCCCGTTCTGCATGAACAAAATCAGCATATTGGGAATGATGAAGGCAGCCAAATACGCATCGGCGATGTAACTGTCACCGAAGTAATAGGCGATGACCATGTCGCGGAGCAGTCCGGACACTTTCAGAATCAAGGTCGCGCCGATAAATAGTATGCTTGCTAAGCCTAATTTAGATTTCAATTTCTAACCCTCTCTTAATGCATGGCAACTGGAGTAGAATGCTATGTATAACTATAGTCCATACTTTTCGATTTTACCATAACCTTAATAGAATCGTAATCGTTCGGTCATATCTTTTCCATTATCATACAAAAACACCACAACCTTGCACCCACTCCCTATTCCCAGCCCGATCTTTTTTTAACCTTCTATTAACTATTTTCACCTTTAATTACTTAAAGGTCTCAATTGAGAAAGACTCAGTTTCTATACTTTTCGGGGTTCGTTGCTTAGTTGAGCGTCAGGTGGCGCTGGGAAGCTACTCGCTTTCCTGTAGGGGAGTGGCGAGCTTCCTCGGGCTAAGCCCTGCGGGATCTCGCCTACCTCCTTTCTCCCACGGGAGTCTCGCAGCTTCCCAACCCCATTCGATACATGTGAGAAACGAACCCCTCCCCCTAGAAGGTTTTCCTTTCACTACACTCGTGCTGTAAGCAGGAAGTACTTTGAATCAAGCATTAGGATGACAAATACAAACCCCGACGTGCTGGAATTACTCGCTTCAGCCAAGTTGGAAATAAGCGGTTTCCGTAAATGATTTCGAGACACTGATATGGAAAAGGGGCGGAGGGGAATGGGGAGACTCCTGCGGGAAAAGAGTGCTTGATGAGACCCCGCAAGGCGACAGCCTGAGGAGGCTCAACGCGCTCCCGCGGAAAGCGACTCATTCACCGCAGCCCCCATACACCCAACAAAAGCCTCGAAACTAACCCTACAAGAATTTTTACATTTACTTTCATAATGGAAATCACCTCTATCACTTACCAGCCTTCTATTAAAACTGAAAATGTAAGGAGGTAGAAAAAGAACGGCCTTCATGAGGAAGGCCGTTCTTGGTTCGTTAGCGGATTTTTAGGAGCTCATAAGCTGTTTCATCTGAAATAGCTGCATCTCCGCCTAGGTAATATTGTTTTGGACTGATAGGCAGTCCTTGCATATACTTGCGGACACTTGATGGTACATTGTCCGTTCTTGTCAGAATAATCGGGGACTCATAGGAAGCTGCCATTGGAGAAGCGGCCAGGGCGTCTACGATTACTTGACCTCTTGCGAAGAACACATCTTCAATCCTGCGATTGTTGAAGTAACGTTCAGCAATTTGAACACTCGTGCTGTAACGATCGTCGCCGGAGACACGTTCGACTTGGCTCACTAAGGATTTCAACTGTTCTTCCACTTTCTGATGAACAGCTCCTGTACCGCCGATAATCGTTGCTTTCTCCACTCCATTTTCCTGGATGAACTTCACAATGTTGTCCTCCAGTCGATATGGAAGTGTCAAAAGGATCGGGGTATGCTCCTGCCCTGCATAGGATGCGATGGACAAAGCATCTGGAGATGTCTCTTCAGATGTCGTGATGAAAATTTCATCCACATTGATATTTCTGCTCAACTCATCAGCGACTTCATACGCTGTTTCGAATCGAGTTTGGCCTGAAAGACGCACGACATTCCCTGCACCGTACTCATTCTCCAACTGTGTTTGGACAGTAGAAGAGACGGCCGCCTCACTTCCAAGAAGATAAACTTTCGAAGGATCCATCCGCTTCAATTCTTTCTTCACCGTCTCAGGCAGTTCGTCTGTCTGAGTCAAAAGAAGTGGTGCATCGTGATAAGAAGCAAGCACGCTTCCTGTCAATGAATCAATCGGGAGATCCCCACGTCCGATGACGGCTACATCAGGGTTGTTCCAGTGCCACCCAAAGTTTGAAAGGGCTGCACTTGTTTCATATCGATTGATTCCTGAAAGGCGGTACGCGTTCGGTTCCTGCTTTTTGGACAAGTAGCTCGATGCGACATACCCTTTCACGCCACCCGCTGTTTCAACCGGGTACCACATCCAGTGTTGGGTATTGCTGTCTGCTCCTACGGGAACGTCTGTGATGGTTAATGCATCACCTTGGGACAATCCGGTAAGGACAAGACCATTCGGAGATTGACGCAGGTTTAAACTTCCGGCAGTTACATAGACCTTCTCTCCTGGACGGAAATAGTGCTTGGACGTGTGAACAGGTCCATCTGTGTCTACATTATCTACGCCAAAGGAAAGGAGACCATCTGAATCCGGGTTCAGTTTGTGTGTCGGGAATGGAGTCAGATTTAGCAATCCATAGCTCCTGATACGACTGAAAATCTTCTCTTGATAAGCGATATAACCGTTCGCTATCGGGTCGTTCCTTTGTGATAAACCATTATAAGCGAGGATGGCAAAGTACCAGTTCTCAATGGCCTCTCGATCGCCACTGTTTACGGTTGGAATTAAATCATGATCGGCATAATTCCACTTCGTTTCAAGAATTTTCAACCCTTCACGGATATTGTAACGAATGTCTGTGGCTAATTTCGTAATTTCTTCCTGACGCTCTTGGTCATCCGTGATGAAACGATAATCAGACACTTGCATGATCCCGATACCGATGCAATCATAACCAAGTTTCAGGTTGGTTCCATCCCAGGCCATGCCTCGTGTTTTCTCTTCGGTACACTGGCTTTCGTAATGGTCGACAGGTGTACGTCCTGTATCCCAATATTGCTGCCATCCGCTTTCCTGGAAGGCAATCGCTTTGACGATTTCAGGAGGGATATCGAAGTTCTTCGCTTCTTCCGTGAGCATGCGATTGATCTCTGCATAACTCGGGTTCTCATACTTTTCATTGACTTCTGTACTGCTTTGAGTAGTGACAAGACTTTGCGCAGACAACTTCTCCTGCCCTTCTTGCTTTGTGACCTCACCCGTTCCAATGGTAAAGACATCATTTAACACGGACGAGGGTTCTGTACTGATATCATCCTGATCATATTCTGGATAGGAGATTTCTAGTTGATCGTCCTGAAAATCAATCGTTGCTCGATCATAGCTTTGAGATTCATAGACTTTTTCTATTCCATCCTGCTTGACTTGATAGACATCAAAATACAAGCTGCTGGCCGATCCTCCGGCTCTATAGATAACAACGAGAGATTCTTCACCGACATAATGCACGTCTGTAATTTCGGCCATTTGTTCCGTTTCTTCTATTACTGGTTGACCATTTTGTTCAATTTCAATCGTTGTGTTCCGTTCATCCCTTACGACATTTACTTCCGTCGTTTCATTCAACTGAATAGATTTATTGCTCTCCTCTACAATCCACGTCTCCGATTGTTCGGCACTGATTGCAGCAGGAAGCAAAAGACTCGTGGCTAACAACACTGAAGTTGAAGTAATAAATTTTCTTAACATCCATACCGTCCTTTGCAATTTTACTTGATATCAATCAATTTGGAGTTCATGGTATAACCATTCTCTCCTTTGTCCTCAATCTTTTCTTTAATCAGACCGTAATCCGGGGCGTAGTGGAACGTAGATCGGACTTCGGCTCCAGAAGAGTCCGCTTTTTCTATCTTCTGTACGACTAATACGTTCTCAAAGTCACGGACTGGTGTTGACGTTGTCTGTTTGTCATCAATGAGCTTGAATGAACTGTCGGATTGGCTTGATTGTGTGACATCGATAAGAACATCGACCGTTTCTACCGGCTTGAACCCACCCAGCATGCTTGCTGTATCTTCTGGGTTGAACTCCTCATACACAACCGATACCGTACCTTCCGTCCACTGGAGCACTTGAAGTGTGACCATATCCCCGAATGTGATGACTTGCTGAACATAATCACCCTGGATATCTACAATCTCATAAACGGCTTCATATTCATCGTTCTGCATAAATGTCTTCGTCATCGGCTCTTTAGGCATATAGGCTTTCAAACCCACGTTGGATGTTTGTTCTTCTTTTGTTTCTTCTTCAGATGCACCTTCATTTCCTGAAGCTTCAACCGTTTCTTCCTCTGATTCTTCTGCTTCTACGTCTGAATCTTCGGTCGCTGCTTCTTCGCCGGAATCTGAGTTTTCTTCTTCCTCTGGCTCTGTAGAATCCGTGCTCTCTTCCTGTTCCTTACTTTCATCTTCTACGCTTTCAGGGTCCTCTGTCTTCTCTGTCTTCTCAGCCTCGGCAGGCTCTTCAGATGTGCTCTGATCTGCCTGTTCACTTTCCAAGCTTTCCGGATCTGCATCTGCTGCACAAGCGCTTAAAATAAAAGCGACGGACAGCATGATGGTTAACAGTTTCTTCATCGACACCTCTCCTTTGCTGTATCCAGGATGCATTCTTATTTGAGGTAACCAGCAATTTCATCACGTTGAGTGTTGCCAACGACTCCTCCTATAACTCGGAGATTTTGAACAACATTTTCAGTTCCATACCAGCTCAATGTTTTTTGAAGCTCTGGATTCAAGTCATTTCCTACTAAGATAAGTGGTGCTTTCGTGCGGGCTGAAATGGCGGATGCCGTTAATGCATCCGGATAATTACGGCCAGTGGCTACAAGCATTGTGCCAGAACGCATATCATCTTTGAAATAGTCTAGGGTTGCAGCTACTGTTTCGTAACGGTTTATACCGGACAGGCGGACCACGCGATCCCCACCGTTGCGTTCAATCAATGTTTCTTCCACCTCTTCTGAAATGACCGCCGTTCCTCCAAGGATGGCTACTTCCTTGCCATGAAGGAACTGAAGACTTTCTTCAGTGATTTCCTTTTCATCTGTCAATACAATCGCCCATCCGTTAGCTGCTGCGATAGAAGATGCTTCAAGCGCGTCAGGGAAGCTTGTACTTGAGGCAACAAATACTCCCTCCACATCAGACAAACGGTTGTTGATTTCTAAATTGGACTGAATGCGGTTTTTACCGGAAATACGCTCGACGGTATAAAGACTGCTTAATTCATTTTGAACTTTTTCTGAAATGGCGTTGGTTCCACCAAGAATGACGACTTTATTAGCGTTCAGTCTTTTCAGTTCTTCTACTACAGCTGGGTCGAGGCGGTCGTCCCGATTTAATAGAATCGGTGCATTGCCCAAGTCTGCTGCCAGCGGCCCTGCAGAGAGAGCATCTGCGAATTCATAAGCGGTCGCTAGAACAACGGTACGCTCTCCATCTTTATTGAAACCATTAGGGTAAAGGCTCTTCGATACTTCAACAGCCGTCTTGATCCGATCTTTACCGGCAAGTTCTGATGAATTGAACATATACTGATAGTCAGAAGAGCTGTTGTCCCATACCACTTCTTCTGTTGTTCGGTTTCTGACCTTCGTATTCTTCCATTCTTCCGCATAGGCAATCGCTTTTTCCTCACGGTAGAAAGTGTTCAATACACCCTTATCTGTATGAACGACTTCGAATTCTTCACTTAAATAGTTACTCCAAATCACTTCATCTTTTTCTTTCTCAATGACCGCTGTATTTTTCCAATCCCCAGCATAGTCAAGCGCTTTCTCCAAGCTGTGGAACCCTTTCAGTACACCATGGGAAGAGTGGACAACTTCATAAGCTTTGGCTAAGTAATCGGACCAGATGACTTCCCCTTGTTCATTATCTACAACTCTTACATTGCTTGACTTCTTCGCAAACTCTAAGGCTTTATCCCGAGTCACAAACAAGCGGTCACTGGATTGATCCTTCTCGTGATAAACACCATATCGTTTACTGGTATTTTCATAGATGACTTTCTGCTGGTATTTGTCAAAAACATAGGCGTACTCCATGTTTTCTGCATGGCTGATCGCTTCTTCTTTTTTACTTGTCAATTTTACTTTTTCACCTTCGTAGTTGAAGACCTCATATACACTGAAATAGCTATCAACCGCTTCGGTCACGGATTGGACCGCTTTTTCCTGAAAGCTTTCCGTTTTGATGAGCTTTTCTTCTGTCGGGTTCGACATGTAACCAAACTCTAACAATGCTGCCGGCATAACGGCATTTCTTGTTACATATAAGTTACTCGGAACCATCCCTCTTCCTTCTCCAAGTGGTGTACCGTCCAGAATATAACGGTGCATCGTTTGTGCCAGACGTTTACTTTCTGGTGCATATTCAATTTGTTCTGGAGATGGTGGGTAGGTCGAGCTTATATTGTTCATATCAAAATAATAGGTTTCATACCCTCTCATGTAAGGGTTTGATGGTAGGGCATTTGAATGAAGAGAGAGAAATATCGCATTATCATGATCATCCTTTGCCGATTGATCCGCGAAATCCACTCTTGCCTGCAGGTCATCATGTAAACCATAGGCGAAATGGCTGTCACTTGTGCGTGTTATATGTACGTTGTAACCTTTCGCTTCTAAAGCATCATATAGCTTTTTTCCGACTTCCAAGTTGAAGTGCTTTTCATAATATCCCGTAGATCCTCCAGAATAACCCGTGGTACCTGAGAATCTTCCACCGTGACCCGGGTCGATAACAACAGTCTTCTCTGCACTCGCTTCCGCCGCTGGGTAAAGAACAAAAAGAGTAAAAAGCGCAAAAAACAGCAACATATACAGTCTTTTCATAATAGCCTCCTAATAGGGTTATATTTTCATAGTTTTCCTTGAAAACGATTAATCTGGAAATTAATTTCCATAGATTTTTCTTTTGGGTATCACCTCATCTTTTTAAAAATGCGATCGATGTTCTTCTCGGGTTGTTTATGTAAGTTTTGGTTTACTTTAAATCGGGTAGTAGAATTATAGGGTAGGTATGTGCAGGTATAAGAAATGTTTAAAATGGAACGAGCACCCAATGGAAACATCATAGATTCTTATCAAACGATCTCAAAGATTAGAAGAATCTCTTCCTATATGTAATATCGGACGATTCAAGAAGATTGTTGAACACACCCGGAAATTTTTATCAATTTATAAATGAAATGGAATGAATATGTCGAAATTAGTCAATCAAATTACAATATGTAATTATATATAACACAAATGTAACTAACAACCGTTCCTTTTCGAACTTTTGCACTTTTTCCTTTATTCCATACAAAAGTATCATATCCCCTCTGGAAGATTTGAACTAGAAATGGGGATTTTATTTGTTTCGGAAGAAAAAAAGAGCACCTGCACGATAGCAGGAGCTCTAAGTAATACCTTTCAGTATTTATCCGTTATATTCAAAGGTTCTAATATTTCCTCCTCCATAATAGGAGCTAAAGTCCTTGAGAATGTGGCTGTCATGTGGTTACTATCGAAATGAGTAACGACATTTCCAACAATGTAATAACAATAATCGTCATCACAGAAAGAGTCTGTCACGTCAACGGTTGTTACATTCGGCGGCGGATTTTCCATACTCAATGGACTCGGGTCTCTTATGACTTCATCACGCGCAACCTTACATTCTCCCGGGTTTTCTGTATTTTCATTAATACAATCAAGTGTGCTCTCTTTATACCACGGAGTATCTCTCACTAATAGTAAGGGGATATTCTCTTCATTGAAGTATTCCCAGGCTTCTACAAACCCTTCAGATACTAGATCAAAATCCTCCTTAGGACTTCCTACATCCCCTACTGAAAAAATCAGATCGGGGTCTGAGGTACTTAATTCATCCATTACAGATTCAAACCAGTCATCACATTCAGAAAAACCGTCTCTACTCTCTGTCGTGAACCTACAGTTTCCCTTTAAATAAGTCGTGATCTTAATCGGGTAATCTTCAGCAATCTCTTGCAACATCGGAAGCCAATGGGCAGAGTGAGAACCACCCACCAGGGCAATCGTATGCGTGAAGTTTTCCATGCTGCCGTACTCACACACCTTCACTTCTGTATCCCCTTCGCTCACAAGACAACCATCGGGGTAGATATCAGCACGGTCCTGGTAAGCAACGTCCAAACCAGGCTTAAACGGCTCATCAAAATCAAGGTCCTTTGGAGATAGCCCGTCCATAGCCATAACCTTCGCCCCCGGATGTTCCTCCATTTCGGTTCCGATATTTACTTCCGGCCCCTCCTTACTAAAGGAGGTCTGTCCATAATAGACGGTGGGAATAATGATAATTGCAGCTACAACCGTAATGACGGAAGCTGTTTTTCTAACCGAAACCTGCATACTTCGAATCGGCTTTTCAACGAAATGGATGGTCAGATAAGCGAAAATTGAGGCTAACCCAATAATACCTAGACCGTCAAAGAAAGAAACACTTTCCAGGTCGAAATAGGCATAATAGAAAATAAGCAGAGGCCAATGCCATAAGTAAAACGCATACGAAATGCCCCCGAACTTAACCAGTGGCTTCCAACTTAGAACCCTGTAGGCACTAAGACGCTCCACTTGATTCCCGGCCACAATGATTAATACTGCAGAAAACACAGGCCATAGCGCTGCATATCCGGGAAAGATACTGGATACCTGAAAAATGATTCCACCGCTTAACAAGCCAAAGAGACCACTCCAGCCAAATACCCATGCCAAAGGTTTAGAAACCGTAATTTTATGGATCGTCAAGGCCAGAATACCACCAATTCCGAATTCCCACACACGAGTGAAGGTATGGTAGTAAGCAACCGGTTGGTTCACATTCGTTAAGTAAACAGAATAACTAAACGAAGCAACAATAATAACCCCTATAGTTAAAAGGAGAATGTGATTAAACTCAGCTTTTCTAAACAAACGATAAAAGGTGAGGGTTATGAAAAACAACACCAACCATATGATATAGAACTGAAATTGAATACTTAATGCCCAAAAGTGTTGAAAAGGTGAAGCACCATTATTTTGAGCTAAGTAATCGACAGCATCCGTAGCAAGCCGCCAATTCTGAAAGTAAAAGGAAGAAGCAATAAATTCGCTCAACACTTGATACCTTGTAAAAACAGGTAAAACTAAAAAACTAAATGCGAAGGTAGCTATTCCTATCAACCAGGCTGTAGGCAGCAAACGCTTCAACAGCTTTATGATGTAGGAGAAATAGAAAATGCGGCCATTTTTTCGATACATCGATAATAATGAGGTGGTAATCAAAAAGCCTGACACAACAAAAAATACATCCACACCACCAGAGACCCGATTAAACCAAATATGATAAATCGCAACTAGAATAGCAGCTACTGCCCGTAAACCTTCCAGCTCGAATCGGATTCGTCTAGGATTATTTAATTGATGCAAAAAACCCACTCCTATTGAAAATAATTCAAAATCCTACACCATAATATCACAAACTACAAAATATGTAATACTAGATTTTAAGACTACATCCACTTCCTCATTTTCATTCCTCTCAATCTCCTATGCGCGACTTTCTACACACCTTTCGCTTTTAAACTTCAAACAAAAACGAGCTTTTTGAATGGCAAGGGGAAACCATTCAAGCGAAGGCAGAGTACTGAACCTTATATTTATGGACACAAAAAAACAGCTGCTTTTAGCAGCTGCTCTTCTCTATTTATCTCGCCATACTTTCAATAGGAAGGCAGGAAGTTTAATCTGCCTTTTAATCCTCCACGGTTCAGCAATGAGCCTGTACAACCACTCCAAACCGAAGCGTAGGAAGAAATCCGGTGCTCTCTTGATTCTTCCTGAAATGACATCAAATGATCCACCCACACCCTGAAAGATGCTTACATTCAACTCATTCATATGATCCACAATCCAATATTCCTGCTTTGGACTGCCGAGGGCTACGAAAAGAATATCCGCCTGTGATTCATTGATCGTCTGTATGACTTTTTGTTCATCTTTCTCATAGCCGTCCAAAACGCCGGCGATTTTCAACCCTGGGTATTTGCGAACCAGTTCGTCTTTCGCCTCTTCTGCGATCCCAGGCTTCGCCCCGTAAAGGAAGACTGATTTATCATGCTCTTTTGCCTGTTCACAAAGCGTCAACAGCATATCAATCCCCGTCACGCGTTCTTTAATGTTCCCTTTTTTCAAGCGGGAGGCAACAAGCACACCAACACCATCAGGAATTTGATATGTCGCTTTGTTTAAGAGGTTCTTTAAACTCTCATCCTCCTGAGCTTTCAAAATCTTCTCCGGATTGATGGCTACGATAAATGACTGTCTTTTATGATTGATGTCGTCTATGACATTTTTCTTTAACTGTTCGTATGAATGACTACTGACATCCACACCTAAAAACTGTTCCTTCATATCGTCACCTTTTTACACATTCTTGGAATCGCCGAGGCGCTTGGTCACAAACCCGGCTTCTTTCCAGTGGTCAAGATTCAGGCAATTTTTTGTATCGAGCACAACGCGATTACTCATTTTCTCCTTGATCGAGGCAGGGGTAAGAGCTTTGAATTCATCATGATCCGTCAACACTACAAGAATGTCGGCTCCGTCCAACGCTTCTTCCATATCCTGCGTCTGATTGGATGCGATGTTCTCTTTAATGTGAGGATCATACGTTGTAAAGCTGATTCCCCGCTCCACCAGCTCCAGAATCACCTTCAAGGAAGGACTCTCGCGGTGGTCGTCAATGTTCGCTTTGAAAGACAGTCCGAAAAGGGCCACCTTCGGATCCTGTATGAATTGATCTTTCATCAATTTCTCCACTTGATCTGCTGTGTATACAGGCATGTTATCGTTCGTGTTACGGGACAGTTGTATAATCTGTGAAAGATCTGGTTGAAGCTCTGCAAGGAACCACGGATCGACTGCGATGCAGTGTCCCCCTACACCAGGCCCTGGGGTATGAATGTTGACACGCGGGTGATAATTGGCAAGCTTGATCGCTTCCCATGAGTTCACTCCGATGCGGTCACTGATCATCGCAAGTTCATTAGCAAAAGCAATATTCACATCGCGGTACGTGTTTTCAATCACCTTCGCCATTTCAGCGGTTGTAGCATCCGTCAAATGGATGTTTCCTTTTACAAAGGACTCGTACAACTCTTTGGTCATTTGAGAAGACTCTTCATTAATACCGCCGACGATCCGGTCGTTATCTACGAGCTCCTGAAAGACCTTCCCTGGAATGACACGCTCCGGTGAATGTGAAACGAACAATTGCTTTCCAATTTCAAGACCGGTTTTCTCAAGTACAGGCAGCATTACGTCTTCAACTGTACGTGGAGGCACCGTGGATTCAAGAATAACTAAGTTCCCTTCTTTCACGAAAGGAACAATGGCTTCAGTTGCTTTTCGGACATAATCAAGGTTGGCTGTTTTATCTTCCTTGATCGGGGATGGAACAGCAATGACGAAAACATCCGCTTCCGTTGGTTCCATAGATGCTTTGAAATTCCCGGCATCCACCGCTTCCTCCAAGCGCTCCTGCAGTCCGTTCTCTTCTATATGAAGCTGTTTCGCATTGATCATTTCCACAGCTCTTTGATTGACATCCACTCCATGGACTTTATGACCGTGGATGGCAAACATGACGGAAGTCGGAAGACCGATATAGCCTAATCCAACCACACAAAGTGACTTTTTCATACAACATAACTCCCTTTCTCTTCCACCTACAACTTCGTAGACATCTATTTTCATAAAAGTTTTATTTATACATCTTTCCGTTCGTACTTTTCTTTATATCATTCGTTAAATTTGATGCTTTATGACGTTTTGTTCCATTTATGATAGACCACGACAATTTTCATCCCTTTCCCTCTTCCCGTCCTGCTTGTTCCTTTAAACGTCATTTCAAGCAAAACAATCAACCATAACTCAAACAGGAGAAGGCATTCATTTCCCCTTCATGTAGGAATATCTGGAGGCATTGGGCGGGTATTGTCATCGTGGACCATTGATTGATAGAACGGAATTTTTAATGACATGGTCGACAAAGAAAGCCAATACTCTCCAACATTCATTATATCTGATTCATTTCAAGTGCGCTATTCCTGCGTCCAATCTTAAATGAAAAGTCAAAAACTTGTAATGAAGTGGTCATGCGCGGGTGATCATTTTTTTGATATACTCTTATGAAGTATGCTTTAACAAAGAAAGGACGACACATGATGACAGTTCGACGCTATCATAAGGGAGACGAAGACCAAATCCAAACCCTTTTCAAGAAAACATTCAACCATACACGTCCATTGGCTGTTTGGAAATGGAAATTCATAGAGAACCCTAAACAGGAGCGCCCCTTTATTCTTGTATTCGAGGAAGACAATCAAATCCTCGGTCATATCAGCTTGTGGGTGACAGATGCCTACTTGAACGGTGAAAAGAAAAAGGTTGGCCTTCGTGTGGATACAATGGTGGATCCGGATGCACGCGGGAAAGGGATTTATAAGAAGCTTAATGATGCGCTTTTAGTAGAAGCGAAACAAGACGGAATCGACTATTTATATGGATTCCCTGCCCCCAAAGCAAAAGAGTTATTTTTACGATACACAGGGGCAAGTCATCTGACAGACATGCCACGCTGGATGTTGATTCAGAAGCCGATCCATTTGCTGGCTTCCAAGTTCTCACCTCTTGCCATCTTTAAACCTTTGGACCGGATCTTTCAATCGTTTAAAAAATCGAAATTTCACACAGGTGGGTATGAAGTGAGAGAAGTGAAGCGTTGCGAGATAGAATTTGATCAGTTAGCTGAGAGGTCAAAGCACGCGGAACAAGGGTTGGTCGTCAGGGATGCCACATATTTAAATTACCGTTACTTTGACCATCCCGAGCACCAGTACAAAATGATTGGAATCTATGAGGACCGCCGATTGATCGGTTATGTGGTTACGCATCAAATTTCCGGTTCCTTTGAAAATGGTATGCTGGTGGATTGGCTCGCTGAAGATGAAAAGTTATGGCCTGTCCTTTTAGCTGCGGTCCGGACCGAATTAAAAGATACAGATGTGATTCAATCCTGGGCGTTGACACACACGCTTGCCGCCAGCACTTTAAAACAAGACGGATTCATTCATAAAGATAGTCCTATGCCGCTCGTAGGAAAGGCAATCGATCCTTCTCTAAGTTCGATGGACGATGCCGACCAATGGTTCATCACCCCGGGGGATGTGGACTCCTATTAAAAAAAAGCTCACTGACCCGTAAAGTCAGTGAGCTCTTTTTATGATTTATCTCGATCTTTCTCTCTTTGTGTCTTAGAAAACAGGCCGATCACAGGGCGTTTCCCTCGATATACGACTCCTGTCATCTCCGCAAACAGATGGAGTAAGAAAAGAATGACAAAGGTAATAATCAAGGAGATTCCAAACGATGTCAGCGAGAACAACAACGCAAGCAGGCCGAAAACCGCACTGAAAGCATAGATGATCAAGACCGTAGCTCTATGACTGAATCCCGCTTCCAAAATTTGATAATGGATGTGTTTATTGTCCGGCATCATAATTTTCTGCTTATTGATCAGTCTTCTCACAATCGAGAACAATGTATCAAAAACAGGAATGGCTAACACAATGATTGGAATGACAAAACTGAATAAGGTCACATTTTTAAATAATCCGACCATCGAAATGACGGCCATGGAATAACCAAGAAACAATGAACCCGTATCGCCCATATAAATGGAGGCAGGGTGAAAGTTGTGGAATAAGAAACCGATATTGCTTCCGATTAAAACAACGCACAAATATACAATGGCCACTTGAGGCTCAATCGCCAGTGCCATCACGGCAATACTAATCAATGAGATGGTGGAAACACCTGCAGCGAGCCCGTCCAATCCATCAATCAGATTAATAGCGTTGGTAATTCCAATAATCCAAAGGAACGTAAAAATGATACTGATCGGATCACTGAAGGACACCATTCCGATGAACGGAATACTCAGCACATCAATCTTCAAACCAGAAAAGATAAGAACACCAGCTGCCGAAACTTGACCCAATAGTTTGAATAAAGGCCGGATCTGATAGCGGTCATCAAGAAGACCCGTCAGAACGATAATGAATGCACCTATGCAAATAGGGACCAGATAAGGAAGGTCCGGGCGAATATAAAGCATACCAGCCGCAGCTCCTCCAAAGATGGCAAGACCGCCCATCCGCGGAGTAATTTCCTTATGGATTTTCCTCATTTCAGGGTAATCCATCATCTTCCATTTCACCGCAAGTTTCATAACTGGAAAAACAAGAATGAAACTCACAGCCATTGATAATACGATTGCAATGATTATGTCTATATAGATATTCATATTAATCCTCACTTACATCTTAAGTTTCCTCTAGGCGGTTAAAATTATAACATAGATAGGTGGAGGTTAAGAGTTCTCTTATGTACATGTGCACACAAAAAACACCGCTCACCTTGTCCAATGTGGCGATGCTTTTCTTCTATTGCTGAAGTTGTTCAATCAAATGATCGATAACATCCCTTGAAGTAAGCAGTTCGGCGTCTTCCGTCTTTTGAATAATGTTCTGTAAAACATCCTTTAAATTATCCATGCTCCCCACCTTTTCTATAAGTTTCTATATACCTTCTATTTACTTAAATGTTCGTCACTAAACGACTTTTTCTGGCTGTACATCTATGTATCTCTTATTCTATTAGACGTTTCAGCATCAAAAAAGTTTCAAAATATGATTATTTCCGGGGAAATATGTTAAATAATTGAATCTCCCTCTTATATTATACTATTTTTCTACAAAATAAAATAAAAATTGTCAGAATATAATATGATTCATCCCTAACACCCGTGTGGGTAGCCGTACAGGAAGCGATTCCACACAAAAAAGAACCTGACGGCGAGGGGGCAGGCGCTCGTCAGGTTGCGTTTATCCTTATTCATTTGTCATCCATGTCTTGTGTAGAACTTTAAGTCTGTAGCTGTGTTTGCTGAAACGATGAATGTGCTTTTGCAGGATCCTCTTTCCTTCCAGATGAAAAGTAAAGAAAATCACTGCGGGATGATCCAGAGAGTCATAGAAAAAGATGGGATTGAGACTTCTTTTGATATCCCCGAAGTCCCATTCTCCTAGCAAATCCAAGGCTCGCACATAGGCGTCATCTATGATTGCTTCTTCAATCACTGATGTTTTATGGGTGCTGTATTCATTGAGATGATGATCGCATACAGCCGCCTGCAAGTAAGAAAGCGGTGAAGCATCTCCTATGATTCCATCCGTCCATTCCGATCCTGCGATTTCTTCCCCCTGATTTTCTACATATATATGTCCTTCTTTCCTCAGCACGTTCCATCCGGATTTTAGACATAGCTGGGAATAGTAAGATACGACGGCATTCAAATTCAGCCGTTCATCAGACGGAGCGTGCAAAGGTGGAAGAGGAATGGAATAAATGTTCCTTCGAGCTGCTTCTCTTGTGAACATGACCTTATTTCTCACCTTCCTCCTCCTCCTCTCTTATCCATCCAACGGGTGGTTCTTTTATAAGAATGAAATCGCACTCTGCGCTACTCACTTCAAACCTTTTCCTCATCATCTTCTGCACGGGCATACTTATGAGTCAATAATTCTTCCAATGAAACGTCAAGAGTTTTCGCAAGCTTCCCCATCACGATAAGCGAAGGGTTGGCTTGGACGCCGCGCTCAATATTGCTGATGTAGGATTTCGAAACCCCGGACTTTTTTGCAAACTCATTAACTGATAAATTTTTCCCCATTCTTAGTACGCGTATCTTCTCTCCGATAGGGGTCATTTCTTTACCTCGCTTTCTTGGCCAATAATTGATTTCCCATACCACTTTGTTCTCTATTAAGAATATTATAATGCTTTTATTCATTAAAAGAAACAGTTATATTTACTTACCTTTATATTTTCTAATGAAAACTCTGTTACTCCAACCTCATCTTTTCTTTAATAAGAACGTTCAAACAATGGGTTTAAGTAATAAGAAACCTTCCTATTGGAGCTTGCTGTCCTTCCTTGGCAGCAAACGGACATAAAAAAAAAGACGAATGGTGATCCGTCTTTTTATTCCTCATAAACTCTGTATTTATTTCTAAACTCTTTCGGCCCGATGCCTTCGATACTTTTAAACACTCGAGTAAAATAGCTCTGACTGTTATATCCGAGCAACGTACTGATATCCATAAGGGAATGATGAGTGATACATAATAATTCCTTCGCTTCTTTTATCCGTTGTTGATTTATGAACTGAGTAATAGAAATCCCTTTTTCTTTTGTAAAGACTCCCGATAGATAATTCGGATTAACATTAAGAGCTTCAGCGATTCCTTTCAAGGTCAAATCTTTGGTTAAGTTTTGGAAAATGTATTTCTGCGTTCTTTCCACCAATGGAGAATACATCCTTCGTTCACCAATCTTCTGTATCCGCTCTAAAAATGATTTAAGGATGTTCATTTCTAAGGCTTTCAAATCTTCTTCCGTTCCTTGAGCTTCTAAAAAATTGATATAAAAATCACTTAACGATTCAACTTCATCCTGCTGGGCACCTTTTTCCATACATACATGCCCTAATTCAGAAATCCAACGAATCATTTGATTTTTATGATGGCGAAGGTCTTTTCCGTTTAACGTTTTCTCTCGGAGCTTTTCGTACTCTTCGATGGCTTCATTTTGACCATTTTTAAATAATTCGATGAATTTTTGTTTGGTTGCTATTGTCTCAGGATAAGAAGATAGCGTTTGGGTGAAGGATTGATACTGCTTATGAATTTTCTCCTGTTCCATACTCCCCGTCACCTTTTTTTTCTGCTTCGGTAATAGTTGGTTCATCAACCGTTTAAGCGCGCTTACCTGCGATTGGTTCAGCATCGGGAGTTGAGCAAGATACTCGACAAATGGTTCCTCCAACCCAGCATCCAAATCATTCATAATAAGGTTCATTCTTACATGTTTGTGGCTTACTTCCTGTTGGACAAAAGGACCAATTCCGATCACCAGGTCCTTTCCGTTTTCATCTACATAAGGGTATAAGAAAAGATGTTGATAATAATGATCTGTGTACACTTGCATGGTAAAGGGATGCTTTCTACACTCGTTGATATAGGTTTTATGTATACTTCTGAGAGCTTTGGGCGGCTTTTGAAAATCTTCAGGATAATGGTAAATCATCTTATTTCGTTCATTAAACATTAACACAGGGATGTTCATAGTGATTGAACAATCTTTCAACAAGTTCATTAACTCATATTTTTTCATAAGGACCTCTCTTCCTGCCCCTTCTTTATGCTTAGTACTTCTCTATCATGGCAAAAAAAGAACACCCTTTCAAGTAAAGGATGTCAGACCGTTTTGGCTGATTTTGATTGACGTTTTAAAAAGTTTTTAACCTCATCTTTACTTAACCCCATGGCTTTCGCTTCTTTCAATAAAAACACCCATTCTTCATCCAACTTCCGTTCTCTAGGCAGCGTTTCCATCCGGTCAACCTCCCCTAATGGTCAAATCGATGAGCAGAGCTTGATGAATGGTCTTCACCAGTATCATCAATACTCGTATCACTTTGTCCTTGTTATATGTATTATTATAATGGATAAATCTTGAACTCAATTGAACTATTATCACTTAAATTTCACATTTTTCAGATAGTTTTTGATAAGCCGAATAAAGATGTTGTATTTTTTTGACGAATAAAGTATGGGAAATAAATACCCAGGCATGATTGAATTCACACCTGGGTGTTTTCATGAGTACATGTTATTCCATTTTTCAGTGAGAAGACGGAAGGCGTCTTCATCATGTTGATCGATCGCCTTGTCGATGAGGCGTCGAAGGTTATCTTTTTCTAATTCACGGATGATTTCCTTCACTTCTTTAGATGATTGCTGACTAATTTCGATCCCCTCTTCATAATACGGCGACACAATCGAATGAAGGTGCGAGATAAACTCAGACAATTGCAATAGATCGGAGACAGAAACATAAACCATTTTCTTGCCTCGTTGAAAAACGAATATATCGAAAACGTTATGCACCCGTTGACGATTGCGGTCGATTATAATTTCTCTTGATTCCATCGGGATGAACTGATACAACTCGTTATCGATGAGCAGCGAAAAGTACTGGTAGGCTAGAACGACTCGAATGAAGCGTTTGTCTTCTTTAACATAGTATGGCTTAAGCATTTTTATGTTCAACATGGGCCCACCCCTTTTTCATTAAATCTGAATTTTCAGTATTTTATTCTATTATCGCGTATTTGTCAACAAAATGAAAGCGATTAATCTGGATTGGGCTTTGGGTTTCGGCGTTTTTGAAAGGTATTATTGGTGGAGCGATTGTGTCTGAATGGGTAACGAACCAGCTGAGCGCAATAGAGACTTCATTCAAATCCATAATAAAAAACCTCCATCCCGCGGGATGGAGGTTCAACAATTTAGATAAGCGCATGCAAACGTTCGTTGACGGTTGCTTTTACAGCGGCCAGCAGCTCTTCACTTTCTTTTCTTGTGCCGGATTTCACACCGTAATAAAACTTGATTTTCGGTTCTGTACCTGACGGGCGCAGGCAGAACCAGCAGTCGTCCTCAAGGATGAACTTAACGACATTGGACGTCGGAAGATCGATTTCCTCTTCGGTTCCGTCCTGGACATGTTTACGGATGGTGGTCGCATAATCTTCGATGGCAACGACTTTCTTCCCACCCGCTTCTCTAATTTCTGCGTTACGGAAGTCGTCCATAATCGCCTTGATTTGCTCTGTCCCTGATTTCCCTTCAAGTTTCATCGATTGTAGGTCCTCAAGGAAGTAGCCGTGTTTTTCATACAACTCATCCAGAGCATCCAGTAACGTTTTCCCTTGATTCTTCCAATGCGCCCCGACTTCTGCTGCAAGGACAGCGGCCTGGACAGCATCCTTGTCACGGGCAAAGTCTTTAACCAGATACCCGTAGCTTTCCTCATAGCCGAACATGAACGTGTGCTCTCCACTTTGTTCATATTCACGAATTTTTTCCCCAATGAACTTGAAGCCTGTCAGCGTGTCGAGGGAACGGATCCCGTAGGAGTTAGCAATAACCCGTCCGAATTCAGAGGTTACGATCGTCTTGATCAGCAGCCCGTTCTGCGGTAATTGTTCGGATTGACCTAGAATGTAATCCAGAAGAAGGGCACCCGTCTGGTTCCCTGTAAGAACGACATATTCGCCTTTTTCATTCGGAACAGCAACACCTAGCCGATCGGCATCAGGGTCTGTCGCCATCAACAAGTCAGCCCCAATGGCTTTTCCTTGATCAATGGCCATCTCAAAAGCCTGATGCTCCTCAGGGTTCGGAGAGGCTACAGTAGAAAATTCAGGATCCGGCTTCGCTTGTTCCTCAACGATGTGAATGGACGTGAATCCACTCTGCTGCAGGCCTTTTTCAACAAGATCACGAGCCGTACCGTGCAGTGGCGTGAACACGAGGGATAGATCCTTTTGGATATCCGGCTGGACCGTAACTCCTTTCAATGCTTCAAGATAAGCCTCATCGACTTCATCATCAACCCAGCGAAGCAGTCCCTGTTCTTCCAGTTCTTGTTGATCAGCCGCTTCGACCTTCAATTCGTTTTCCACTTTGTTTACAAAATCGATCATGATTTCCGCCTGCTCAGGAGGAAGTTGACCGCCGTCCTCGTTGTAGGCTTTGAAACCATTATATTCCGGAGGATTGTGACTCGCCGTCACGACAACACCTGCTGCTGCGTTCAAGTGGCGGACAGCAAAGGATAATTCCGGCGTCGGTCTTAAGGACGTGAATACATAAGAAGGAATGCCGTGGTGGCCAAGGACACGTGCGGTCTCTACTGCGAACTCCTTGGACATATAACGGGAGTCATAAGCGATCGCTACGCCCCTGTTGGACAAGCCCTGGTCGTTGACATAGGTGGCCAGGCCTTCGGCCGCTTTTCTCACTGTGTAGATGTTCATGCGGTTTGTTCCTGGTCCGAGCTTTCCGCGCATTCCACCTGTCCCGAATTCCAGGTTCTTGTAGAAAGCATCTTCCAAAGATTGTTCATCTGATGTTAGTTCTTCCAGCTTTGATGCAAGGTCAGCATCAAGTTCGGTAAATTCTTTCCAACGGTTGTAATCATTTTTCCACATGCACAACACTCCTTCGTGATTATTTTTCTTTAGCGATTTAGGGAAGCCATTTTTTATGAGTGGAAGTCTATCATTGCATTCCAACTCGTTCTTCTCTAGTTCTTTTCATTCGCCATTATTTGTTTGAAATCCTGTTTTTTCGGCGCATTTAGATAGAAATCTTTTACTTTTCTTACCTTTTTACACCGAAAACTAATAAACTATGTAACTTCATCTAATATTGTAACATTTAAGTAGGATGTTTCTATTATGGAAATATCTGTATGACCTGGTACACCTTTTATTCCCAATAAATGAATTCCACTCTTAATACTGTTCTCATGCGGAATGTACAATGGGAATATTTGTATGACCTGGTCATCCTATCATTCCCAAAAAAAGAAGGCCGCTGTGGAAGCTAGCGGCCTTCTTTCTTTTGTTCCTTATAATGAGTTAATCTGAGGGAAAAAATTTTAGCAGATCTTTTCTTATCTCTATACATATATCTATATCCATCGTCTCTTTCTTCTCTTTATGGAGGCGGTAGACGGTTGCTCTTCCTTCTCTTATAAATTCATCTTCGCGTCCATATATTCCCCATTCTTTCATAAGTCTCCTTACGTATTCATCATAGACTTCAAAAGTCTTAGGTAATAGTAATACTTCTTGAATCCTCGCCTGTGTTAAAACGTTCATTTATAGTTTCACCTCCTCATCTGTCCCATTTAGTTATAATGTACCTTCCATTATTAGTCAATATATCCTATATTTTTCACTTAATACCATTTGCAATTTTTTACAATAAATGATTTAGATAAAATGATTTTCCACTTAAAAATAATATTAAAACGCCCTTTTCTTTGTGAAAACACCTTACAAATTTACTTTTTCCAAGTTTGTTAATTTATTGTAAAAGTTCATCTACTAACTTAAGAAGCACGACTAAATCTATCTATTCAGACGGTGAGTCCATTCAGGTAGGAGGAATAACTAAAATACACACTCCCATTTTCTGGTGTACCAGGTCATACAATATATGGAAGGTGAAATCGTCGGATAATTCGGTCTTGTGCTTCAATTTCCTTTCCGTTACAATGTCCTTTATACAAAGAATAATGTTTATTTCAAGTAGACAAGGAGTGTGAACGATGAATAAAGCCATTACCGTAGGACTACTAGGACTTGGAACGGTCGGAAGTGGAGTGATTGAGATCCTCCGCGATCATAAAGAACGCATTGAACATAAGACAGGGTGTGATGTCACGATTAAGTCTGTGCTTGTCAGTGACATGTCTAAGCCCCGCGAGGTTCCGGCTGAAACCCAGTTGACGGATCAGTACCAGGATATTACGAGAGATCCGGAGATTGATGTCATCGTAGAGGTGATGGGTGGGATCGATCACACGCTTACTATATTATTAGAAGCCATTGAACACGGAAAACACATCGTCACGGCGAACAAGGATCTTGTCGCCCAGCATGGTGAGCAGCTTTTCGAAGCCTGTCAGAAGCACAATTGCGACTTGTACTACGAAGCGAGTGTGGCCGGCGGTATTCCGATTATCCGCTCGATCATGGACGGCCTGTCCTCCGATCGTATTACAAAAATGATGGGAATCGTCAACGGCACGACAAACTATATTATGACGAAAATGGCCCAGGACGGGGTGGACTTTGACAGTGTCTTGAAGGAAGCACAGGATCTTGGTTTCGCAGAAGCTGATCCGACGGCTGACGTTGATGGACTTGATGCGGCTCGGAAAATGACAATTCTATCAATCTTAGGTTTCTCTATGCCTTATAGTTTAGAAGATGTAGATATCAAAGGGATCCGCGGCATTTCTTCAGATGATATTACCTATGCAGAAGAACTTGGGTATCGCATCAAGCTGATTGGGATTGCCGAGAATGACCAAAACGGCGTTTCTGTGAGTGTCGAGCCGACATTGCTTCCGATTCAACATCCGCTTTCTTCTGTGAATGATGAATTCAATGCCGTTTATGTGTACGGGGATGCCGTAGGTGAAACGATGTTCTATGGACCGGGTGCCGGGAAACTTCCGACAGCCACTGCTGTGGTAGCGGACTTGATCGCCGTATTGAAAAACATCCGCCTCGGGACAACAGGTACAGCCTATGTGCAGCCACAGTTCCCTAAGCAGGTGAAAGCGAAGAAAGATCAGCTGACGAAGAAGTATATCCGTCTTCATGTTGATGACAAGGCAGGCATGTTGAACGACCTGACGAACATTTTCGCCCAATACGACCTCTCTTTCGATCAATTCACCCAGCGTTCGACTGATCAGGAAGGCGAACGTGAATTGATGATGGTCACTCATCAAGTGAGCGAGGAAGATTTTGAAAAAGCGATTCAGGATATTGAATCGCTCGATTCTGTAAGAAATATCGACAGCATATTCCGTGTAGAAGGAGGAAACTGACATGTGGCGTGGATTGATTCATGAATATGGAGAGTTTTTACCCGTTTCCGAAAAAACACCAAAACTGACGTTGCATGAGGGGAATACTCCTCTCCTTCCGATTCCATCCATCTCCCAGGACCTTGGAATCGAGGGGTATGTCAAAATTGAAGGAGCGAACCCGACAGGCTCTTTCAAAGACCGCGGCATGGTGATGGCGATGGCAAAAGCGATTGAAGAAGGTTCAGAGGCTGTGATTTGTGCTTCAACAGGGAATACTTCCGCTTCAGCAGCTGCGTTTGCGGCACGAGCCGGCCTTCGCTGCATCGTCGTCATCCCTGATGGAAAAATCGCAGAAGGAAAACTGGCGCAGGCGGTTATGTACGGCGCGGAAATTTTTGCAATCAAAGGGAACTTCGATGACGCTCTTCGTATGGTAAGGAAAATGGCGGAGAATGAGCCGGTCACTCTCGTAAACTCTGTGAACCCCTACCGTATCGAAGGACAGAAGACGGCTGCCTTTGAAGTTTGTGATGCGCTTGGCACTGCACCGGATATCTTAAGTATCCCTGTCGGTAATGCCGGAAACATTACGGCGTACTGGAAAGGGTTCAAAGAATATAACGAGCGACATGGTTCCGGACTGCCCCAGATGATGGGCTTTGAGGCGAGCGGTTCTGCCGCGATCGTCCGCAATCAGATTATCGAAGATCCGGAAACATTGGCGACAGCGATCAGAATCGGGAACCCGGCAAGCTGGGATAAAGCGTTAAGCGTGCGTGCCGAATCGAATGGCCTGATTGATGAAGTGACAGATGAAGAAATCGTTGAAGCTTATCAGTATCTCGCGCAAAAAGAAGGCGTTTTCGCTGAGCCTGCCTCCTGTGCTTCCATCGCAGGTATGATTAAAAAAGTGAAAGACGGTACGATTCCACAAGGTTCTAAAATCGTTCATGTGTTAACAGGGAACGGATTGAAGGATCCGACGACAGCCATGGACCAGAGCCCAGTCAAACCGACACGCATCGAAAATGATTACAACATCTTCGCTTCTGCTGTGACAGGTGTTCAATCATGAGCCGGTTTCAAATCCGAGTGCCTGCGACATCCGCGAACCTCGGCCCGGGATTTGATTCCGTCGGTATTGCGCTATCGAAATATGTGACGCTTGACTGCCAGCCGGCCGATGAATGGTTTTTTTCCGTTCCTGAAGAAGACCAGCCTTATATCCCTTCGGGTAAAAACAACCTGATTTATAAGACGGCGTTATTCACAGCCGAAGCCATGGGGCATGAAGAGCTTCCGCCCACCCATGTGGAATTAACAAATGACGTCCCGATCGCCCGAGGGCTTGGCAGTTCATCAACCGCAGTAGTGGGAGGGATTGAACTGGCTGATCACCTCCTGGACCTCGGTTTAAGTCGTTATGAAAAATTTAAAATTGCCTGCGAAATTGAGGGGCATCCTGACAATGTAGGACCGGCGATTTTCGGCGGTATTATGGTTTCTAATTATGACGGGGAGCATTTGGATTATGTCCATTTTACAGAAGGAATGGATGATTTGACCTGGCTCGCCATCATTCCCGACTATCATTTGGAAACGGAAAAAGCACGTGGGTTGCTGCCTGTGGAAATGGAATACAAACAGGCGGTCAACAATAGCGGGAGCGCCAATGTACTCGTCGCTGCCTTAGCTACAAAAAATTGGGCACTTGCCGGAAAAATGATGCAGAGCGACCGTTGGCATCAGCCTTACCGACAGATTCTCATTCCAGGCTTCTCTTCGTTTAAAGAGATTCTGGAAAAAGAACATTCGCTCGGCCACTACATCAGTGGGGCAGGACCGACCACTGTGGCCCTTTTTGATGAATGGAATAAAGGTAAACGAGAACGACTTGAATTGGATCTGGAAGATTATAAGGTCGAACCGCTTCAAGTGAACCTGAGTGGTGCGGAAACATTGGTTTTGACGCCTGAAAAATGACAAAGAGAACCAGTACATGGAGTGCTGGTTCTCTTTTTGTTTTGGTGTGTCTTGGTCAGCGTTTGGCGCGACTCGGACTCTCTTTGGCGCGCTACTATAAAATATGGAGTCCAGGATTAACGTTTCCTCGTGCTTTTTCTAATATAAAAGAGAAGAATGAGTAAAACTCCCGCCAAACCTCCGACACTGTCTAAGACGACATCTCCGGCATAGGGCGTGCGGTTTGGAGTGAGCGACTGGTGATATTCATCCAAACAAGCATAAAGGACGGTGATCATGTAAGATACGATCAATTTGCCTTTTAAGCCCCACTCTGTGTTGTGATGAAAAGCGAGGAATGTCGTGATCATGAGGAAGAAAAAAACGGTCAGGTGGGCAGCTTTCCGAATGAGAAACTCCAGCATGCCGTCAACCCCACGGCTTTCTATATTGATCGTCTCCCCGTAGTAAGTAAATTCGATGAGGGATAACACTGGTTTTATAAAATCTAAATTCATATAAAGATTCACCGTTGGACGCAGGTCCTGTTGTTCATAGGGCTGGGAAGAAAAGAAGAAAATTAAACCCATTACACCCAGGGGTAATAAACCATAAATAACTTTTTTACACAAAATCAGTCACACTTTCCTATTATCTTTTCATTTGCATATTTAATAGTTTACAACAACTGTAAATGATTTTAAAAGATTTAAAGAATTAATAACTCACACTATTATTAAGGGGAAAATTTGTATACAATATTATTAGAAAATCAAAAGGGGGATTCGAAATGGCGAAGAAGAGTAAACAATACGACTATGACCTCAGCGAAGTAAAACGTCTAATCGGCGAGACAGATAAAAACTACCGAGAAATTGCTGCAGAGACAGGATGCCCGTATGCGAGCGTCGTGTATCACGGTCGTAAGATTCGCGGACGTGTCAATCGTATGCGTCAGGAAGAAATGATGGAAGAACAACCACAATCGTTTTTATCGATTAAAGAGGATCAACATACATCAGAGGAAGCGACGATGTTGTCTGGCGGGACGACGTTGAGCATTTCCAGAAATGACGTGCAAATCCAGGATGCAGAGCAAGAGGCGGTTAAGATGATTAAAGCTGCACGCGCGCTTGGGTTGAGCAAAATAAATATAACCATTAATAAATAAGCGCACAGTCTCGGGGTCCCCTCCGAGGCTTTTTATATGGTCTTACCAAGTTCCTTCAGTTTCTTCCTTGCGTGCCTCCCCCAGTTTTTCACAGCATCCTGAGTTACTCCTTCCAGACGAGCAATCTGTGAAATGGACCGGTCCCTAATAATATAGTGATAGACCCATTTCCACTGATTCGGTGTGAGCGCCTCTTTTACCTGGTTCCATAGGAGTTCGTCTGTAATTTCGTCCTCCCATTGATCGCGTCCCTCCTGTACCATCTGCTCGGCGATCCCCTCCTCCTGCTCATAGGTTCTCGAATCTTTACGGATTTTATCAATCAACGCATTGCGGACTTTCCAGTGCATGTATGACTTCAAGGTTCCCGCCTCAGGGTCATATGTACGGTAGGCATTCCACAGAGCGAAAAGACCTTCGGCATAGAAATCGCCGTTTCGATCTCTAATATTCAGCTTATGAATATGAAAATGAATCAACTCTTCACTTTCTGCTACTAATTTTTCAAACATATCATCGATAACCATAAGACACCCTCCCTAAATAATCCTTCATACTATAATCGATAGAAAAAGGGATTTTGGTGTCATGTTTTTGCAAATTTTTCAATTTTATGTAGAAGAAAATTGAATTTTTCTTTCCATTCGTTGGGAAATACAGGATAATAGATGCATAGAAAGGAGTGTGTTATGAAAGATCATATTCTTGATTTCCCCGCTTATCAACGCCTTATCCATTCCTGCCTCCTTCGTTGGAAGCTCCCGGAGCCTTATGAAGACTGCCTGCAGGAAAGCTACCTCATTTACGTACGTTGTGTAGAAAAGTATGACTCCGAACGCAGCAAGTTTTCCACGTTTTTCATTCAAACCTTGTACAGACACTTCCAAACGATGAACAGGAAAAACCATCAAAACAGGAAAGCCATTCAACTTTTCTCCATCCATCAAAAACCACATGAAAAAGACCCGCTGCACGAACCCCTTCTCCTTCTTGACATTTATCACTACTCTTCTCTCACCTATATGGAACGAGTCATTTTCGAAAAAAGTTATACCGGCTACACTGTAAATCAAATGAAGTTATTGATAGGAAAGAGCCCTTCTACAATTCTAAGAGCTCGAAGACAGATCAGGAGGAAAGTAGTCGACTGTTTACCCACGTAGGAAATAGGGAAAATATTATTATCCCAATAAAAACGGAGGAATCCTCTTTGGAACAAACGTCCCGGTCCTTGTTCCCTCTTGCGAATATTTGGCTCGATGATGCACCAACCACGTTCACTCATGCATTTCTCGAGCGTCTCGCTTACGAATGGATGGTGGAAATCGTCAATCCTTTCCCGCTGCCATTGTTAGAAGATCGAGAACTCGTACTCGACATCTCCATTGAACAAACCGACGGCACCTTGTTTGCCCACCTCCCCATTCAGTCCTACACCATCGAAGCCGGCAATGAATTCAACGTTTATCGGTTTCACATGTATCCACCGGAGTAATCATGATTTTCCTTCAAGTTCCTTCGAATGTTATAATGTAGGGGACGTTTTATGGAAAGGAAGAGACGATGCTCTATCTCGGATTTGCCGGATTTTTTCTCATTTATTTAATTCTGGGCTGGTTCACGAATGTCGTTGAAATGTCGACCTTCAGCGCCATCTTCAGTGTCGCGTTTCTATGCCTGAACCTTTATATGTTCTGGAAGGACAAAAAGAAGGAAAAAAGCTCATAAAAAAGTCCGCCTAATTTGTATGGGCGGACCTTTTATTTTTTCAATTCATTTTTCTTGTTAGCTTCAATATCCTCTTGGTTATCTTCTGATTTTTCTTTGTCTTCAGAACCCCTTTCCTTTTCTTTGGAAGGCTCCCCGCTTTTTTTATCTGTAATCTCTTCCTCTTCAGAACCTTCCTCGCTTTTTTCTTCTTGTGTTTCTTCTATCTCTTTCTCTTCTTCTTCTATTTCTTCTACTACCTTTTCTTCTTCCTCGTCCGTTTCATTTTCAGCAGGAGTATTCTCTACTTCTTCACTTTCTTCTACTTCCTTCTCTATTACTTCCTCACTATCGCTATCCCCTGTCTTTTCCTCAACGCTATTCTCGTCTTTTTCGCCTTCGTTAACTAACTCTTTTTCTCCATCAACGTTTTCTGAAGCATCCAACTTCTCTTCCTTTATTTCACCTATCATCTCGTTCTTATCTATTGATTGTATTTCAAATGATGCTGTGTCTGAGTAGGAAAATTTTGAATAGGTATCTGTACTTATCTTTCCTATGAAAATGAATGCTAGGGAAATAGTCAGAACCACACTTAATACTCTCTTCATAAGAACACCCTTCTTTAGTAAAAAAGAGGACAGGGCCCCTGTCCTCTTTTTTGATATGATTATTTCACGAAACCATCTGGTACTTTAATATTTATTCCCTGGCTACCGAATACAGGCGTTAATTCGCTTGTTGAATTAACTTGGACTTGTTTCTTTTCATCCATATAATTATACGAGGCCACATACGTCTTTCCATCATAGTTGATTTCAACTTTAGCCTCATCATTAAATTTAACGTTTACACCGTTAATTGTTCCGGTTGCCTTGGACCATATGGTAGTAGTGAGTTCTTTTTCAATCACTTGGTTGGCATCTACTTCAATATTTACTTTCGCTGTTTTTCCAGCGAACTTGTTACTTGTCTTACGATCCGTATCCTCAGGCCAGTACCACTCTACCGCATAGGTTTGAACACTATCCGTCGTCGTGAATGTCAATCCATCAGAAGCATCTTCATCAATAACATGATAGGTATCTCCTGTTGTGTTCACGAGTTTAAATTGTACAGGGGAGTTTCCACCTGCTAAAGCTCCTTTTACATCAGCTTTAACATCGAGCATTACTGGCACATCTGAACCTCTCGTATCGATGCCGAACTGATACATCCCGCCTTTTCCTGGAGCAAGTTTATCAATATTAAATTGTGAGGATCCATCTTTACCAAGTTCCCCCCAATTATTCTCTACACTAAAGTTCGCAGCTTGCACCGCATTATCTTTGGAGGAGAAAGTTTCCCCAAACTGAGCGGCTGTTCCAAACCCTACTGCTGCCAACATAGAGCCACCAATTACCGTTCCAAGAGCAATTTTCCTCATTTTCTTCATCTCGTCTAACCTCCGCATATTGTTTTTAAGCTGTTTTCTTATCCTTTTCATCTTCTTTTCTAAAAAGGTTCATAAGTTCAAAAAGACCAAGCAATAAAAGGGGGACAATAATGAGCGATACAAACCCAGTTGTACTGCTAGCGAAACCAGCCATATACCCAAGGTAAGGAATAGTTAACAGGTGTGTGGATAATACTTCGGACTCATTTAATTCGAAGTTATCTGCCGTTTCATTGGCGTCACCTTTCGTTTTATAGACTTCTCCTTCAGCACTTGTATGTATGTTGGTCACCCTGTGCGTGATCACTTCACTGTCATGGACAAAAGTTATGATATCTCCCTCTTTAACTCCCTTCACTTTACTACTTCCCAGGATGATGTCACCTGGGGAAATCGTAGGCTGCATGCTGCCACTTATGACCGTGTATACTTGAATACCAAATAATTCTGGAGGATTCAGAGGATTTGTCTTCGCTTGATAAAACAAATAAGCAGATATCATTAAAATGATACATACGACTACTATCCCCGTGGATTTCATGACCTGGTACAATAGTTTTATTTTTTTCACCTCCCGTTTCGTTTTCTTTAAAGAACGATTGTATTTTATAATATATTAATTGTAAATATCTGTATTTCTTTATATTTCTCAAAACAACTTTATATTGAATGCAACGTTCAATATAAAGAACGATTCTTTATTATTTACTCTTTTTTTCGGCATATATTAAAGTTTGACAAAACAAGAAAATTGTTAACTCTATGCGGCAATTCAATTTACAATATTTGCAAGACCTGGTACAACAATATTTGGAAATGGTGCAGGAGTTTGGACGCTTTTGTCGAATAAAGGAGAGGTGTGATTATTGAAGGAGAAAGGATTGATGTTATGCGTAAGCGTCGATGGTTTCCGAAGGCCTGGTACCATATAACGGCTAGAGGAAACCGAAAAGTAGATATTTTTTATGATGAGAAAGACAGGTACAAGTATTTAACACTGTTGCAGGAAGCACAGCTTTCCCACCCATTCCACCTCCACTCTTTTTGCCTCATGTCCAACCACGTACACCTTCTTATCGAAACCATTGAACTCCCACCAGGCACTTTCATGAAAGATCTTCACTCTAAATATGCCATGTATTTTAACAAAAAATATGGCTATGCCGGTCATCTCTTTGAAGGACCCTATAAAGCGAAGCTCGAGGATGATGTGAATGCCGTGCTCCAGGTCAGTCGCTATATTCACTTGAACCCTTGCCGGGCACTCATCACCTTTCAGCCTGAAGATTACAAATGGAGCAGTTACGCTCATTACTTATCCCCCTCACCTTATTACTCCGAGTTCGTTTCCACCTCTACGATTCTTTCTTATTTCAAAGACGTGAAGCAGTATGAGTTTTTCGTTCAAATGGCAAATAAAGTAAGACCTGGTCACCCAAATAATGGGTGACCAGGTCTTACATAAAATCCCACACAGAACCTCTATCCTCTCACAATTTATGATAACTTAAGTTTATAATGATTATTCGACATCATATCTTTTTCTAAGGAAGTGCATATGTATATGACTGAGAATATGTATTTAAGAAAGTTCTTGGTGGGCATGATTTTTTATTTCATTTTTCTCTTATTCACCCTTTTTTCGAGTTTCATCCTAGGATGGGAGATCGTAGAGTTGATGACTGCGGTTACTAACATCCATTTCCTTTTTGCATTTTTTGTTTACGCCCCGTTCTGGTCACTCATTAGTGAAGGGTTAAGTGATGCATTGTGGAAAAAAGGAAGAATTAAATCTAAGAACGTACGAAACGTTTCTCTACTCTTCCATCTCGTAGGAGGACCACTTTTTCTACTCTTTTTTCCGCTGCTTGAAAACAATCTGGAAGGTTTATTCACCAGGTTTTATCCGACCATACTTTTTCTATTTTCATCATCCATTCCGGCATTTTTTTACTGGTGCATAGAGGAAAGTTTGATGCGAAATAGAATGGATTCAAAAGCTTAAAAGTCCTGCTAAAAAAGACCTGGTCCCCAAATAATGGGGGACCAGGTCTTACATAAAATTCCAATTAAGGCTGAAGAAAGGTTTCTACTTCTTCGAGGGCTTGGGCGGCGTCGGGGCCGATGCAGGTGACTTCGATTTCGTCGCCTTCGTGCAGTCTTAAGTTGATCAGGCCGAGGAAGCTTTTCAGATTGGCTTCATGCACGCTTCCCTGGACCACTTTCTTCAGAATGATTTCTGCATCATAGCTTTGGATGATCTGGGAGAGTTCCATGATTGTTTGTGTTTCTTTCATGTGTACCTTCACATCTTTCGATACTTTTTCGCTCATTTCAATCTTCCTCCTTTTATATGAATAGGTTCAATAGTATAGGGATGGTGACGATACTGAATAACGTCGTCACTAAAGTAATGCTTGAAACAAGGTCCGGCTTCGAATTGAACTGGACGGCATAAATCGTTGTCGTTGCTGCTGAAGGCATGGCCGCGGAAACGATCAGCACAGCAGCCATCATGTCACTCATCGGCAGCACTAATGTCAGAACGAAGGCGATGAGTGGTGAACCAATCAGACGAAGGGTCGTGGCATAGGAAACTTTCGGCCATTCCAGGTTCCTCAATGGGATGCCGGCAAGCTGCATGCCGAGCACGACCATTACCATCGGAACCGTTGCGGCAGCCAGCAAGTCGATGCTGTTCATAAGATTCTCCGGGACGGGTACTCCGCCAAGATTCATGGGAAGTGCCACAAGTACCGCATACGTCGGTGGCATTTTCAAAACAGAAAGCAGGGCCATTTTCAATCCGGAGGTTCCTTTAGCCGCATAGTACACGCCAAAGAAGTTCATAATGATCGCCTGCAGAACCATGAAGGACACGGAGTAGACAAATCCTTCTTCACCGAAAGCAAACAGAATGATCGGTACGCCGTAGTTCCCGGAATTCATGAACGCCGTTGATAAAATCAACCCGCTCTCCATGCTCTGGTCGTAGTTTTTCACCTTACTGACAATTTTGTTGATTCCAAGAATGCTGAAAAGCAACAGGCCGGAGAAGACGAGCATCATCAAATATTCCCCGTTCAAATCCGCTTCGTAAAATGTCTGGAAAACTAAACAGGGAAGCATCACATACAGGGCGATCGTCGATACAGATTTCACATCTAGTTTAGCGATTTTTTGTATGGTAAAGCCGGCTCCGAAAATGAGAATAACCGGCAATACGACTTGGATAAATACACTCATAACACATTTACCGTTCGGCTGCGTCCCGCCATCTATTAGACGGCGTCCGCACCGCCTTTCCTTTTAAACTGAGGGGTGAACGCCTAAAACCGAAAAACCCCTTGCCTAAAAGCAAGGGATTCCGGGTGACGTACAAGGAGGGTCAGTCCTTTTTTCATCATTCAGCGAAGCTGATCAACCATAGAGATAACTCTGGAATAAATGTAATCATCAGTAACGAGAAGATCATCGCGAAAAAGTAAGGGATGATCGCACGGGACAACTGTTCGATGGAGAGCCCGGATATTCCGGATCCGACGAACAAGTTGACGCCGAGTGGCGGTGTAATGAATCCGATCGCCAGGTTCACGACCATGATGATTCCGAAGTGGATCGGATCGTAACCAAGGTTTACGGCAATCGGTAGCAGGATCGGTGTCAATATGATGATCGCTGCCAGTGTATCCATGAAACACCCGACGATAAGCAGAAGCAATGTGATCAATAGAATCAGAATGATCTCATTTTCTGATATGGACAACATGAAGTTGGCCACTTGCGTAGGGATCTGCTCGATCGTAAGTAGACGGCCGAAAGCTGTTGCGGAACCAACGATGATCAGGACGGTCGCCGTCGTCAAAGCTGAATCTGCGAAAATTTTCGGCATGTCTTTGATCCTGAGTTCACCGTACAGAAACAAGCCGGCGATCATACCGTACACGACAGCAATAACGGCTGCTTCTGTCGGTGTGAAAATTCCGCCGTAAATCCCACCTAAGATAATGACAGGAATGACAAGGGCCCATTTGGCTTCCCAGAGTGTTTTTCCGATGTTTGCGAGGGACGTTTTTTCTGCCAGACCTTTATACCCTTGTTGTCTTGAATAAATGTACGCCCAAGCAAGAAGTGCTCCACCGACGATAAATCCTGGGATAATTCCTGCGATGAACATGTCTCCGATGGAGGCTCCACCAACGACACCGTAGATGACCATTGGAATACTTGGAGGGATGATGACACCAATGGAACCCGCTGCAGCTACCGTAGCTGTCGCGAATTTCTTGTCATATCCTTGTCTCACCATGGCGGGAATCATAATGCCACCGATGGCTGCAACGGTTGCTGGTCCTGAACCGGAAATCGCTGCAAAGAACATACATGTGACGATGGTCGCCATCGCAAATCCACCCGTTTTGTTACCTACCAGAGCGTTTGCGAAGTTGAACAGTCTCTCGGATATGCCGCCTTTCCCCATGATTTCACCGGCTAGGATGAAAAAGGGAACGGCCATCAATGGGAATGAGTCGACAGATGTGACGAGTTCCTTCATTAAAAACTGCACCGGAATGGCGCCCGTATAGAAGATGGTCGCAAGTGTCGATAATCCGAGAGCGATTCCAATCGGTACACTAAGCAATAGGAAGAGGGCGAATGTCCCGAATAATACGATTGTTGTCATGATTCATCCTCTCCTTCCTGCTGCTGCATACGATCGCGTTCATCGTCGACGTCGAGTTCTTTTTTACCAATCAGCATTTTGATCTGAACGATCAAGTTTTGTACGAGACGGATCGCTGTCAAAGCAAATCCGACTGGTGTCGCCATGTAAACAAGCCCCATAGGTATATGTAAGGCCGGTGACTGCTGGCCGAACGATAATAATTGGGAAGCGATGCTGTATCCATTGACGACCACATACAAACTGAAAACTAAGAATAGTAGATTCGCAATGATGGCGAGCATCAATTTTGCTTTTCCTTTAAGTAACAGCAGCATGACATCCACTTTGATGTGGCGCTGCTTCTTCACTCCGTAACTGATTCCGATATACACTAACCAAATGAAGCAGTACCGTCCGAGTTCCTCTGACCAGGACAGTGAATTTCCCGACACACGCATCGCGACTTGCAGGAAAATGACACTGACCATGATGGTCGAGAAAATGACGAGCAATACTTCTTCAAATCTGCGGTCGATCGCTCGAATGATGTTCATTTTCTTCACCTCAACTGACCCTGAATGGAGAAGAATACGCTGCAGACCCGCTACAGCGTACCCTTTTTCATTCTATTATTTTTGCGCGTCTTCAATCGCTTTGTACACTTTGTCTACGGTTTCTTCACCGATCTTGCTCTTGTAATCTTCAATGACAGGAGCTACTGCGTCGACCATTTCCTGGCGAGCTTCATCAGAGATTTCTGTGTACTCCATACCTTCTTCTTGAAGCTGTTTCAAATACTTCTCGTTCGCTTCACGGTTCAACTTACGCTCATGCTTACCTGCTTCTACTGCTGCATCTTTCACAATCTTCTGCTGATCTTCTGTCAAACCATCATAGAATGATTTGCTCATCAAGAATACGAATGGGCTGTAGATGTGGTGTGTGTTAGACACGTGATCCTGAACTTCATAGAACTTTTGAAGATAGATCGTTGCATAAGGATTTTCCTGACCGTCAACTGTACCTTGCTGCATTGCTGTGAACAATTCTGTGAATGCCATTGGTGTAGGGTTTGCTCCCAGTGCCTTGAAGGCATCCAGGTGAAGGTCGTTTTCCATTGTACGGATTTTCAAACCATCGAAGTCATCAACAGATGCTACCGCACGCTCACTGTTTGTAAGGTCACGGAAACCATTTTCCCAATAAGCAAGGCCTACAAGGTTCTGTTCTTCCAGTTTACCAAGCAATTCTTGTCCAACTTCACCGTCTAACACTTCGTCCGCTACTTGTTCGTTAGGAAAAAGGAACGGAATATCGAAGACGCTGAATTCTGGTACGAAGTTCGCTAGTGGTGCTGTAGAAGGAACCACCACTTCCTGTGTACCAAGCTGAAGTGCTTCCGTCATGGAACGGTCGTCACCAAGCTGACCACTGTGATATGTATCCACTTTGATCGCACCGTCTGTTTTCTCTTCCACAATTTCCTTAAACTTCAATAGACCTTTGTACTGAGGGTGGTCACTGTTCAGACCGATACCCGCTTTAATCGTTTTTGTTTCCCCGCTGTCGCCTGAAGCGCTTTCACCTTCGCCGCTGCTGGACTCTGCATCGCCGTTACCACAAGCGGCAAGGACCGTAATCAAAAGAACCATGGACAATAAACCAAATAATTTCTTCATGTTCAACCTCTCTCCTTTTGTATGTAAAATTTTTTTCACAAAGCTTACGTACTATTCCCGAAACGGTAACCGCTTTCAATGAAGGGCCAACGAAACAGGAATCGATTCCATAGAAAATAGTTTCCGTATGTACATCTCCCTCCGCGTCTGGATTAGAAGCGCTTTCAAAGAACTACTAAAAAAAACGTGTTGAAAAATGTGAAAATTATTTTCTGTAATTTCGATTATACAATAAATCTTTTTTAGTTCAATAGTTTTTCAGAAAAAAATTTCAACGAACCCAAACTTTCTTTTGAAATTAATTTCATATACAATAAGAGAAAGTGGAATTTCGAAGGAGGAATCCCTATGATTGAAGCTCCCACGAAACACGTCATCAGTAGAATCCGTTCTTCTTATACACAGTTCAGTGAAAAAGAAAAACTGATCGCTGATTACATTTTAGAAAATACAGAAGACATTGTTCACTCTACCATTAACCAGGTCGCCGATGATCTTATGGTCGCGGATGCAACCGTTTTCAGATTTTGTAAGCGCTTAGGTTTTAAAGGCTATCAGGCCATGAAAATTGCTTTAGCCTCAGAAATCGTCAATCCGATCCAGGATATCCATGAAAAGATATCTGAAGAAGATACCGACTTTGAAATTACTGAAAAAGTGTTTCAAGCGAATATCCGGGCACTTGAAACATCCCGGGATGTCCAGAACCCGCTTTCGTTGAAAAAAGCGATGGAGTACTTGGTCGAAGCCGATCGGGTGTTCTTTTTTGGTAGTGGGGGCTCGAATATCCTTGCGATGGATGCCCAGCACAAGTTTATGAGGACCGGAATGGAAGCCTATGCGTACCCGGATACACACTTACAGCTGATGTCCGCTTCGCAAATGAGAGAAACGGATGTGGCGGTGGTTATATCTCATACCGGTTCGAATCAGGATATTCTCGATATTGTGGATGTCGCGAAAGAGAATCATGTGAAGATTATCGCTATAACGAACTTCGCTAAATCTCCACTGACAAAAGTGGTCGATTTGTCTTTGTATACCGTCGCAGAGGAAACGGAATTCCGCTCAGAAGCGCTCGCTTCGAGAATCGCCGGTCTTTCGCTGATCGATTCTCTTTTTGTCAATTATAGTGTAAAAATGAAGGAACAAGCGCAGACCGCTACGCAGCGCATGCGTGATGCGATCTCAAGAAAGCGTGTGTAGAAAGGAAATTTAAGATGAGTTATGTGATTGGATTAGATCTTGGAACGACGAGCGCGAAATCCGTCGTTTTTCATAAAAATGGAGAGGTAGCCGCTGAATACGAAGTGGCTTACCCCCTCTCCCACCCTGTCGTCGGTCACGCCGAACAGGACCCGCTTCAAATAGAGCAAGCCGCACTAGAAGCGTTGAACTTAAGTACAGAAACCATTAAACGCGAGGACATCGTGGGCGTCGGGATCTCTGCCGCTATGCACTCCCTGATTTGTATGGATAAAAAAGGTGCTCCTCTTTCCCCGTCGATCATTTGGGCAGACGCGCGCAGTGCAGAGGAAGCGAACACCTTGAAGGAAAGCCACCCCGATGTGTATCGGCGCACAGGTACACCGCTTCATCCAATGTCTCCGTTATCGAAGCTGTTATGGATGAAGAACAACCACTATGAACCATGGGAAAAGGCTGATTATTTTGTGTCGGTGAAAGAATTTTTATTGTATCGCTGGTTCGGGGAAAAAGTGGTCGATTATTCAATCGCTGCAGCCACCGGTCTTTTCAACATTCACGAAAACAAGTGGGATGAAGAAACCCTGGCCATTGCGGGCATTCATGCTGAACAGCTTTTCCAACCAGTGAATCCGACGTATGCCATGAAAAGTATGGATGCGGAGGTAGCTGAAAAGTCTGGTCTGGGTGCGGAAACGCCGTTTGTTATCGGCGGCAGTGATGGCCCTTTGGCGAACCTTGGTATTGGCGCGATTCAGCCTGGTGAGACAGCGATCACCATTGGTACAAGTGGAGCAATCCGTCAATTTTCCAGTGAACCGCTTCTGGATGATCAACAGGAGGTGTTCTCCTATAGCTTTACCGATGATTTATGGATTACCGGCGGACCGTCCAATAACGGGGGGCTTGTGCTGCAATGGGTGCAGCAGCTCTTTTCCGGTGAGGAAAAAGTTTCAGTGGAAGAGTTGACTCGTCTAGCCAGTGAAGTGGAAGCGGGTGCGGGGAATTTGATTTTCCTTCCTTATCTAAATGGGGAGCGCGCGCCGTTCTGGAACGCGGAAGCGAAAGGATCTTTCATTGGTCTCACACCTGCCCACGGCAAGGAACATATGACGAGAGCCGCGATGGAAGGCGTGCTGTTTTCCATTTTACATATTGGGAGTGCCCTGGAGCGTCTTGGCAACAAGCATGACAGAATTTATGCGAGTGGCGGATTCGCCCGGTCAGAGACATGGGTTCAGATGCTCGCTGACATTTTCAACAAGCGGATCGACATTCCGGTGAGCCACCAAAGTTCCGCCTGGGGTGCTGCCTGGGTAGCCTTGTACAGTCTCGGTCACGTGGACAGCTTAGCATCGATTAAATCTTCGATCCCAATGAAGGAACATTATGAACCAAATACCGAGAATCATCAAAAATACAAAGCCCTCTTTGAAGTGTACGAATCCGTATCAGGCAAACTGCAATCCGACTTCGAAAAACTTCATCGTATGTAAGATGTAAATAAATGGCGTACCAGGTCATCCAAATATTGGATGACCTGGTACGCCTGTTTTTTCGTTTTTATTTGACTTTTTCTTTGAGCCAGTATTCTCCGTCTTTGTATTCGATTTGTTCCGGGTAACGGAGGTCTGTGACTTCGTCCTGGGTTTGTTTGGAAGGTGGTGCGGTTGCGAGAGAGACCACGACATTCGCTATAATAGCGGCGGATGCCCCGAAGACTCCTGCACCGGTATCAATGATTCCTAGAATCGTGAATCCTCCGTATTTCGCTGCAAAAATGTATCCGAGTGTCACGGAAAGGCCGACAAGCAAACCGGCAATAACTCCAGGTCCATTTGCCCGCTTCCACCAAACGCCGAGAAGCAGGGCCGGGAAGAACGATCCGGATGCTAAAGCGAAGGCCCAGGCGACGATTTGCGTGATGGCCCCTGGCGGATTCAAGGCAATCAAACCTGCTGCTACAGTAGCAAGGACGATCGACCAGCGTCCGACAGCCAGACGTTTTTTCTCACTCGCATTCGGATTGATGGAGCGGAAATAAATGTCGTGGGACAAGGCGGCGGAAATCGCGATCATCAAACCACCGGCTGTCGATAAGGCAGCCGCCATCGCACCGGCAGCCATCAAACCGATGACGAAGATGCCAAGGTTTGCGATTTCTGGTGTTGCCATAACGACGATATCATTACTGATGACAAGTTCCGACCACTGAAGGACCCCGTCACTATTATTGTCCGCAAGGGAAAGCCGTCCGGTATCCACCCAGGCTTGTGTCCATGCGGGAAGATTATTCAATTGCGAACCAGCCACTTCCGTCATCAAGATGAAACGGGAAAAAGCAGCGTAGGCAGGAGCGGACAAATAGAGTAAACCGATGAAGAGCAAAGCCCAGGCTCCACTCCAGCGAGCGGCTTTCATGGTCGCTACCGTATAAAAACGAACGATGACGTGTGGTAAACCAGCTGTTCCCGCCGTCAGTGTGAACATCAGAGCGATGAACTGCCATTTCGATCCTTCTGTAAATGGAATGATGTATTCAGAAATGCCCAACTCCTGATCGATCGTACGCATCTCCGAAATGACGTCCCCGTATGAAATCCAAGGGACAGGGTTCTGCGTAAGCTGCAGCGACATGAAAATGACCGGAATCAAATACGCGATAATCAATACTAAGTACTGGGCGACCTGTGTCCAGGTGATTCCTTTCATTCCACCCATCGCTGAGTAAAAGGCGATCAGCACAACGCCAATCAACGTTCCGATTACAGTGTCCACTTCGAACAAACGCCCGATGACGACTCCTGAACCGGACAACTGACCGACGGAATAAGTGAAGCTGATGATAATCGTCGCTACAGCCGCAATCAATCGAGCCGTGTTGCTGCGGTAGCGGTCTCCAATGAATTCCGGCACGGTATACCGGCCATATTTTCTTAACTGTGGAGCTAAAAGGAACGTAAGCAGTAAATACCCGCCTGTCCAGCCCATAATGTATGCGAGTCCATCGTATCCAAGAATCATGACCGTACCGGCGAGTCCGATGAATGAAGCTGCACTCATCCAATCCGCTCCAATGGCCATGCCATTGTAAACAGGCGGCACTCCGCGGCCGGCAACGTAGAAATCTGAAGTAGCCCTTGCTTTATTGTAGACAGCGATACCTATGTACAGAGCAAAAGTAGCGACAATCAAAGCAAGGGAGACTATAAACTGTGCGTCCATATTTCTCCCCCTATCCTATTGGTTAACCACTTGATTTTGATCGGAATCTTCTTTTGGTACCAACCCGAATTTCTTATCGACGACGTCACTGATGATGGCATTAAAGAAAAGAAGTGCAATAAACGTAATAATAGCTCCCTGAGCTCCCATGTAATAAGGAAGAGGTATCCCCATCACTGTAAAGGACTGAAGACTTTCGGCAAAAAGAACAACTCCAAAAGATACGATTGCCCCGATAGCGAGATAGATGATGATCAAAGTCGTACGCAAACGGAAATACGCTTTCGCCTTCTGTGGATCCATTTTTTTCACAACGATTCACCTCCCTTCGCATTATCCTCTTAGGTTAAAAATGAACTGTACGGTTTCCCAGAACGGCATCGGCACCATGATGATCTTGGTTAGAGCAACACCAAAGAGCGCTATGAATGGTACGGCCAGTAGGAACGGACGCTTCTTTTTCAGGGCGAAAACAACAGAAAGTACGGTTATAACGGAAAGAATAATCGGAATCAGCAACGAATCTACCCCCCTTTTGTGTAAGCGTTAACATACTCTGGTAAAATTTTTTGTGTGAATATTTAGATTTAACTGAATATTACAACTTGTATTATTATAAAATTCTCATAATTTGTCAACAGGTACGATATGACTAGACAAGTTTCGAGGATTTATGTAATTTCCTCTTATGCATCAGTGCGATTCTATTAAAAACCAGCATCCTAAGAGGGATGCCGGTTTCCGAACAACTTCCGCCATGTGCGAGGTCCGACAACACCATCAATTTCAAGCCGGTGCTGTTGCTGGAATGTGCATACGGACGCTTCTGTTATTGGTCCGAAATGACCGTCGTCTGTTGTTCCGACTGCCCTCTGGATCCGTTTGACCACGGGTCCTTTAGCGCCGAAGTGTATCGGATGCCCCGGATAAGTACGCGCATTGAGCCTGTTTGTCGTCAACGGACCCGCACTTCCATCCACTTCCAACCCTTCCTGGTGTTGAAAAGCGACGACTGCTTGTTTTGTCCGCGGCCCATACAGGCCATCGATGGGACCTGGTTCGTAACCTAATCGGTGGAGTTTTGTTTGGAGATCACGGATATCCGGGGATTTTTCCGGCCATTCGAGATGAGCATAATCTTTGAAGCTAGACCAGTCTCCACCCCAATGAAAACCGAGTGACTTAGCAATATCCGCTACTTTACGCCAATCCTGATTCACCGTCCAGAGTGCTTTTCTCCCATCTGAACTGACGAGAAAAAAATCAACCGCACGGCCGCTGTGGTGATTACTTTTGCCGGGTTTGGCATAGGTGACAATGTTCCCACTGTGTCCATATCTTTTCCCGTTCCAAAAATAATCTGGGCGTCCCTGCCCATACAAGCGGGCCTGCTCCTCATATGTGCGATGGCCGGAGGAAATTTGTACAAATATCCCTTCTTTGTAGGCCTGCTCAATCATTTTCCAAACCTTTTCTTGTACGAGTGTTTGGACATTCCCCATTTTGTTCAAACTGCGCTGCTTCAAGGTTTCTATTGTAATCATAAAATCCCTCCCTGCTTCTATAATCGAAGCGGAGAGGGATCTGGTGTCAGGCTGCTTTCAAATTTATCAACACATTGAACACGAAGAAGAAAATGCCGAGTGATGTTATGGTTGCGCCTGTCGCGACAAGGGGAAGCCACACGTCATTTTCGAAAAGGACGACTAGAAATAAGCCGAGCATCATGATCGGAAGACCGATGTTATGAAGCCAGAAATGAATTTTTCCAGATAAAGATTTCGCAAGGGTGGGAAAAAGATGATATAAAATACCCGCAAGTGTGAGGGCGGTCCACCCGAGCAAATTGATGTGGACGTGGACAGGTGTGAGCGCATAGTCGTGTGCACTCGACATGTAGTATCCGATTGCAATGCCGATGGCAAAATAAACAGTTGAAATTTTAACCAACGTAACCCCCATAAAGTCCAACCTCCTTTTTCCCATATATACGTGGGACAGCTTCCAAACAGAATCATGGAATTACGATGATAAGCATCGTAAAATGGAAGGGAATCTAATGAAGAGGTGAACGCAATGAAAATAGAAATTTGGTCAGATTTCGTCTGTCCTTTTTGTTATATTGGAAAACGCAGACTAGAAGAAGCGCTGGAAAACTTCCCAGGCAAACAAGTGGAGGTCGTCTATAAAAGCTTTGAGCTTGATCCGAATGCCGAGCGCAACACGGGAAGAAACATGCATGAGAAACTTGCCGCAAAATATGGCCGGTCTATGGAAGAAGCGCGTGAGATGACGCAGAACATGACCGAACAGGCGAAAATGGTCGGCCTTGATTTCCACTTTGATTCGGTGGTACCGACAAACACGTTTGATGCCCATCGTGTCTCTCAATTGGCCAATGAAAAAGGATTGGGCAAAGCTTTTGCTGAACGCTTTTTCAAAGCCGTGCTGACAGATGGCAAAGATGCCGGGGATCATGAAACAATCACAGAGCTAGCCGTTGAGGTCGGACTTGATCGTGATGCGGTGACTTCTGTTCTTGAAGGATCCGATTATACGGAAGCGGTTCGCCGTGAAGAAGCCGAAGCCCAGCAGATCGGTGTGCAGGGCGTACCGTTTTTCGTCATCAACCGTAAGTATGCCGTCTCTGGCGCCCAGCCGACGGAAGTCTTCGTTCAGGGGCTTGAAAAAGCTTTTGCTGAAGAAGAACAGACTCCTGCTTTTGAGGATTTATCCAGTGAGAGTGGAGCGGCTTGTACGGAAGATGGCTGTGAAGTACCTGGGGAAGAAAAGAAATAGGATGAGAGCCGTGGGTGATCCCGCGGCTTTTTTTGTGCATTTTTATGTGCGCGGAATGGTGCCAGGCCGATACCCTCCTCCGTTAGGACGCTATCCTTTTTTATAAAGAAGATCCCCTTTCTCACCTCTCCCTGTATTGGTGAATAGCCTATATAAAAAAGAGGAGGCATTTTGATGGAATTGACAATGTCTCATTGGATTTATGGGCTGTTCACATTTCTCATCATCTTGACGATGATTTTCCGTAAAGGGGTCGTACTCCCCACTTTGCTTGGTACTTTCGTGGTCGCATGGATGTTTAATGGGAGTTTAATCAGTGGCTTTGTGGGTGTCTTCAATGCCAACCTTGTGGCTGCGAAAGAGTTGTTCAATATTTTCTTGATCATTACTTTTATGGTGGCCTTGTTACGTTCCTTAAAAGATCTCGGTGCGGATACCCGCATGATCCAGCCGATTCAAAAAGTGATGATCAACAGTCATGTATCGTTTTTTATTCTCGTCGTCGTCACCTATGTGGTGTCTCTTTTCTTCTGGCCGACTCCTGCTGTTCCGCTCATCTGCGCCCTTCTTGTCCCTGCAGCCATCCGTACGGGCCTGCCGGCGATGGTGGCGGCGATGGCTGTTGCGCTTGCCGGACAGGGGATGGCGTTATCTTCGGACTATATCATCCAGGTAGCACCAGAATTATCCGCAAAATCGGCAGGGATCGATACAGCGGGTATCATGGATCAGGCTCTGATTTTATCGGTGGTTACAGGGATCGTTGCAATTGGTCTCGCTTATCTCTTCAATAGAAAAAGTTTCCGCTCCAAGGATGACCCTCATAACGAGCAGGAAATTGTTCAGATGCAGGGGCTCAAAGAAACAGAACAAGCGACAAGCTCACGCGTTCATGTTTGGAGCAAAGTCTTTGCTGTTCTCGTCCCTCTCTCTATGCTTGCTGTCATGATTTATATGGTTTCGACCAAGATTGGCTCGGGACGGATGGGTGGATTTGAAGGAGGAAGCGGTGCGGCATTTATCGGAGGCGTCGCTGTCGTTTTATTGTTGCTTTCCAGTGTGGCATTCGGGAAACATAAAGCGCTCGATGATGTGAGTGAGCATATTACCGAAGGGTTCGTTTTTGCCTTTAAAGCAATGGGTCCTGTGATTCCAATTGCCGGTTTCTTTTTTCTCGGCAGCGGGGACTTTGCCAAAGATATTCTTGTGCTGCCGGCTGAAGCGGCCCCTTCCTTCCTTTTCGACCTCGTCCAATCGAGCCAGGATTATCTGCCACAAAGCGCCTTTTTGACCGCTTTTAGCATTTTGATCATCGGAATCATTACAGGGCTGGACGGCTCAGGTTTCTCAGGACTTCCGCTTACCGGTGCGCTATCCGCCTCACTCTCCAACGGAACGATTGACGCTTCAACCCTCGCTGCCATCGGACAGATGGGATCCATCTGGACAGGAGGGGGAACCATCATCGCCTGGTCGTCCTTGATTGCGATCGCAGGATTCTGCGGCGTCCCCGTCATGGAACTCGTCCGGAAAAACTTCATCCCCGTCATTCTAGGACTGATCATCTCCACCATCGTCGCATTACTCCTGTTTTAGTTTCCTTTATTTGGTGTACCAGGTCATCCATAATATGGATGACCTGGTACACCATTTTTTGTAAATCTCCCTTTCCTCCTTCATTTGTTTGCTGGTTTGTGTTTCTTTAGACACACGAAAGATTGAATGCGTAGGATAGATATACTAGGGAACACCTGTCCGTTCGATTCATTTTTCTGAATATTAATGAAATTAATTTCCTCACATGTTATATTTTGGTAAGTATTTTTATTAGAGGGGGAAATTTGATGAATAAGAAACACATCGTTCTTAGCTCGGCTATGGCTGGGTTGCTTGTCTTTTCTGCTACACCGACAACATTTGCGCACGACATGCTTGATGATGCTTTAGTAGAAAAGGGACAGGAAGGGTCTCAATCACTTAATGAGGTACCTGTTTTAGAAGGTACAAAAAATGTGGGGAACTGGAAGGAAGTCGGTTCTGCACAACTGAAAAAATATGACGGAGTACAAAATAATACCGCTGATGTGTACGCCCATGACGGCTATGCTTATGTGGGTACACATACAAGAAACGGCGGCGAAGGCGGCGTCCGTATCTTTGATTTGAAAGATCCATCCAATCCTGTTGAAATCGCCAAGTTTGCCGATGACATCCCAGGCACCTGGCAGGAGAAGGTCATTGTTAAAAAAGTAAACACGGAGGAATTCAAAGGTGATCTTGCTGTCGTAAGTGTCCAACAGCTCAACCGCAGCAACCCTGATTCAAAGGGTGGTTTCCTATTGTATGACGTATCCAATCCTGAATCACCTGAAAAACTCGGTTTCTGGGAAATGGACAAGCGCGTACCTGGTACTCATGAACTTTACCTGACGGTGAAAGAAGGAAAGCCTTTCGTATTAGCGGCCAATCCGTATGCGGACTACTACACGCACGGCGAAGAGAAAGATTTTGCTTTAGTTGATGTCACCGATCCTTCCGCTCCGGAAACGATTTATGAATTCGACCCGCGTACTCTCCCTGAAGTGGATGAAGACTTTAATGGATATCACTGGAATTCTCCGGATGGAAAAACGCGTCCAGTCTTCAACCATAGTACGATGACGGATAACAATGGAGATACGGCCCTTCTTTCCTTCTGGGATCTCGGTACAATCATTCTCGATATCTCTGATCCTTACAATGTGAAGTTCGAAGGCCGAACCGATTATGCTCCGGATGTCCAGGGTTCCGCGCACTCCGCTGCCCTTGCCAAAGGCGGAAATGTGCTGATTGAGACACGCGAAGTGTACAACCCTACAAGAGAAGGTTATGAAGAATCCTACGGCTACACAAGAATTTTTGATATTAAAGACAAGCAGAATCCGAAGCTGTTGAGCACGTTCAAGACAGAGCTCGTCGATGACGTGGAAGATGGCATTACATTCGCCAATACGGTCCACGATCCAAAAGTTCATGGCAACACTTTATACCTCTCTCACTATGCAGGAGGTATTCGTGCGGTCGATATCACAGATCCAAGCAACCCAGAGCAAGTTGGTGTTTATAGTCCAGCGGGTGGTTATTTCTGGGGAACATTCGTCGATCGTAACTACGTGCTCGGCTCAGATATGAACCAAGGTTTGAAAGTGCTCCAGAAAAATAATAGCGATAAGTAAAGGTAAAGCCTCCTGTTCATACAGGAGGCTTTTATCAACCAAAAATCTCTTATATCAATTAAATCTTTGATATATCAATTAAATCTCGAATATATCAACCAAATCTCGAATATATCAATCAAACAAAAAAGTGCAGGAGGTCTCTCCTGCACTTTCCTTATCCTTTCACAATTCTACTTTCAAATGGCCCCAGCTTCTCCTTACCATACGACTTTTCCTTATCACTGTGATTCATCAAGAATAGATAGTAATCTCCACCGATATGACGGCGATACACTTCCACATCGCGCTCGGACTCGATTGTTTGAATGCCATGGTCACTCGTTACATCTGAAGCAATTTTCTCCAAAGCCTCTTCACTCAAACCACCGCCGACATAATAAACGCTTCCTTTTCCAAACGTGTTCTTCGTCACGGCTGCATAGTCTTTGTAAAATTGATCCTGATACGAATAGAGGGTCTGTGCTTGTTCAGGAACGAGGAGGTCGCGCCAGACAGAAATAGACGCTGGTACCTCAGCAAAAGCTCCTTCTCCCTGCAATTCAAGCTGATGAGCGGCTGTCAGTGATTCGATTTCCTCTACACGCGCACCGATCAGGTCACGGACAGGTCCAGGCAGGACTTCTCCTAGTCGGATGTTGTTGTCCTTGCCCTTCAGTCCGGCACGGTAGGAAAAGATGATTGTCCCGCCTTCTTCTGCAAAGGTACGAAAACGACTGGCAAGCGCATCGTCCATCAGCTGCATAACAGGGACCAGTACAACTTTGTATGTACGAAGATCACGGCTAGCCGGGATGACGTCGATGTTTGTATTCTTCCGGTAAAACGGGCGGTACAAACGCAGCAATTCTTCATTGAAGTCAAAGTCTTTGCTCTGGATTTGTGAACGCCAGGACCAGATGTTGTCATAATCATAGAGAACCGCAACATCAGACTTGATGTCTGCATTCAACAGCTCTTCATGTTCTTTGATCTCGCTGAATAAGGACTGCACCTCTTTATATTTGCGGCCATAGACGTTGTCATGATCGACGACACCGTAACAGAACTGTTCGGCCCCTTTCGTCATGCCGCGCCAGCGGAAATAGAGCAAGTTGGAACAGCCGTGTGCGAATGCTTGATACGACCACATCTTCGCCTGATTCGGTCGTGGCAGATAGCCGATGACATCATGCCCCTGGGCTCCCATCAGTTCTTCGACGATCCAATAGTTTTGATCGAGCAAACCACGATTGAAATCATGCGTCATCGCAATCGCCTCTGGAGGGATCGGTTTTTCGAGTCCGCCCCACACCGGATAGTTATCATAGGAAACGAAATCCATCGGCTTCACATTTTCCTCATGGTCAAACCATTTATCGAAAAAGCCACCGGACACGTTGGTCGTAACGGTTTGATGGCTTCCCTTATGTTCTTTCACAATCTCCGTCATTTCGTGAGTGAATCCGTTGACGGAAGCAGAACGGAAGCGCGCCCACTCCAGTTTCAATGTCGGGTTGTGAGTCGTTACCGTCGGCTTCGGAATCGGAATTTCTGAAAAGTCATTGTACGTCTGTCCCCAGAAGATCGTGCCCCATTCGTCATTCAATTGCTCCACACTGTCGTATTTGTTTTCCAAATACTCATGAAACGCGGAATGACATTGATGACAGAAACACATGTCACTTCCTTCATGACCGAATTCATTGTCAATCTGCCACGAGACGATCGCTTCTTCGTCTTTATAGTGCTGGACGAGCTTTTCCGTGATCCCTGCCGCGTACTGCCGGTATTTATCTGAATTAAAACAGTATTGACGGCGGCCGCCGAATACTCTTGTGTTACCGTTTTCATTTTCAGACAAAATCGAGGGGTGTTTTTGAGCGAGCCAGGCTGGAAATGTCGCGGTCGGTGTCCCGAACATAACATCTAGGCCCTGCTGTTTCACTTTTTCAAGCACACGGTCAAAGTAGGAAAAGTCGAACGCTCCTTCCTCTTTCTCCATGAGATGCCACGCAAATTCTCCGATCCGGACGATGTTAGCGCCCATGTCCTTGATGCCTTGAATGTCTTCATCCATCATTTCTTCCGGCCAGTGTTCCGGATAGTAATCGACACCTAAATACGTCATTTATAAGCCTCCTGTCTCGATGTTCAACGTCCACGTGTACGAGCCGTGTGCTGGGATATAAGAAACTTTGCCGATTTTTTCAGCAAGATACACATCATCGTAGACGCCTGTGCAAGGTTCCAATGCAATATTATGCTCTCCCCGGTAGCCGCCACGCGTTTTCCAGACCCCGAGGTAAGGCACTTTAGTTTCAGGAAAACGATACGTCAATTTCCTGTTCACGTCCGGTTGTACGAGCGAGCACCATCCTTTGGAAAGCGGCTCTGTGAAATAAAATTTCTCTGCCGTTCCCTCTTCCATAGGCTCAAGCTGACTCAGGTCAATCGTGTTTCCTGTTTTCGCTGACTTTGTCTCAGGATAAGCGTGTGGGGTTCCCCAGCCACCCAAATGCTGTGATCCTTTTTCCACATTCATCACTTGGTTCAAATCTTCAGGTACTTCGATGGCTGTGTGTTCATTAAGATTGAGCAGTGCGTGCGGCGTCCAAATGAACGGGAACGGCTCATCACTCTTGTTGATCGCTTCATACTTGATTGTCACACCATTGCCGTGCAGGCAGATTTTCTTTTTTAATGCATAAGGAAATTCAGGACTGTGAACCTCAAGCGAAACCCCATCATGGGTCGCTTTATATTCCCACGGCAGCGTCCACACTTCTCCGTGATCGGGAATCTCCTTCCAATCTGTCGGGTGAGGGCCCTTGTCGATCCCAGGAAACATTTCGTCAAAACCGCTGGAATCGTATTTGGAAAAATCCGCTCCGTACGGGGGAATCTCGAGATTTGGACGATCGGTCTGATACAGCCATTCATAATCGGCTTCTTTATCAAAAAAACTGACCATTTTCCCTCCGTATCCCGGTAGGATCACCGCTCTTACACTCTCATTTTCCAATACAACGGCATCCAGACTCTTGAATTTTGTCTTCTGGTACGTACATACATCGACCATCGGTCACCGCCTCCTTAACCTAATTGTTTCATGAAACGCTGGAATGCTTCCTTCCCTTCTTCTGTACGTTTGAACACCCCTGCATGTTCCAAAACAGTGGAAAATCGTTTGCCGATTTCTTTCTGCATCTGTTCCCAGACCGCTTGTTCTGATGTTGTGGTCCACTCGATCTGCTTCGCCCACGGCACATGTTTTCCGACCAATCCATCATTCACCGCAGCATCTAATTTTCCTTCTTTTATGAAACGGCTCAACTGCCCCATTTCATCAACCAATCGTCCTGGTAGCACGGCAAGCCCCATCACTTCAATCAGACCGATGTTTTCTTTTTTAATATGATGGACTTCTTCATGAGGGTGGAAAATTCCCAGCGGATGAGCTTCGTTCGTACGGTTATTCCTAAGGACGAGATCAAGCTCATACTGTCCCTTTCTGTAACGTGCGATCGGAGTCACTGTGTTATGAGATTCGCCCTCGGATTCTGAGAAAACCTCTACCTTTTCATCAGAATACTTCCGCCACGAGCGTAAAATGACGTCTCCGAGTTCAGATACCCGGTCACGGTCCTCGCCTCTCAGCCGAACCACAGACATCGGCCAGCGGACAATACCTGTTTCAACATCTTTGAATCCAGGAATCTCAAACGTTTCTTCCACTGGTGCTTTTGCCATCGGAAATTCATGGTGACCACCCTGGAAATGATCATGACTCAAAATGGACCCGCCGACGATCGGTAAATCAGCGTTGGATCCGACGAAATAGTGAGGCAGCTGATCTGTGAAATCGAGGAGGCGATCAAAGCCTTCTTTGGAGATCTCCATTGGCCGGTGTTCCCGTGATAAAACGATCGCATGCTCGTTGTAATACACATACGGCGAATACTGCAGGAACCAGTGCTCCCCTTCGAGATCGACCGGGATGATGCGGTGGTTGTCTCTTGCCGGATGGTCGAGCCTGCCTGCGTAGCCGACATTCTCTTTACAAAGTAAACACTCTGGATAAGTGGTTTGCTTTTTGGTTTTCGCCGCTGCGATGGCTTTAGGGTCTTTTTCCGGTTTTGATAGATTGATCGTAATCTCTAAATCTCCATATTCCGTCGAACTGTACCAATGCTTGTTTCTAGCAATACGGTCGGTGCGAATGTAATGCGAGTCCTTGGATAGTTGATAAAAATGATCCGTCGCTGCCTGCGGTCCTTCTCTTTCAAATTTGTAATAAAAGTCTCTGGTGATCTCCGATGGGCGCGGGACGAGGGTATCCATGATTTTCGCATCAAAAAGGTCCCGGTCCGTGATCGTATCTTCTTCGATGATCTTTTCTTCAACCGCATAGGAAAGCATACGGTGTAAAATTAAGACAGGAGTGGTGTAGTCCTCATCTTCAGGAGACACTTCCACGGAAGCGCCTTCAAGTTTGAACAAATGAAATAATCGGTTGCGGACGTAATCGACATCCCATACCGAAATCATACGTTTATGGAGTCCATAATGAATGAGATGTTCAATGTCTTGATAAATCGTCATATCCTCACCACCCTTTTAATCTTCGTACCCATTTGGATGTTCCTGAAACCACTTCCATGCGGATTCAATCATTTTTTCGACCTCTGGATATTGTGGGGACCAGCCGAGCTCTTTTCTCGCTTTTTCAGATGATGCGACAAGCTGCGCCGGGTCGCCGGGACGTTTCGGTGCAACTTCTGCCGGGACCGGGTGCCCAGTCACTTCACGGACCGCTTCGATGATTTCTTTCACACTGAAACCCTGTCCGTTGCCGAGGTTGTAGATGGCGCTTGTGCCTCCTTTTTCCAAGTGATCGATGGCCTGCAGATGGGCAGCTACCAAATCTTCGACGTGAATATAATCGCGGATACATGTCCCGTCGGCGGTCGGATAGTCGTCACCGAAAATCATGATTTTTTCCCTTTTACCGAGGGCCACTTGTAAAACAATCGGGATGAGATGCGTTTCCGGACGGTGATCCTCACCTATCCGCCCTTTGAGGTCCGCTCCGGCCACATTGAAATAACGGAGGACGGTGTACTGGATGCCGTACGCCTCTTCGGCCCACTTCAACATTTTTTCAATCGCGAGCTTCGTCTCCCCGTAGGGATTCGTTGGAAGTGTTGGATCGCTTTCCTGAATCGGAATCTGCTCAGGCTCTCCATAAACAGCGGCTGTTGAAGAAAACACGATCCGTTTTACGTCATGGGCAGCCATCGCTTTCAAAAGAGATATCGCTCCTCCGACGTTGTTATCATAATATTGAAGAGGTTTCTCTACACTTTCCCCGACCAGAGAGTCGGCGGCAAAATGGAGCACAGAGTCGATCTCATTTTCCTGGAAGACGGTGTGCAGGAAACTCTCATTCCGCAAATCTCCGTCATAGAGTTTCGCTCCATCCAGTACAGCGGGATGATGACCTGTCTGGAGATTATCGACGACGATGACGCTCTCTCCCCGGTCCAGAAGCTGTGCGACAGCGTGACTTCCGATGTATCCTGCTCCTCCACATACGAGTACGGTCATATTCTCTCCCCCTCCAAACGTTTCGCTCCATCTCCAAGTTCTACGACGTAAAAATCAGCTTCCAATCCTGTTTGTTCCTGGTAGCGTCGTCCAACAGCTTCGATGAAGCCATCCACGTGTGTTCGTTTGACGATGCTGATCGTGCACCCTCCAAATCCGGCTCCGGTCATGCGCGATCCGACAGCCCCTTCGTTCCAGGCCGCTTCAACGAGGGCATCCAGCTCTTTTCCCGTCACCTCGTAATCATCTCTCAGAGATACGTGGGAGGCATTCATCAACTTCCCAAACCCTTCAATATCGCCGACATTCAACTGATGGACCGCTTCGATCGTACGCTCGTTTTCATAGACGGCATGTTTTGCGCGCTTCCGGACGGTCGCATCTTCTATGCTCGATTGGTGTATTTCAAAATCTTCGACACTCAAATCTCCCAAACTACGAATAGAAACGACTTGTTTCAGCTGTGTCAGCGCTTGTTCGCATTCCTCTCTACGCTCGTTATACTTGGAATCAGCAAGACCGCGTCGTTTATTTGTATTCGCTATAATTAATGCATGGTTTTTGAGCTGGAGAGGTGTGTATTGATAGTCCAAGGTGTCACAGTTCAAAAGCATAGCGTGATCACTTTTCCCCAAGCCGATGGCAAACTGATCCATAATGCCACAGTTGACACCGACGAATTCGTTTTCCGCCTGTTGAGCAAGCTGAATCATCTTTACACGGTCCATCGATAAATCGAACAGTTCATCCAGGACGACCCCTGTAACAAGTTCAATGGATGCAGATGACGATAGTCCGGCACCATTCGGGATATTGCCATAAAAAGCAAGATCAAGTCCTGTATCGATGTCATAGCCGGCTTTCCGGAAAACATCCAGGACGCCTTTCGGATAATTGGCCCAGTCATCCTCTGCCTCATATACCAGTCCTTCTAGATGAGATTCGACAATTCCTTTGTCCGGAAAATTCATAGAGTAAAACCGGAGCTTCTGATCGTTTCTCTTTCTTGCAGCCACATACGTTCCTACGCTTAACGCACATGGAAAAACATGTCCTCCGTTATAGTCCGTATGCTCCCCGATCAAATTCACCCGGCCTGGTGCGAAGAACATTTGCGCATCCTGTTCTCCGTTGAATTTCTCGTAAAAAACGGAAAGTAAATCTTCCATTTCGATTCCCTCCTTCTTCATTTTTTCTCTTTAATGATAAAAAGCTGAGACTGGTGGTCTCCGCTACGTTCTGATTTTTCATGATTGGCACCATTGAACTCCACACCAAGCGGCAGTCCATGATACATGAGTTCGTCGCCATAAAACGTCCGCTCTGCTCCCTCTATTTCATACCGTTTCTCAGGATCCAGACCACGTAGTTTTACGACCTGGTCGTTCTTCGGATTCGGGAAATAGTGAGCCCGGTACCAGCCGACGACCGCATGATCTTTTTCCTCTGAGACGACCATCCAGGAGGTATCCTGATGTTTGAAGGGGTTTGTCAGGCGATAAAATTTACCGGAATGAATCAAACCCCGGAGTGATTGAAACTGCTTGATTTGATCTCTTACGATGACCTTTTCTTCCGCCGTTAATTGACTGGGATCGAATTCATAGCCGAACGTGCCAAAATAGGCGACATCGGCACGGAACTTCAAAGGGGTGTTCCGGTAAGTCTGGTGGTTCGGTACCGCGGAGACGTGTGATCCCATGCTGCATAACGGGTACGCAAGAGAGGTACCGTATTGAATCTTCAACCGTTCCACAGCATCCGTATCATCACTCGTCCATGCCTGTGGAGCATAGTAAAGCAGGCCGGCATCAAACCGTCCACCTCCACCCGCACAGGATTCGAACAAAACATCCGGATACTTCGTCGTCAAACGCTCATACAACTCATAGACGCCGAGGATGTACTGGTGAAAAAAGTTGACCTGGTCATACAGATATTGGGAATAAGGTTCTGTGATGTTGCGGTTCATATCCCATTTGATGTAGCCGAGTCCGGTTTCTTCTATGAGAGAGCTCATGCGTTCGAACAAGTAGTCGACCACCTGAGGGTTGGCGAAATCGAGCACCTTTTGATTCCGTTCGAGCGTCTGATGTCTGTGCGGTGGTCCAACGACCCATTCAGGACGCTGTTTAATCAGTTCACTTTCAGGACTGATCATTTCCGGTTCAAACCAGAGTCCGAACTGAAGTCCTTTATCTTTCACCGTTTTCGCCAGCGTTCCAATTCCATTTGGAAGTTTCTTGTGGTCAACAAACCAGTCGCCAAGCGAAGTAGTATCATCATTGCGTTTTCCAAACCAGCCGTCATCGAGGACGAACAATTCGACTCCCAGATCCCGCGCTTCATCTGTAAAACGATCCAATTTTTCTTCATTGAAATCAAAGTACGTCGCTTCCCAATTGTTAATCAGAATCGGACGTTCTTTTTCCCTCCACCTTGGCGCAATTAAATGCTTGCGGTGCAAGTCATGGAACGTCTGACTCATTTCGTTCAGGCCGTTTTCCGTGAAAGTTAAAATCACTTCCGGGTTTTGAAAGCTTTCCTTCTTTGCCAGTTTCCATTGAAAAGCCTGGGGATGGATTCCCATCGACAAGCGTGTCGTATCATAATGATCGACCTCAGCCTGAGCGAGGAAATTCCCGCTGTAAACGAACTGCATCGCGATCGCCTCCCCGCTGTCTTCGGTCGTCTCTTCCCTTTTCAAAGCGAGAAAAGGATTGTGCTGATGAGAGCTCGCCCCGCGTACGCTTCCGATGGACGAAATGCCAGGAGTGAGTGTTCTCGTTTCGATATGACGTTCCCTGGCCCATGCGCCAGACAGATGAATCATTTCATAATCCGCGTCAGGAAGATCGATGGAGGAAGACATCGAATGCTTCAACGTTACAGAACGTTCCCCGTTATTTGTGATCCGGTTACTTTTTGTGAGAACAGGCAGATCACGGAAGATCGTGTATAGGAGCTCCCACTCCACCTGCGCCTGGTCGTCTATGAGTGTGACCACCAGCGTTTCTGCTTCTGTATCTTCCGCAAAAGTCGCCGGTAGACCTTCTAGTTTTGGCTTTCCCTTTATAATCTCGTGGGCTTCATAACGAAAATCAGCGACAGCCGCGCCCTTTTGTTCTTCCAAAATGAGTGCTGGCGTACGGAAGTCACCTTTTCCGTAAACCGGCGCTTCCTGCCTGACCGTTTCTAAGGAAAAACCAGGGTCCCCTTCGAACGGATGTGTCGTCGAAGGGTTGGTATTTTCATAGTCTTGCAAATGGTGGAAGTCCCGGTCGCGGAGCGCTTTTCCATAGTAGAGATGACCGAGCTGCCCGTTTTTCATGACGTGGAAAATGTAGCTGATTTGTCCATTGGTGAGATGAAATTGTTGTGTTTCTTCATTAATAAAGATCAATGGCTGCGCCTCCTTCTACTCTTTAACAGACCCGCCAAGAATTCCGGAAATGAACTGCTTTTGCAGCAGCAGGAAGAAAATCATGATCGGCAAGGTAGACAACGTCGTCCCCATCATGACCTGTCCATAGTCAATTCGTGACATCCCGACAAGACTGGAGAGAGCGACCGGCAAGGTGTACATTTCCTGTGACTGCAGGACGACGAGTGGCCAAATGAAGTTGTTCCACTGGAACATGAACAAGAAAATCGCGACAGCAGCAAGCGCCGGACGCATCACTGGAAGTACAATACGGAAGAAAATATGAAACTCTCCGGCACCATCGACACGCGCAGCTTCAAGTAAGGAATCCGGAATCGACTGCATGTTCTGCCTCATTAAGAATATCGCAAATGGATAAGCCACCTGTGGAAGGATGACCGCCTGGAACGTGTTCAACCATCCGACAGTACCGAAGATTTCAAACAAAGGAATCAACGTTACGTGATAAGGGATCATGATCGCTACAAGCAACATGAAGAAAATCGCGTTTCGACCTTTGAATTTGAACTTCGCAAACGCATAGCCCGCCGCCGTACAAACAATAGCGGAAATAGCAGTGAATGTGAGTGTAATGAACAAGGAGTTCCCCATGACGCGGATAATCCCGACGTTTTCATTCAGGTTCTTAAAGTTCTCCCAGCCATAGTCGCCTGGCAGAAAGTTCGGTGGAACCTTGAAAATTTCTCCGGACGGGTTCGTTGCCCCGACAAACATCCAATAGAACGGGAAGACGGAGATGATGACTCCAATGAATAAGAAAGCGTATAAAAGTGTTTTTTTAAGCGGACTGACCTGTTGATTCATTTATCTTCACCTGCCCATTTCATTTGTGCCCAGGAAAGGACCCCGATGATCAATACAAGAACATATGCAATCGCGGATGCGTAACCGAAGTCAAAGTAACGGAAACCATTTTGATACAAGTAAAGGGTAATGGTCAGTGTGGCATTGTTCGGACCACCTTGCGTAAGAATGTATGGCTCATCGAACAACTGCAGCGTCCCGATGGTTGATAATACGAATGTGAACAAGAAAATCGGCTTCAACTGAGGCACGGTAATGTAAAAGAACTGACGGACCTTTCCTGCCCCGTCCATCTCAGCCGCTTCATAAAGCGAGCCGGGAATGTTTTGGAGACCGGCAAGGAAAATGACCATGTTGTACCCGGTCCAGCGCCATGTGATCGCGGCCATCAAAGCGACTTTTGCCCAGAATGGATCAGACAACCAGGCGATCGCCTCAATACCGAACAGCGAAAGCACATAGTTTGCAAGGCCGTAGTTTTCATCAAGAATGATCATGAAGATGATGGAAGAGGCGACCAATGCCGTAATGGCCGGCATGAAGAAGGCCACCCGGAAGAAGCTCTTCATCTTGACCAGTTGAGAATTAAGAGCCACCGCAATGACGACAGCTAAGAACAACTGGATCGGTACTTGAATGAGCAAAATGAGGAACGTATTCCCGAGCGCTTTGTAGAATAACGTGTCCTGGAACAATCGAATGTAATTATCCAGGCCAACAAATTCATACCCTGATCCTGCACGCGTCTGGAAACTTAATAATAATGACGAAATGACTGGATAAACGGTAAAGATTAAGAAGAAGGTAACGGCTGGAAGAATAAATAAGTACGGCACCGTTTTCGGTGTAATCCATTTCTTACGGGATTTTGGTTTTTGGCTGGACGGACCTGGTTTCTTAGATGGCTGCTTGTTCGTTTCGTGGTTGTCGTTTGCCATCTGTTCAGCATTCGTTTGACTCACAATGTTCTACCCCCTCAAAGATATTGGTCGATTCTAAAAGCGCTTTCAAAATAGAGTTTTTGGACTTTGTTAATTAATTTAATTTACTTAATAGTAACATAGCCTTTATCGTTTGTCTGCTCCATTTTCAGAAAAATTACATTCATTTCCCCTACCATAAACGCTCTTATTCTTGAAGGCTTAGTTTCGAGACTTTTTGTTAGTTGGAAGGGGGGGTTGGGAAGCTGCGAGACTCCCGTGGGAGAAAGGAGATCGGCGAGATCCCGCAGGGCGTAGCCCGAGGAAGCTCGGCACTCCCCCACAGGAAAGCGAGTAGCTTCCCAACTCCCCCTGACTCCCATTATGGCAAACGAACCCCGAAAACATCCCGAAACTGAGTCTTCCACAATCCTGCCATATACTTTAATAAAGATATGAAACAAAAAGGTCGATCTCTCAAAGCGGAGATCGACCTTTTTTTCATTCTAATTCATATAGGGAGATCAGGGGGACGAATTAGTTCGTACTGCGTCCTGTCTCACTTTCTAGCTTGTCAGCAGCGTTTTGAAGCGCTTCTTCAATTGGCGTGCCATCAAGCAGGATGGATGCTTGAGTATCAGACATCGTATCGAACGCACGTGCATAATCAGCCGTGTAATTCGCTACAGGAATATCAGATACTTCATCCGCAAACAGTTGGAAAACAGGCTGATTGTTAAAGAATTCGGATTCCTGACTGAAGTAATCTTCTTCATATGTTGTTTCCAAGGATGGGAAGATTCCTTTCTCTTTAAGAGCCTTCATCTGCGGTTCTACTTCTGTAGTGAAGTACTCAACAAATGCATAAGCTGTGCTTTGGTTATCTGTTGAAGATGGAATCATTAGATCAGATCCACCAAGGTTGGCTGCGCGGTTGCCACCTTCCTCAAACGCCGGCAGGTAGAAGACATCCCAGTTGCCACTTTGGTCAGGAGCCTGGTCCATGATTGTACCGGAATACCATACGCCGAATGGAACAGTGGCCACCTCGCCGTTAACCGTTGCAGAAACGACGCCATCCCAACCGTTGTTGTTCAGGACAAGATCTTCATCATGCAAACGCTGGATTACATCAAAAGCTTTTTGTGATTCTTCAGAAGCGACATCAATGTTCCCTTCCTCGTCGAAGTAAAACGCACCTTGTTGGTTCATCATCATACGGTAAAGCGCATCGTCCGCTGCAACATCGATGGGAACCATTTTAGTTCCTGTTGCTTCTTGAATGGTTTTACCTGCTTCAATGTAGTCATCCCAAGTTTTGATATCATCTGGATTGACGCCTGCTTCTTCAAAAATGTCCGTACGATAGAAGACACCCGCAGGTCCTACGTCCCAAGGAGCGGCAAAGAATTCACCTTCTTCATTTTGTGTGACAGACTTCTTATATTCCCCAAATTTATCTGCGTGCTCATCGTAACCGAGTTCGGAAAGGTTAGCGATCGCATCTGGGAATTGATCCTGATAGTTGGCTAGACGATCGGACTCGACCATCACGACGTCCGGCAGTCCATTTCCACCGGAAGCTAGTCCTACAGTTAACTTTTCATAAACATCCAAACGTCCGATATCTTCCACGTTCACTTCGACATCCGGGTATTGTTCTTTAAACCCGTCAACCGCAAGTTCCATCGATTCAGCAGCTACGTTCCAGCCCCAAACGGTAATTTCGCCGGCTGGTTCTCCACCTTCTCCACCCTCACTTGAGGATTCTCCTCCTGTTTCACCGGAACAAGCAGCCAGTCCACCAGCCACAAGGCCTACCAAAAGAAAACTCTTCAACCAATTTTTCATTCTGTCTTCCTCCCCCTTTTATTGATAGCGTTTTCAAAACTTAATAAAATAAATTAACTAACTAGTTATAAGGTAGCACATAACTATATAAATGAAAAGAGTTTTTTCAAAATTAACTCTTTTAAAGAGAGGGCTGTTCTATAATAGATGCAGCGGAGACAGCATTTACGTGAGTAACTTAGTAAAATAAATTTAATAAGTTACTTTTTGTGGTAAAATGGAAATAGTACAGCATAGTTGGAGGAATCGTATGAGCACGCACTATACTAGAGGCAGTTTTCAGTTGATGAAATCGATGAACCGCTCAATTATTTTAAATATGATTCGCGAGCATGGTCCGATCTCACGGGCGGATATCGCGAAGCAGTCGAGATTGACTCCGCCCACAGTGAGCAATATCGTCAAAGAACTTATCCAAACACAATTTGTAATTGAAACGACCCAGGGCCAGTCCAAAGGTGGACGGAAACCGACATTACTTGAAATCAACGCAGATCATTTTTACATCATCGGTGTCGATGTAGGCACCTTTCATATGAACTTTGTCGTGACGAACTTATACGGAGAACTGAAGGATGTTGCGAAAAAAGACATTCCTCCTTATCCGTCAAAAGAAGATATTCTAGATACGATGAAGAGCGGTATACGCGAATTTTTCACATCCGGTAAGTGTGACCCTAAGAAGTTCCTCGGGATCGGCATCGGGATGCACGGAATTGTGGATCCGGTTGAAGGAGTCTCTCGTTTCGCTCCATCCTTCCAGCTTTACGATATCCCCATTAAAGCAGAGCTTGAACATGAGTTTGATATGATTGTCAAAGTGGAAAACGATGCGAAAACAATGACGCTTGGGGAATACTGGTTCGGCAGTGGGAACGATGCGGATAACATGGTCGGTGTCAATGTCGGGAACGGGATCGGCGCTGGGATGATGATCAAAGGACAGCTTTTTCATGGGGAAAACAATATCGCCGGAGAGATCGGTCACATCACGATCGATCTTTCCGGACCGAAATGTACCTGCGGCAATTACGGCTGTCTGCAGACGCTTGCTGCCGGGCCGGCCATTGCGGAGAGAGCCCGCAAAGAATTGAAAACAGGGAAACCATCGATGATTCGTGACCTTGTGGATCACGATTTTGAGAAGGTGGATGGAAAGCTTGTCTATGAAGCGGCCTGTGAGGGTGACGAGTTCAGCATTGGACTGCTGAATCAGACAGGAAGGTTCCTCGGCATCGGCTTGACCAACTTGATTCATACATTGAACCCGAAGCGGATCATTATCGGTGGAGGGGTTTCAAAGGCCGGGGACTTTCTGATGGATGGAATCAAAGAAACGATCCACTCCCGGGGACTGACGAGTAGAGCGAAGGAAACGCCAATCGTCTTATCCAAATTGGAAGAGCACGCATCAGCGATCGGGGCGTGTGTATTGATATTAGAAGAGTTTTTCTCGAGGTAAGAAAAAGAGCCTTCCGGCAGTGTGAAGCTGTCGGCAGGCTTTTTTTATGGATTCACTTGCATCTGCAGGACCATTCCTTCCAACACATGAATGTTCCTTGCGTTATACCGAATCCCTTTGTAATCAAAAACGAGAATCTGACTATCTTTCACATCGAGAAGTTCCTGATAATTTTTTTCGGCCACGATCTTTTGATAGCTGATTGTGGCGATGACGTTTTTCCGGGCTAAATACACCTTCATTCCGTTCAATTGCGAGCGGATTTTTTTGTCTGGTGGTTCTTCATCATAAAAATAAACAAAATGCAGTTCATTCTCCATAGAAGATGTAAACTGTTGGATTGACCTCTCTGTCGCATTCTGTGCACATCCAACTAAAAGACCCAAAACGAGCAACAGCCCCAACCACTTTCTCAATTTACATTCCTCCAAAAGAATAGCTTATGCCACTATATGCCGAACCCCTTCCTCGTACCACACCTTCCAGAAAATAACGTACCAGGTCATCCATATTCTGGATGACCTGGTACGTTAAAATTTACCAAAATCTCCCCCTCTTTCTTTATTTATCAGTGTGTTTTTACATATATCTACAAAAATCGTATAATAGGATAGTAGTTTATAGAAAGAGGTGGGTGAATGGAACGCAGGGAACTGAAGAAAAAGAAAAGGCGTAAACGCAGACGTTGGAAAGTCCTCCTATTTGTAGTTGCACTCATATTTTTAATCGGAGGCGTTTATTTATATACCATCTATAATGAAGTTCGTACGACAGTGAACCAAGATTTACACGAGGATGTAACGTCTATCGATACAGACCAAACTAAAGAAAAAGTAGATAACAAGGAACCGTTGAACATTCTCCTTCTCGGTGTGGATGAACGGGAGAACGATGTCGGCCGTTCTGATACGATGATTGTCATGACGCTTGATCCGAACAATGACCAAATGCAGATGGTCAGTATTCCGAGGGATACGTATGCAGAAATCGCCGGAGACGGACGTATGACACGAATCAACCATGCCTACGCCTACGGTGGCAGTGACATGGCTGTGAATACAGTCGAGAACTTCCTTGATATTGAACTGGATTATTACATCAGGGTCAATATGGAAGGATTATCTCAAGTTGTCGATGCTGTGAATGGCATCACAGTAAATAACGACCGCGCGTTTACCTCAGGTAATTTCAATTTTAAAGAAGGCGAAATTAAACTGGACGGTCGTGAAGCACTCGCTTATGTACGCATGCGTAAGAATGACCCGAACGGAGACTTAGGCCGTAACGAACGACAACGTCAGGTCATCCAGGGAATCATTGATAAAGGAGCGCGTCTCGACGCTGTGAACAAAGTGGGTGACGTCATGGATGTACTCGGTGACAATGTAAGCACAAACATGCAGTTTGCGGATATGCGCAGACTCGTCACCAATTACAGCAGTGCCCGTAAAAATTCGACCACGTATCAAATGGAGGGCGACAACTTCCGGGCAAATGGCATGTATTTAATCGACATGTCTGATGAAGAAATTCAAAAAACACATGACATGATTGTTAATTTCGGTTCTGAATAAAACGAAGCCCCCTTCTCTTCTTGAGAAGGGGGCTTTTCATTTCAAAGACCAGCCGCCTACTTAAGCCGCATCCTGGTCTTCCTTTTTAATAGCTGTATATTTTTTTATAGCTCGGATGATTCCAATGAAAACAAAATAAATGCCGCAAAACAGGAAGAAACCAAGGACACTGACCAAGGCATCCGCAAACTCCATGTTTCCACTTCCGGTTATTTTCTGCTGGATTTCAACCGCAAAAACAAACACAAGCACCATCGCAAACGTAAATAAAAATGAAATGGCGGTTATGCTCCATTTCGCTATGGCATGGAAAATTATATCCACGAAAATAAGCCCGATGAGTCCCAGTACACCAATGACCCAAAAGTGGAGGTCCTTATCTGTAAGGTTCCACCCCATCATTTGCGTGAACTTCAAAATTACGTCATGCCAGACATTGACTACATCAGCCAATAATAAAATAACTTCTCTCATGGCTAATCTCTCATTCTCCCATCTCAAAAGCTAAAACACATCACAAGATTAAACTAAAAATACCATAAGGAAGAACACTTGTATATGGTTTCTTACAAATACTGTTAGACCTGGTCACCCATTTCATGGATGACCAGGTATAACAGTTATTTCCATATCATACATACATGTACCGCATCATAACATGAGCCGCAAGCCTGCTCGTCATATCCCTGAAATCTTTGCTTGGATCGACTTCTACGATATCCATCCCTTTGACTAGAGGGTGAGAGGAAGCAATAGATACACTGTTTAGCAGTTCTCTCGCCGTCAATCCTCCTGGTCCTATCGCTGGACAACCAGGTGCATACGCCTGATCCACCGCATCCATATCGACAGACAAATAGATGCAGTCACACTTGGTTTCCAATATCTGTATGACCTGGTCTGTTAGATTATGGATACCTTTCTCCTCAACATCAGCCATGGTGTAGGTATGGATGTTGTGGTGTCGGGCGTAATCGGCGTAGGCTTTGGCGTTGGAGAAGTCACGGATGCCGATTTGGACGAGATCTTCACCACGGAGGACTCCTTCTTCAATTAAACTTCGAAAAGGAGTGCCGTTGGTTCGACCGCCATCATCCACGTTTCGCAGATCATGGTGAGCATCCCATTGGATGACCCCAACTCTCCCGTATTTCTCTTGAAAGGCAGAGATGCTAGGGAAACTCACGCCATGATCCCCACCAAGCATGACATACTTGGGACAGGCTTCAGTGTCGATCATTTCTTTCACACTTGTTTTCAGTCGCTTCCGAGTTTCTTCATTATCCGTTGGATGTACCGGGACGTCCCCAAAGTCCAACACCTGCACATCCTCAAAACTCTTATCTTTCTCCCCTGAATACGTACTGTAAGCCCCCAGCGCCTTTCTAATCGACCCAGGTGCTTCTGATGCGCCTGACAATGATATAGAAGTTTTAGATAAAGGGAGGCCGATGAGCCCTATATCCCCGGCTTTCCCAGGCTCGTAATACGAAACCGTTTCATCAACTTTCGTCGTATGACGGTCTTTGAATCTAGCATCCCTGCCCGGGTTGAGGTACTGAAAAGACACGTGCGCCCCTCCTTTCCCACACCTTTCTTCCGCTCTTCCATACTGCCTTCGCATGGTTCGCCGCATAGTGATACGGGATGTACTTATAATTCGGAACGTCCCACAGGACAACATCCGCTGTTCTCCCAACACTCAAACACCCGGCCACATCCCCTCTTCCGATCGCATGCGCGGCATTTACTGTCACACTATTCCATATCTCTTCCGGGGTCATTTTCATTTTCAGTGCTGCGAGCGACATGATCATCTGCAGGTTGTAGGTGACACAACTTCCTGGGTTGAAATCAGTAGCCAACGCGACGGCCGCTCCACGGTCGATCATTTTTCTAGCCTTTGCATAATGATCTTTTCCTAAGTAAAAGGTCGTTCCAGGAAGCAGCACAGCCACCGTATTTCCCTCAGCAAGGCTGTCGACCCCTTCCTCAGAAGCGGCAACAAGATGATCCGCCGATGCGGCTCCCATAGAAACGGCGAGCTCTGTTCCTCCGAGCGGATCGATTTCATCGGCATGAATCTTCGTTTGGAATCCAAGTTCCTGTGAGGCTTTCATAAAACGACGGGACTGTTCAATCGTAAAGACCCCTGTTTCACAGAAAATATCCGTAAACTCTGCCAATCCTTCCGCACTGATTTCAGGAAGCAGGCGGATCATTTCATCAAGGAACGCTTCCTCCTTTCCCTTATATTCCGGCGGAATCGCATGAGGACCTAAGAAGGTCGAGACTAAATCGAGAATGCTTTCTTCATTCAATCGTTTCACGACACGAAGCTGCTTTAACTCTGCTTCCCGATCAAGTCCATAACCGCTCTTTGCTTCAAGCGTGGTCACACCATGGGCTGCTATCTGTTCCAGCGTCTGCTTTGCTTTTTCATAAAGGTCATCCTCACTCTCTGCCCTAGTCGCTTCCACCGTTGATAAAATCCCTCCTCCCTGCTTCAGAATCTCCAAATAAGGGACACCGGCCTGCTTCAACGCCAGCTCATTTTCCCGTGAACCTCCGAAAACGAGGTGTGTGTGCGGATCGACGAGACCAGGTGTTACAGTTTTTTCCATAGCATCGACTCGCTCGCTGGCCTTCAGTTTCTGCGCTTCTTCATTTGTCCCGATCCAGGCAACCTTGCCCTCATGAAAAGCGATCGTCATGTTTTCCTTCACTTCCAACTGTTTCATCGCATCCCCTTTTAATGGACCTTCCGCAGGCAGGATCAGCTGTCCAATATTTTCAATCAACGTGTCATACATCACTGTCCCCTCCTTTTCATCGGGATATCAATCTCATGTTTATCCGCTTCTTCAACCGCCTTCTCATAACCCGCGTCCGCGTGACGGAGTATGCCCATGCCTGGATCGGTCGTGAGGACACGTTCCAGTCTTTCTTTTGCAAGGTCGGTGCCATCAGCCACAACGACCATCCCCGCATGTAGCGAGTACCCCATACCGACACCGCCACCATGATGGAACGAAATCCATGAACCGCCGGCTGCTGTATTAATGAGTGCGTTCAGCACCGCCCAGTCCCCAACCGCATCACTGCCATCCAGCATTGATTCCGTTTCTCTGTTTGGTGAAGCGACGGATCCACAATCGAGGTGATCCCTGCCGATGACCACCGGGGCGCTCAATTCCCCTTTTTTCACAAGCTCATTGATCGCCATCCCCATCTTCTTACGCTCCCCGTACCCGAGCCAGCAAATCCTTGAAGGAAGTCCTTGAAACTGGACTTTTTCCTGTGCCATGTCGATCCATCTCAACAGCTTTTCGTTTTCAGGAAAAAGTTCTTTGATAAGCTGGTCGGTGCGGTAGATATCTTTGGGATCCCCAGACAAAGCGGCCCATCGGAACGGCCCTTTCCCTTCGCAGAACAACGGCCGGATGTAGGCGGGAACGAAGCCTGGAAAATCGAACGCATCGTCTACACCTTCTTCCAGTGCGACCTGACGGATGTTGTTTCCATAGTCAAAAACGATGCTGCCTTTTCTTTGAAACTGAAGCATGATCTCTACATGTCTGGCCATGGATTTCGATGAGAGACGCACATATTCGTTTGGATCCTTTTTCCTCAAAACAGCTGCTTCTTCCAGTGAATATCCGACAGGTACATAGCCATTCAGGGGGTCATGGGCAGATGTTTGATCTGTGACAATATCAATCTCCAGCCCACTTTTCAAAAGCTGTTCATGCATTTCTGCCGCGTTTCCTAATAGAGCGATCGAAAGAGCCTCCCCATTCTCCCTCGCTTCCTTCGCCCACATAACTGCCTCCTCCATAGACGCTGTACTCACATCGCAGTAGCCGGATTCCAGACGCTTGGAAATCCGGTCAGGATCCACTTCGACAGCGATGACGACTCCGCCATTCATCGTGACCGCAAGCGGTTGAGCCCCTCCCATACCGCCAAGGCCTGCTGTCAATGTGATCGTTCCTTTCAACGACTCTCCGAAATGTTTTTCAGCAAGAGATGCGAACGTTTCATACGTTCCTTGTAAAATGCCTTGGGACCCAATGTAAATCCAACTGCCTGCCGTCATTTGGCCATACATCATCAGACCCTTTTGATCGAGCTCATGGAAATGCTGCCAATTCGCCCACTTCGGGACCAGCACGGAATTTGAGAGCAACACTCTCGGCGCGTTTTCATGCGTTTTAAAAACACCCACAGGTTTCCCGGACTGGACAAGCATCGTTTCATCCTTTTCCAGACGCTTCAGCGTTGCAACAATTGCGTCAAAAGCTTCCCAGTTCCTTGCCGCTTTACCGATACCCCCGTAGACAACAAGTTCCTCCGGGATTTCTGCAACCTCTGGGTCAAGGTTGTTGCAAAGCATCCTTAAGACAGCTTCCTGTTCCCACCCTTTACATTCCAACTGAGTTCCTGTTTTGGCTTTCACTTTACGTGTAGTCGACATACGTTTCTCCTCCTTCATGAACGGATCTCCACTTTTTCCAGTCAAAAGCACTTTCCTTCAACCATTGCTCCACGTTTTCGATATCTTTGGAAAACACGCGGTCCTGCGTGACTTTCGGTACGACAGTCCTTGCCGATTTCCAAAGGTCCTGGGCCAGTACCGATGCGCGCTCAATTCCCCTCAGCTCCAGTGCCTGCAGACTGCAGATCAACTCGATCGCTACCACTTTTGTCGCGTTATCGATGACCATGGCCGCGTGCCGGGCTGCCGTTGTACCCATGCTCACATGATCTTCCTGATTCGCAGACGATGGAATCGAGTCGACACTTGCCGGATGGGCGAGCGTTTTATTTTCAGAAACTAACGATGCGGCCACATACTGTACGATCATCAACCCTGACTCCAATCCCGGATTCGCGCTGAGAAACGGTGGAAAGTCGTTTAACTGGGGATTGACGAGACGTTCGATTCGGCGCTCAGAAATATTGGCCAGTTCACTCATTGCTATTTTTAAAAAGTCCATCGCAAAAGCAATCGGCTGGCCATGGAAATTGCCGCCGGATACGACCACTTTACCACCCTCCAAAAGCAGTGGATTGTCTGTCGCAGCATTCATCTCAATCGTCAATTTCTCCCGTACGTAATGCAGCGTCTGCCACGTGGCGCCGTGCACTTGGGGAATGCACCGTAAAGAATAAGCGTCCTGCACCCTTTTCTCTCCTTGAAAAGTGACAAGATGACTGCCGTTGATCAAATGGCGCATCCGCTCGGCGACAGCCATTTGTTCCGGGTAACCGCGCGCTTCATGAATGCTCGGATGAAAGGCGTCCCGAATGCCTTCGAGCGCTTGCAGTGAAAGACTTGCTACCCAGTCACACTGTAAGGCCAGCCGCTCCGCTTCGAGGTAACTGATGACTCCGACTGCTGTCATCGCCTGGGTTCCGTTAATGAGCGCAAGCCCTTCTTTCGCTTTCAACAATAGCGGCTTCAACGAAAGCCTCTGCAATATATCCTTCGTCGCATGCCGCTCTCCCTCATAAAAAACTTCTCCTTCCCCCATGAGTACGAGCGCCAAATGGGCGAGTGGAGCCAAGTCGCCGGAAGCCCCGAGCGAGCCTTGTGAGGGAATGACCGGGTGGACGTTAAGATTAACGAGATCGCACAGTCTCTGTACAAGCACTTCCCGGACGCCCGAATAACCTTTCATAAGAGCGTTCAACCGGAGCACCATCATAGCGCGGCTCACTTTTTCAGAAAAAGGTGCTCCCACCCCACACGCATGTGAACGGATCAGGTGTTGCTGCAGGCTGTCGACGTCTTCAGCAGCAATTCGGACATCACTCAATTTTCCGAACCCTGTGTTGATGCCGTAAACCGAATGCCCTCTGGTCACGATTTCTTCTACGGTTTCCCTGCTTGCTCTGACGTCAATTAGACTCGTTTTTGACAATCTGATTTTGGCGTCTTCAAAACAGATCTCTTTCATCTGCTCGATGGATAAATCTCTTCCATTTAGTTCGATCATCCACAATCCCCCTTTCACGCGAAAAGATTCTGGTGGATTTTCTACAAAAAGGGGCGACAATGGCATAGGAAATACCATTGTCGCCCCCTCATCGCTCATGACTATAGGCCACCTATTCTTTATATATGATTGATACCGAGTCCAAATGTCTCATGTTCCAAACCTTTTACCGGCGCCCCGATCGTTCCGTAAAAAGCGACGGCGATCCACTCGCCTTCTTCTGATCGGTCATAAGCCTTTCCACGCACGACGGCAAAACGCAGTCCAACGGTCCGCATCATATTCCCGACACCGATCTGCCCCCGCGTCACGCCTTGCAAGGATTCTAAGATCGCATGATAAAGGGCATGCGTCTCCCTGTAGACGTTTTCTGCAATGATGCCATTCCGTTTAGCCGCTGTTTCGACGGCTGCAATTACTTTTTGAACTTCCATCGAACCCGCTTTCCCCTGGCAGTACTCCACCTGTTCAAACGCGTCTGTAAAAAGCTCCATCTCGCTCTCATCCAGCGAAGCAAGCAGCATCGCAAGCTTTCCTATTTTCACCGTTTGGGTCATACTATCTCCACCCTACTCATCACTAATAACTACTTAAATTGTAACCGCTTTCTTAAATGTCCGCAATACAAAAAAGATGACCTCATCCAAATGGACCAGGTCATACAGTATTTTCCATGTTATTCAATTTCAGATAGAGCCTGTAATAGGCAGAGAAGGCGAGAAAGGCGATGATGGATCCGGTGAAGATCGGGATGATCAGCGGGAAAATGTACAGACTGACGGCCAGGATGAATCCTGAGCTGATGGCGACTGTCAAAAAGAGGACCGGGCTGACAAATGTAAGCATAAACGCTTTTTTCAGCGCCGCTCCTACTTTCAAATCAAAATGAACAAGTGTGCTGAACGTGTTAATGGTGTACACGAACAATAAAATTCCCAAGATGAGAAACAGATTCATGAGCAGCGAGCTCGACGTTGAAAAATAATAAAGATCGGCGGCGAGCACACTCCACAGAATGGTAAGAACGATTCCAGCCTTCATGCTGTTTTTGTAATTCTCTTTGTAATAGCTGAAGTAAGAGCGATCAGCCGTTTCTTTATGATCCTTCCTCACCCAGTCGCGCGCTTTTGCAAACATGGCAGTCGTGGCAGGGAAAAAGATGAAAGGCAGCAAGAGGACAAGCGGTGGCAGCAAATACCACAATTCCTGTACACCCCCCACGTTCAATAAGCTCAACAATAATAGTGCGACGGGCAGATTGAACAACGCCCACTGAAGGTTGGTTAGTGCGAATTTACTGATCCACTCGCTGACGGCGTATAATCCGCCCCTGATTCCTGATGACTGTTTCATAATCTTCCCCTTCCTCAATAAAAAACCCCTCAATAGTCTGAGGGGTTTTGTCATTTCCTAGTTACGCCCACCACATCTCCGTTGCCGGTTCTTCAATCAGCACAGATTTCAAGTTTTTCACGGCTTGATTGAATCCTTCGTTGATCGACATGATCGGATCTTCGTGCTCGATACTGACGACATGATCATAGCCGTACGTACGGAGTGCACTGATGATGTTGGACCATTCTTCAATTCCGTGACCGTATCCGACGGAGCGGAAACTCCATGCACGCGTCTGTACGTTTCCGTAATTCTGCATGTCTGTCAGACCGTACATGTTAACGTTATCCTGATCGATGTACGTGTCTTTCGCATGGAAATGGTGGATCGCATTTTCTTTACCCAAAATCTTGATAGCTGCAACAGGATCGATGCCCTGCCACCATAAGTGGCTTGGATCAAGGTTCGCCCCGATGGCGTCGCTCGTCGCTTCACGTAGCTTCAACATTGTGTAAGGCGTGTGGACAAGAAACCCTGCGTGCAGTTCAAGACCGACTTTGACATTATGTTCTTCCGCAAACTTCCCTTGTTCTTTCCAGTAAGGGATCAGTTTTTCGTTCCATTGCCATTCTAACACATCTGAATACTCCGGTGGCCATGGAGTAACCGGCCAGTTCGGAGCCGTATCGTTTTCGTGTCCGCCTGGTGTACCTGAGAAGGTATTCACGACAGGTACATCCATCAAGTTTGCCAGTCTTACCGATTTTACAAACGCTTCATGAGACTCTTCTGCAAAAGCTTTATCCGGTGAGACCGGGTTGCCGTGACAGCTGAATGCACTGATGGTAAGCCCGCGATCATGGACTTTCTTTAAGTACTCGTTTCTTTTTTCTTCACTTTCCAAAAGTTCATCAACGTTACAGTGAGCGTTGCCAGGGTAGCCGCCTGTCCCGATTTCGACCGCTTTCAAGCCTGCTTCTTTGGCATGGTCCAGCATTTCTTCAAAGGATTTATCGGAAAATAATACAGTAAAAACGCCTAATTTCATGAACAATCTCCTCCTGCTAAGATTATAGTTTCACACTCGTGCCTGTTTCACTGCTTTGATAGATCGCTTCCATCAGCTTCGTCACTTTCAACGCCTGTTCCGGCTTCACGACTAATTCGTCATTTCCTAAACAGCTGTCGATGAAGTTCTCTGCCTGAGCGAGACCAGGGGTCGGCTCGCCTTCACGGATTTTCGCTGTACTATCGAGCAGCGCTCCGTATTTGGCTTGATAAAGCTCAAAAGGATAGACGCTTAGACCACCGTCGACTCCAGAAATCGAAAGCGATGTGTGGTCTTCCTTGATATTCGCTGCCCAGGAGCATTCAAACTGCAAGGACTCTCCGTTTTCAAACGTAATGTAACTTGTCACATGGTCGTCGACGTTGAACGTTTCATGATCGAACGCTCCCCAGTCGTTTACCTGTCCTGGCGTTTTGCTCAATCGATCGTAGGTTCGTCCCATCACCTCTACAGGTTTTGGATCATCCAGAAGCCAAAGCGCAAGATCAAGCAAGTGACATCCGAAATCAATCAAACTGCCGCCGCCCTGCAGATCTTTATTCGTGAATACGCCCCAGCCTGGGACTTTTCGGCGTCGCATCGCTTGGACCCTTGTTACGAGAGGATCGCCAATTTCATGATTAAGGATTGCTTTTTTAGCCAGCTGCGCTTCCGGTGTGTAGCGGTAATGATAAGCGATGGATAAAAGACGCTCATTTTTTTCTGCCGCTTCCATCATCGCTTCGCATTCTTCTGTCGTAATCGCCATCGGTTTTTCACATAACACATGCACGCCGGCTTCAAGGGCGGCAACGGAAATTTCCGCATGAAACTTATTCGGTGTACAAATTGTGACCGCATCGACTTTTGCAAACATGTCTTTGTAATCTTTAAAAACATAGGGAATCTGATGGGCTTCGGCTACTTCTTCCGCTCGTTCTTCATTCACATCCTGAACAGCCGTGAGCTCCACTTTGTCTTTTAAATCAAGGAAAGAGGGAATATGCCGTCCCTGGGCAATTCCCCCTACTCCGATGATTCCCATTTTCAATCGTGTCATTTCGTGACTTTCTCCAGGCTGCTGATTTGTCTCGTTTCGCCTGAGCGGAGGGCACCGAGGATGACTTCCAATGATTTCATACCTTCTTCTCCAGTGATCAGAGGCTCGGTATCATTCACAATGCTGTCAACGAAGTGGTCGATGACGTGGGAATTGCTTTGTCCGCCTTCTTCGTTGGATTGGATTTTTCCAAGTTGATAATTGACGATATCTCCATTTGTGTATTGAGCAATCAAGGAGTATTCAGGATCGTCTTCTAGACGAAGCGTTCCTTTTTCCCCGTAGATCACGGTAGAGTTGTCTTCGTTCGGATTATAGGCCCAGCTTGCTGCCATTGTGCCAACAACTCCGGATTGAGAACGTAGAATGCAAACCGCATTATCATCGACCGTGATGTCTTTCTTCGCATTGTTCTCGACAAAACCTGCGACATCGACAAATTCTTCCCCAAGGATGTAGCGGAGCAAGTCTGCTTTATGTACTCCTAAATCACCCATGGCACCGATGAACGCCTGATCTTTCTTGAAGAACCAGCTGTCTTCTCCTTCTGCACTCCATCCTTCCGGTCCACCGTGGCCGAAAGCGGTACGGAAGCTGTACACCTTACCAATGGCGCCTGACTCGATCAGTTCTTTCGCCTTCACATGGGACGGTACGAAGCGCTGGTTGTGAGCGATCATCAATTTCTTGCCGTTCTTTTCAGCTGCCTGAATCATTTCCTCTGCTTCTTCTTTTGTAGTCGCCATCGGCTTTTCACAAAGAACATGTGCACCGGCATTCAGCGCAGCAATCGAAACGGGTGCATGCAGATAGTTCGGCAGGCAGACGCTCACCGCGTCCACTTCTTCGTTCTTCAATAGTTCTTCATAGTCTGTGTAAAGAGTCGCGCCTTGTACCTGTGCCACTTCTCTCGCACGTTCTTCAACAATGTCACAAACTGCTTTAACTTCTACATTTTTGTTAGCTTCGTATTCCGGCAAGTGTCGATTTTGAGCAATACTTCCGCATCCAATTATCGCGATTTTCAATTGTGTCATAGTGAAAGCTCCTTTATGATTTAGTTGAAATTTCTTCTAAAGGTTGAGCATTTCCGTAAACAGGTGTCGGCGTTTCTGTGTTGTTCACCCATTTCACACCATTACGGATGACGGTTTGTACTTCTTTGTTGTAGTAGGTCGGATACGTTTCATGTCCCGGGCGGAAGTAAAAGACTTTTCCTCTGCCACGACGGAAAGTGGCGCCGCTGCGGAACACTTCTCCACCTTCAAACCAGCTGACAAAAATCAATTCTTCAGGTGTTGGGATATCAAAGTGTTCGCCGTACATCTCTTCTTTTTCGATTTCAATGAATTCGCCGATGCCTTCCGTGATCGGGTGACTTGGATCGACGACCCAGATGCGTTCTTTCTCATCTGCTTCACGCCATTTCAAGTCACAGGACGTGCCCATCAATTTTTTGAACGGCTTCGAAAAGTGGGCAGAGTGAAGAACGACCAGTCCCATGCCTTCAAGGACGCGCTGCTTGACCTTTTCAGCAATTTCATCCTGTACTTCATCATGAGCTTTGTGTCCCCACCAGACGAGTACGTCCGTTTCTGCTAGGACTTCATCGGTCAAGCCATGCTCTTCCTCGTCCAATGTCGCTGTTTTCACATTTTCATGGTCTTCACCGAGGAAATCCGCGATCGCACTATGAATCCCCTCTGGATAAATATCAGCAACAACCTGGTTCTCTTTTTCATGGCGGTTTTCATTCCATACTAGTACGTTCATGTTCATTCCCCTTTTCTATAAAAATAAGCGCTCTCTTTCTGTGGAAAAAAATTAATCCGTTTGTTTGATTGTGTTCTTTGGGTGACAGGAATCCCTTTCAACGATGACCGTCGGGATGATCACACTTTTTTTGATCATGTCCGGCCGGTTCAATAAATCGATCAAGCTCCTGGCTGATTCATGCCCCAATTGAAACGATTGGGTATCTACAGTTGTGAGTGCAGGGTTTGATAAACGGGCAATCATGGTGTTGTTGAACCCGACGATACTCATATCCTCCGGCAGTTTCAAACCTTTGGAAGTCAACGCTCTCATCACGGTCAATGCATTATAATCATCAGTGATGACAAGGCCCGTGGGCGGGTCCTTTACCTGCAGAAGCTCCTCCACCACTTGATCGGCATCTGCCAGTCCGGATTGGATATTTTTTTGTAGGTTCTTGTCTTCCTCTATTTGACCATTCGCCAAAGCTTGTCGAAATCCTTCTAAACGGTCCCTGGCTACTTCGAAATGATAGTCCCCTCCGATAAAGCCGATCCTCTCATGGCCAAGTTGAATCAAGTAATCCGTCGCTTCTTTACTTGCGAGGATATTGTCATTATCTACGAACATCGTTTCACCTGCCCGATTGACAGGTTTTCCGATCATCACGAAAGGAAAGTTGCATTCCCTTAGGTACGGGACGACACGATCGTCTTCCTTGGAGTACAAGACGATCACACCATCGACCCGCTTCCCCTGTACCATTTTGACGACTTCTTTGAAGATCGCTTCTTCTGTATTGCCTGTCGTCAAATAAATGCTGTAATCCTCTTCATGACATGCATCGCTGATTCCCCTCAACAATTCTGAGAAAAAGGGATTATCGAATGAGTGGACGGTAGAAACTTTCGTAACAATGCCGATCGTCTGCGTCGATTGGCTGACGAGGACGCGGCCATTGTAATTGATGTGATAACCAAGTTCCTCCATCACTTTTCTCACTTTCCGTTTTGTCCGTTCGCTGATCCGCGGACTATCGGAAATGACCCTGGATACCGTAGAAGGAGCGACATTCGCAACTCTCGCCACATCTTTAATCGTGACAGACACGCGCATCGACTCCTTTCTTCTATTTATCTTTTATTCTCTATTCATTCTTCATTTTCTTCTATAAAAACATGTCTTCTTCAAATGTACTGATGCAACCCCTTATTTCACGGCCCCTTCAGATACACCGTTGATGATTTGTTTTTGAGCGAAGAAGTAGCCGATAATGACTGGCAGAATCGCGATGGTCAGACCAGCAAGTGCCAGGTGCCATTGTTTGGTATATTGGCCGAAGAAGTAGAACATCTTCAATGGAATCGTCGCATTGGATTCACTCAACACAAGAGAAGGAAGGAGGTAATCGTTCCAAATCCAAATGACGTTCAGAATGGCTACGGTTACAGAAATCGGCTTCAACAATGGGAAAATGATGTACCAGAACGTTTGGAAACGGTTCGCGCCATCAATGATGGCCGCTTCATCCATGGACTTCGAAATCCCTGTCATCGCTCCGTGATAAAGGAAGATCGACAAACTACAGCCGAAACCAAGGTACATGAAGATCAATCCACCAGCGTTCAGCATGTCCGCCTGCCCGAAAATAGAGACGAGTGGAATCATGACCGACTGGAACGGGATCAACATCGCTGCAACGAAAATGAAGAAGATGATGCCGCTGAGTTTACTTTTGTTCCTTGCTAAAGCGTATCCTGCCATGGAAGAGAACAGGATGATAATGGCGATACTCAAGCCTGTAATCAAAACCGAGTTGAACAGCGACTTCAGGAAGGCCAAATCAATAAATGCTTCGACAAAGTTCGAGAATACAGCTTCTTCTGGAAAACCGAGAACGCCGGAAAAGATGTCACGCTTGGTTTTGAACGCATTGACGATCATCAAATAGAAAGGCGCAATCCAGATCAGACCAAGCAGAAGGCCGAGAATTTCAATGGAAATTAAATTCCGTTTTTCTTTATTCTTTTTCATTACATCTCAACCTCCCGTTTCTTGTTGTAATACACTTGCGTCAATGCGATGACAGCAACGATCAAGAAGAAGATAACGGCTTTAGCCTGAGCGTAAGCCATTTGATTATCAGAGAACGCGGTACGTACAATTTCCATCGCTACCATTTGTGTCGAATTGAACGGTCCGCCGTTTGTCAGGGACAAGTTCTGGTCATAGATCTTGAAGGCCATGGAAAGCGTCAAGAACATACTGACCGTGAATGCCGGTGCAACGAGCGGGAACGTAATGTTTTTGAAGCGTTGGAAGCTGCTTGCTCCGTCAATTTTCGCTGCTTCAATCAATTCTTTTGGAATGTTTTCAAGATAAGCAATGTAAATAATCATGATATACCCGGCCATCTGCCATGCGGTCAGGATAACAAGGCCCCAGAAACCGGTGTTCGTCGTAGACAGCCAGCCGTTTAAGCCTTCAATTCCAGTAAGACCAGCGATATCTCCAAACACACTAATGAAGATAAACTGCCAGATGAATCCTAAAATCAGACCACCGATCAAGTTCGGCATAAAGAATACGGTACGCAGAAGGTTGCCTGACTTGATGTTCCGTGTAACTAGAAGAGCCAGTCCAAGCCCCATGATGTTCAAAAGGATGACGGTTACAACAGCGAATTTAACCGTAAACCAGATCGAATCCATGAATTCACTTTCCTGGAAAAGGTTAATGTAATTCTCAAAACCTATGAATGCATTAGCTGTAATCCCGTTCCAATCCGTGAAGGAATAGAAGAGACCATATAAGAAAGGAATGACAACGACTATTCCAAGACCCATAATCACCGGCGTCAGGAACAGCCAGAAAGATAAACTTCGATTCTGCATGTATTACTCCTCCAATGCTTTAAGCGGTCTGAACCGCACATTATGATATCGATTTCATACGATTGGATAAAACATCCCATCTATTAACATACTTACCTATTTAAATATCCTAATAGAGGGGATCTTTTATAGTACCAGTAAGGGCTGAAAGCCCTTACTGGTTCCAATTCCACTAATTATTGACGAGCATCTTCCCAAGCTTTCGTTGCTCTTTGTTCGACTTCTTCCCAGCTGATGTCTCCAGCAAGGTATTCTTGTACAGCGACTCCGAATGCGTCCTCAGTCCAGCCAGTCGGCGCTCCAAGGAAGACCCATCCAAGTGTGTTGCCTTCGTTTGCATACTCATAGATTTCCTGAGAAATCGGATCCGCGATTTCCTGATCTTCATATCCTTCGTATGCAGGGATGAACTTAAATTCTTCGGTTACGAATTTCTTACCTTGATCAGACGTGTACATCCAATCCAGGAAATCTTTACTAGCTTGTACAACTTCTTCTTCAGACTCTTTGTTCACAACCCAGTAGTTTGGTACACCAACAGGGATGCTTCCTTCGTAACCTTCTACAGGAATTGGAAGAAGGCCGACGTTGCTTTCAGCAAATTCAGGATCCATGGATTCAACCGTATTATACACCCAGTTTCCTTGCTGGATCATGGCAACTTTTCCAAGAGAGAAGTTTTCCTCTACCTGTTGAGAATAGTCAAGGCTTAGTGTCGGCTGCACAGAGTACTCATTTTGAAGGTCGACGAAACGCTTCATCTGGTCACCCATCTGGAATTCAATCGTGTCCGCTTCATAAGCTTCCATGATGTCATTGTTGAATTCATCTGCGATATACGCATTGGCCAAGTGGTTACCGATGACCCACTTCTCTTTAGCCGGGAACGCAAATGGTGCTTCAATTCCAAGTTCGCCTTTTTGATCTTCCAACGTTTGGACAGCTTCTTCTAAAGCTTCAAATGTCGTAATTTCTTCAGCATTGATTCCTGCTTCTTCAAAAACTTTTTTGTTATAAAGAAGACCATATCCTTCCTGGTTGAAAGGAAGACCTAACACTTGATCATTACGAGATACGCCGGAAAGTGTACCTTCAAGAGCTGCGTTTGCTGCATCTGTATCAGAAAGGTCAGCTAAGTATTTTTCATACTCATCGACGTCTGTCGGTCCACCGACGTTGAAGATATCAGGCTCTTCTCCAGAAGAGAACGATGTTTTCAAGGAAGCCCCGTAGTCGTTACCTCCACCAACGGTTTTTACATTGATGTTTACGTTCGGGTTTTCCTCTTCGTACATGGAAACAAGCTCTTCAAACTGGTCCTTGAACTCTACTTTAAACTGAAAGACATCGACGGTAACGGCATCGCCTGAAGCACTGTCATCTGAACTGCCGCTGTCGTCGGATCCAAATGAACAACCAGAAAGAGCTACCGTGGACGCCAACAATGCTGTGGCAATACCAGAATAAAATTTGTTTCTTTTCATCTCATCCACCCCTATTTTTTTATCAATCTTTGAATCCGCTTACATACCACACCTAAGAAAAGAGTTTTTCAACTTATGAAACCCTAAGCGCATACGTTTGCGCAAATGGTAGTTAAAAAACTCATCAGCTTGTCCACAATGAGTCATAAAAGTGCTATTGATTATGATGTGAATACGTTTGCACAAAATTCATTGATTAATGAAGTTGAGTAAATCATAACATGGGGGTCATACAAATACAACACCATTTTTCAAATAATTCTCCAAATAGACAGCGTTTACATTTATTCGTTTCTATCCGTCTTTCAGGTGGCATGTCATGAATACACGCCCTTCCACATACTTTGTAAGAGTGAGGTGAAAGAAATGATGAAAAAGAACGGTCCGATAAATTGGGACGCCTTCTCAGAAAATGTGGAAAAGGTGCTAGGGGAGGATTTCTGGAACGACATGCATCATGTGATTCCAAAGCGCGGTCCTTCTTACGACTTTTTTGAAACAGAAGATCAGGCTGTCCTTGTGATTGAACTGCCAGGTTTAACAAAGAATGACCCGGTCTATCTGACCCAGGAGGGCACGTCCATTATTGTCAGGGGGGAGATTACTCCCGATTACCCCGTAGCACAAGAAGATTTAATCCATAACGAACGCATGAAGGGAAACTTTAAACGGGTGATTCCTGTCCCCTTCCATTTTACTGCGGAAGATATCGCGACTGCCTACAAAGATGGCTTGTTGATCGTCACTATTTTAAAACGCCAGAAAAACAGGGAAATCCCGATTGAACTCGAAGACCTTTAATAATGCAGGAAGATCTCTTTTTCATCGGAGCTCTTTTTTTGTAAACGAACTTCAATCGCCCCATCCTGGTATTGGGCATACCCATTTCTTCTGCTCGTCTGAGCAGGCAGCGCAATCTCCATCCTTTCCACCCATATTCCGCTTACAAACAGCTTCCCGCTTCCTACACTCAAACGGATCCCTTCTACATCCACATCCAAAGGAACGGGGATGATAACAACAACTTCTTTCATCAGCTCCATCACTTTATAATCCCCATTAGAATGTTTCGGTTTCTGGTGATCTTTTTGCATCAGAGCATCCTGAATCGACTGTTGTACGAAGTCATTCATTTTCCCCATATCCATTAAATCGTCAGGAAGAAAAGAGCTGCTCTTTCCTAAAGGATTGAACCAATTCATAATGTCTTTCATGCTTATCTTTTCCTTTCATACATTAGTCATAGGAGGTGATGATATGAGTCACATTCAATTTAAGAATTTGTCCGTTGACCAAATCAGTGCCACATCGGGGATCTTTTCAGGAACAAACCTCCAGTCCGGATTTAAGGCGGTGCAGCAGAGTTGGGAAGGAAACGGGAAAATCATTGGTGATAAAAACACCCTCCAGCACAGCAAACATTTAGTCATCAAACGGCCTTCTAAAAGAGTGTAGACGGTATGTTCTTTAAAAAACGTCGTCACAAGCAAGCGGATATCGATGATCTTGTAAAAGAGATCCATGCACTAAAACAAGTGATCCAGGGAATGCAGGGGAAGCATGTGGAATACCATATTCATTTTGACCAGGTTGATATCCATGACCCCAACCTTGAACAGCTGACGTTCCAGTTGGATCATTTAGATATCGATGAATTAAGCGGAGCCCTTAATATGGGCAACAACTTCGGTGTGAACGTCAAACCTAAACCATCTTCCCGTCCTGAATTGAGTCGAACGGATAACGGATTGAAGTTCAGCTTCAAATCAAAGGAGGATTCCTAATATGGCCGGTCTGTCTCCTTACTTTTTCATAGGAAACATAAGGATTGGAACGATTGAAAATGCCTCATGTTTGAACATGGGCAACAATATCCCCACAGGATTTGAGAGCCACCAGAAGCATAACCAGGGGTTCGGGAACGTTTTTGGTGATGGGAATACCCTAGAAGGGTTACGTTCTATTTTAAGTGACTCTGCCATCCTTGACCTAATGTCCCAGGAAAATGGCCAGGAAATTCCCGACTGGGTACAAAAACTCATGGAAAAGAAAATGGAGGATCATCCAGTAGAATGATCCGCTCCATTCTCCTTTTTTGATGGACATGTGACTTTTGTAATCGGCATATCCACTTCATCGTTATCATGAATGACATTGACATTATGAGAAATGATATTTCCATCCCCTACAACCGTACCAAGAGCTGCATTCTGCTTTTCCTGCGTTTCCCAATAGGTCTGCGTGTTCGGCCCTACAAATATGCCTGAGTTACTTGTCATGTGATTGACATTGATGGAGTCAAATTTGATATCGATTGGAACTCCCCCTATACCTGGACGTTTGGTTGAGGGTTATTAATCGTCGGGTTAACAATCGGTGTATCAGTGACATCATTATCAATAATGGTATTCACATTGTTGGTCGCGATGAAAAAGCCGACGGGAATTCCTGCAGCATTGTTATTCTTTCCTTGCCAGGACCAATCCGGCTGATTATTCTGCCCTGTGGATATCATTCCATTTTCCGTAATGGAGTTGACAGCAATTTGATTGAAGACGACAGATACGGGCATTCTTATTCACCTCACCTTTTCTTCTGATATCCTATTCTAGAACACTTGGAATGTGTCTTTCTCGGACAAACCTGCATCTGCCCCTTGCATCCCATAACACTCAAAACACAAGTCAATATCAAGATTGCTTCCATCTGTAACCTTGCACACTTCATAGTCACGAAGCTCTTTTTTACAAATCCAGCAGAGGGTGTAAATTTCATTCAATTGCAGCATCATTTCTTTCCAATCCATTCGTATTCCACCTTTATATGTTTAGTTATAGCGTTATCTTAAGCGGTATCCAAGATCTTTCAAAGTCGAAATAATGGGATTGATCCGCCACTTTTGACTTTCATTTTTCTACTTTCTTCAGGTTATTTTTCGATTTCGGAAGGGAATTCGACAATGGAAATCTAATTTTGATAAGTGTAGTAGAAAATGAAAAGGAAAGGAATGGGATCGATATGAATACACCTATACCTATCGCAGTGCAGCTTTATACCCTGCGAAATGAAACAGCAGCAGACTTTGCGGGAACGTTGAAGAAAGTGGCAGACCTTGGCTTTGATGCTGTAGAGTTCGCCGGATTTGGCGACTTAACAGCTCCAGAAGTCAAAAGATTATTGGATGAACTTGGTTTGAAAGCCGCTTCCAGTCATGTCCCTTTGGAACAACTGAAGAACAATCTTCCGCAGGTCATTGAAGATCAAAAAACAATTGGCAGCGAATATGTGGTCTGTCCGTACATCGAGGATCGAAGCGAAGCCGATTATGTGAATTTAATTGAGGATTTGAAAGCAATCGGTGATGAATGCCGAGAACATGGCCTTACGTTGTGTTATCATAATCATGATTTTGAATTAGAGCCGCTGCCTGATGGGAGAAAACCTCTGGATGCGATTCTAGAGGAAACAGATGAGAAACAGGTTCAGGCGGAGTTTGATATCTACTGGCTTCAAAAAGCAGGCGATCAACCCTCTGCATGGATCGACCGCTACCAGGGACGTACACCATTGATTCATTTGAAGGACATGACCCTTGATGAAGAACAATATTTCGCCGAGCTCGGGACTGGTGGAGTTGATTTAGATACCGTATTTGTTCTTGGAGAGAAAGCCGGAGTGAAGTACTGGATTGTCGAGCAGGATGAAAGCCGGCGCACACCTTTAGAAAGTCTGGAGATCAGTATGAATTACTTAAAAGAAAAGTTTCCACAATTGAATAAATAAAGAGAAGTGCGTGATGTTCTCACGCTCCTTCTTTAGCTGATGGCGCTCTTACAAAACATTCAGCCGCAAGCCGCGTTTCCCTCTGGAAAAAGAAAAAAGCCTGGCCTCTAAAAAAAGAGCCAGGCTTTTATTTATTCTGGTGGATTCTCCATTTATTAAACTCCAGATATTCACGGAATTGTTCTTTAGAGATCCCTGAATTCATCGCTTCCTGAACTAAATTCATCCAATCCTTATCCAGCGTTTCATCATGAGGTTCGTTTTCTCCGTGGAGTAAAAAGTTGATCGAAACGTCTAGTTCCTGAGAGATTTTAGTCAAGAACTGAATGGATGGATTGGTCTGGATATTACGCTCAATCGAACTCAAGTAAGATTTTGCGACTCCTGCCCTTTCGGCCAATTCAGATAGCGACATATGTCGGTCTTTACGAATTTTTTGAATGCGCTCACCGATCATGATCTCACCTTCTTTCTTGTTGATATGAGTATAGCACAGATTGAACAACCGTTCTATTTAAAGCACGAAAAATCAGTACGGAGTCCTATGTATGCTTTCGTTTTTCCTATGTGTATACTTCGTATTCCCCATCTTTTATATCGTACAATCATACAAATTATTTAGTGAAAAGTATTACTTTAACGAACGTTTTTTAGCTATTGTTCAAGTATATGGCAGGATTGTGGAAGACTCAGTTTCGAGACTTTCCAGGGTTCGTTACCTGGATTGTG